>NZ_JBEPOT010000001.1:0-932500 GCF_040546905.1 Bradyrhizobium sp. S3.3.6 | reverse complement strand
CTGAAATCGAGATCCAATGTTATCTCCGGATATGCCCGCATGAACGCGACCAGAGTGGGCATCATCAGCATGCCGGCCAATGGCAGGGCGACACGCAGCGTGCCGCGCGGAGTTTCGTGCGTCTGCGACAGCTCAAGCTCGGCCGCTTCAATCTCAGCAAAGATGCGACGGCAGCGCTCCAGAAACCGGGCACCTTCCGCGGTGAGCGTGATGCTGCGCGTGCTGCGATGGAGAAGGCGCACGCCGAGCCGTTCCTCCATCCGCGCTACCGCCTTGCCGATCGCTGACGACGACACGCCAAGCTGCCGTCCCGCGACCGTGAAATTTCGGGCTTCCGCCGCCCGTACGAAGGCATTGAGCGACGTCAGACTGTCCATGGGCGAACCTCCATTTTGGACATTTTAGTCCGATATGTTTGGAATTGCGGCCCAATTTTCAAAGCGTTGAAGAGCGCTCATCTTCGGCCCAACGCCGCGGTTTCTTTCGCCTCACCGAAGGGATGGAGACGACGGGCGGCCCAGAGCAGAGGAGCCACCTCTGCTCAAACATTCGCTTTTTCAAGGAGATAGTCATGTCATCGTCAGTCGTATTGATCACGGGGGCCCTCACTGGCATCGGCCGCGCTGCAGCAGTCGCGTTCGCAAAAGCAGGCCATCGGGTCGTTGTTTCCGGGAGAAAGCCGGATGCCGGGGAGGCCTTGGTCCGCGAACTCCGTGCGTCTGGTGCCGAAGCCGAGTTCGTCCAAGCCGACGTGCGCAAGGAAGACGATGTCCGTCGCCTTGTCGACCGCACGGTCGAGCGCTTCGGGCGTCTCGATGTCGCGGTGAACAATGCCGGCACCGAAGGCAAACCCGGCCCGATTACGGACCAGACCGCGGAAAGCTACGCCGCGACGTTCGACACCAATGTTCTCGGCGTGCTGCTGAGCATGAAGCACGAAGCCCGCGTCATGAAGGGACAGGGCAGCGGCAACATCATCAACATCTCCTCGACCTACGGGCATGAGGGCGCGGCCGGAGCGTCCATCTATGTCGGCAGCAAGCACGCCGTGGAAGGCATTACCAAGTCGGTGGCGCTCGAACTCGCAAAGTCGGGCGTCCGTGTGAATGCCGTGGCTCCCGGTCCGACCGACACCGGCATGTTGACCCGCTTCACCGGCACGCCCGAGAACAAGGCGGCTCTGGTGACGACCGTGCCGATGGCCCGCCTCGGCCTCTCGGAGGAGCTTGCCAATGCGATCGTCTTCATCGCGTCGGAAGGAGCCTCATACATCACCGGCCATGTCCTCCATGTCGATGGCGGCAAGAGCCACTGACTGTCAGGGGCTTTCCATGACCCAACACAATCACCAGACCGCTCCCACGCGGTTCATCGAGGCCAACGGCATCCGCTTCGCCTATCGCCGCTTCGGCCGGGCAGGTGGCGTGCCGCTGGTCTTCAACCAGCATTTCCGCGGGACCATGGATCATTGGGACCCCGCCGTCACCGATGGTCTGGGCGGTAACAACGAGGTGATCCTCTTCAATAATGCGGGCGTCTCGAGCAGTTCAGGCCGGGTCCCGACAAGCTTTCAGGAAATGGGTGCAAATGCGATCGCCTTCATCAAGGCTCTCGGGCTTACCGAGGTCGACGTGCTCGGCTTTTCCATCGGCGGCATGGTCGCCCAGGAAATTGCAATCCAGGCTCCCGATCTAGTTCGCCGGCTCATTCTCGTCGGAACCGGGCCGCGTGGGGCTGACATGGCAACGAGCAGATCAGCGGAGATATTCGCTGCCACCTACGACTCGCCGGAGTATCTCTGGCTCGCCGTTCACTTCTCGCCGTCCCCTTCGAGCCAGGCCGCAGGTCTCGCCTTTCTGGAACGCAAGCTTTCCCGCGACGATCGCGATCCCGAGGTGAGCGGAGAAGCTGCGTCCGCGCAGCGCGAAGCCATCGGCAAATACATCGCTCCGGCCGAGAGCGTCTTCGACCGTCTGAAAAATATCCGTCAGCCGACGCTGATCGTGCAGGGCAGTAACGATGTCATCATACCTACGGTGAACTCTTACATCCTGCAGCAAAACCTGCCGAATGCGCAGCTGATCCTTTATCCGGATGCAAATCACGGGTCGTTCTACCAGTACCCCGAACTCTTCGTGTCGCAAGCCGACCAGTTCCTCAGGTCGTCACTGCAAGGCGACGATGCGAACCTGCAACCCGCCGAGCGGCTGCCATTCCCCTCCATCGTCTCGGAAGGAATTTAGCAGGCTGGGACACGGAGCTAGGACATGGAAACGCCGCCCAAGACCCCGTTTCCAACTGAAAAGGATGCAAATCATGGCTGACAAAGTGGTGAAGATTCCGGGAGCCGATCACCAGATTTCGATCGAGGCGAACCCGTCGCGCATCGTGGTCAAGATCGGCAGAAAGACCGTCGCAGACACAAGCGCTGCGCTAACGCTGCGCGAGGCGTCCTATCCGCCCGTTCAGTATATCCCCCGTCGGGACGTCGATATGACCGCGCTCACGCGGACCGAACACACTTCGCACTGTCCCTACAAGGGCGACGCCTCCTATTACAGCATTCCGGTTGGAGGAGATCGTTCGGTCAATGCGGTGTGGACTTATGAGGCGCCCTTTGAAGCGGTGGCGCAGATCAAGGACTACGTCGCCTTCTACCCAGACCGGGTCGACGAGATCAGTTAACCGGCGAGAGCACGGAGCGGTCTGCTGATGTTCGGCGACAGCTTCGCAGATCAATCTTGATAGCGACGGAAGGCGGCGAGCTTCACCGTGAGCGATGTGATGGAGAAACGACGATCAGTGCGAACAGGAACTAAGAACAGCCCAAGGTTCACCGCATTTATGGTGGTAAGGGGTTCTAAAAGGCATGACCGCTATTGGCCCCCTGGCTGACCTGAGGCGATGTCCAGTTTGAGTCCGCAAAGCAAAGCAAAGCAAAGCAAAGCAAAGCAAAGCAAAGCAAAGCAAAGCAAAGCAAAGCATCGCATCGCTCAAGCCGCGCTATTGAATCTCGATTTATGAGTACACGGCCTCTAATCTGCCTTTACGAATGCCGCTTCCATCGCTTTCCGCGTCCTTATCGTCTCGTTGCTGGCGTCGAACTCGACATCGCCCCAGCGCACCATCTCGCCATGGGCGACGTCCTGCTTCAGCTTGAGCCGATGCGCCAGCCCGATCGGCAGAGCGCCCGCCTTCAGGCTCGAGGCCGCCGGCACCAGCTTGCCCCACACGGTGTAGCCGCCTTCGCCGTCCAGCATCTCGCCGGCGCGCAAGTTTCGCTTGGCCACGGACGCGACATCGCCGCGGAAGCCGTAGGGCTGGCCGGTCGGCTCGCCTCGCAGCGCGGCCGACAGCACCGAGATGTTCAGCTCAAGCCCGATCAGATGATAGGGCTTGTACATCGCAGCGAAGCGTCCGCTGCCGTCGGTCTTCAGGCCGTATTGCTTGAAACAGTCGGCGGCGTAGTCGTTCGGCGCCTCCAGCACGACATAGACGCCCCAGCGCAGATCGCGAAACACCGGCCTTCCGTCGCGCTCGATCGAGGAAACGACCTCGACCACGCCGGAGCGCTCCAGCACGCCGCCGCGCGAGCGCGGCCGCATGATGTGCGGGAGATCATCGACGCCGCAGGGTGGAAACAACAGTCCTTCCGCCGGCACGTCGAGACCGCAGGCGTTCGCGATCGCGGCCATCTCGATCGCCGACTTGGTGCCGTCGAGGAAGGAGTTGAACATCTGCGGATTCATGCCGGCCGACTGCGCCTCGCCGGCGGTGAGGCCATAATGCTGCCAGACGCCGTCCGGCGTCACGTCGTGATAGGCCGGCAGATATTTTGTCCCTTTGCCGGCGGCGACGACGCGAAAGCCGGTGGCGCGGGCCCAGTCCACCATCTCCGCCGTCAACGCCGGCTGGTCGCCATAGGCGAGCGAATAGACGACGTCTGCTTTCCGCGCCTCTTCGGCGAGCAGCGGACCGGCCAGCACGTCGGCCTCGACATTCACCATCACGATATGCTTGCCGGCCGCAATCGCGGCGCGCGCATGCTTGATGCCGACGGCCGGATTTCCGGTCGCCTCCACCACCACATCCATCGCGCCGCCAGCGATGGCGCGTGCGCCGTCATCGGTGAAGACGGTGGCCGAAATCCGCTCGGCGCTCCAGCCGACGGTGCGGCAGGCCTCGCGCGCGCGCTCGCGGTCGATGTCGACAATGATGGGCACTTCCAGACCCGGCGTGTGCGGTACCTGTGCCAGAAACATCGAGCCGAATTTGCCGGCGCCGATCAGCGCGACACGGACAGGCTTGCCGGCGGATGCGCGGGCCTGGAGGAGGCGGAAGAGGTTCATGGGGGATTCCGATTATGATCGTGTCCCGGACGCGGTGCGGCGCGAAGTGCCGCTCCGCAGAGCCGGGACCCAGAGAAAAACTATCCGCGTGGCGTGGGCCCCGGCTCAGCAGCGCATCGTCGAAGGGACGCTGCGCTGCGTCCGGGGCACGATACCTTACTCCGCCGCCTGCCGCGGCGCACGGGCCAGCCGCAGAAGCGCGTCGTCGTCCACCTTCCTGATCGGCGCAAAATCGCGGTGCGCGATGTAGTCCGGCCGCGTCGGGGTGCGGATGTAGTTCGAGACCGCGTTCAGCGTCAGGTACACGATCTTGCGCGGGTAGGGCGTGATGTTGCCGGCCGAGCCGTGCACGAGATTGCCGTGGAACATCAGCATGCCGCCTCCCTTGCCGGTCGGCGCGACGATGCCGCCCTGCTTGACCAGCCGCGTCACCGTGTCCTCGTCCAGCGTCCACAGTGGATACGACGTGGTGGCGAGGTCATGCGAGGCCTTGAGATCGCCGGCGTTCTGGCTCTGCGGCACCAGCATCAGGGGTCCGTTGATCGGCATCACCTCGTCGAGGAAGATCGCGATGTTCATCGCGCGCGGCTCCGGCATGCCGTCGTCGCGCTTCCAGGTGCCGTAATCCTGGTGCCATTGCCAGACGTCGCCGGTAAAGGCCGATTTCGCGTTGATCTTGAACTGGTGCATGTAGACAGGCTCTCCGAACACCTGCTCCACGGGATCGATCATGCGCGGATGCGCCCCCAGAATGCCGAACGCATCATTGTAGAGATGCGCGGCAAAGGCCGTGCGCGGCGCGCCGCTCTTCTCGCGCCAGACCTCCGGCCGGTTGGCGTCGTAAATGCCAACCGCCTCGCGCGCGAGCAAATCGACCTCCTCCTGGCTGAACAATTCGGGCAGGAACAGCCAGCCCTCGCGCTGGAAGAACTCCAATTGCGCCTCGGACAGTTTCATGGGTCGTCCTCCTGTTTTGTTTTGTTTTTGATATCACCAAGTCTTTGATTTTATTGGGGCGGTCTACTGTGCATGGGGTTGTTTTCGGCAAAAATAGTCTCGCCCGCTACTCCGCCAGGAACCTGCGCACCGCCTCGGCGAATTCCACCGGCGCCTGCTCGAACATCGGGTGCGTCGCGTTCGGAATGATCGCCGTCCTGGAATAGGGCACATGTGCGGCGAGCGCATGCAGCACCTTTGGCAGCAGGCCCCTGGTTCGCGCGCCCAAGACGAACAGCGTCGGCATCTGAATCGCCTCCGCATCGGCCTTCGAGAACGGCGGGCGATTGTCGCGAACCTGGCCGATCAAGGTATAGGCGTTGTCGCGCAAATTCTGCTTCACCATCGCCGGCAGCCGTGACCAGGTGCCGGGTCCTTCCAGCGTGTCGACGAAGACGGCGAGGCCACCATCGACATCGCCGGCCGCGATCTTCTCGGCCGAGGCCGTGAACCGCGCCAGCAGCGGCGACGGGCCGCCGACATACTCGGGATCGAGGCTCGCATCGAGCTCGCCGCCGGGTTCGGCGAGGACGAGCCGCCGCAGCAGATCCGGCCTCGCTTGCGCGACACGGAAGCAGATGTGGCCGCCGCGGGAATGTCCCATCAAATCGACCGGGCCGAGATCGAGCTTCTCGATAAAGGCGATGACGTCGCTGACATGCTGGGCAATCGAATAGGTGTCGCCGATGCCGTCCCATTGGGCCGGGAAGAAGTGCCGCAGGCTGACAGCGACCATCCGGTGCCGCCGCGTCAGCGGCCCGAGCACGCAGCCCCAGATGCGGAAGTCGGACAGCGAGCCGTGCACGCAGACCAGCGGCGGGCCGCCTCTGTCCTCGCCCACGTCGAGATAGGGCATATCGTATCCGTTGACGTGGAGGCTTTGCATTCTTGGCTCGCAGAACGGGGCGGAACTCCTGTGCAAGATTCCCGGAAATCGGGTGGATCGCAACTATTTCCAAGCCTAGATTCAGGCTGAGATCACGATGGGGGCATGCGACAAGGACGCGAGCTCAGGAACCAAGCCATGACCGACCAGCATTTTGCACTGTTCGACACCAGGATCGGCCTCTGCGCCATCGCCTGGGGCCCGCGCGGCATCAACGGCACGCAACTGCCGATGGGCGGCGAGGAGAAGATCCGCACCCGCATCAGCCAGCGCCACGCCGACGCCAGCGAGGCCGAGCCGACCCCTGAAGTGCAGCAGGCGATCGACCGCATCGTCAAACTGCTCGCGGGTGAGCCGGATGACCTCACAGACATCCCGCTGGATCTCGATGGCGTGCCCGACTTCAACCGCGGCGTCTACGAGATCGCCCGCGCGATCCCGCCCGGCAAGACCATCACCTATGGCGACATCGCCAAGCAGCTGGGCGGCGTCCAGCTGTCGCGCGACGTCGGCCAGGCGCTCGGGCACAACCCGTGTCCGATCGTCGTGCCCTGCCATCGCGTGCTGGCGGCCGGCAACAAGCCCGGCGGCTTCTCGGCAAATGGCGGCGTGGTGACGAAGCTGAAGATGCTCGAGATCGAAGGCGCGCTGGTGAACCACACGCCCAGCTTGTTTGACTGATACGGCGCTAGATCTTCGCCACGGTCTTCGGCCAATACCTGTCTCACAGATGCCGCTTCACCAGCTTGCCCGTCGGTGTGCGCGGCAGCCCGGCTTCGAAGTCGACCGAGCGCGGGCATTTCACCTGCTCGCTATTCGCTACTCGCCACTCGCCCTTTCTTACAGCCGCTCCACGATCGTCACATTCGCCATGCCGCCGCCTTCGCACATGGTCTGCAGGCCATAGCGCTTGCCGCGCTGATGCAGGGCGTGGACCAGCGTCGTCATCAGCTTGGTGCCGGAGCCGCCGAGCGGATGGCCGAGCGCGATCGCGCCGCCATTGACGTTGAGGCGTGCCGGATCGGCGCCGGTGGTCTTCAGCCAGCCGGTCGGCACCGAAGCGAAGGCCTCGTTGACCTCGAACAGGTCGATGTCGCCGACCTTCATGCCGGCCTTCTCCAATGCGCGCTTGGTGGCGTGCAGCGGCGCGTCGAGCATGATGACGGGATCGCCGCCAGTCATGGTCATGTGGTGGATGCGCGCCAGCGGCGTGGCGCCGAGCTGCTTGAGGCCGCGCTCGTTCACGACCATCACGCCGGAGGCGCCGTCGCAGATCTGGCTGGCGCTCGCCGCGGTGAGCTTGCCGTTCTCGGCGATCAGCTTGACGCCCTTGATGCCTTCGAGTGTGGCGTCGAAGCGGATGCCTTCGTCGATGTGATGGGTGTCCTTGCTGCCGTCGGCACGGGTGATCTCGAGCGGCACGATCTCCTTCTTGAAGTAACCGGCTTGTGTCGCCGCGATCGCGCGCTGATGGCTGTTGTAGGAATATTCGTCGAGATCGTCCTTCGACAGGCCGTATTTCTCGGCCATCATCTCCGCGCCGGTGAACTGGCTGAACACGATGTTCGGATATTTGTGCTCGATGCCCGGGCTCTTGTAATTGCCAAAGCCGTTCTTGGCCGGGAGCTGCGACGACAGGCCCATCGGCACGCGCGTCATGGATTCCACACCGGCCGCGATCACCACGTCCATCGTGCCCGACATCACGGCTTGCGCCGCGAAATGCAGCGCCTGCTGCGAGGAGCCGCACTGGCGGTCGATCGAGGTGCCCGGCACGCTCTCCGGCAGCTTCGAGGCCATGATCGCGTTGCGCGCGACGTTGTTGGACTGCTCACCGACCTGCATCACGCAGCCCATGATCACGTCCTCGACCAGCGCAGGATCGACCTTGGTGCGATCGACCAGCTCGTCGAGCACCTTTGCGGCGAGATCGGCCGGATGCCAGCCGGCGAGGCGGCCCCCCTTGCGCCCGCCCGCGGTACGCGCAGCGGCGACGATATAAGCCTCGGCCATTTCGGTCTCTCCCATGATTGTTCTGAATTGGTTTGGGTTGTCGGGGGCGGATTTAATGGATGACATATCGTTTAGTCAATCGATCAATTAACTCTTGTGGGGAGGCGCTGCTTGGGCTTATCTGCGGCCCGCTTCAAGCGCCGAGAACAAAGGATTTCCGTGACTACCAGCGTACCGAACAGGCTTCCGGGCGGAAAGAATTCCACGGCAGAGAAATTGCTCATGGCCGCAAGCGAGCTGATGATCGAACGCTCCTCGATCGAGATCTCGCTCTCCGACATCGCCCAGAAGTCCGGTGCCAATGCCGCGCTGGTCAAATATCATTTCGGCAACAAGGACGGCCTGCTGCTGGCGCTGCTCGCGCGCGACGCCGCGACAGAAATGTCCAATCTGGAATATCTGCTGGCGCAGCAGATCACCTCCACGGCGAAGCTGAAGCTGCATATCGGCGGCATCATCCGCGCCTATCACCGGTTTCCCTACATGAACCGGCTGATCCATTATCTCCTGCACGAGAGCGTTGCCGGCTCCGCGGACGAAGTTTCAAAATTCTTCGTCGCACCGCTGCTCGACTTTCATCGCCGCCTGCTCGCTGAGGGCGTCAGCCGCGGCGAGTTCCGCGCCACCGATCCGGTGCTGTTCTACACCAGCCTGATCGGCGCCTGCGACCACCTGTTCTTCGGCCGGCACGCGATGTCTCGCGCGACCGGCGTCGGCCCGGTCACCGACGACGTCTGCCGGCAATATATCAAGCACATGGAAACGCTGATCTGCGGCGGCATCCTCACGCAAGCCGAGGAAGCTGCCGCGGTCGGATAATCCGGCCATCACTCTCAAGTCTAGAGAAGAAACGCCCAAGGAAAGGTAGCCTGTCATGGAATTGAAAGACGTAGCCGTTCTCATCACCGGTGGTGGTTCGGGTCTTGGTGAAGCGACCGCGCGCGCCATGGCTGCCAAGGGCGCCAAGATCGGCGTGATCGACCAGAACAAGGATAACGCCGAGAAGGTCGCCGCCGAAGTGAAGGGCGTCGCGCTCCATGCCGACGTCACCAGCGAGGAGCAGATCAAGGCCGCGATCGCGAAGGCGGAAGCCGCGCACGGCGTTGCCCGCGTGCTGATGAACTGCGCCGGCATCGGCGGCTCGCAGCGCATCGTCGGCCGCGACGGCGTCTATCCCTTGGAGAAGTTCGCACGCATCATCAACGTCAATCTGATCGGCACGTTCAACTGCCTGCGCCTGTTCGCCGAGCGCCTCGTCACGATCGAGCCGATCGGTGAAGAGCGCGGCGTCATCATCAACACGGCGTCTGTCGCTGCCTATGAAGGCCAGATCGGTCAGATTGCTTATTCAGCCTCGAAGGGCGGCGTTGTCGGCCTCACCCTGCCGGCCGCGCGCGACCTCGCCAGCCAGAAGATACGCGTCAACACCATCGCGCCCGGCCTGTTCTTCACGCCGTTACTGATGGGCCTGAACGAGGAAGCCCGCAAGAGCCTGGGGGCCCAGGTGCCGCATCCCTCGCGCCTTGGCGATGCCAAGGAATACGGCGCGCTCGCCGTGCACATGGTCGAGAACCCGATGCTCAACGGCGAGACCATCCGTCTCGACGGCGCCATCCGTATGGCGCCGCGGTAGGCTCTTCTTCCTTCTCCCCTTGAGGGAGAAGGTGGCGCGAAGCGCCGGATGAGGGGTATGTGTCCGTGGAGGCAGACCCCGCACCCAAGCGAGTTCTCGGTCAGCGACCTAGCAAGAATTTTTGTGCTGGCCTCGACCTTAAGGCCGCGATGGCGCGCCGCTCCGAGGAATTTTCGGAAGACATCAGGGCCTTCCTTGAGAAGCGAAAGCCTGTCTATATCAAGCACTGAACAACGAAGATCCGCAAAGGACAATAATTCCGGGAGACGCAAAATGAGTGGAAGCGCGGCGGCGGTGATGGCGAAGCCCGCCTTTCGCAAGGTCGAGTGGCTGGCGCGCGACATCGACGTCGAACGCCGCGCTGACGGCGCGGTGGTGCTCAAGTCGCGCATTCCCTTGCAGGCTTACGAGAAGCATCTTCCGGCCTCGCTCGCGAAGTGGGCGAGGCAAGCGCCCGAGCGCATCTGGCTGGCGCAACGCGGCGGTCCCAATCGCGAGTGGCGCAAGGTGTCGTATGGCGAAGCCAAGCGCACCGTCGATGCGCTGACGCAGGCGCTGCTGAACCTCAAGCTCGAGGGACGCCCTGTCACGATCCTCTCCGGCAATTCGATCGAGCACGCGCTGATGACGCAGGCCGCGATGCAGGCGCGCGTCCCGGCGGCTCCAGTGTCGCCGGCCTATTCGTTAATGAGCCATGATCATGTCAAGCTGAAATACCTGTTCGACCTGATCAAGCCGGCCGTGGTGATGGTGCAGGACGGCCCGACCTTCGAGAAGGCGCTGAAAGCGCTCGATCTCACCGGCGTCACCGTCGTTCACGTCGTGCGGCCCTGCGATGGCGTCAAGAGCGTCAGCTTTGCCGAGCTTGCAGTCACGCCGGTGACGCCTGATGTCGACGAATCGATCGCGAAGATCACGCCCGATACCGTCGGCAAGCTACTGTTCACGTCGGGCTCGACCGGCATGCCCAAGGCCGTCATCAACACGCAAGAGATGATGTGCGCCAATGCAGCGATGATGATGCAGGTGCGGCCGCGCAGGCCGGGCGGTCCGCTCGCCACGGTGCTGGACTGGATGCCCTGGAATCACACGATGGGCGGCAATGCCGCATTCCACCCGGTGCTGGTCGAGGGCGGCACGCTCTATATCGACGACGGCCGGCCGATGCCGGGGCAGTTGGAAGAGACTATCAAGAACCTGCGCGAGATCTCGCCGACCTATTACGCAAACGTGCCGGCCGGCTACGCGGCGCTCGCTGCTGCGATGGAGAAGGACGATGCGCTGTGCCATTCGTTTTTCAAGAACCTGTCGATCATGGCCTATGGCGGCGCGAGGCTGCCCGACGATCTCTACGACCGCATGCAGGCTCTCGCGGTAAAGACCACCGGCGAGCGCATCGTGTTCTATACCGGCTGGGGCTCGACCGAGACGGCGCCGACCTCGACCGGCACCTATTGGGACACCGAGCGCGTCGGTCTGATCGGCCTGCCGTTCCCCGGCGTCGAGCTGAAGATGGTGCCGTGCGGTTCGAAATACGAGCTGCGCCTGCGCGGCGTCAATGTCACGCCCGGCTACTTTGGCCAGCCTGATCTCACAAAGAAGATGTTCGACGAGGAGGGGTTCTACTGCATCGGCGATGCCGGTATTTTCGTCGACGATGCCGATCCGGTGAAGGGCATCATCTTTGCCGGGCGCGTGGTCGAGGACTTCAAGCTCACCACCGGCACTTTCGTGCATGTCGGCTCGCTCCGCACCGATGCGATCGCCGCGGCGACGCCCGTCGTGCATGACGCGCTGGTCGCGGGACAGGACCGCGCCTTTATCGGGCTCCTCGCCTGGCCGAACCTGCATGCGTGCCGCCAGCTCGTCGGCAATGCCGATCTCAGCTTCGAGGATGCTGTAAAACATCCCGAGGTGATTGCCTGCTTCAGGCGTGGGTTAGAGGCCCACAACAAGGAGTGCGAAGGCGCCAGCAGCCGCATCATCGCGCGCGCGACGCTGATGGCCGAGCCGCCCTCGATCGACGGAAATGAGCTCACCGACAAGGGCTACATCAACCAGCGCGCCGGCCTGGAACGGCGCGCTGCGCTGGTCGATCGGCTCTATGCGGACAAGCCTGACCAGGACGTCATCATTCTCAAGTAATCGACATCATTCAACACGGGTACGGGCCATGAACTTCGATTTCTCTGACGACCAGAAGCAGCTCCGCGACCAGGCGCGCAAATTCCTCGCTGAAAAATGCTCGCCCAAGGCGGTGCGCGTCGTGCTCGACGGCAAGGCGCCCTACGACAAGGAACTGTGGAAGGGCCTCGCCGAGATGGGTTTCCTCGGCGTCGCGATCCCCGAGGAGTTCGGCGGTGCGGGTGCCGGGCATCTCGAACTCTGTGTGATCGCGGAGGAGATGGGCCGCGCCAATGCGCCGGTGCCGTTCTCTTCGACGGTGTATCTGGCTGCCGAAGCGCTGCTGATCGCCGGCAGCGACGCGCAAAAGAAGAGGTGGCTGCCGGCGATCGCCTCGGGCAAGGCGATCGGCACGCTGGCGCTGTTCGAGGGCAAGGGCAATCCGGCGCCGAAGAACGTCAAGCTGACCGCTGCGAATGGCGTGCTCAACGGCGTCAAGAAGCCGGTTGCGGATGGTGCGATCGCCGACTTCGCGGTGGTCGCTGCGCGGACGGGCTCCAGCGGTCGCGACGGCGACATTTCGCTGTTCCTGGTCGATCTTGGGGACGGCGGCGTCGAGGTGAAAGGCCTCACCAATCTCGATCCGACCCGCGGGCAGGCCGAGATCACTTTCAAGGACTGCAAGGCGGAGCCGCTCGGTGCTGCCGGCGAAGGCTGGAGCATCCTCACTCAGATTCTCGACCGTGCCGCGGTGCTGTGCGCCTTCGAGCAGGTCGGTGGCTCCGACCGCGCGCTTGAGATGGGCCGCGACTACGCACTCGACCGTATCGCTTTCGGCCGCCAGATCGGCTCGTTCCAGGCTGTGAAGCACATGCTGGCCGACATGTATGTCTCGGCGACGCTGGCGCGCTCCAACAGCTATTATGGTGCCTGGGCACTCTCGACCAACGCGGCCGAGCTGCCGGAAGCCGCCGCTGCCGCGCGCATCAGCGCGACGCAGGCGTTCCAGCACTGCGCCAAGAACAACATCCAGGTTCACGGCGGCATGGGTTTCACCTGGGAGTTCGACTGCCACATGTACTACCGCCGCGCCAACGCGATGGCACTTGGGCTCGGCAGCATGTCTTATTGGGAAGATCAGTTGATCGACCGCATGCGCAAGAAGAACGCGGCGTAAGCGAAGGACAACGCCATGAACTTCGACGACACCCCGCAGGAAGCCGAATTCCGAGCCACTGCCCGCGCCTGGATCGGCGCGAACGCGCCCAAGCAATACGAGGAGGAGCTGCGCAAATCGTCGCTCGGCCGCACCCAGCTCAAGAACGCCAACATCCTTGAAGTGGCAAAGGCCTGGCAGAAGAAGAAAGCCGACGCCGGCTGGGCGTGCCTGCACTGGCCGAAGGACTATGGCGGTCGCGGCGCCTCGCCGATCGAGCGTGTGATCTGGCAGCAAGAAGAAGGGCCGTTCGGCAAGCTCTCCGGCATGTTCATCATCGGCCACGGCATGTGCGGGCCGACCATGATGGCGTTCGCGCGCGAGGAGCATAAGCGGAACTATCTGCCGCCGCTCGCCTCCGGCGAAAAGGTCTGGTGCCAGCTATTCTCCGAGCCTGCCGGCGGCTCGGACGTCGCAGGCTTGCGCACGCGCGCGGAAAAGGACGGCGACGACTGGCTCATCAACGGCCAGAAGATCTGGACCTCGGGTGCGCATTATTCAGATTACGGCATCCTGCTCACCCGCACCGATCCTGATGTCCCCAAGCACAAGGGCCTCACCATGTTCTTCCTGGACATGAAGAGCCCGGGCGTCGAAGTGCGACCAATCAAGCAGGCGAGCGGTGCCTCCGACTTCAACGAGGTCTATTTCACCGATGTTCGCATCCCCGACCATCAGCGCCTCGGCGAGGTCGGCGACGGCTGGAACGTGTCGCTGACGACGCTGATGAACGAGCGCATGTCGATCGGTGCGGGCGTGTCGACCGGCTTCCCGGAGCTGTTCGAGTATTGCTCGAGCCTGATGCTCGATGACGGCCCTGCGATCGAGGATCGCGCGGTGCGCTCGAAGCTCGCCAACTGGGCGGTGAAGGCGAGCGGCCTGCGCTACACCAGCATGCGGGCGATCTCGGCGCTGTCGAAGGGCGAGCGGCCGGGTCCGGAAAACTCGATCGGCAAGCTGGTCGCGGGATCGATGATCCAGGACGTCGCGGCCTACGCATTGGATCTGCAGGGCGCGAGCGGTGTCGTCAGCGGTCCGGAAATTGCCGAAGTCGCCGGCCGTTTCCAGGCGATGCTGCTGCGTGCGCCGGGAACGCGCGTGGAAGGCGGCACTGACGAGATCATGCGCAACATCATCGCCGAGCGGGTCTTGGGTCTGCCCGGCGATATCCGTGTCGACAAGGACGTGCCATTCAACAAGATCCCGACCAAGGGAAGAGGTTAGAGGTCCGCCATGAATTTCGACGACACCCCGCAGGAAGCCGCATTCCGCGATACCGCGCGCAGATGGGTCGCCGCCAACGCGCCGAAGGAGTTTGAGCAGGAGCTGTCAAAATCCTCGCTCGGCCGCATCAGGCTTGCGAAGCATGACATGGTCGAGGTCGGTAAGGCCTGGCAGAAGAAGAAGGCAGAGGGCGGCTGGGCCTGCCTGCACTGGCCGAAGGAATATGGCGGCCGCGGCGCCACGCCGATCGAGCGCGTGATCTGGCAGCAGGAGGAGGGCGTCTACGGCAAGCTGACGCAGCCGTTCCAGATCGGCGAGGGCATGTGCGGCCCAACCGTGATGGCCTGGGGCAGCGAAGATGCCAAGCGCCGTTATCTGCCGAAGCTCGCCGCGGGCGAGGAGATCTGGTGTCAGCTGTTCTCCGAGCCATCGGCCGGCTCCGACGTTGCGGGTCTGCGCACGCGCGCGGAGAAGAACGGCGACAATTGGGTGGTCAACGGCCAGAAGATCTGGACCTCGGGCGCACATTATTCCGACTTCGGTCTGTTGATCGTGCGCACCGATCCGAACGTGCCCAAGCACAAGGGCCTCACCATGTTCTTCCTGGACATGAAGAGCCCCGGCGTCGAGGTGCGGCCGATCAAGCAGGCCAACGGCATGCAGGAGTTCAACGAGGTCTATTTCACCGACGTCGTGATTCCCGACAGCCAGCGGCTCGGCGCCGTCGGCGAGGGCTGGAGCGTGTCGCTGACCACGCTGATGAACGAGCGCATGTCGATCGGCTCGCGCCTTGCGACCGGCGTGCCTGAATTGTTCGAGTTCTGCTCCAATTTGATGCTGGAGGATGGCCTTGCCATCGACGATCCCGCCGTGCGCTCGAAGCTTGCGAGCTGGGCGGTGAAATCGAGCGGGCTGAAATACACCAGCTACCGCGCGATCTCGTCGCTGTCCAAGGGCGAGCGGCCGGGCCCGGAGAATTCCATCGGCAAGCTGGTGTCTGGCATGATGCTTCAGGACATCGCGACCTACGCGATGGACCTCCAGGGCGCGGCCGGAGTTCTCACGGGCGTGGACGAGGAAACGGCGCAGGGGCAATTCCAGCAGATGCTGCTGTCCTCGCCCTCGATGCGCATCGCCGGCGGCACCGACGAGATTTTGCGCAACATCATCGCGGAGCGCGTGCTGGGCCTGCCCGACGACATCCGCGTCGACAAGGATGTGCCGTATAACAAGATCCCGACCAAGGGTAGATAAGAGATCTTGTGTCCCGGACGCGGTGCGGCGCGAAGTGCCGCTCCGCAGAGCCGGGACCCAGGAGCCACAATGGGCCCCGGCTCTGCGCCGCATCACTTCGTGCTGCGTCGCGTCCGGGGCACGAAAGCGAGCTAGGCAATGGACGCTAAAGCAAATCAGACCCAAGACCGCATCGGCGTGCTAGAAGGGCTCCTCAACGAGCGCTACTCCGTCCGCGCGTTTCTCCCCAAGGACGTCGACCGCGCCACCATCGAGCATGTGCTGACCACGGCACAGCGGACCGCATCCTGGTGCAACAGCCAGCCCTGGCAGGTCATCATCGCCAGCGGCGAGGCCAAGGAGCGCTTCCGCCAGCTGATCTACAAGGAGGCATCGGGCGGCCTCGGCGACGATTATGATTTCACGCCGCCACGTGAATATGTCGGCGTCTATCTCGAACGCCGCCGCGAGAGCGGCTTCCAGCTCTACAACACGCTCGGCATCCCCCGCGGCGACAAGATGGGCTACGCCAGGCAGGCGCTGGAGAATTACAATTTCTTCGGCGCACCGCATGTCGCGATCATTCACACCAGCGAGCCGCTCGGCATCTACGGTGCGATCGATTGCGGGGCGTACGTGTCGAATTTCATGCTCGCGGCCCAGGCGCTCGGGCTCGGCACGATTCCGCAGGCAGCACTTGCGCGCCATTCCGGCCTGATCCATCGTCACTTCAACCTGGCCGACGACCGCCGTGTCGTCTGCGGCATCTCGTTCGGCTATGCCGACCACGCGCACCAGGTCAACAGCTACCGCACCTCGCGCGCAACCGTCGTCGACACAGTGACGTTCGTCGAGAAGTGACTGAGCGGAAATAAACTGCCCACACGCACGTAAAGGCGATCGCGCAAACAGCCGCCTTCACAGCTGTCGCCTTCAGTCGATTGACGCGCTATCCGCCGCTGCCGCCGATTACGGCGCGCACGGTCTCGTCGGGCCCGAAGTCCTCGGCGCCGTCGACATAGAGCAGCGCGGCGAGCTTCGAGCGCGCGCGGTTGACGCGGCTCTTGATGGTGCCGACCGCACAGCCGCAGATCGAGGCCGCATCCTCATAGGAGAAGCCAGAGGCGCCGACCAGGATGAGCGCTTCGCGCTGGTCCTGCGGAAGCTTCTCGAGCGCGGTGCGAAACTCCTCGAACTCAAGATGTGCGTTCTGCGAGGGCTGCGTCTTCAGCGTCTTGGCATAGTTGCCCTCGGCATCCTCGACCTCGCGCCGCCGCTTGCGATAGTCGGAGCGGAATAGGTTGCGCAGGATCGTGAACAGCCACGCCGGCAGGTTGGAGCCGGGCTGGAATGAGTCGATGTTGGCGAGTGCGCGCAACAGCGTCTCCTGAACCAAATCGTCGGCGCGGTCCGCATTGCCGCTGAGCGAGATCGCGAACGCGCGAAGGCTCGGCACGGCCGCGAGGATGTCGTCACGCAGGGAGTTCGTGAGAGGCATTAATCCCTCCCATTGTTGTCGTTGGAGCCCCCAGCCCCATTCTCGTTCTGGGATCCACCTCCCGGCGCATCAAGCCTCTTGATGAGCTCCGCGAACCGGTCCGGAACCCCCTGCCGCACGACGTCGTCGTACATGGCGCGCAGTTGGTGCCCGATCCGGGATTGGATCTCCGGAGTGAGGCCTCCCTTGCCGGGGGTCGTGCTTTTGCTGGCTTGAGACTTGAGATCTTTCATGACCTGTTCCACGTTTCCCCGAGTTAAGTGACTGCAAAATCGAGAAGTTTTCTCAACCGGGAGCCGTTCCCTGGATGAGTTCAATTCGAGCTTCGACAAAAAGTTCCCAGGCCCATGGGAACTTTTCTTATCCTGAAGCGTAATTAGCCCCAGTAGGGGAACCCGGGTCTCCCCCTTGTAGTTCCTGATTTTTGAGGCTGGCCCGAAATGAATGGAGTGGGGATGTCCCGTTCGCAGCTTGTTGCTGAGCACTTGCCGTTGTTGCGCCGGTATGCACGCGCCCTGACGGGCAGCCAGGCCTCCGGTGACGCCTATGTCGCAGCCATGTTGGAAGCCATGCTGGGGGATCCGTCGGTGCTCGACGAGAGCCATGGGCCGCGCGCCGGCCTGTTCCGGCTGTTCACCCAGATCTGGAATTCCGTCTCGGTCAATGACGACGCCGAGGTGGCGACACTGCCGATGCCGCCGGAGCGGCGGCTGTCCAATATCACGCCGCTGCCGCGGCAGGCCTTCCTGCTGCTTTCGCTCGAAGGATTTTCGGAAGAGGAAGTCGCCTATATTCTCGCGACCGATGTCGCCGAGACGCGGCGGCTGGCCGATGCCGCCGGCCGCGAGATGGCGGCCGAGATCGCGACAGACGTCCTGATCATCGAGGACGAGACCTTCATCGCCATGGACCTCGAGAGCCTGGTGAAGAATCTCGGTCACAATGTCGTTGGCGTCGCGCGCACCCATGCCGATGCGGTGGCGCTGGCCAAGAACAAGCGGCCGGGTCTCATCCTCGCCGACATCCAGCTCGCCGACGGCTCGTCGGGTCTGGATGCCGTCAACGAACTGCTCCGCACCTTCGAGGTGCCGGTGGTGTTCATCACCGCCTATCCGGAGCGCTTCCTCACCGGCGAGCGTCCGGAGCCGGCTTTCCTGATCTCAAAGCCGTTCCAGCCCGCGATGGTGTCGGCGGTGGCAAGCCAGGCGCTGTTCTTCCAGCGCAACTCGCGCAACCGCACGCCGAAGGCGCCGGCGGCGTAAGAATATCTGCATCAAATACGAAGACGGCGCATCGCAAGACGCGCCGTTTTTTTGTTGCCGATATCTTATGTCAGCAGCCTCGGCAGACGCTGTTAAGCTTGGCCTTTAATTTGGCTTCGTCTGCCCATGCTCCGTCCACGGGGTGCGTTCCGTCGAGCGTCATAAGGATGGTTATTCGTTGCAGGTCGTCCTTGGCCTCGGCAGGCGGCTTTGGAAATGGTTCGCTTCGCTCCACCATCTTGAGAGCGGCCGCATCGAGCGCCGGGGAGCCCGTGCTTTCCACCAAAGCGCTCGAGATCAATTTGCCTGCGCGGTCGATCACGAAGGTGACTCCAGCATTCGCTTTCTGACCCATTGCCTCCGGAGGAAACGCCCTGTTGCGCCAGACATGCTCAGTGACCGCCTTGTGCCAGGCGGCCAAAGGATCGGATTCCGGAAGGCTTGGGTCCGCCCCGCTCAGTAGGAGCCCGTACGGCGGCACCTGAAATTGACGACCGGCGAAGATAATCGGCACAGTGAAAGAGAACGACTCATCCTTCAATTCCGAAGGAGGTGCCGGAAAGGGTTCGGCGCGAGCAATGATCATTAGCGCAGCATCGTCGAGCGCCCGCGAGCCGGTGCTTTCGGCCAGCGCCCGCGAGATCAATCTGCCGGATCGGTCGATGACGAATGCGACTTTGGCTTTGCCAGTTTGGCCTAATCCTTCCGCCGGAAAATACTTGTTGCTGGCAACGTGTGCGGCGAGCCTCGCCTTCCAGGCTTTGACGCTCTCAGTCGGCGTATCGGTCTGCGCACGCGCGGGGAAAGCCGCGAGCAATCCAAGTAGCGCTGCCAACAAGGGGAATTTCATCTGCATCGACGCCGATATTAATCGCGGTCGGGTTGATTGCAAGGCTCGCTGCTCGTACCGCGTTTGCATCGCTGTGGGCAACTCGAGCAGCTGAGAGGCATCGCGCGCTTGACGGCAAGCTGATTGCCCCGTTGATATTTCGCCGCGATGACACCCATCGCCGCCTCAGGCCACCCGGAGATTTCGCATCATGGACCAGCAACTCCTCGACCGCCTCGCCATTCGCGACCTCGTCGAGAACTGGGCGGTGTGGCGCGACGCCGGTGACTGGGAGCGCTTTGCCACGGTCTGGCACGAAGAAGGCTGGATGTCCGCCACCTGGTTTCAGGGGCCGGCGCGGGATTTCATGCGCGTCAGCCAGGAGGGCTTTGCCAAGGGCGTGCGCATCCTGCATTTCCTCGGCGGCGCCAGCATCGACCTCGCCGGCGAGCGGGCCATTGCGCAAACCAAGATGACGATCTCGCAGCGGGCCCTGGTGCACGACGTGCTCTGCGACGTCGTCTGCACCGGGCGCTTCTACGATTTCGTGGAGAAGCGGCATGACCAATCCGGTATTGGCAAATGGGGCATCGTGCGCCGCCAGCCGATCTACGAGAAGGATCGGATCGATCCGGTCGATCCTGCCGCAGCCCTCCGCCTTGACCAGCAAGCGCTCGCCGCGCTGCCTGAGGGCTACCGCCACCTCGCCTACATGCAGGAGCTGATCGGCTACAAGGTCAAGCGCGACATGCCGGGCCTGACCGGCCCCGAGGTCGAGAAGCTCTATGGCGAGGGGCGGGACTGGCTTGCGGGGCTCGGCCGATAGTGTCGGGCACTCCAGCCAAGACTTGCCTGCCTATGCTTCGCGACCGAAACACCGTCGCGTAGGTCTGCATCGCGCGTTGCATCTCGAGCCTAAGCGCGGGTGTCGGCGTCCCGCCCTTGGCATTACGCAGGCTGTCGAACCGGGCCAACGCCGCGCCCTTCACGAATTTCCACCGTCATTGCGCGCGACGCATTGGATGCCGACAATTCCCGGAGGCGTTTGCGCTTAGATTAGATGTTTTAAATATCACTTCTTGACAATATAACATGATTAATTACGATGCAGGGATGATGCATAGTATTCGATCGAACCCGGATAGTAGTGCAATCCGATGATTACAGCGGCTCAATTGCGAGCGGCGAGGGTGCTCCTCGGCATCGATCAGCGCCGGCTCGCAGAAATGTCCGGGCTTTCGGTGCCAACCATCCAACGTATGGAGGCCAGTGAGAAAATGGTTCGGGGCAATGTCGATTCGCTGGTGAAGCTGATCGCGGCTCTCGACGCCGCCGGCATTGAGTTGATAGACGAAGGGGCGGTCAGTAGCGCCGAGGGACGCGGGGTGCGCCTGAAAGTCAATTCTGGATCGGCAAAAATCTATTTGAGCAATCGGATAGAAAACAAAGCACCAAGCGGAATGAAGGCGCGCAGGTAATGTCGGCTGTCGTCTTGCAAATGCTCTGTGTCGCCGGAATGCTTGGATCGGCAGTCCTGGCGATTGTTCTCAGCCGCTCAACGATCGCCACGGCCATCATCTATAGCGCGACGTTAGCCGCGTCTGCGATTGCGTTGATTGGATCCATTCACTGGTTGCTGGGCGATACGACGAACGCCACCGATCTGACCCTCCCAATCGGATTGCCGTGGCTTGGCGCCCATTTCCGGCTCGACGGGCTGGCTTCGTTTTTTCTTGTTGTCGTCAATCTCGGAGGGACATCGGCAAGCCTTTATGGTCTCGGTTACGGCCATCATGAGGAGGCTCCGCAGCGCGTGTTGCCCTTCTTCCCCGCCTTTCTAGCAGGAATGAATCTTGTGGTGCTGGCGGGCGACGCGTTTTCCTATCTGCTTTGTTGGGAATTCATGTCGCTCGCGTCCTGGGCGCTCGTCATGGCGCACCATCGTGAACCGGGCAACGCGAAAGCCGGTTACGTCTACCTCGTCATGGCGAGCTTCGGCACGCTCGCATTGCTGCTGGCCTTCGGCCTTTTGGCGGGACCGGCCGGAGACTACGAATTTGCCGCCATTCGCGCGGCTCAACATACGCCCTACGTGGCCACGTTGGTGTTGATCCTGATGCTGCTCGGAGCCGGTTCAAAGGCCGGCCTGGTGCCGCTGCACGTCTGGCTACCGCTCGCTCATCCGGCAGCGCCCAGCCACGTTTCGGCGCTGATGAGCGGTGTCATGACCAAGGTCGCGATCTACGGCTTTATTCGCGTGGTATTCGATCTGCTGGGACAGCCGAGCTGGTGGGCGAGTGTGATCGTGCTTTCTCTTGGCGGCATCACCGCCGTAATGGGCATCTTGTATGCGATGATGGAAAAGGACCTCAAGCGCCTGCTCGCTTACAGCACGATCGAAAATATCGGCGTCATCTTCGCAAGCCTCGGCCTTGCATTGGCCTTCCAGGCCAACGGCCTGAAACTGCTGGCCGCGCTCGCGTTCGCTGCTGCCTTGTTTCACGTTCTCAATCACTCCTTCTTCAAGAGTCTGCTTTTCTTCGGCGCCGGCGCCGTCCTGATCGCGACCGGCGAGCGGGACATGGACAAGCTGGGTGGTCTCATTCACCGCATGCCGTTCACAAGCTTCGCCGTTCTCGTCGGCTGTGTCTCGATATCGGCGCTTCCACCCTTCAACGGCTTCGTCTCGGAATGGCTCATGTTCCAGGCCGTGCTGCAGAGCCCGGAGTTGCCGCAATGGGCGCTGAAGATCACCGTGCCTGCGGTCGGTGCTCTATTGGCCCTGGCTGCCGCGTTAGCCGCGGCGTGTTTCGTCAAGGCATACGGCGTGACCTTTCTCGGGCGACCACGTAGCGTGGCGGCGGAAACCGCGGAGGAAGTCGACCACTACTCGCTTTCGGCAATGTTCATCCTCGCCGCGCTTTGCTTGCTGGCCGGAATTTTGCCGGGGCTGGTGATCGACGCGCTTTCGCCGATCACGCTACAGATCCTCGGCGGCCGCATGCCGATCCAGATCAACGAGCCCTGGCTTTCGATCGTGCCGATTGCGGAGAGTCGCAGTTCATACAATGGATTGCTTGTTATGGTGTTCATCGCGATATCCGCCTCGTTCGCCGTTGTCTTTATTCATCGCTTTGCCTCTCATGCGTTAAGGCGGGGTCCGGCCTGGGGCTGTGGGTTTTCCGATCCGACACCCGCGGCCCAATATTCGGGCGGAAGCTTCGCTCAGCCCATTCGCCGCGTTTTCGGTACGCTCGTGTTCCACGCCAGCGATCATGTCGAGATGCCGGCCCCCGGGGATATCAGGCCAGCGCGCCTGCGAATCGAATCGCACGATCTGATCTGGGAGGGAATGTATGAGCCGATAGCGGGCGTCGTTGGCTTCGCTGCGGATAAACTCAATCGCCTGCAGTTCCTGACCATCCGGCGGTATCTCAGCCTGGTTTTTGCGACCCTCGTCACACTCCTTCTGGTCCTCGCAATATGGTCGTGATGCCGGACATTCTTGTGCAAGGCGTGCAGATGCTCCTGGTGCTGCTGCTGGCGCCGCTGCTGACCGGCTTTGTGCGCAAGATGAAGGCCCGTCTGGTGCGTCGCCGGGGAGCGTCGGTCTTTCAACCGTATCTGGATCTCCTGCGATTGCTCCGCAAGGAAGTGGTGCTGGCGGACAACGCCTCCTGGCTGTTCCGCGTAACACCCTATGTGACCTTCGCCGCGATCTGGGTTGCCGCGGCCCTGGTGCCGACGTTCGCTACCGGCCTTCTCTTCAACTGGACGGCGGACCTGATTGCCATCGTGGCGCTGCTCGGAAGCGCGCGCTTCTTTCTGGCACTGGCCGGCATGGACGTCGGCACCAGTTTTGGCGGCATCGGCGCCAGCCGCGAAGTCATGATCGCTGCACTGGCGGAGCCGGCGATGCTGCTGGTTGTATTTTGTGTTGCCCTGGTTGCCGGCTCGACCCAACTTTCGACGGTCGCAAATTTCATGGCCTCGTCGTATGTCGGCTTGCGGGTATCGCTGGGAATGGCGGTGATCGCGCTCATCATGGTGGCCCTGGCGGAGAACGCGCGAATTCCGGTCGACAATCCTGCGACGCACCTGGAGCTCACCATGGTGCACGAAGCGATGGTTCTCGAATATTCGGGCCGTCATCTCGCGATGATCGAGTTCGGCGCCTTTCTCAAGCTATTGCTCTATATCTCGCTGATCGCATGCGTGTTCCTGCCTTGGAAGATAGCAGTCTTCGGTACCGGTCCATTGTCCTATGCCATCGGCGCCGTCGCCTACCTCGTCAAGCTCGCGGCTGCGGGCTTTTTCCTCGCACTGTTCGAGACCGCCACGGCGAAAATGCGGGTCTTTCGCGTTCCGCAATTTCTCGGTGCGGCTCTCATGCTGGGCCTGCTCGGCACCCTTCTCCTGTTCGTGTCAAAGAGCTTCTGATGCAGATGCACAGCCTCTCCTTCGACGTTTCGCACACACTGGCTGGCGGACTCGTCCTGATCAGCTTCATGATGCTGTACCAGGATAGGCTCTATTCGCTGCTCAACGTCTTTGCGCTTCATGCCCTTGTGCTCGCGCTTTCCGTCGCTTGGCAGGCCTTCGTCCAGGACGCACCTCATCTTTACATCACGGCAACAATCGCCCTCGTCTTCAAAGCGATCATCATTCCGGTGGCGCTGCATCGCATCGTCAAGCAGCTGGGGATCCATCGCGACATCGAATCGGCAGTGGGGATCGGCCCGACCATGCTGGCCGGGATGGCACTAGTTGCCCTCTCAATGGTGCTGATGCTGCGGGTGACCGCGGAGGCCGATCCATTGGCGCGCGAGGATCTCGCTTTTGCCTTGTCGGTCGTGCTGCTCGGACTTCTGGTCATGGTGACCCGTCGCAACGCCGTCAGCCAGGTCGTCGGATTCATGTCGCTCGAGAATGGGCTGGTGCTGGCGGCAACCGGCGCCAAGGGCATGCCGCTGGTGGTCGAGATCAGCGTCGCCTTCTCGATCCTGATCGCCTTCATCGTCATCGGCATCTTCCTGTTCCGGATCCGCGAACGTTTCGATTCCGTCGATGTCTCCGCGCTCGACGACTACCGGGGCGAACGGCGATGAACGTACTTTCCTTCGATCCGGTGGCGGCTGTCCTGATAATTCCGATCGGCTCGGCAGCGTTGCTGGCCATACTGCCGGGTTATCGGCTGACGGCGCGGTTGAACGTCGTGGCGAGCTTGGCGACATTTCTTTCATCCCTCTCGTTGTTCGTCATCGCACGTCCACCGCCGGGGCCGTACGTGCTCGTCGACGATCTCAACATCGTCTTCATCGTGCTCAACACCTTCGTGGGGTTTACGACCAGCATGTTTAGCGCCAGCTACATCGCGCATGAACTGGAGACTGGTCGGTTGACACCGGTTTATCTGCGTTTCTACCACGCCATGTATCAGACCATGATGTTCGGCATGAACCTGGCTTTCGTGTCGAACAATATCGGCCTGATGTGGGTCGCGGTGGAAATTGCGACGCTCACCACAGTGTTGATGGTCGGCATCTATCGAAGCCACGCCGCTTTGGAAGCGGCATGGAAATATTTCATTCTGGGGAGCGTCGGAATAGCGTTCGCCCTGTTCGGCACGATCTTGGTCTACATGGCGGCGCGGCCGGTTGTGGGCGAGGGCCAGGACGGCATGATCTGGACCCTGTTGATCCGACATGCCGCGAATTTCGATCCCGCGCTTCTCAACGTCGCTTTCATATTCCTGCTGCTCGGCTACGGCACCAAGGTCGGTTTGGCGCCGCTGCACGCATGGCTGCCCGACGCCCACGCCGAAGGTCCGACGCCGATATCGGCGGTACTGTCGGGGCTGCTGCTGAATGTCGCGCTCTACGCACTATTGCGCTTCAAGATATTGCTGGCCGCCAATCCGGCAGCGATCGCTCCTGGCCCCCTTATGGTGACGATGGGCCTGGTTTCGCTCGTCTTCGCAGCTTTCATGCTCTACCGTCGACGCGACATCAAACGGCTGTTCGCCTATTCGTCGATCGAGCACATGGGCATCATCGTGTTCGCGTTCGGCATGGGCGGCCCGCTCGCCAATTTCGCGGGACTGTTGCACATGGTGATGCACAGTCTGACCAAGTCCGCGATCTTCTACGCGGTCGGACATATATCGCAGATCAAGGGCACGCAGCGAATCTCCGGGATCCGGGGCTTGACCGTGACCCATCCGGCGCTCGGCTGGTGCCTGGTGACGGGCGTCGTCGCGATCGCCGGCGTGCCGCCGCTCGGCATCTTCATGAGCGAATTTCTGGTCGTAAGCTCGACCTTCGCACGCCAGCCCCTGCTCGCGATCGTACTGGTATTCGGGCTGTTGTTGGCCTTCGGCGCTTTGACGTTGCGTCTGACAAGCGTCGCATTTGGCGAGCCTCGCGGCAGCACGAAGTCAGCCGAGGCTTCCTATGTGCCGATGTTTGCCCATCTCTCGCTGGTTCTGATTGCGGGAATCTATCTTCCAGCGCCGCTCGTTACCTGGTTCCAGCACGTGGCTCGCCTTCTTGGATAGTTTGGAGATCAACGGGATATGCCATCGCTGATCGATCTATTGCTGGAGGGCCGCCCGGTCCAACAACACAGCCCGTGGCCGCGAGCTGTAGTCGATGCTTCCGTTTGGACGTTTGCGGCAAGTGAGCTGGCACACGGACGCTGGAGCCTGCTCGGCCTTTGGGGGGAACCCTCAACGGTGCACATGGCGATTATGGATGGACATACGGCAGAAGTTGCCACTGTCAGCCTGGATTGCCCCGACCGCGCTTATCCTTCAGTCGGCAAACACCACCCGCCAGCGCTTCGATTGGAGCGCACCATCAACGATCTGTTCGGATTGTCAGCGGAAGGCTTGCCCGATACTCGTCCGTGGCTTGATCACGACCGTTGGGCCGTTCGCTTCCCCTTGGGAAACCGCATCAACGCATTTTCGAAGGCGCCGCCCTATCATTTCCTGCCGGTGGAGGGCGACGGCCTGCATCAGGTCGCGGTCGGTCCGGTGCATGCGGGAATTATCGAACCGGGGCATTTTCGGTTTACGGCCAGCGGTGAGACCGTGGCCCGGCTGGAACAGCGGCTGGGATATACCCATAAGGGTATCGAGGGTCTCATGGCTGGAGCCAATCTCGAACGGGCTGTTCAGCTCGCCGGACGCGTGTCAGGCGACAGCACAGTCGCCTACGCCTTTGCGTTTTCGCGAGCGGCCGAAGCAGCCTTGCAGCTTGTCGTGCCCGATCGTGCAGTTTGGCTGCGTGCGCTGCTCGCGGAACTCGAGCGGCTCGCCAATCATCTCGGCGACATCGGTGCAATCTGCAACGACGCGTCCTTCGCGCTGATGCACGCTCTTTGCAGCGTGTTGCGAGAGAGCATTCTGCGCGCATCCCATATCGCATTCGGTCATCGGCTGATGCGGGATATTATCGTGCCCGGTGGCGTGACCCGCGACCTTAACGATGAAGGGAGGGAAGCCATCCAGGCGGCGCTGGATAACATCCGCCAGCGGTTTCCTGCTTTGGTCGAGCTCTACGACAATACGGCATCGCTGCAAGATCGCACGGTCGATACGGGCGTGCTTAAGCCCGCATTTGCCAAGCAGTATGCCGCTGGAGGCTACATAGGCCGCGCATCCGGTCGGTCCTTCGATGCGCGACGCACACTTAAGTATCCACCGTATGACGCGCTGCGCTTCGAAGTCCCGGTCCTGAACGAGGGGGATGTCAACGCACGCGTCTGGATCCGCGTGCGCGAGGTCGAACAGAGCCTTCTGCTGATCGACCAAATATTGGACCGGCTTCCCGATGGCCCGCCGGGAACGCATGCGGGGCATCGGCGGGAGGTGCGGGAAGGCATGGCGATCGTCGAGGGATTTCGCGGCGACGTCCTGGTTTGGCTCCGCTTGCGGGATGGCCGGGTCGAACGATGCCATCTGCGCGACCCGTCGTGGTTTCAATGGCCGCTTCTGGAGGCCGCGATCGAGGGCAACATCATCGCCGACTTTCCGCTCTGCAACAAATCCTTCAATTGCTCCTATTCGGGCCACGATCTCTGAGGAACGGCACCAGATGCGCAAGCTGCTTTTTGAGAGCCTGTTTCGCCGGCCGTTCACCGAGCAAGCACCGTCACCGGACGACGCCGCAGTGACCGAGCTCGCCACGGCCGTCGGTCGCGCGGCACGACGGCGTCTCGGCCGAAGCCTCTCGATACGCGAGGTCGATGCTGGATCTTGCAACGGATGCGAACTTGAAATCCACGCGTTGAACAATGCCTACTACGACGTCGAGCGCTTCGGCCTCCGGTTCGTAGCGTCGCCGCGTCATGCCGATGTATTGATGGTAACCGGGCCGGTGACGAAGAACATGCGCGAGGCGTTGGAGCGCACCTATCATGCGACCCCCAACCCGAAATGGGTCGTCGCCGTGGGAGATTGCGCTCGGGATGGCGGCTGCTTCGCCGGCAGCTATGCGGTGGTAGGAGGGGTCTCGCAGGTAGTTCCCGTTGATCTTCATATTCCCGGCTGTCCTCCGCCGCCCAACATGATCTTGCAGGGACTTCTCGCCCTGCTCGATCGGACGGCCGATCACGCCAATTCCATTTGAAGTTCGGTGGGAGGGCTATTCCAGGCCGGCGTGATCGCAGGGGGCCTCGATCGAGAAACCCATCTTGCCTCGGCGGGTTATCGCGCCCGTTCCAAAGTTCGCGGCGAAGAGGGCTTGGGCTGCTTCATGTTCTTCATTTTCGGCTTCGCGACGTGCTCCCTGAGGCGAACGCCTCGACCCCCGGCCGAGCTCGCAACGCCCGGATTGATCAATTCGATCCCGGCATTCTCCAGCGCAGAAACCAATTTCATCAGAGAATCGACGTTCCCACGGATAACTCCGTCACTCGCTTCCATGCGCTGAATGGTGGGGACTGAAAGGCCAGCGAGTTCGGCCGTCTGCCGCTGGTCTATATTCAGGAGCGCGCGAGCAGCCCTGAGTTGATTGGCCGTGATCATGAAATGGCGGCCTCCAGTGCGATCCTCATGCAGTATATTTACACCATCCAAAATCCAACTTCAAGCATCAATTTAGATGCACAATATATCAGTGACCGGATCGCACCGCCCTAAAGGGATAGAGGTCGGAGACTTGTATCGAATTTTTCTCCCGGAATGCGGAAACATTATCAGCGATAGTCGAAACAGTTGGCGCACCGCAAATTACATGATAAGAGATGTTTAATGCATGTGTTCTAATGCCCGCCGATTAAGGTCTTTGGTGTCGTGAAATTGTTGGGTCGTTATCAAGGGAGGAACGGACAGATCGATATCGTCGAATGTTCTTGGGATGGCACGCGCGTGTACTTCGAAGACGGCATCCGGCAAAGCCAGGCGACGCCAGACGGCGAAAGCGTCTTCACCTATGTGAAGCTCATGGACGAACTCTTGTCTCGGTCCGAACAGATCCTCGTCCTGGGTTGTGGCGGCGGAAATCTTGCGACACGCCTGTGGCGTCTCGGCAAGAGATTGACCATCGTCGACATTAACCCGATCAGTTTCGTGCTCGCGCACAAGTATTTCGATCTTCCGGACGAGTTGCCATGCATCGTCTCCGACTTTCGAAAATTCGTGTTCGATGACCGCGCATATTACGACGGCATTGCGATCGACGTTGGTGGACCGGGATTCCGTTTCACGGAAGAGTTTGATGCTGAGACCTGCGACGCCATCCGCGCCCGCTTGGCACCGGGCGGTCGGATCGTGATGAACGTATTGGTCGCCCACGACATTGATCCGACGCCCGACCGGATCGCAGCAAGGCTCGCCGGTGAAGAACTGCGGACATGGATTGTCGACGAGCAATTCATCGAGGATCGCAATGCCGTCATCGCCTGCATCCCCGAGAAGACCTTGGGTTCACGGGCGGCGCTCGATCGCGTGATGCGCCATAGCCATGAACGCTGGGCAATCCGCCGCGGAAGATTGCGAAGCCGCGATCTTGCCTGTTGATTGCGCTAATGTCTCAGCCTTGGGCTGACCGACGCGAGACGTGAATAACCGGCGTCCGACTCGTGTCCTCCCTGGGGGGACGGGTCGGACGCAAATTGGGATGCTCTCCGCAACGGTCGCGTGAACGTCGATCTGGAAAGATATACCCCTGGATGATCCGCCCTTGGGGGCGGAAGGTGGGGCGGAAATTTTGGTTGGCGAGATTTGCGCAGACAAAAGTAAGGCGCGACTGGCATCACCACAGTCGCGCCCTACATCGCCGGCTTATGGGGCAGGGGGGAATAGCCGGCTGCTGAGACGACTCCCCGGCGCAGGAGTCGTTCCAAGCGGCCTGCAAAAATTTTTCGCAGGCATTCTGTGGTTTCCGCACACGGTTAAGTGATCTTAACGTCCGGGAAACTCCGGCCCTCCGCTCGCGTTGTTCCCTTGACCGCCATGGGGCGAGGGGCCGACAGCTATGCCACAGATTCAAAAGGTATTTTTTCAAAAGGTATTCTTTGGTGCCGTCGCACTCGCCGCGACGCTTGGCGCCGTCCAGGTTGGCGCGGTGCAACTGGCCTCCGGCCACGATCTGGCCGACCGCTGGCAGGCGCTCGCCGAACAGCCGGCCCAAACCTCAGCTCGCAGCGTTGCTAGTCACGACGTCAATCGTGCCGGCAAGTCCGACCGGCTCGGCGACTTGAAGCCGGCGGCGGTTGCCACCCGCACCGTCTCGATGCGGCTGAACGATCTGACCGATACGTCCGTGCTGCTCCGGGTCCCCGCGGTGATCGAGACCGGCAACGCCAAGTCCGCTCCTACGATGCTGAAGCCGGGCCGCAAGCCGACGATCGCTTGCGAGCCGATGGTCAGCTCCCTGACCGAGGTCGCCAAGCTGCTGCAGCCCGGCCGCTGCGTGACCTGATCGGCCTCGTCCCACATGCAAAACCGGCCTCCCGCCGGGACGGCGGTCCTACATGTCCACTTGATCCCCTATCCCATCGCGTTATATCCCGGGTTTCTTCACTTTTGATTGACCGGGTAAACGCATGACGACGTCCGATACGGCCACGCACACGCAGCCTTTCCAGGCCGAGGTTTCCGAACTGCTGCACCTGATGGTGCACTCCGTCTATTCCGAGACCGACATCTTCCTGCGCGAGCTGGTCTCCAACGCCTCGGATGCCTGCGACAAGCTGCGTTACGAGGCGATCGCCAGTCCTGCACTGCTGGGTGAGGGCGACGCGCTCAAGATCCGGATCATCCCGAACAAGACGGCCACGACGCTCACGATCGCCGACAACGGCATCGGCATGGAGCGGCAGGAGCTGATCGAGCATCTCGGCACCATCGCCCGCTCCGGCACCAAGGCCTTCGTGTCGAAGCTGAAGGAGGCCAAGGACGGCCTCGGCCTGATCGGCCAGTTCGGGGTCGGCTTCTATTCCGCCTTCATGGTCGCCGAGAAGATCGTCGTCGTCAGCCGCCGCGCCGGCGAGAGCGATGTCTGGACCTGGACGTCCTCAGGCGGCTCCGGCTTCGAGATCGCACGCGCAAGCGACGAGGAGGCGGCCCGCGTGGCGCGCGGCACCGAGATCGTGCTGCACCTGAAGGACGATGCGAAGAAATATCTCGAGACCTACGAGATCGAGCGCATCGTTAGTGCCTATTCCGACAATATCCTCTTCCCGATCGAGCTCGTGCCGGAAGAGGGCGAGCCGCGCCAGATCAACTCGGCGAGCGCGCTGTGGCAGCGCTCGAAATCCGAGCTATCGACGGAGGACTACAAGAAGGCCTATCAGCAGATTGCCTCCGCCTTCGACGATCCTGCGATGACGCTGCATTATCGCGCCGAGGGCCGCTACTCCTACGCCGTGCTGCTGTTCGCGCCGTCGACCAAGCCGTTCGATCTGTTCGAGCCGAACCGCAAGGGCCGCGTCAAGCTCTATGTCCGCCGCGTCTTCATTACCGATGATGCGGATCTCTTGCCCGGCTATCTCCGCTTTATCCGCGGCGTCGTCGACAGCGAGGATCTCCCGCTCAACATCTCGCGCGAGATGCTCCAGAACAACCCGCAGCTGGTGCAGATCCGCAAGGCCGTTGCGACCCGCGTCGTCAACGAGCTCGAAACCCTCGCCGAGAAGGATGCGGAGAATTTCGCAAGGATCTGGGACGCCTTCGGTGCGGTGCTGAAAGAGGGCATCTACGAGGATTTCGAGCGCCGCGAGAAGTTGCTCGCGCTGTCTCGCTTCACCACCACCACCGGCGAGAAGCGCGCGCTCAAGGACGTCGTCGCCGATTTCAAGCCGAACCAGACCGAGATCTATTATCTCGTCGGCGACAGCATCGAGCGGCTGAAGTCCAGTCCGCGGCTGGAAGCTGCGACCGCACGCGGCATTGAGGTGCTGCTGCTGTCCGATCCGGTCGATGCGTTCTGGACCTCGATGCCGACCGAGTTCGAGGGCAAGCCGCTGAAGTCGCTGAGTCAGGGCGATCTCAATCTCGACCTGATCCCGCGCGTCGACGAGAAGGACGAGGCGAAGAAGGACGAGCCCGAGGCGGACGAGGCCGCCACCATCGCGGTGATCAAGGCGACGCTTGGCGAGCGCGTCAGCGATGTCAAGGCCTCGACCCGCCTCACCAGCTCCGCCTCCTGCCTCGTCGCCGACAGCCAGGGTCCGAGCCGCGAGCTCGAGCGCATCCTGGCGCAGCAGAACCGCGGCATGCGCACCAGGCCGATCCTGGAGATCAATTTGCGCCATCCCATGGTCACGGCGATCACCAGGGCGCAGGCCGGCTCGAAGACGGTCGACGATCTCAGCCTGCTCCTGCTCGAACAGGCGCAGATTCTGGACGGCGAGCTGCCGGAGGATCCCGCCGCGTTTGCCGCAAGGCTGAACCGGCTGGTGCTGCAGGGGCTGGGTTAGCGCGAGCCCAGCTCACTCCGCCGCGTCCTTCTGCTCTTCGCTCTCGGCCTCCGGCTTCGGCTTCTTCTCCATCCAGCGTGACAACGTGTTGGAGAAGCGGTCGAGGTAAAGGTAGATGACGGGGGTCGTGAACAAGGTGAGCGCCTGGCTGACCACGAGACCGCCGACCATGGCGTAGCCGAGCGGTTGACGGATCTCGGCGCCGGTGCCGGTGCCGAGCATCAGGGGGACGCCGCCGAGCAGCGCCGCCATCGTCGTCATCATGATCGGCCGGAAGCGCAGCAGTGCTGCCTGGCGGATCGACTGCTCTGGCGTCAGATGCTGCTCGCGCTCGGCGGCGATGGCGAAGTCCACCATCATGATGCCGTTCTTCTTGACGATGCCGATCAGGAGGATGACCCCGATCAGGGCGATCAGGCTGAAATCAAAGCCGAAGACCATCAGGATCGCGATCGCGCCGACGCCGGCCGACGGCAGCGTGGACAGGATGGTCAGCGGATGGATATAGCTCTCGTACAGCACCCCCAGCACCAGATAGACCACGACGAGTGCGGCGAGGATCAGCATCGGCACGGTGCCGAGCGACTGCTGGAACGCCTGCGCAGTCCCCTGGAAGCTCATTGACAGCGTCGGCGGCGCACCCATCTCGCCGACCGCGCGCATTACGGCGGCGGTCGCCTGTCCCAGCGCAACGCCCTCGGCAAGGTTGAAGCTGATCGTCACCGCCGGAAACTGGCTCTGATGCGCGATCGCGAGCGGCCGCACCGGCTCGTTGGTCCAGCGACAGATGACAGAGAGCGGGACCTCGTCGCCGCTCAGCGGCGACTTGATGTAGAGCTTGTCGAGCGTGTCGAGCTTGCCTTGCAGCGCCGGCGTGATCTCGAGCACGACATGATAGCTGTTGGTCTGCGTGAAATATTGCGCCACCTGGCGTTGGCCGAAGGCATCGTAGAGCGTGTCGTCGATCAACTGCGGCTGGATGCCGTAGCGTGCGGCGGTGTCGCGATTGATCGTGAGCTGCACCGTCGTGCCCTCGGTCTGCTGGTCGGTGGCTACGTCGCGAAGCTCCGGCAGGCCTCTCATCTCCGTCAGGATCTTGGGCGCCCATGCGTCCAATTCGGCGAGATTGGCGTCCTGGAGCGTGAACTCGAACTGGGTGCGGGTGGCGCGACCGCCGAGCCGTACGTCTTGCGAGGCCTGCATATAGAGGCGCGCGCCCTCGACCTTGGCGAGCTTCGGCCGCAGCCGCGCGATGATCTGTTGCGCATTGGCGTCGCGCTCCCCGAGCGGCTTCAGCGTGATATACATGCGCCCCGAATTGAGCGCCGTGCCACCCCCGCCGATGAACATCGCGATGGAATCGACGGCGGGGTCGGCCTGCACAATGGCATTGAGCGCCTCCTGCCGCCGCTTCATCTCGGCGAAGGAGATGTCCTGGGGCATTTCCGACACCGCGGTGAGGAATCCGTTGTCCTGCTGCGGGAAGAAGCCTTTGGGGATCAGGATGAACAGCAGCGCCGACAGCGCGACGGTGGCGAAAAAAACGCAGAGCGTGACGAGACTATGCCGCAGCGCGAGGTCGAGCCCGCGCTCGTAGGCGCCGAGCAGCCGCTCGTACAGCCGCCCGCTCCATTGGTAGAAGCGGCCGCCGCGGGCCTCGTGGCCGGAACGTAGAAAACGCGAGGCCATCATCGGCGTCAGGGTCAGCGACACCACGAGCGAGACGAAGATCGCCATGGACAGCGTCACCGCAAATTCGCGAAATAGCCGGCCGATAATGCCGCCCATCAGCAGCAGCGGGATCAGCACGGCGACCAGCGATATGCTGATGGAGACGATGGTGAAGCCGATCTCGGCCGCGCCCTTGTAGGCGGCGGTGACCGGGTTCTCGCCCCGCTCGACATAGCGCGTGATGTTCTCCAGCATCACGATAGCGTCGTCGACCACAAAGCCGACCGCGATGGTCAGCGCCATCAGCGAGAGATTGTCCACCGAGTAGCCGAACACCCACATCAGCGAGCAGGCCCCGAGCAGGGCCAGCGGCACGGTGATGCTCGGGATGATCGTGGCCCAGAAGCTGTGCAGGAAGATGAAGATCACCATCACCACCAGCGCGATGGTGATCATGAGCGTGATCTGCACCTCGTCGACCGCGGCGCGGATGGTGATGGTGCGGTCGCTGATGATCTTGATGCTGATCGCGGGCGGGATCGCCGCGATCAGCCGCGGCAGCTTCTGCGTGATGCGGTTGACCGTCTCGATGACGTTGGCGCCTGGCTGCTTGAAAATGACGAGGAATACGCCGCGCTTGCCGTCGGCCCAGGCAGCGGTCTTCATGTCCTCCGGTCCCGACACCGCCTCGCCGATGTCGCGAATCCGCAAAGGCGCTCCGTTACGATAAGCGATGATCACATCCTGCCACTGCGTAGCCTCGAGCAGCTGGTCGTTGGCGTAGACAGTGTAGGCGCGCCGCGTGCCGTCGATGTTGCCCTTCGGGCTGTCCGTGGTCGCAACCGCGATCTGGCTGCGCACGTCCTCCAGCGACAGGCCCTTGGCGACCAGCTTGGCCGGATCGACCTGGATGCGCACCGAGGGCTTCTGCTGCCCGCCGACAAACACCTGCGCGACACCCGGAATCTGGCTGATCTGCTGCGCAAGCTGGGCGTCGGTAAGGTCGCTGACGGTGGTCAGGGGCAGCGTGTCGGAAGTTGCCGACAGGATCATGATCGGCGAGTCCGCCGGGTTGACCTTGCGATAAGTCGGCGGCGAGGGGAGGTTCTTCGGCAATTGGCCGCTCGCTGCGTTGATCGCAGCCTGCACGTCGTTGGCGGCGGCATCGATCAGGCGATTAAGATCGAACTGGATGGTGATCGATGCCGAGCCGAGCGAGCTCGTCGACGTCATCTGCGCGATGCCCGGGATTTGCGCGAGCTGGCGCTCGAGCGGCTGCGCCACGGAGGAGGCCATGGTTTCGGGGCTACCGCCGGGAAGCGACGCGGAAACCTGGATGGTCGGAAAGTCGACCTGCGGCAGCGGCGCAACCGGCAGCAGAGGGTAGGCCACGAGGCCAACGAACAGGATGCCCGCCATCAGCAGCGAGGTGCCGATCGGATAGCGGATGAACGGAGACGAGAAGCTCTCTTGCATGCTCTGGGACCAAAGGTTGGCCAGCGCATCTTCTCCCCGCGCACGGCGGAGCCGCGCTCAAAAGCCCGAGCGCGAATGTGCGTTTCCTCCAGCCCATATGTTTGTTGATTGCCCTGGAACGTCATCGGGCCTGGGCCAGCGTTGTGATCGAGAGACTAGTCCGTTCGCCCAGACGTGCGAACGGATTCCTGCGCCGGTGGCGTGCGACCTTGGTCGAAGGATGGTTGTACGGAGATATGCGTTCAGTGCGGGTCGGGCACGGAGCGCCTTCACCGTTTCGGATCGTTACGGCGCCGTGTCGGATCGTTTTTGATGCTTGTCACAAGCGGGAGAGGTATGAGTAGGAACGATCGCTTCTTTCGCGCCGTTGTGCCATATCGAAATGGCATAACGCCTGCCGTTGCTACCAATTCGAGGAAATGTCCGATGCGCCTGCCTCTCCTGACCCTCACCGCCATTGCCACGCTGTTCGTTGCGGCAGATGCCAGCGCCCAGACCTATGATCCGCGTTACCCGGTGTGCATGCACAAATACACGGGTGGTGGCGGCGGCTTGGGTGGTGGTGGCGGCGGCGGCTATTTCGACTGCAGCTTCACTTCGCTGGAGCAGTGCCGCGCCACGGCATCGGGCCTCGCGGCCAGCTGCGACGTCAATCCCTATTACGCTTTCGATAAGCCGCCGCCCCCGCCACGCAGGCGTCATAAGCAGGTGTACTGACGGATTGTGATGCGGTCGTCCGGGATGACGATCCGCTTGCTTGGCGCGTAGAAGCCGCGAGCTATTCTTTCCTGATCCCCGACAGCTCCACCACCTTGCGCCAGCGCTCGGTCTCGGCGGTCAGCATGCCGCCGAACGCGCCTGCATTGCCGTGCAGCGGGATCGCGCCGAGCTCGGCGAGGCGCGCCTTGATCCCGGCGTCGGACAGCGCCGCGTCGACCTCGCCATTGAGCAGGTCGACGATCTCGCGCGGCGTGTCGTAGGGAGCGCCGACGCCGTAGAACGAGGATGTCTCGTAACCGGAAAGTGTGTCGGCGATCGGTGGCACGTCAGGCAAAATCTCCGAGCGATCGCGCGTGGTGATGCCGAGCGCGCGCAGCTTGCCGGTGCGCACCAGCTCGAACGACGAGGTGACGTTGTCGAACATGCCCTGGATCTGCCCGCTCATCACGTCGGTCAGGCCCGGCGCGGAGCCGCGGTACGGCACATGCGTGAACTGGACGCCGGCCATCGACTTGAACAATTCGCCGGAGAGATGCAGCGAGGTGCCGATGCCGGAGGAGGCGATCGACATCTTGCCGGGATTGGCCTTGGCATAGGCGATGAAGTCGGAGCCGCTCTTCACCGGCAAATCGTTGTTGACGACCAGCACCAGTGGAATGCGCGCAACGCCGGCGACCGGCGCGATGCCCTTGGCGAAATCGTACGGCAGCGCCGGATCGAACGAGGCGTTGATCGCATTCGCTGTCGAGGTCAACAGCAGCGTGTAGCCATCTGGCGCGGACGTGATCACCGCCTGTGTGCCGATATTGCTGCCGGCGCCGGGTTTGTTCTCGACCACGAAGGTCTGGCCGAGCCGGTCGGACAGCCGCTGGCAGATCAGACGTGACAGCACGTCGGTGGCGCCGCCCGGTGCATAGGGCACCACCCATTTCACGCTGCGCGACGGATAAGACGGGTTGCCGATCGCGAAGGCGCGCGGAGCGATGAGCGTGGCCGCGGCACAGGCGGCGGTCTGAAGGAAGTGTCGCTTGGTGATCATCGCAGCCTCCAGTTCATCTTGCGGCGAAGGGGACGCGCACAGCACGTCCGAAAGTCTGGATTTGCTATCGCAAGAATCGCCCCAGGCCGCACGACGTTCCCGTCGGCTTGGTAAAGGATGATCGCAGTTAATCGAGAGCTAACCGAGTTTTACCTTGTCTCTTAACACCTGGGCAGGACGCGCGAGCTAAGTTGCCGGGAACAAGCAGATACCGCCCGAAAGAATGAACGGCATGACCACCGGCGTCATCGAGCAACCGAAAGCCGCGCGCGCGCCCTCGGCTTCAAAGATCTGGCTGAAGGCAATCGAGCTGACTGCGCGGATCGAGACGCGGCCGGGCCGTCTCTTCGCCGACGTCGTCGACGATTGGGCACGTCGCCAGCCCGACCGCGTCGCGCTGGTCACAGACGACGGAAGCCTCGACTATGACGGCCTGTCGAAGCGCATCAACCGCTATGCGCGCTGGGCACTCTCGGCCGGCGTCGCCAAAGGAGATACTGTCGGCCTGATCATGCCGAACGGCATCGATTATGTCGCGGCCTGGCTCGGCATCAGCCGCGTTGGTGGCGTAGTGGCGCTGATCAATACCAAGCTTGTCGGGCAGTCTCTCGCGCATTGCGTCGACGTCGCAAAGCCCTCGCATATCATCGTTGCGCATGAGCTCGCGGAGACGCTGGAGAGCGCGGGGCCGCATCTGAACACCGACGCCAAGATCTGGACCCATGGCGATGCTCGCAGCGCGCGCGCGATCGATGTTGCGCTTGCCGCGCTCGATGACGGGGCGCTGTCTCCGGAGGAGCACGGTGTCGTCACCATCGATGACCGCGCGCTGCTGATCTACACCTCCGGTACCACCGGCCTGCCGAAGGCCGCCAGCATCAGCCATCGCCGCATCCTCAATTGGGGTTTCTGGTTCGCGGGTCTCACTGGCGCGACGCCGCTGGACCGGCTCTATGATTGCCTGCCGCTGTTCCACTCGGTTGGCGGCATCGTCGCGCCGTGCAGCATGCTCGCCGCCGGCGGCGCGGTGGTGATCGCGGAGAAATTTTCGGCCTCGAACTTCTGGCCCGACATCGTGCGGCACGACTGTACGCTGTTTCAGTATATCGGCGAGCTCTGCCGCTATCTGCTCAAGGCGCCGCCGTCGGAATACGAAAACCGTCACTGCCTGCGGCTGGTCTGCGGCAATGGCCTGCGCGGCGATATCTGGGAGGATTTCCAGGGCCGTTTCGCCATTCCCAGCATTCTTGAATTCTATGCCGCGACCGAAGGCAATTTCTCGCTGTTCAACGTCGAGGGCCAGCCGGGCGCCATCGGCCGCATCCCGCCGCTGCTTGCGCATCGCTTTCCCGCAGGCCTCGTCAGGCTCGATCCCGCCAGCGGCGCGCCGCTGCGCAATGGCGAGGGCTTCTGCACCGCCTGCGCGCGCGGCGAGGCGGGTGAGGCCATCGGCCGTATCGGCAACGCGGACGAGGGCGGTGGCCGCTTCGAGGGCTATACCGATGCCGGTGAGACCGAGAAGAAGATCCTTCGCGACGTCTTCACCAAGGGCGATGCCTGGTTTCGTACCGGCGATCTGATGCGGCTCGACGACAAGGGCTTCTTCCACTTCGTCGATCGCATCGGCGATACCTTCCGCTGGAAGGGCGAGAACGTCGCGACCTCCGAGGTCAACGACGCCGTGCGCGATTTCACCGGCGTGGTCGATGCCACCACCTACGGCGTCAGCATCCCCGGCGCCGACGGCCGCGCCGGCATGAGCGCGATCGTCGTGAACGAAGGATTTGATATCGCCGCACTGTCTGCCTATCTCGCGCAGCGGCTGCCGGCCTATGCCCGCCCGGTCTTCATCCGCATCTCGCGCGAGCTCGATGCGACCGAGACATTCAAGCAGAAGAAGGGCGAGCTCGCGCGCGCGGGCTTTGACCCGGGTGCAATAGAAGACGCGATGTTCATGCTCGAGCCGAGATCCGGCGCCTATGTCGCGCTCGATTCCAGGGCTTTTGCGCAGATCGTGGACGGTACGATCAGGCTGTAGCCGCGGCAAAATCGACAGATAGGTCCAATTTTATCTGAATTGTCCAAGAGGCCATTTACTTCTGTCAGGTAAACAAGCGGCCATAGGGAGGCGGTCATCATGAGCCGCCGCAAGACATACGATCGATTAACTAAGTAAGAGGCGAGCCAGCCATGTCGGTACGATCCAAGGTCATTGAAGCGATTCAGCAGATCGCTAGGGAACAGCACGTCACGCTTCCCGCACTCTCGGACGATCTGTCCCTGCACGAGACGGGCTTCGACTCGCTCGCCTTCGCGATCCTGGTCGCACGTCTCGAGGACGAGACCGGCGTCGATCCCTTCACCATTTCCGAGGACGCAGCGTTCCCCGCCACCGTGGGCGATTTCGTGCGGGCCTACGAAAATGTCCCCGCGTGAGATCTTTGCGCTCCGTGACCATCTCGGCGCGGAGCTGAAGGGCCGCAACCTGTCGGATGCGCACCATGTCGTGTCGCTGACCGATATCTTGTCGCAGACCGTCCTCGCCGGCAGCCTGCGCGAGCTGTCCGGCCGCGCCGTGTTGCTGAAGCTGTCGGACCAGCTCCGGTCGGGCCTCGCCATGATCGAGCTCGACGGTATCGTCCGTCGCATGTTGCTGTGCCCGCCGGATCTCGACCCGGCGCATCTGGACGCCCTGATCGCAGATGCCGGGATCGATGCTATCGTCACCGACGAGCCGGATCGCTGGACCGCGACCGCCGTGTCGCTGGTCGTTACTGCACAATTGCCGCTTCAATCCACCGCGCCTGCGCAGACCGAGCGCGCGACCGAATGGCTGATGCTGACGTCGGGCACATCAGGCGTGCCGAAAATCGTCGGCCATACGCTGGAAGCGCTCACGGGCGCTATCGTCGCCGAAGGCCCAGCCAAGGGCCCCGCGCCGGTCTGGGCCACGTTCTATGACATCCGGCGCTATGGCGGCCTGCAGATCTTCCTTCGCGCCGTCCTCTCCGGTGGCTCGATGGTGCTGTCGGACCCGCACGAGGCGCTCGCCGATCACGTTGCCCGGCTGAACGCGCGCGGGGTCTCGCACATCTCCGGCACGCCGTCGCACTGGCGCAAGCTCCTGATGAGCGGCTCCGCCGCGCAGTTTGCGCCGGGCTATGTTCGCCTCTCCGGGGAGATCGCTGACCAGGCGGTGCTCGACGGCCTCAAGGCGGCGTTCCCCAATTCCTCCGTCGGCCATGCCTATGCCTCGACCGAGGCCGGCGTCGGCTTCGCCGTCAATGACGGGCTCGAAGGTTTTCCAGCGAACTATCTCGGCAACCGTAACGGCGTCGAGATGAAAGTTGTCGACGGCTCGCTCCGGATCCGATCGACGCGCACGGCACACGCCTATATCGGCCGTAACGCGGCTGCGCTCACCGACGGCGACGGTTTCGTCGATAGTGGCGATATCGTCGAACTGCGCGGCGACCGCTATTATTTCGTCGGCCGCCGCGGTGGCATCATCAATATCGGCGGGCTGAAAGTTCATCCCGAGGAGATCGAGGCGGCGATCAACTGTCATCCCGACGTGCGGATGTCGCGGGCGAAATCGCGGCGCAGCCCGATCACGGGCGGCATCGTCGTCGCCGACGTGATCCTTGCCGACGGTACCGACCAGGCGCGCACGAAGGAAATTCGTGACCAGATCCTGGATCAGTGCCGCGCGCAGCTGGCGTCCCACAAGGTGCCGGCGGTGGTCCGCTTCGTCGAGGCGCTCGACGTCACGCCGGCCGGCAAACTGGCGCGCACCGATGCATAATGTTCTCGTCACCGGCGGCAGCCGCGGCATTGGCCTTGCGATCGGCACGCGCCTGGCCAGCACCGGCTACAACGTGATCGCGGCCGCGCGGCGCGAGAGCGACGAGCTCAAGGCCGCGATCGCCGGGTCCGAAGGCCGGCTGCACTTCCGCGCCTGCGACCTTGCCGTGATCGATGCGATCCCCGCTTTCGCAAAGCTCGTGCGCGATGAATTCGGCCCGACCTACGGCCTCGTCAACAATGCCGGCCTCGGCACCGAGGGCCTGCTCGCCACCATGCACAATTCCGAGATCGAAGCGCTGGTGCAGCTCAACGTGCTGTCGCCGATCATCCTCACCAAATATGTCGCGCGCCAGATGATGGCGGATGGCGCCGGCCGCATCATCAACATCTCCTCGATCATCGCGACGACGGGCTATAACGGCCTCTCGGTCTACGGCGCAACCAAGGCCGCCGCCACCGGCTTCACCCGATCGCTCGCGCGCGAGGTCGGCAAGCTCGGCATCACCGTGAACGCGATCGCGCCGGGCTTCATCGACACCGAGCTCACGCACAATCTCTCCGACGAAAGCCGCAAGCGCATCGCCGGCCGCAGCGCGCTGCGGCGATTGCCGGCGACGGATGACATCGCGCGCATGGTGGAATATCTGCTCGGCGAGGGCGGCCGCAACGTCACCGGCACCGTGTTCACGATCGACGCGGGCAACACGGCGTAAAGGAACTCCGTTGCCACAATTGAGTTGATCAGGCCCAATGACATTTCACCGGATCTGGTCGTAAGATACGCCGCAATCGATTGGGTTACGTCAATCGATCTGCCCTAATCGAGAGGAGCAGTCCATGGTCGCGTCAAACATGACCGCTTCAAATCTAGGCCGGATCGAACAGTCCCGCGCGAAGCCGGAGGACGTTCACTGCCCCCCGATGACGCATCAGAATTCCGGCGACCACGGCCACGAAATGCATCCGCAGCAATTTGTGCGGCTGGTTGGCTGTCACAACGCCCCCGCGGATGTATCGCGCAAGCATGCGGACGAGAAACTGCATTAGCTTGCGTCCCGGCAGATTGCCTGCGAACAGTGCTCGGGTGGCAGGCGCCGCATCTTGTTGTCATCCCCGTTTCAGCCAATGATGCGCCGTTGTTCGGGCGAGCCGGCAGGCGAACCCGGATCGATCCCGCCCCGTATCTGTTCTCGTGCAAACCTGACCAGCTCCTGCGATGACAGCCGCATCCTTTTATGGCGCCATACCCGTCTTCCGCGGCTTCACCAGCCTGATGGAGCCCAAGCTCTATTCCCCGCTGCCGGAGGACTGGAGCGTCGGCGTCGCCGACATCGTCGATTCCACCAAGGCGATCGCGGCGCAGCGCTACAAGGCGGTCAACATGGCTGGCGCCGCCGTGATCGCTGCGGTGACGAATGCGCTGGAGGGACGCGAATTTCCTTTCGTGTTCGGCGGCGACGGCGCCAGTTTTGCGGTCGCGCCGGCCGATCTCGATGCTGCACGCGAAGCTTTGGCTGCAACGGCGACCTGGGTGCGGGAAGACCTCGATCTCAAAATGCGCGTCGCGCTCGTGCCGGTGAGCGCCATCCGCGCGACAGGTCTTGACGTGCGCGTGGCGCGCTTCGGTCCGTCGGCCAATCTGTCCTATGCGATGTTCTCCGGCGGCGGGCTCGCCTGGGCCGACGCCGCGATGAAGCGCGGCGAGTTCGCCGTCGCTGAGGCGCCCTCAGGCACGCAACCCGATCTCTCCGGCCTGTCCTGCCGCTTCGAGGTGATTCCGGCCTCGCGCGGGCTGATCCTGTCGGTGCTGGTGATGCCGGCAGGCGGCGCCGATCCGCAGGCCTTCCGCGAGGTGATCGAGGACATCATCCATCTCGTCGAGCGCAGTCCGGATTCCGGCCGTCCCGTGCCACCGCAGGGGCCGCCGCTGAAATGGCCGCCGCAGGGCCTGGACTACGAGGCGCGGGCGATCCGTGGCGGGTCGTTGCTCAAGCGCCGCGCCGGTCTGCTCGCCTATACGTTTTTCGTCTATGTCCTGATGCGCTTCGACATCAAGGCCGGCGGCTTCCTGCCGAAGGTCTACAAGCGCCAGGTCGTCGAGAATTCCGACTTCCGAAAATATGACGACGGTCTGCGTATGATCCTCGACTGCACGCCGGAGCTCGAGTGCGCCTTGAGCGATCGTCTTGCGACCGCTGCGCGCGATGGCGTCGTGCGCTACGGGCTTTATCAGCAGGATGCCGCGATGATGACCTGCTTCACGCCCTCGGCGCTGCGCAGCGACCACGTGCACTTCATCGACGGCGCGCGCGGCGGCTACGCCTCTGCGGCGACGGCGCTCAAGGCGATGGTGGCCTGAAATCACTCTCTTGCCCCGGACGCAGCGCAGCACGTAGTGATGCGATGCAGAGCCGGGGCCCATCGTGGCGTGGGTCCCGGCTCTGCGAGGCAGCGCTTCGCGCTGCATCGCGTCCGGGACACGAGGGAGCGGATCAGCGTCCCGCCCGCGTCCAGGTCTCGCCGCCGCAGAGCGCGCCGACGCAGCCTTCGACGCGCAGCGTCGCTGTGCCCGACACCGAGACGCTGCTCGCATAGGTGCTGCCGTCATCGGCATTGTAGATCTGGCCCGACCATTTGTTCGGCCCTGCGGGCTGCATGCCGGAGAACAGCGGCAGGCCGATCATCGGGCGCCTGGCGAGCGCGGGATTGGGATTCTTGCTGTCGGTTGCGGGCTGCCCGGTCGCAGTGTCGGTGGGCTCGCGCAGCCAGACGATGACACCGCAGATGCCGCCGCCGCATTTGCTGATCTTCACGCGGGCATCGCCAGCCTGGGTGAGCCAGGTCCCGCTCGCGTCAGCACTTTGCGCATGCGCGGCCGTCGCGCCGGACAGCGCAGCCAGGAGGACGGAGAGGATGGCGAATCTGCGGGACATGGAGGGGCCTCGGAATGGAGGCGTCTCCATAGCAGCAAATCAGAATCGTGCAACGCCTGATGGAATCACATTGCTGGCTCATTTGCCCCAGCGAATGTTTCACCACGGCAGGCCGCAGAGGTCGATGGTGCCGAGCGTCGGCGCACGGACGATGTCGAACACGTAGGGCGCCATATGCGTGAAGTGGACGCGGCCCTCCGGCTGCTCGCAATAGATGTCGCCGGTGAAGGCGCGCCATTTGCGGGCCTCGTAGAACGCGACATTATGCGGTTCGCAGAACAGGATCGCGAAGCGAACCGCCTCGTTGGCGCGCATGGTGTGCACCGCCGCGTCGATCGCCATGGTCGCATAGCCGCGGTTGCGGCGATCCTCGCGCGTGCAGACGCCGCCGATGCCGCCGACGTGCGCCTTCTGTCCATTCCAGGTGATTGTGCGGAAATAGATGCCGACGTGGCAGACCAGGCCATCCTCGGGCGTCTCGATCAGCACGCGCAGATCGGCATGGGCCCATTTGACGTGACTCCAGGACGGCTGCTCGGCGGCGTCGCGTCCCCAGACTGCGCTGAGCAGCGGTTGCGCGATCGGCCACGCGGCGTCGCCGTTCAAAATGTCGATCTCGATGCTCATGGCTTTCGCAGCTCTGCTCCGTGACGCATTCGTTCTGCCATAAGCACTTCAAAGGCAATGATATTTTTCGAGGACATGAAAGTTGTGCAATCGGGCCATGCCGTCGCAATCGCGCCTTTTCGCAAATTGGCGGTATTTAACGGCGCAGGAACCTTCTATAAGGGGTGACCGTTAGAGAACACGTTCCCCACCAGTTGCGGACAAGAACCCATGACATTCACGCTGCCCCCCCTCCCTTACGCCTATGACGCCCTCGGCCAGTTCATGTCGAAGGAGACGCTGGAATTCCACCACGACAAGCATCATCAGGCCTACGTCACCAACGGCAACAACGCGCTCAAGGGCACCGAATGGGAAGGCAAGTCCCTTGAAGAAATCGTCAAGGGCTCGTTCGGCAAGAACCCCGCGGTGTTCAACAACGCCGGCCAGCACTACAACCACATCCACTTCTGGAGCTGGATGAAGCCCAATGGCGGCGGCACCAAGCTGCCGGGCAAGCTCGAGAAGAAGATCAACGAGGACCTCGGCGGCTTCGAGAAGTTCAAGACGGACTTCCAGGCGGCCGGCGTCGGCCAGTTCGGCTCCGGCTGGGCCTGGCTCCAGGTCAAGAACGGCAAGCTCGAGATCGCCAAGACCCCGAACGGCGAGAATCCGCTGGTGCACGGCGCGACCCCGATCCTCGGCGTCGACGTCTGGGAGCACTCCTACTACATCGATTATCGCAACCGCCGTCCCGACTATCTCAAGGCATTTGTCGAGAACCTCGTGAACTGGGAATACGTCGAGTCCCTGTTCGACAAGGCCTGAGGCTTTACTCCGCCATTCCAGGATGCTGCGTTAGCACCAGACTTGGAATCTCGAGATTCCGGGTTCGGCTTCGCCGCCCCGGAATGACGGAAACAACAGAGGCGGTCGCTCACGCGGCCGCCTCTTTGCTGTGTGGAATCGCCCTGCGTGACGGCCGTGGACAAGCGTAATGTTATAATATAACGTTCTTGGCATGGTTCCCGCCGCGTCCCACGCCCATCATCCCGCCCATGCTCATGGCCACTCCCATGGCCATTCTCATGACCACGGGCAATCGCACGGACACGACCACACCCATGCCCATGTCCACGACGCGGCCTCTCCGCACCCAGCCCAGGACGCGCCCTGGTCGATCCTGCGCATGACCGTGGCCGGCCGCCTCGCAGCCGCCGTCGCCGTCTGCGCCGTGCTCTGGGGTGTGGTCTGGCTCGCGATGAGGTGACCATGGCAGCGCTTCACTTTCACAACGTCACGCTCGGCTATGACCGCCATCCGGCCGTGCACCATCTCAACGGCGAGGTCGCCTCCGGCGCGCTGGTCGCCGTGATCGGCCCGAACGGCGCCGGCAAATCGACGCTGCTGCGCGGCATCGTCGGCATCCTCAAGCCACTCGACGGCAGTATCCATCTCGGCGGGCTCGATGCCAGGGACATCGCCTATCTGCCGCAGAGCGCCGAGATCGACCGCACCTTCCCGATTTCGGTGTTCGATTTCGTCGCGACCGGGCTGTGGCGCGCCACCGGCTTGTTCGGCGGCATTGGTAAGCCGGCGCGTGAAAAGATCCTAGATACGATCGCTTCCGTTGGCCTCAACGGTTTTGAGAACCGTCCGATCGGCACGCTCTCGGGCGGCCAGATGCAGCGCGTGCTGTTCGCGCGCGTGCTGCTCCAGGATGCACGCCTGATCGTGCTCGACGAGCCTTTCAACGCCATCGACAGCAAGACCACGGCCGACCTGCTCGCGCTCGTGAAGCACTGGCACGGCGAAGGCCGCACCGTGCTGGCCGCGCTGCACGACATGGAGATGGTGCGTACCCATTTCAGTGAGACGCTGGTGCTGGCCCGCGGCCCGGTGGCGTGGGGCCCGACGGCGGAGGTGCTCACGCCCGAAAACCTGCTGGTCGCGATGCGGATGTGCGAAGCCTTCGACGACAGTGCGGCGGCCTGCGCGGCCGACGATGCCCGCTCGCGGGCGGCGTGATCCCAGATGGTCTATGACGCGCTGATCGGTCCGTTCACCGAATTCGAGTTCATGCGGCGAGCGCTTGCCGCGGTGATCGCGCTGTCGCTGGCGGGCGCGCCGATCGGCGTGTTCCTGATGCTGCGGCGGATGAGCCTCGTCGGCGACGCCATGGCGCACGCAATCCTGCCGGGCGCCGCCGTCGGCTTCCTGCTCTCCGGCCTCAATCTGTTCGCGATGACCGCCGGCGGCCTGATCGCCGGCTTTGCCGTGGCAATCCTCGCCGGCGTGGTCGCGCGCTCGACCGGATTGAAGGAGGATGCCTCGCTTGCAACCTTCTATCTGGCCTCGCTGGCGCTCGGCGTCACCATCGTGTCGATCAAGGGCACCAATATCGACCTGCTGCACGTGCTGTTCGGCAACATCCTCGCGATGGACGATCAGACGCTGCTGGTGGTCGCCTTCAACGCCACGGTCACGCTGCTGGTGCTGGCGGTGATCTACCGCCCCCTGGTGATCGAGAGCGTCGATCCACTATTCCTGCGCACCGTCAGCCGCGCCGGCGGCCCCGCGCATCTCGCCTTCCTCGCGCTCGTCGTCATCAACCTCGTCAACGGTTTTCAGGCGCTCGGCACTTTGCTGGCGGTAGGCCTGATGATCCTGCCGGCCGGCATCGCGCGGTTCTGGTCGCGCGATCTCACGGTGATGATCTGCATCGCGGTCGTCGCGGCCGCCGTCTCGGGCTATGCCGGGCTCGTGCTGTCGTTCCAGACCCGCGTGCCGTCGGGCCCTGCAATCATTCTGGTGGCGACGGTGTTCTACATCGTCTCCGTCCTGTTCGGCCGCGTCGGCGGCATCGTCCGGCAGCTGTTTCCCGGCCGGCATCTGGAAGCGTGACGGCGATGCGACGTATTCTGCTTTGTGTGCTTCTGCTGATCGCCTCGCCGGTGCACGCCGCGGGCCGGCTCAAAGTGGTCGCGAGCTTCTCGATCCTCGCCGATTTCATCCGCAATGTCGGCGGCGACCGCATCAACATCACGACGCTGGTCGGTCCCGACAGCGACGTCCATGTCTACACGCCGGCCCCATCCGATGCGAAGCGGATCGCGGAGGCAAAGCTCGTCATCGTCAACGGGCTCGGCCTCGAGGGATGGCTGCCGCGCCTCGTGCAGTCCTCCGGCGCCAAGGCACAGGTGGTGACCGCGAGCGCCGGCATCGCGGCCCGCAAGCTCGGTCCCGCCGCCGATCCCCACGCCTGGCAGTCTGTCCCCAACGCCAAGATCTATGTGACCGACATCGCAACCGCGCTCGCCGCGGCGGCCCCTGATGACGCCGAGTTCTTCCGCGCCCAGGCAAAAGCCTATCTGGAAAAGCTCGAAGCGCTCGACCACGAGATTCGCGAAGCCGTGGCCAAGATCCCGCCGGAGCGGCGCAAGGTGATCTCCACCCACGACGCCTTCGGCTACTTCGCCGCCGAATACGGCGTCCAGTTCATAGCGCCCTTAGGGGTCTCCACCGAAACCGAGCCCAGCGCTCGGGATATCGCGGCCATCATCGGCCAGATCAAGGCCCAGAAAATCCCGGCGGTGTTCCTGGAAAATATCAGCGATGACCGCCTGATCCGGCGGATTGCCGCGGAGACCGGGGCAAAGGTCGGCGGGACCCTGATTTCGGACGGTTTGACCGGCGAAAAGGGGCCTGCACCCACTTACATTGACATGGTCAGGCACAATATAAAGGCGCTGACCAGCGCGCTTGACCACTAGGGCAGGGGGGCCACCCCGCCTCGCGTCGCGCGGAAAGCCCGAAGTCGGAGTTGTTATGTCTGAAGCGACCGTCTCCAAAATTCCCGTGACCGTCCTGACCGGCTATCTCGGCGCCGGCAAGACCACGCTGCTGAACCGCATCCTGTCGGAAAACCACGGCAAGAAATACGCCGTCATCGTCAATGAATTCGGCGAGATCGGTATCGACAATGACCTCATCATCGGCGCCGATGAGGAAGTGTTCGAGATGAACAATGGCTGCATCTGCTGCACCGTGCGCGGCGACCTCGTCCGCATCATGGATGGCTTGATGAAGCGCAAGGGCAAGTTCGACGCCATCATCGTCGAGACCACCGGTCTTGCCGATCCGGCGCCGGTCGCCCAGACCTTCTTTGTCGACGAGGACGTGCAGAAGAACGCCCGCCTCGACGCGGTCGTCACGGTCGCCGACGCCAAATGGCTGTCCGATCGTCTGAAGGACGCGCCCGAGGCCAAGAACCAGATCGCCTTCGCGGACGTCATCGTGCTGAACAAGACCGATCTCGTCAGCAAGCCCGAGCTCGCCGAGGTCGAGGCCCGCATCCGTGCCATCAACCCCTATGCGAAGCTCCATCGCACCGAGCGCTGCTCGGTGGCCCTGGCCGATGTGCTCGATCGCGGCGCGTTCGATCTCGACCGCATCCTCGACATCGAGCCGGACTTTTTGCAGGCCGACGATCATGACCACGACCATGATCATCACGGCCACGACCATCATCACGACCATGATCACGGCCACGGCCTGAAGCATTACCACGACGAGGACATGCAGTCGCTGTCGCTCAAGACCGACAAGCCGCTCGATCCGAACGTGTTCATGCCCTGGCTCCAGAATCTGGTGCAGGTCGAGGGCGGCAAGATCCTGCGCTCCAAGGGCATCCTCGCCTTTCACGACGACGACGATCGCTACGTCTTCCAGGGCGTCCACATGATGCTGGAGGGCAACCACCAGCGGAAATGGAAGGACGGCGAGCAGCGCGAGAGTCGCCTCGTCTTCATCGGCCGCGAATTGCCCGAAGAGCTCATTCGCTCGGGCTTCGAGAGCTGCATCGTCTCGTGATGAAAGAGTTTACGCCGGCCCCCGATTCTGCCTCGATCGTCTCCGTCACCGATCGCGTCAAGCCTGTTACGCTCGGCATGGGCGTGACCTCGGTGCATTTCCTTGGCCCCCGCGCTGCCTTCGTCGGCGGCGAGGAGAATGTCGCGTTCGTCGACGCCAAGGGCGAGATCAGCACCGTCGCCGTGCACAGCGGCGGCATCCTCTCGACCACCTCCGACGGCAAGCGCCTCGTGATGGGCGGCGACGACGGCAAGGTCGTTGCGCTCGACGCCAAGGGCGAGGTGACGCTGCTTGCCACCGATCCGAAGCGGCGCTGGATCGATGCGGTGGCGCTGCATCCGGATGGCGCCTTCGCCTGGTCCGCCGGCAAGACCGCGACCGTCAAGAGCGGCAGGGCCGAGGAAAAATCGCTCGAGGTGCCCTCGACCGTCGGTGGCCTCGCGTTCGCGCCGAAGGGCCTGCGGCTCGCGATCGCCCATTACAACGGCGCCACGCTGTGGTTTCCGAACATGGAGGGATCAGCCGAATTCCTGCCCTGGGCCGGCTCGCATCTCGGCGTCACCTTCAGCCCGGACAACAAGTTCCTGGTCACCACAATGCATGAGGCGGCGCTGCACGGCTGGCGGCTCGCCGATAACAGGCACATGCGCATGACCGGCTATCCCGGCCGCGTCCGCTCGATGTCCTGGAGCGCAGGCGGCAAGGCGCTAGCGACCTCGGGCGCCGACACCGTGATCCTGTGGCCGTTCGCCAGCAAGGACGGACCGATGGGCAAGGAGCCCGCGATGCTGGCGCCGCTGCAGGCCCGCGTCGCGGTGGTGGCCTGCCACCCCAAGAACGACATCTTCGCCGCCGGCTACAGCGACGGCACCGTGCTGATGGTGCGGATGGAGGACGGCGCGGAGATCCTGGTCCGCCGCAACGGTACGCCGCCGGTGGCCGGGCTCGCCTGGAACGCCAAGGGCACGCTGCTCGCCTTCGCCGACGAAAACGGGGACGGCGGACTGCTCGAGCTTTGATCTGTCATCGTTCCGGCCGTATAGGGAATCATGCGGTTCCTGACGACCTTCCAGATCGCTGATTTTGCCGACACGTTGGTCAGCCTGTTCACGGCCTTCGTGCTGGGCACGCTGATCGGCGCCGAGCGGCAATATCGGCAGCGCACCGCCGGCCTGCGCACCAATGTGCTGGTCGCGGTCGGCGCTGCCGCCTTCGTCGATCTCGCCATGCATTTGACCGGCGCGGACGGTGCGGTGCGGGTGATCTCCTATGTCGTCTCCGGCATCGGATTCCTCGGCGCCGGCGTCATCATGAAGCAGGGCATGGACGTGCGCGGGCTCAACACTGCGGCGACGCTGTGGGCCTCTGCCGCCGTCGGCTCCTGCGCCGGGGCCGACATGGTCGCGCAGGCCGCAGCGCTCACCGTGTTCGTCATTGCCGGCAACACGATGCTGCGCCCGCTGGTCAACGCCATCAACCGCATCCCGCTGAATGAGAAGACCTCGGAGGCGACCTATTACTTCAAGCTCGCGGTCGCGACCGATGCGTTGCCCGACATGCGCGACCGCGTCGTCGACAAGCTCGCGGCGGCGAAATATCAGGTGGCCGACATCGAAGTCGTCGAGATCGGCGACGATATCCTGGAGATCGTCGCAAAGCTGGTTGCGACCGCGGTCGATCCGAACGAGCTCAACGCGGTGGCGACCGATCTCCAGCATTTGCCCGGCGTGCGCCACGCGACCTGGGAAGTCAGCACCACGGATTGAGCGCGGCGTTTTGGCGCGCAAACCTCCGGTTCCGCCCGGCCCCGGCTTGGAACTGCGGCTTGGCAAATTCGTTGATCCCACAGACAAAAGCGGTGATCGATATGCCCGGCAGGAACGACAAGCGCCGACCTCGACGAGACCTTTTGATCGCTTGCTCGCTATTTGCTGCAGGCGTCGTGATCTCGGGCCTGTCACTCGCGCAGATCCGGGACGAGAGCCGGATGCAGACGGCGCAGGCGACGGGGCCGCTTCAGGGCACGCCGTCCGAGGATCAGAGCAAGACGCCTGCGGAATCAAAGCCCGGCGGCGATCGCCCCACCACGCCGGCGCCCGAGCCCGCGCGCCCCGATCCACAGACGCAGGGCGCTGCGGGCGCGGCGAAACCAGCATTGCCGCCGGCACCTGCCGAGAAGATCGCGCCGCCGATCAAGGAGAAGTAGGTTCTTCGTCATTCCGGGGCGCGCGAAGCGCGAGCCCGGAATCCATTGATCCGCACGTACCGCCGCCCGATGGATTCCGGGCTCGCGCTAAGTGGCGCGCCCCGGAATGACCGGCGGAGAGAACTCGCCCCTCACCGCACCAGCACATTCCGGAACTGCCAGGGATCGCTCGTGTCGATATCCTCCGGAAACAGTCCCGGACGATCGGTCAGCGGGGTCCAGTCGGTGTAGAAACCCTTCACCGGGCCGAGATACGGCAGCTGGATTTCCAGCAGACGATCGAAATCCATCTCGTCGGCTTCGACGATGCCTTCCTTCGGGTTCTCCAGCGCCCACACCATGCCGCCAAGCACAGCGGAGGTCACCTGCAGGCCGGTGGCGTTCTGATAGGGCGCGAGCTTGCGGGTCTCCTCGATCGAGAGCTGCGAGCCGTACCAATAGGCGTTGTTGTCGTGACCGAACAGCAGCACGCCGAGCTCGTCGATGCCGTCGACGATCTCGTTCTCGTCGAGGATGTGGTGCTTCTCCTGCATCTTCGCTGCGCGGCCGAACATTTCATGCAGCGACAGCACGGCATCGTCGGCCGGATGATAGGCATAGTGGCAGGTCGGCCGATAGACTGCCGTGCCCGACCCGTCACGCACGGTGAAGTAATCGGCGATCGAGATCGACTCGTTGTGGGTGACGAGGAAGCCATACTGGGCGCCGCGGGTCGGGCACCAGGTGCGCACGCGCGTGTTGGCGCCGGGCTGCATCAGATAGATGGCGGCACCGCAGCCGGCTTCGTGGGTCCGCGCATTCTCGGGCATCCATTTTTCATGGGTGCCCCAGCCGAGCTCGGACGGCTGCACGCCTTCCGACAGGAAACCTTCCACCGACCAGGTGTTGACGAAAACGTCCGGCTCTTTCGGCGACTTGGAGCGCTGGGTGTCGCGTTCGGCGATGTGGATGCCCTTGATGCCGGCCTGCCGCATCAGATCCGCCCATTCGGCCTTGGTCTTCGGCTTGGGGGCGTTGAGCTTCAGATCCGCGGCGACGTTGAGCAGCGCCTGCTTGACGAAAAAGGAGACCATGCCGGGATTGGCACCGCAGCAGGAGACGGCCGTCGTCGAGCCCGCCGGGCGCGCCTTCTTGGCGGCCAGCGTCGCTTCGCGCAGTGCGTAGTTGGAGCGCGCTTCCGGGCCCTTCGACGAATCGAAATAGAAGCCGAGCCAAGGCTCGTTGACGGTGTCGATATAGAGCGCACCAAGCTCGTTGCAGAGCTCCATGATGTCGGTCGAGCCGGTGTCGACCGAGAGGTTGACGCAAAAGCCCTGGCCACCGCCTTCGGTGAGCAGCGGGGTCAGCAATTCGCGGTAATTGTCCCTGGTCACGGCTTTCTGGATGAAGCGCACATTCTGCTTCTCGCAATGCGCCTTGCGGCCCTCGTCCTTGGGATCGATCACGGTGACGCGCGACTTGTCGTAATCGAGATGCCGCTCGATCATCGGCAGCGTGCCTTTGCCGATGGAGCCGAAGCCGACCATGACGATGGGACCAGTGATCTTCGCGTAGATCTGCGAGGGGTGGCTCATGGGATGGGTTCTCCGGAACGTTCTGGCGGACAAAGGGTGAGGGGTGGCTCAGGCGCTGCGGCGCTTGGCGGTGACTTCGATCTCGACCTTCATCTCGGGCTTGTAGAGCGCGGAGACGACGAGAAGCGTGGCGGCCGGGCGGATCTCGCCGAGGACTTCGCCGCAGACCGCGAAGTGGGCGTCGGCGTCCTTGGCGTCGGTGAGGTAGTAGGTCACGCGGACCACGTCGGCCATCTCGAATCCGCCCTCCTTCAGGGCCGCCTCGATGGTCTTGAAGCAGTTGCGTGACTGGCTCGTGACATCGGCCGGCATGGTCATCGTGGTGTAGTCATAGCCGGTGGTCCCCGCGACGAAGGCGAACTCGCCGTCGATCACGGCGCGGCTGTAGCCAGCGGTCTTCTCGAAGGGGGAGCCGGTCGAAATCAGGCGACGGGACATGTGTTGGACCTCGGCTGAAAGGGTGCTTCGCGGGGTTAAAGGGCGTTTCCGGGGCCTTCGCAACCCCCAAGGAGCGGTGTCAAGTCAGGCGTAGCCGGGCATCGCCGCTCAAAGCGGCTTCGGTCGTCGCCATCATGGCAGTCCCTTAAGCCGCGTGCGCTTCGAGGGGGCGAACCGCCCTCCGTTTGGGCAGGGCCGCGCCGGTCGGGACGATCATCCCGCAGGCGCCATCCAGCGCACCGGCCTGAAATTCGATCGCCAGCAGGCGTTCGCGCTCGAACGGGCCGGGCAGCGCCAGTGCGCCGGTCTTCTCCGCAGAGAAGCCGAAGCGGGCGTAGTAGGGCGCGTCGCCGAGCAGGATCACGGCGGCATGCCCGCGCGCCCGAGCGGCAGCCAGCGCTTGTTGCATCAGCGCGGCGCCGATCCCGAGCTCGCGGCAGGCGGGGTCCACCGCCAGCGGTCCGAGGACCAGAGCGGGCCTGCCTCCGGCGCTGACGTGCCACAGCCGCACGGTTCCCACGAGTGTCCCCTCGTGCATCGCCGACAGCGCAAGGCCCGCGGCAGGTGCACGTCCGTCGCGCAGGCGCTGGCAGGTGCGGTCATGGCGGTTCTCGCCAAAGCAGGCATCGAGCAGCGCTTCACGCATCGTGACGTCGACAGCACGCTCGCTGCGGATGGCGAACGGAGCGGCTTTCGAAGTGAGGGCAATCTGTGGCTTCCGAAAAGCAGTCATGGCGCGTCAGTCCCCGCTTGAGCCGACGTGCACGCAGCACGCCGGTCCAAGGCGTCGTCAGAAATCAAAGGTGTGAGGGAGGAGCCGGCAAGCCGGCTCCCGGGTTCGTCGGGCCTCGGAAAAGAGAGGCCGCCTAGATGTGGTAGGTCTTCAGCGGCGGGATGCCGTTGAACGCCACCGCCGAGTAGGTCGACGTATAGGCCCCGGTGCCTTCGATCAGCAGCTTGTCGCCGATCTCGAGCGTCACCGGAAGCGGATACGGGTTCTTCTCGTACAGCACGTCGGCGCTGTCGCAGGTCGGGCCGGCGAGCACGCACGGGGTCATGTCCGCGCCGTCATGCGGGGTACGGATGGCGTAGCGGATCGACTCGTCCATCGTCTCGGCGAGACCGCCGAACTTGCCGATGTCCAGATAGACCCAGCGCACCTCGTCCTCGTCGCTCTTCTTCGAGATGAGCACGACCTCGGATTCGATGATGCCGGCGTTGCCCACCATGCCGCGGCCCGGCTCGATGATGGTTTCCGGAATCTGGTTGCCGAAGTGCTTGCGCAGCGCGCGGAAGATCGAGCGGCCGTAAGTCACGACCGGCGGCACGTCCTTCAGGTACTTGGTCGGGAAGCCGCCGCCCATGTTGACCATGGAGAGGTTGATGCCGCGCTCGGCGCAGTCGCGGAACACCTGCGAGGCCATCGCCAGAGCGCGGTCCCACGCCTTCACCTTGCGCTGCTGCGAGCCGACATGGAAGGAGATGCCGCACGGCTCCAGGCCCAGACGCTTGGCGACGTCGAGCACCTCGACGGCCATTTCCGGGTCGCAGCCGAACTTGCGCGACAGCGGCCATTCGGCGCCGGCGCAGTCATAGAGGATGCGGCAGAACACCTTCGCGCCGGGAGCGGCACGGGCGACTTTCTCGACCTCGGGGACGCAGTCCACGGCAAACAGCCGGATGCCGAGCGCGAAGGCGCGCGCGATATCACGTTCCTTCTTGATCGTGTTGCCGAAGGAGATGCGGTCGGGCGTAGCGCCAGCAGCCAGCGCCATCTCGATCTCGGCGACGGTCGCGGTGTCGAAGCACGAGCCCATCGATGCCAGCAGCGCTAGTACTTCCGGCGCCGGGTTCGCCTTGACGGCATAGAACACGCGGCTGTCGGGCAGCGCCTTGGCAAAGGTCTGGTAATTGTCGCGCACGACCTCGAGGTCGACGACGAGGCAAGGCTCGGTGTCCCGGCCCTCGCTGCGGCGGTTGCGCAGGAATTCCTGAATACGTTCGGTCATAGCACTCTCCCAAACGGCCCAGCGACGGGGATCCGTTCAAAAAATGTCGTCGGATAAGAGCGCTCCGGCCAGATCACGCGATGGAGGCGTGACGAGCCAAAGACTCACATCAGACTGTGCTGCCGTGGATTGGTTGGGAATTTTCCCGCCCGCACACCTGGCAATGAAGGACAAGCCTTTTCAGTAGCCCGCGCCGGCGTTGGACTGCCGGTAGAGACCAAAAAAGCCCGATCCGTCGTTGCTTTAAGTCGCGTCCCCCGTTGAGAGCGGGGTGCGCCGGTTCGCCTCCGGCTGCCAGTCACGGTTGCAAAGGGCAAAGTCACCTTCGACAAGGCATCTCTTTGAGAGAGATGCTGGACGCTCCGGGTTTGCTTCCGTCATCTGACTTTAAAGGTCTTCCGACTTCTGCACTTCCGAAGAGCCCCTCGGCTTCTTCACCCCTTGGCGGCTGTCCGGCCTCTTGTCCGGATACCTACCGACTGACACACGACCACAGGCACGTGCGAAATTGGGCAAGAACGCACATAAGGGTTTTGAATCTCGATCGCAAGAATTTTTTTAGCCTAGCGACAAGATTACCTAACATCTGCTTGCACTGTGATGCGCGAGCGACGCTGAAGATGAACAGGCGTTAAGTTTTTCCGGAGCAGCGCGCGTACGCGCGTCAGCCGCGCTTCGTGAACGGCTCGACGCGCTGAGCGGCGCGGATGAAGGCGGTCATCACCAGCACGCCGAGCGCAAACATCACGGCCTGAAGGATGTGCGCGCCCTGGTCGCCGAGCCCAAACAGAATTGCGAGTGCCCAGCCGCCGGCAAATGCCGCACCGAACACCTCGGCACCGATCAGGATGGCGGCGCTGACAACGGTGATGACGCTCGGCCAGACGATCTGACGGGAAGACGAGGAGGAGGCGTTCATGGGCTTTGGGGTCCGTAGCTTCGAGGGCCGCAATCTCCCCGAAAAGGCGGGCGGGAGCAAGGCCAAATGGCCCAAAAAAGCCCCATCGCGTGCTATAGCTGGATCCAACAAATCGGCTCAAAAAACGGACTTGTGATGTCAGACCCCCGCCAAACCACGGACACCGAGGCCAACCCGCTGCTGAAGGCCTGGGTGACGCCATTTGCGACCCCGCCCTTCGACGAGATCAAGCCGGAGCATTTCCTCCCCGCCTTCGAGCGGGCTTTTGCCGATCACTCCGCCGAGATCGCGGCGATCACCAACGATCCGGCCGCGGCCGACTTCGCCAACACCGTCACGGCGCTGGAGCGCTCCGGCAAGCTGCTCAACAAGGTTGCTTCCGTCTTCTACGACCTGGTCTCGGCGCATTCCAACCCGGCCATCCTGGAGATCGACAAGGAGGTTTCCTTGCGGATGGCGCGGCACTGGAATCCAATCATGATGAATGCCGTGCTGTTTGGCCGCATCGCCCAGCTGCACGAGAACCGCGCCAATCTCGGCCTCGACCCGGAGCAGTTCCGCCTGCTGGAGCGCACCTACACCCGCTTCCACCGCGCCGGCGCCGGCCTCTCCGACGAGGCCAAGACGCGCATGGCCGAGATCAACGAGAAGCTGGCCCAGCTCGCGACCGGCTTCAGCCATCATCTGCTCGGCGACGAGCAGGACTGGTTCATGGAGCTCGGTGAGGCCGACCGCCAGGGCCTGCCGGAGAGCTTCGTCGCCGCCGCCAAAGCTGCGGCAGAAGATCGCGGCATGGAAGGCAAGGCCATCGTGACGCTGTCGCGCTCCTCGACCGAGCCGTTCCTGAAGAGCTCGGCCCGGCGCGACCTGCGCGAGAAGGTCTACAAGGCCTTCACGGCGCGCGGCGACAATGGCAATTCCAACGACAACAACACGACCATCGGCGAGATCCTGAAGCTGCGCGAGGAGAGCGCCAAGCTGTTGGGCTACCCGACCTTCGCGGCCTACCGGCTCGAAGACTCCATGGCCAAGACGCCGGATGCGGTTCGCGGCCTGCTCGAACGGGTCTGGAAGCCGGCCCGGGCCCGGGCACTCGCCGACCGCGACGAGATGCAGGCGCTGATCACGGAGGAGGGCGGCAATTTCAAGCTCTCTCCCTGGGATTGGCGCTTCTACGCCGAGAAGCTCCGGCTCCAGCGCGCCAATTTCGACGACGCCGCGATCAAGCCTTATCTGACGCTCGACCATATGATCGCCGCCGCCTTCGACTGCGCCACGCGCCTGTTCGGCGTCACCTTCGCGGAGCGCAAGGACGTGCCGGCCTGGCACCCCGACGTCCGCGTGTGGGAGGTGAAGGGGCCCGATGGCAAGCACAAGGCGCTGTTCTACGGCGACTATTACGCCAGGCCGTCAAAACGCTCCGGCGCGTGGATGACCTCGCTGCGCGACCAGCAGAAGCTCGACGGCGAGATCGCGCCGCTCGTCATCAACGTCTGCAATTTTGCCAAGGGCACCGGAGCCGAGCCCTCGCTGCTGTCGCCCGACGATGCCCGCACCCTGTTCCACGAGTTCGGGCACGGCCTGCATGGCATGCTCTCCAATGTGACGTATCCGTCGCTGTCGGGCACCTCGGTGTTCACCGATTTCGTTGAGCTGCCCTCGCAGCTCTACGAGCACTGGCAGGAGCGGCCCGAGGTGCTGCAGCAATTCGCCCGCCACTACCAGACCGGCGAGCCGCTGCCGGACGACCTGCTGCAACGGTTCCTTGCCGCGCGAAAGTTCAACCAGGGCTTTGCCACCGTCGAGTTCGTCTCCTCGGCGCTGGTCGATCTCGAATTCCACTCCCAGCCCGCCGCCGCCGTCCAGGACGTGCGCGCCTTCGAGAGACGCGAGCTTGAGAAGATCGGCATGCCCGAGGAAATTGCTATGCGGCATCGGCCGACGCAGTTCGGCCACATCTTCTCTGGCGACCACTACGCGGCCGGCTATTACAGCTACATGTGGTCGGAGGTGATGGACGCCGACGCCTTCGGCGCCTTCGAGGAGGCCGGCAACATCTTCGATCCTGATGTGGCCAAGCGCCTGCACGACGACATCTATTCGAGCGGCGGATCGGTCGATCCGGAGGCCGCCTACGAGGCCTTCCGCGGCCGACCGCCCGAGCCCGACGCGCTGCTCCGCCGCCGCGGCCTGCTCGACGACGCCAAGGCGGCCTGACCGGCATGCGCGCCCTGTTCGGTCTGCTGTTCGCCGCCGTCGTGATGCTCGCATCAGGCGCGGCGAGCGCGCATCCGCATGTCTGGATCACGGCGACGAGCGAGCTGCTCTATGCCGAGGACGGCTCGGTCACCGGCGTGCGCCACGCCTGGACCTTCGACGATATGTTCTCGGCCTATGCGGTGCAGGGGCTCGAGAGCAAGAAAAAGGGCGCCTATACGCGCGAGGAGCTGGGGCCGCTGGCGCAGACCAATGTCGAGTCGCTGAAGGAATATGCTTACTTCACCTTCGCGCGAGCCGACGGCAAGAAGGAGCGATTCCAGGAGCCGGTCGACTATTATCTCGACTACAAGGACACGGTGCTGACCCTGCACTTCACCTTGCCGCTGAAGACGCCGCTCAAGCCGAAGCAACTGATGCTGGAAGTGTTCGACCGCTCCTTCTTCATCGACTTCCAGATGGCCAAGGACAATCCGGTCAGGCTGGTCGGTGCGCCCGCGGGCTGTGAGATGAAGCTCGATCGTCCCAGCGACGGCACCGCGACTGCGCAGAAGCTCAATGAGCAGACTTTCATGGACGGACCGAACGCCAATTTCGGCATGATGTTCGCCAACAAGATCACGGTGGATTGCCCTTGAAACCGCATCTCTCGGATCTTGGTCGCGGGCTCGTCGCCTGCGCCGCTGTTCTCCTCGTCGTCGGCGTGGCCGATGCCGCGCTCCATGATGTCCTGGCGCAAAATCCGTTCGGCGCGCCGAAGTCGACGCAGGCGGCCGAGCCCGAGGCCAGCGGCCTCATCGGCTGGCTGCTGGCAAAGCAGTCGGAATTCTATCGCCAGATGTCGTCGACCATCCGCGCTGCGAAGACCGACGGCTCAGCGGTGTGGACGCTGCTCTTCATCTCCTTTGCCTACGGCATCTTCCACGCCGCCGGCCCCGGCCACGGCAAGGCCGTGATCGCCTCCTATCTCGTCGCCAACCGCGAGACCGCGCGGCGCGGCATCGCGCTGTCGTTTGCCTCGGCGCTGATGCAGTCGCTGGTCGCGATCCTGATCGTCGGCATCTCGGCCTGGATCCTGAATGCGACGGCCAAGACCATGTGCAAGGCGGAGGGCGCGATTGAGATCGCGAGCTATGGCCTGATCGCGCTGTTCGGCCTGCGGCTGGTCTGGGTGAAGGGCCGCACGTTCATCAGCGCGCTCCAGGCGACGCAGCCGGTGCCGGCGATCGCGGGCGTGCCGCACCACCATCATGATCACGGCCATCACCATCATCATGATGCGCATGATCATCATGACCACGATCATGGACATGATCACGATCACCACGGTCATGCCCATCAAGCGCACGACCACGTTCACGACGAGCAATGCGGCCATTCCCATGGGCCCACCCCGAGCGAACTGGCCGGCCCCGGTGGCTGGCGGCGCGGCTTTGCTGCGATCCTAACCGTCGGCATCCGCCCCTGCTCGGGCGCGATCCTGGTGCTGGTGTTCGCGCTCGCCCAGGGCCTGTTCTGGGCCGGCATCGCCGCGACCTTCCTGATGGGCCTGGGTACCGCGATCACGGTCGCGGCCATTGCGGTGATTGCCGTGTCCGCCAAGGACATCGCCGGCCGCCTGAGCGGAGTCCGCGACGGCGGTGGTGCGCTCTTCATGCGCGGCATCGAGTTCGGCGCCGCCGCCCTCGTGCTGCTGTTTGGCGCGGGACTGTTATTCGGCTACATCGCGGCCGAACGGACGACGTGTTTTTAAGCCAAACTCTCGTGCCCCGGACGCAGCGCAGCGTCCCTTCGACGATGTGCTGCACAGCCGGGGCCCATCTCTCCGTGTGGCAGGGCTTGGCTTTTTGGGTCCCGGCTCTGCGGAGCAGCGCCGTAAGCGCGTTTACGCGCGTCTTCAACGCGCTATGGCGCTGCACCGCGTCCGGGACACGGGTGCTCACACCGGCAAAAACCGCTTCAGCATCGGCATCAAGAAAATCCCGAGATTGAGCGCAAAGCCGATGCTCCAGAGGATGGAGCGCAGCGTCGGGCGGTTGCCGAGATAGGTGAGGACATAGGCGATCCGCACGATCAGGAACAGCACCGCGAGCTCGTCGATCAGGCGCTGCGGCGAGTCCCGGAATTCGGCGAGCAGGACGGCAAAGGCGAAGAACGGGAAGGTCTCGATCCCGTTCTGGTGCGCGCCCAGCGCGCGCTGCGCGATGGCGTCCTGATAGAAGGCGGGATCGCGCGGCCGGGAATTGTCGAAGCCGCGAAACCGGATCCATTTGATCGAGCCGATCGTCAAGAGATAGAGCAGCAGCGCTCCGAGAACGCACCATTCCGCGAGTGTCATCTTCCCTCCCCCGCTCGTGGGGGACCCTAGCGAAACCGGGCTCATCTTGACAAGTTCGGAGCAACGCGCGACGCAACTGACCATGACGGCCACCGCCCCCATTGCGACCGCGAAACCGGCAGCGCCACCGGCCCAGCCGCGCGTCGGCGTGCTGCTGGTCAATCTCGGCACGCCCGATACCGCGGATGCCCCGGGCGTGCGGGTCTATCTCAAGGAATTTCTCTCGGACGCCCGCGTCATCGAGGACCAGGGCCTGATCTGGCAGCTGGTGCTGAACGGCATCATCCTGCGAAGCCGTCCACGCACCAAGGCGCTCGACTACCGGAAGATCTGGAATAACGAGCGCAATGAATCGCCGCTGAAGACTATTACGCGGTCGCAAGCCGACAAGCTCGCCGCCGCGTTGTCGGACCGCGCCCATCTAGTGATGGATTGGGCGATGCGCTACGGCAATCCCTCGATCAAGGCGGGCATCGATGCGCTGATCGCGAAGGGCTGCGATCGCATCCTCGCCGTGCCGCTTTATCCGCAATATTCCGCCTCGACCTCGGCGACCGTCTGCGACGAGGTGTTCCGCGTGCTCGCCCGCCTGCGCAATCAGCCGACGCTGCGGGTGACGCCGCCTTATTACGAGGACGAGGCCTATATCGAGGCGCTCGCAATCTCGATCGAGACGCATCTGGCGACACTGCCGTTCAAGCCCGAGCTGATCGTCGCCTCCTTCCACGGCATGCCGAAATCCTATGTCGACAAGGGCGATCCCTATCAGAGCCACTGCATCGCCACGACAGCGGCGCTGCGCCGCCGGCTCGGCATGGACGAAACAAGGCTGCTGCTGACCTTCCAGTCGCGCTTTGGCAATGACGAGTGGCTGCAGCCCTACACCGACAAGACGATGGAGCGTCTCGCCAAGGAGGGAGTGCGCCGCATCGCCGTAGTGACACCGGGTTTTTCGGCCGACTGCCTGGAGACGCTGGAGGAGATCGCGCAGGAGAACGCCGAGATCTTCAAGCACAATGGTGGCGAGCAGTTCTCGGCGATCCCCTGCCTCAACGACAGCGATCCCGGCATGGATGTGATCCGCACGCTGGTGCTGCGCGAGCTGCAAGGCTGGATATGAGGATCGCTTCATGAACCGCCGCGAATGTCTGGCGCTTCTTGGGGCGATCACCGCGTTGGCGCCGTCCGCTCTGGCGCAGCAGCCGACGACAATGCGACGGCTCGGCGTGCTCACGGTCACCGAAGATGACGTGATCGGGCAGGCTCCCCTTGCCGAGGCGCTGGCCGCGCATGGCTGGAAGGAAACGGCCAATCTGCAAATCGACTGGCGCAGCGGCGACGGTGACAGGCTGCGGACCGCGAAGTTCGCAGAGGAGCTGGTCGCGCTCAAGCCAGATGTCTTGTTCGCGATCGGTACGCCCTCGGTCGAGGAGCTGCAGAAGCGTACGGCGGCGCCGATCGTCTTTGCCGTGATCACCGACCCTGTCAGCCAGGGCTTTGTCAAAAACCTCGCCCATCCCGGCGGCAACATCACCGGCTTCACCGATTATGACGGCCCGCTCGCCGGCAAGTGGTTGGACCTGCTGACGCAGATCCAGCCAAGGGTGTCCCGCGTCTTTGTCGTCTACAATCCCGCGACTGCGCCTTTCGCCGGCCTCATGTTGCACGCGATCGAGCAGGCCGGACGCGCGCTTCATGTGACAGTCGAGCCCGCGCCGGTCCACGACGCAGTCTCGCTTGCCGCGCTGGCCTCGCACAGAGATGGCGGTTTCCTGGTGCTGCCCGACTTCTTCACCATGGCCAATCGCGCGCCTCTGCTCGCGGCCATTGCGCAAGCGCGGGCGCCGGCAATGTTCTGGAGCCGCATCTTCGTCGATGAAGGCGGGCTGATGGCTTATAGCACCGACAGTGCCGAGCAGCTTCGCCGCGCCGCCAGCTATATTGACCGCATCCTCAGAGGCGCGCAGGCGGCCGACCTGCCGGTCCAGAATCCCACCAAGTTCGAATTGGCGATCAACCTGAAGACGGCCAAGGCGATTAGTGTCACGCTGCCTCCAAGCCTGCTCGCAACCGCGAACGATGTCATCGAGTAGCGGTGCAAATCCTTAACATTTGCCGCTAGGTCTGCGCCTCCGAGCTTTCAAGGCCAGACCGCAAATACATAACCGTGACCGTTCCCTCTCCGTGCATCTTGTGCAGAATGGCGTGGATGCCGACGTGAAAGGCGACCGCTGAACCGGTAGGGTCCTGGTCCCGACCAATGGCAGCACGGGAAAGGGCTTTCCCGCCTTGGAGGAAATATGAGCGGTTTCGATATTTTCGCGATTGTTCTGGTGTTGCTCGTCATCGTCACGCTGATCGCCGGCGTGAAGACGGTGCCGCAGGGCTATGACTGGACCATCGAGCGGTTCGGCAAATACACCCAGACGCTGAGCCCCGGGCTCAATCTGATCGTGCCCTATTTCGACCGTGTCGGCCGCAAGATCAACATGATGGAGCAGGTGATCAACATTCCCGAGCAGGAGGTCATCACCAAGGACAACGCCACCGTGACGGTGGACGGCGTCGCCTTCTTCCAGGTGTTCGATGCCGCGAAGGCGAGCTACGAGGTCTCCAACCTCGAGCAGGCGATCATTGTGCTGACCATGACCAACATCCGATCGGTGATGGGCTCGATGGATCTCGATCAGGTGCTGTCGCACCGTGACGAGATTAACGAGCGCCTGCTGCGCGTCGTCGATGCCGCGGTCTCGCCCTGGGGCCTCAAGGTCAATCGCATCGAGATCAAGGACATCGTGCCGCCCGCCGACCTCGTCGAAGCGATGGGTCGGCAGATGAAGGCCGAGCGTGTCAAGCGCGCCGACATCCTTCAGGCCGAAGGTGCGCGCCAGTCCGAGATCCTGCGCGCCGAGGGCGCCAAGCAGGGGCAGATCCTGCAAGCAGAAGGCCGCCGCGAGGCCGCCTTCCGCGACGCCGAAGCGCGCGAGCGATCGGCGGAAGCCGAGGCCAAGGCCACGCAAATGGTCAGCGAGGCCATCGCCAAGGGCGACGTGGCGGCGTTGAACTACTTTATCGCCGACAAGTACATCAAGGCGTTCGGCCAGCTGGCGGAGTCGCCGAACCAGAAGGTCATCATGCTGCCGGTCGAAGCGATGGGCATGCTGGGTTCGCTTGCCGGCATCGGCGAGATCGCCAAGGCGACGTTCGGCGAAAGTGCCGTATCCGCTGCCGCTGCCGCCCGTCGCGGCGGCTCGGTGCCATCCTCCGCTCCTACGCCGCCGCGGCAGGGATAGGATCAGTGTATGGCCTTCCGATAAGGTCATGCGCCAATTTTTAGAGGTCGTGTCATGACCGACATGTTCGTATCGCTCGGCACCTGGAACTGGCTGATCTTCGGCTTCATCCTGATGGCGCTGGAAGTGATCGCGCCGGGCGTGTTCCTGTTCTGGCTCGGACTTGCCGCGTTGCTGGTCGGCCTGATCTCGTTCGCTGTCGTTATCTCCTGGCAAATCCAGCTCGTGATGTTCGCGGTGTTCGCGGCCGCTGCCGTGCCGGTGTGGCGCCGGCTCGCCCGGCCGAAGCCGGAGGCAAGCGCAAGCCCCTTCCTCAACAAGCGCAGCGAGGCGCTGCTGGGCCGCGAGTTCACGCTGGAGAAGCCGATCATCGACGGCAACGGCACCATGCGCATCGGCGACACGGTGTGGCGCGTGGCAGGCCCGGACACACCGGCGGGAACGCGGGTGAAGGTGGTGCAGGTGGACGGCGCCAATCTGACGGTGGCAGCGGCGTAATCCACCGCAATGACGAGCTTGTTGAGGCTGGATTGCCAGACCTAGGCACCGGTCTTGCTGTGCCACCTCTCCGCAAACCTGTGTAGCGGCATGAATGTCTCGCACAGATCCCGCCCGAGCGCCGTCAGGCCATAGCCGCCGCCATCGCCCAGCTCGACGAACCCCGCCTCGCGCAACTCCGTCAGTCGCGCCTGCAGCACCGTCGGCGAAGCCTCGTCGCAGGCGGCGCGAAGCGCGCGCGAGGTGAGGGGATCCTCGCGCAGCTCCCACAGGATCCGCAGGCTCCAGCGCCGGCCGAGCAGATCGAGCAGCGCCATGATCGGCCGCCCGCTGCGCGAGCCACGCACGCGGCGCGCCCCTGATGCTGGTTGTTTCGCCATCGCGCCCCCTCTTGCGTCTTGCTACGGATAATGTAGCGTATTGCTACAGTAAGTGTAGCAAGAAGGACGGCCATGTCATCCCCGACGCCGCGTATCGCTCCGCTCGCGCCGCCTTATCCCCCGGAGATCCAGGCGCAGTTCGATCGCATCATGCGCGGCGCGCCGCCGCTGGTGCTGTTCCGGGTCATGGCGGGGCACACCCGCGCCTGGGACAAGTTTCGCGCCGCCGGCCTGCTCGATCCCGGTCCGCTGTCGCTGCGCCAGCGCGAGATCGTCGTCGATCGCACCTGTGCGCTCAACCGTTGCGAATATGAATGGAGCGTCCATGTCGCGATCTTCGCCGGCGCAGCGAAGCTCACCGAGGATGAGGTACGCGCAACTGTTGAGGGCGATGCGAACTCACCCTGCTGGTCGCCGGCCGAGCAGGCCCTGATTGCGGCGGTGGACGCGCTACATCACCGCGCGACGTTCACCGACGCGGAGTTTGCTGGACTGTCGGCGCATTACGACGAGGCCCAGATTCTGGAGGTCATGCTGCTGTGCGGCTTCTACCGCACCGTGTCGTATCTGGCGAACGGGCTGCGATTGCCGCTGGAGGAGAAGGCGGCGCGGTTTCCGGCGTAGGTCTAACCGCCCGTCATCGCGAGGAGCCCTTGCGACGAAGCAATCCAGACTGTCTCCGCGGAGGCAGTCTGGATTGCTTCGCTTCGCTCGCAATGACGGAGGCGAGAGCGCCCTACGCCACGCCCGCGCGCAGCAGATCGTGCAGATGCACGATGCCGACCACCTGGTCCGCCTCGGTCACCACCAGCGTCGTGATCTTGCGGGTGTTAAGCACCTCGATCATCTCGGTCGCGAGCATCGACGGCGGCACGCTCTTCGGCTGCCTGGTCATGATGTCATCGACCGTCGCCGTCAGCAGGTCTGGCCGCATGTGGCGGCGCAAATCGCCGTCGGTGATGATGCCGACGGCCTCGTTGGCGGCGTTGACGATGCAGACGCAGCCGAGCCCCTTGGCGGACATCTCCATCACCGCGTCCGACATCTTGGTGCCTTCAGGCTTCACCGGGATCTCCGCACCGGTGCGCATGTAGTCGCGGACGAATTTCAGCATCGCGCCCAGCTTGCCGCCCGGGTGGAAGTGGGCGAATTCCAGCGCGGTGAAGCCGCGGCCTTCGAGCAGCGCAATCGCAATGGCATCACCGATCGCGACCTGCATCATGGTCGAGGTGGTCGGCGCCAGATTGTGCGGGCAGGCCTCGCGCGCCTTCGGCAGCTCGATGACGATGTCGGCGGCCTGGCCCAGCGAGGAGGCCGCGTTCGACGTCACCGCGATCATCGGGATGGCGAACCGCGCCGAATAGTTCACCAGCGTCTTCATCTCCGGCTGCTCGCCGGACCAGGACAGCGCCATGATGACGTCGTCGGTGGTGATCATGCCGAGATCGCCATGGGCGGCTTCAGCGGTGTGAACGAAGAACGCCGGCGTGCCTGTCGAGGCCAGGGTCGCTGCGATCTTGCGCGCCATGTGGCCGGACTTGCCGAGCCCGGTGACGATGACACGGCCCTTGGCGTTGCGGATCAGGTCGACAGCCCTAGCGAACGCCTCTCCCAGCGGACCGCGCAGGGCGGTCGCGAGCGCGTTGATGCCGTCGCTCTCGGTCTCCAGCGTGCGGAGCGCGGATTCGACGCTTGTCGGGGTAGGGCCGGATGATGGGGTCATCAGCGGTTTCGAGCTCGGCATGCATCTATCCAGAGAGGTAGGGCGATTGCCGCCTCCTTAGCACGCCCGCGCCGACGAGGCGACGCGGGCTCCAACGCCCTCAACCGGTCATTAACCATAATTGTTTTAACTCCATTAACGATGGTTCCCGCGCATTCGCGGAAGGGCATCGAAGAAGCGTTTGATTTCGTTGGAGTTATTCCATCGTGGGGTCGCCTCCAGGTAGGGGCCGGAGCAGTTGCGCGTACGTCTTTCGCGCCGCTTTGCCATGCCTGCTGCTGACCGCACTGGAAACCGGCCCGGCGGCCGCCCAGAGCCTGACGCCCGATCTGTTCAATCCCAATCGCGGCGGCTTCGTCGCGCCCGACACCCTGCCGACGCGCCGCACGGCCGCTGTCCCGCAGGCGCCATCGGATGCGATCCCGGCGCCGCCGGATCCCAACGACGATCCGCGCAAGAGCCGCGAGAGGCCTGCGCCGTCGCGTATCGGTCAGGTCCCGACCTATGGCCTGCCCGCAGCCAACGGCGCGAGCAGCTCCGGCTACGACTCGCTCAACCGCAAGCGCCAGCAGCCAAGACTCTATCCGGGCCAGCCGAAGCCGAAGAAGCCCACAGGTCCGGGCTCGCCGGTGCCGTCCGTAACACCGACGCTGTCCCCTCTCGGCGCACCGCGCATTGCGCCACCGCCGTCGGAGACCGCGAACAAGACGCCGGTGCCGCCGGCGATGGCCGGCACCGTACCCGGTCAGCCTCAGCGCCGTCGCCTCAAGATCGATGACGATGCGTTCGGCGCGGTCGGCGATTACGCCGGCAGCTTCCTGATCAAGGGCGGCCTCGAGCTTTCCACCGGCTACGACACCAATCCTGCGCGCCTGCAGAAGCCGGTCGGCTCGCCGGTCTACGTCGTCGCGCCCGATCTTCTCGTCATGTCCGACTGGGAACGCCACGCGCTGGTCGCAGATTTGCGCGGCTCGTTCTCGGGCTACACCAACAACATGCCGGCGACGATCGACGGACTTGCCTCGCCGTCGCCGGTCGAAATCAACCGTCCCGATTTCACTGGCCATGTCGACGGCCGTTTCGACGTCGACCGCGATCTCAAGCTGACCTCGCAGCTGCGCCTGCGCCTCGCCACCGACAATCCCGGCAGCCCGAACGTGCAGGCCGGCCTGCAGAAATATCCCGTTTACGCCACCTATGGCGGCACCTTCGGTTTCGACCAGACGTTCAACCGCTTCCAGGTCGCCGCCGGCGCCACCATCGATCGCACCGCTTACACCGACTCCAAGCTCACCGACGGCTCGACCTTCAGCAACGACGATCGCGATTTCAACCAGTATGGCGGCGTCGGGCGTTTCTCCTATGAGCTCAAGCCGGGCCTCAAGCCGTTCGTCGAGATCGAAGGCGACAACCGCGTCCACGACCAGGCCGCGGATCGCAACGGATACTTGCGCGATTCAAACGGCGGCTATGCCAAGGTCGGCTCATCCTTTGAATTCTCGCGCATCCTCACCGGCGAGATCTCGGTCGGCTATTCCGCGCGCAACTATGTCGACCCGCGGCTGAGCCAGCTCTCGGGTTTCCTGACTTCGGGCTCGCTGATCTGGAATGCGAGCGGGCTGACGACGGTGAAATTCAACACCGACACGCAGATCGCGGAAACCACGATCCCCGGCTCCTCCGGCGTGCTGGTGCACACCTACGCCGCCGAGGTCGACCACGACTTCCGCCGCTGGCTCACCGCGATCGGCAAGTTCACCTACGGCACCTACGACTATCAGGGCCAGAATCGCAACGACAAGACCTACTCGCTCGAAGGCAATCTGATCTACAAGCTCAACCGCAATGTCTGGATCAAGGGCACGCTGCGCCACGACATCCTGGATTCGAACCAGCCGGGCTCGAGCTCGCAGGGGACGGTGGTGATGCTGGGGGTGAGGTTGCAGAATTAGTACGCCTGCCGCCGTGCACATTCAGCGAGGCAAAAGGCGAGGGCGCGGCTCTTTCCGCCGTCATTCCGGGGCGCGCGAAGCGCAAGCCCGGAATCCATTTATCCACCGTCCCTGAGGCCCGATGGATTCCGGGCTCGCGCCAAGTGGCGCGCCCCGGAATGACCGAACCTACCGCGGCAGATCCGTCTTCCCCATCAGGAACGTGTCGATCGACCTTGCACACAGCCGGCCCTCGCGGATGGCCCAGACCACCAGCGACTGGCCGCGGCGCATGTCGCCGGCGGAGAACACGTTCGGGCGCGAGGTCTGATAGTCCAGCGTGTTGGCCTTGACGTTGCCGCGCGGGTCGAGGTCGACCGCGAGCTGCTTCAACAGGCCCTCGTGGACGGGATGGACAAAGCCCATCGCGAGCAGGATCAGCTCGGCATCGAGCTCGAATTCGGTGCCGGCAATCGGCTTGAACTTGTCGTCGACGCGCACGCAGTGCAGCTTCTTGACCTTGCCGTTCTCGCCGGAAAACTTCTGCGTCAGCACGGCGTATTCGCGGATCGCGCCTTCGGCCTGGCTCGACGACGTGCGCATCTTGAGCGGCCAATTCGGCCATGTCAGGCCCTTGTTCTCGCGCTCGGGCGGGGCGGGCATGATCTCGAGCTGGGTCACCGAGAGCGCGCCCTGGCGCAGCGAGGTGCCGATGCAGTCAGAGCCGGTGTCGCCACCACCAATGACGACGACATGCTTGCCGCCGGCCAAAATCTCGGTGACGCCGTTCAGCGGCTCCTCCGAGACGCGGCGGTTCTGTTGCGGCAGGAAGTCCATCGCGTAGTGAATACCGTCGAGCTCGCGGCCGGGGATCGCCAAGTCGCGCGGAGCCTCTGCGCCGCCGGTCAGCGCAACGGCGTCGTACTCGTTCAACATCTCGCGCGGATCGACATTGCCGTCGACGCCGACATGGCTGTTGTAGTGGAAGGTGACGCCTTCGCCTTCCATCTGCTTGACGCGGCGGTCGATGATGCCCTTCTCCATCTTGAAGTCGGGAATGCCATAGCGCAGCAGTCCGCCGGCCTTGGCGTACTTCTCGAACAGGTGCACGTCGTGACCGGCGCGCGCGAGCTGCTGCGCGCAGGCCATGCCGGCCGGACCCGAGCCAATCACGGCGATCTTCTTGCCGGTCTTCACGGCGGCCAGTTCAGGTTTCAGCCAGCCATTGTCCCAGGCACGGTCGACGATCGCGCATTCGATGGTCTTGATGGTGACAGGGTTGTCGTCGATGTTGAGCGTGCACGACGCCTCGCACGGCGCCGGACAAATGCGCCCCGTGAATTCCGGGAAATTGTTGGTCGAGTGCAGGTTGCGCGAGGCTTCTTCCCAATTGCCCTGATAGACGAGGTCGTTGAAATCGGGGATCTGGTTGTTGACGGGGCAGCCTGGCGTGCCGGGCGCGACCGAGCCGGTGCCGTGGCAATAGGGAATGCCGCAGTTCATGCAGCGCGCAGCCTGGTCGCGCGTTTCCTTCTCGGTCAAGGGAACGACGAACTCGTTGTAATGCTTCACGCGCTCGGCGACCGGGGTGTACTTGCGGTCATGCCGTTCGATTTCGAGAAAACCCGTGATCTTGCCCATTAAACCCGAAGTCCCTGCCGCTTAAATTCGTTTGTTGCTTCCCCACCGTCATTGCGAGGAGCGAAGCGACGAAGCAATCCAGTCTATATCCGAGGAGAAAGTCTGGATTGCTTCGCCACGCTCGCAATGACGGGCGCTGATATTCCTAGGCCCCGATCGCGATTTTCGGCTCGGCGTCCGCGTTGGCCGCCATTTCGCGCAGCGCGCGCCGGTACTCGACCGGCATCACCTTGCGGAATTTGGGCAGCCAATCCTTCCAATTGGCAAGGATGTCGGCGGCGCGCTTGGAGCCGGTCGCTTTCGCATGGCGCGAGATCAGGACGTGCAGGCGCTCGACGTCGGAGTCGAGCAGGTTCTTGAACACGTCGACCCGGCCATGCGCCTCGAGGTCACCCGAGTGGTTGTAGGTGCCGGCATTGATCAGCTCTTCCGACAGCACCGGCTCGAGCTCGACCATCGCCATGTTGCACAGCTTGTCGAAATCGCCGGTCTCGTCGAGCACATAGGCGATGCCGCCGGACATGCCGGCCGCGAAGTTGCGCCCGGTCTTGCCGAGCACGACCACGATGCCGCCGGTCATGTATTCGCAACAATGATCGCCCGCGCCTTCGACGACGGCGACCGCGCCCGAGTTGCGCACGGCAAAGCGTTCGCCGGCGACGCCGCGGAAGTAGCACTCGCCCTGAATCGCGCCGTACATCACGGTGTTGCCGACGATGATGCTCTCTTCCGGCACGATGCTGCTGTTGGCCGGCGGCTTGACGATGATCTTGCCGCCAGAGAGGCCCTTGCCGACATAGTCGTTGGCTTCACCTTCGAGCTCGAAGGTGACGCCGTTGGCGAGCCACGCACCGAAGGCCTGACCCGCGGTGCCCTTGAGGCTGACATGGATGGTGTCCTGCGGCAGGCCGGCGTGGCCGTAGATCTTGGCGACCGTGCCGGACAGCATCGCACCGGCGGAGCGGTTGGTGCTGTTGATCGCAGCCTCGATCTTCACCGGCGCGCCGCGATCGAGCGAGGGCTGTGCCTTCTCGATCAGCATGCGGTCGAGCACCGCCTCCAGATGATGGTTCTGGCGCTCGGAGTGATAGATCTTCTGGCCCTTCTCCTCCTTCTGCTTGACGAAGAGCTTCGAGAAGTCGAGTCCCTTGGCCTTCCAGTGCGCGACCAGCTTGGTCTGGTCGAGCAGCTGAACCTGGCCGATCATCTCGTTGAAGGTGCGGAAGCCGAGCGAGGCCATGATCTCGCGGACTTCCTCCGCGACGAAGAAGAAGTAGTTGATCACGTGCTCGGGCTGGCCGGTGAAGCGCTTGCGCAGGACGGGATCTTGCGTGGCGACGCCGACCGGGCAGGTGTTGAGATGGCACTTGCGCATCATGATGCAGCCGGCCGCAATCAGCGGCGCGGTGGCAAAGCCGAACTCGTCGGCACCGAGCAGCGCGCCGATCACGACGTCACGACCGGTGCGGAAGCCGCCGTCGACCTGGACCACGATGCGGCTGCGCAGCCGCTCGCGCACCAGCGTCTGGTGGGTTTCGGCAAGGCCGATTTCCCACGGCGAGCCGGCATGCTTGATCGAGGTCAGCGGCGAGGCGCCGGTGCCGCCCTCGAAGCCCGCGATGGTGACATGATCGGCGCGCGCCTTGGCAACGCCCGCGGCGACGGTGCCGACACCGATCTCGGAGACGAGCTTGACCGAAACGTCGCCCGTCGGGTTGACGTTCTTGAGGTCGTAGATCAGCTGCGCCAGATCCTCGATCGAGTAGATGTCGTGGTGCGGCGGCGGCGAGATCAGGCCGACGCCCGGCGTCGAATGCCGGACCTTGGCGATGGTCGCGTCAACCTTGTGGCCGGGCAGCTGGCCGCCTTCGCCGGGCTTGGCGCCCTGCGCCATCTTGATCTGCATCATGTCGGAGTTGACGAGATACTCCGTGGTGACGCCGAAGCGGCCGGAGGCGACCTGCTTGATCGCCGAACGCATGCTGTCGCCGTTCGGCATCGGCTTGAAGCGGTCGGCTTCCTCGCCGCCTTCACCGGTGTTCGACTTGCCGCCGATCCGGTTCATGGCGATCGCAAGCGTCGTGTGCGCCTCGCGCGAGATCGAGCCGAAGCTCATCGCACCCGTGGCGAAACGCTTGACGATGTCCTTGGCCGGCTCGACCTGATCGAGCGGAATGGGCTTGCGCTTCTCTTCGTCCGCATTCTTGATCCGGAACAGGCCGCGCAGCGTCAGCAGCCGCTCCGACTGCTCGTTGAGGATTTTTGCGAAGGCGCGATAGCGCTCCAGCGAATTGCCGCGGGCGGCATGCTGAAGCAGCCCGACCGACTCGGCGGTCCAGGCATGATCCTCGCCGCGGCTGCGATAGGCGTATTCACCACCGACATCGAGCGCGGTCTTGTAGACCAGCGCCTCGCCGAACGCGTCGGCATGGCGGCGCACGGCCTCTTCCGCGATCTCGGCGAGACCCACGCCTTCGACGCGGGTATGCGTGCCGACGAAGAACTTTCCGACGAAGTCCGCCTTGAGGCCGACCGCGTCGAAGATCTGCGCGCCGCAATAGGACTGGTAGGTCGAGATGCCCATCTTGGACATCACCTTGAGCAGGCCCTTGCCGATCGACTTGATGTAGCGCTTGACGATCTCGTAGTCGTCGAGCGGGCCGGGCAGGCGGTCCTTCATCGCGATGATGGTTTCGAAAGCCAGATAGGGATTGATCGCTTCAGCGCCGTAACCCGCGAGGCAGGCGAAGTGATGCACTTCGCGCGGCTCGCCGGACTCGACGACGAGGCCGACGGAGGTGCGCAGGCCGGTGCGGATCAGATGGTGGTGCACGGAGGCGCAGGCCAGCAGCGACGGGATCGGCACGCGGTCAGTGCCGACCATGCGGTCGGACAGGATAATGATGTTGACGCCCTCGCGCACCGCAGCTTCCGCGCGCGCGCAGAGCTCGTCGAGCACCTGGTCCATGCCGGCCGCGCCGAGACCGGCGTGGAAGGTGGTGTCCAGCGTGCGCGACTTGAAGTGCGACTCGGCCACATCCGAGATCGAGCGGATCTTTTCGAGATCGGCATCGGTCAGGATCGGCTGGCGTGCTTCGAGGCGCTTGGTGGTGGCAAGGCCCTGCAGATCGAACAGGTTCGGCCGCGGTCCGATGATCGAGACCAGGCTCATCACCAGCTCCTCGCGGATCGGGTCGATCGGCGGGTTGGTGACCTGCGCAAAGTTCTGCTTGAAGTAGGTGAACAGCGGCTTGGCCCTGTCCGACAGCGCCGAGATCGGCGTGTCGTTGCCCATCGAGCCGGCCGCTTCCTCGCCGATGGACGCCATCGGTGTCATCAGGATGGCGATGTCTTCCTGGCTGTAGCCGAACGCTTGCTGGCGATCGAGCAGCGACAAATTGGAGCGCACGCCAGTGGTCGGCACCTTCGGCAGCTCTTCCAGCACGATCTGGGTCCGCTCCAGCCACTCCTCGTAGGGATGGCTGCGCGCCAGCTCGGCCTTGATCTCGTCGTCGGGGATCAAGCGGCCCTGCTCGAGGTCGACCAGCAGCATCTTGCCGGGCTGCAAGCGCCACTTGGTGATGATCTGGTCCTCGGGGATCGTCAGCACGCCCATTTCGGACGCCATCACGATACGGTCGTCCTTGGTCACGAGGTACCGCGCCGGCCGCAGACCGTTGCGGTCGAGCGTGGCGCCGATCTGGCGGCCGTCGGTGAAGGCGATCGCGGCGGGGCCGTCCCACGGCTCCATCAGGGCGGCGTGATATTCGTAGAAGGCGCGGCGCTTCTCATCCATCAAGGGATTGCCGGCCCACGCCTCCGGAATCATCATCATGACGGCGTGCGGCAGCGAGTAGCCGCCCTGCACCAGGAATTCGAGCGCGTTATCGAAGCAGGCAGTGTCCGACTGGCCTTCGTAGGAGATCGGCCACAGCCGGTTGATGTCCTTGCCGTACAGCTCGGAGCTCACCGAGGCCTGGCGCGCCGCCATCCAGTTGGTGTTGCCGCGCAGCGTGTTGATCTCGCCGTTATGCGCGATCATGCGGTAGGGATGCGCCAGCGACCACGCCGGGAAGGTGTTGGTCGAGAAGCGCTGGTGAACGAGCGCGAGCGCGCTCTCGAAATCCTTCTCGTGCAAATCGGGATAGTACTTGCCGAGCTGGTCGGCGAGGAACATGCCCTTGTAGATCACGGTGCGGCAGGACATCGAGCAGGGGTAATAGCCTGCGAGCCCGCGGTCGCGGCGCTGGTAGATCGCCTGCGAGATCGACTTGCGCAGGATGTAGAGCCGGCGCTCGAAATCGTCCTCGGTCTTGGCGGTGCCGTTGCGGCCGATGAACACCTGCATGCAGGCGGGCTCGGTCGGCTTCACGGTGACGCCGAGCGAGGAATTGTCGGTCGGCACGTCGCGCCAGCCGAGCAGGGTCAGGCCTTCCGCCTTGATCTGGTCGGCGATAATGCTCTTGATGACGTTGCGCCAGGCGGTGTCGCGCGGCATGAACAGCGCGCCGATGGCGTATTCGCCGGGCGCGGGCAGCGCGAAGCCGATCTCCTTGGCCTTGCGGCTGAAGAAGGCGTGCGGGATCTGCACCAAGATGCCAGCGCCGTCACCGGCGCGCGGGTCGGCGCCGACGGCACCGCGGTGCTCGAGGTTGCACAGGATGCTGAGCGCGTCCGAGACGATCTCGTGGGACTTCTTGCCCTTGATGTTGGCGATGAAGCCGACGCCGCAGGAATCCTTCTCCAGGCTCGGATCGTAGAGACCTTCGGCCGGCGGGCGCGAATTGTGTTCCTGAATCGGATCGGTCGTTTTCGAGGCGACCGTCGCCGACAGCTCTTCTGCCACGATGTTTGCGCGCTCGAATTGCGACCCGTTCATGTCCTCGTCCTCTCCATGCGGCAAGCTGCCTCACCGCCATCTTCGGCGCACCTTGGGCGTCCCGCGGCACCCGGTTTTGGGCCACCGCTCGTCCTCTGCGAGCCGCATTTTCTTAAATTCAGGCCAAGGCGCTCTTCGTCCCCGAGAACGGCTTTGCCTGGTACCTTCGCGGCGCTCGAGAGCACCGATTTTTGTTGCAATCCCTATGCCGGAACCGCAAGCAAAATTGAGACAGTCTTCCTGTCCTAAACATCACCTTGCCAAATTTTTGTCTATCACACAAGCGCGCGAAAGTCCCGATTCCCAAAGCGTCAATCGCCGCTTTCTGAATGGCGCGCGGCCCCGGTTTTGAAGCAAACGCGCCCTGATCCGGCCCTGCCGACGCCGAAATCCCGAATGAAGCTTCGGATCGCCCCTTCGAAAGGCGCGCCACGCCGCAAGAAGCGAAAGAGCGCGACCATCCGGGGGCCTGACAGGAGCGTGTCGACCATGAAGTTTTTCACAGGATGTGTGGCCGCGGCCACCCTGGCGCTAGCCGCAACCGCTGCTCAGGCTCAGATTCCGGCGAGCGGTCTTTCCGGCGGGGCCATGATCGCGGTGTCGGATTTCGAGGGACCCTACGGGCCACCGGACGCCGCGCCACCGCCGCGTTACGGCTACCGCTATGGTTATGAGGAGCGCGGCCCGGCGCCGGCGCTGCTGCCGCCCACCGAGGTTTACACGGTGCTGCGCGAAAACGGCTTCTCGCCGCTCGGCATCCCGCGCCTGCGTGGCGCGGTCTACACCATCGCAGTGATCGACCGTCGCGGCGACGACGGCCGGCTCGTGATCGATGCCCGCGACGGGCGGATTATCCGCTTCATGCCGGCGGCTGATGCCTATGGCATGGCGCCGGCCTATGAGGAGCCTTCGGTTGCACCTTACCGGCCGCAAAGCGCGCTGCCGCCGCCGACCATGGTCCGTGGCGGCCCGCCGCGCCCGCCAGCGCCGATCCCGCATGTCGCCAGCCGCGCCGTTCCGCTGCCCAAGGCGGCTCCGCAGCGGGTCGAGACACCGGTCGCGGCAGTGAAGCCCGCCGAGCAGACGGCGCAGCAGGCCCAGGCATCGCAGGCGCAGCAGACGGCCGCCGTGCAGGCAAAGCCGGCCGAGGCTGCCGCACCCACCATTGGTCAGGCGAAGCCGCCGGCAACGATCTTGCCGACGCAAGAGATGCCGGCGGCACAGGGGCTGGATTAGAGCGACGCGCGCTTGACGCGACAGCGCGGAGACAGCTGAGCAAAACAAAAGGCGCCCGAAATGCTCAGGCGCCTTTTGCATTTTCAGCGATCGCCGCTCAGCTGCGCGGATACCCGGCCGCCTCCAGGATCAAATTCGCAACCTCCTTCGGATGCGACACCAGCGAGAGGTGGCCGGCATCGAGCTCGATCGTGGTCGCGTTCATGCGCTTGGCGAGGAAGCGTTCGAAATCGGGGTTGATGGTGCCGTCGTTCTTTGACACCGCGTACCAGCTCGGCTTCGAATGCCAGGCGGCTTCAGTGGTGCGGCCGGCGAAGATCGAGGCGGCCGTCGGCCACTGCACCGCGTAGAGCTCCTTGGCGCGTTCCGGCGCGACGCCGTTGGCGAAATATTTCAGGAAGGCATCTTCGGAAAGTTTTGTGTAGCCGTCGCGCTCGACGATGCCGGCACGCGCGGGTCCCGCCGGAAACTGCTTCGACAACGCGACGAAATCCTCGTTGGCATCGGGGGCGCGCGCGGCGATGTAGACGAGGCCGGTGACCTTCGGATCGGTGCCGACTTGGCTGATCACGGTGCCGCCCCAGGAATGCGCGACCAGCACGGTCGGACCATCCTGCTCGGCCAGCGCGCGCTTGGTCGCATCGACCGACTCGGCGAGCGATCCCAGCGGATTCTGCACGGCGGTGACGTTGAGGCCTGCGGCCTGAAGGATCGGGATCACCTCCGACCAGCTCGAGCCATCGGCCCAGGCGCCATGCACCAGCACGACGTTCTTCGCCTTCACCGTCTGCGGGGTCTGCGCATGGGCAAGGCTGATGGGGGCCGCCAGCAGGCTCGCGGCGACGAAAAGGCTGCGCCAGAAAGTCATGATCGTTCTCCGTCTTGTTTTGGGTGCGATGCCCAAAAGACGGAGCGTAGGGTCGCGGCGTTACGCATCCTCACCACTCTGTGATGCAGCGCAAAAAACGCCCCGGGGCACCGGGGCGTTTTCGCAACCTTGAAGGTTATGTGCTGCTTAGGCGGCGACTGAGCTCTCGATCACCTGCGCCTTTGCTGCGCCGGTGTTGATCGCGATCTGGCGCGGCTTCTTGGCTTCGGGAATCTCGCGCACGAGGTCGACGTGGAGCAGGCCGTTCTCGAGCGAGGCGTCCTTCACCTGCACGAAGTCGGCAAGCTGGAAGGCGCGCTCGAAGGCTCGGGCCGCGATACCGCGATAGAGCACTTCAGCCTTCGAGTCCTCGCCTGCGACTTTCTCGCCCTTGATCGTCAGCGTGTTTTCCTTCGCGACGATGGAAAGCTCATCCTTGGCGAAACCGGAGACCGCAACGGTGATGCGGTAGGCGTTCTCGCCGGTGCGCTCGATGTTGTAGGGGGGATAACCGGGGCTGCCGTCCGAGCTCGTCTGGTCGAGCAGGTTGAAGAGGCGATCAAAGCCGACGGTGGAACGATAGAATGGGGTGAGATCGTAGGTACGCATGGTCAAGTCCTCCATTGAGCGACTGTTCGGGTAACCCGCCCGCCAATCGGGCCGGGCTTTAGTCTGTGTGCAGCCTGATGTTCCGGTTCCGAAACACTGGTAGCGGCCTGCACTGAGGTGATATGGGTGAGTCCAGACAGCGTTCAAGAGGGCGGCAATGGCGCCTTTTAGGCGCTCCCGCCCCCCTGATTTGCAGCACTTGGCGCCCACGCACTCCCAATCATGACGCTGGTCTCGATCCCGTCCAATCCCGTTCCCGAAGACGTCGTCAGCGGCACCATCAAGACGCCCGATGGCGTCGAGCTGCGCTTTGCGCGCTGGGCGCCGCCGGCGAACCGCAAGGGCACCGTCTGCGTCTTCACCGGGCGCAGCGAGCAGATCGAGAAATATTTCGAGACCGTGCGCGATTTGCGCGACCGCGGCTTTGCGGTGGCGATGTTCGACTGGCGCGGGCAGGGACATTCCTCGCGCCGCCTGCGCGATCCGCGCAAGGGCTACGTGCGCAACTTCGCCGACTACGAGATCGACGTCGAGACTTTCGTTCAGCAGGTGGTGCTGCCGGATTGCCCGCCGCCGTTCTTCGCGCTGGCCCATTCCATGGGCGGCGCGGTGCTGTTGCGGCTGGCGCATGCGCAAAAGCGCTGGTTCGACCGCATGGTGCTGTCGGCGCCGATGATCGACCTGCCGGGCCGCGCCACCTCGTTTCCAGTGCGGGCGCTGTTGAAGACGATGCGGTTGCTGGGGCGGGGCGGCGGGTACATTCCCGGCGGCAGCGACCACCTCACCGGGCTGTCGCCCTTCATCAACAATCCCCTGACCAGCGATCCCGTGCGCTATGCGCGCAACGCCGCGATCCTGGAGGAGGACCCCACGCTCGGCCTGGCGTCACCGACGGTCGCCTGGGCCGATACCGCGTTCCGTGCGATGAACGTCTTCAAGGGCATGAACTACCCGTCCGAGATCCGCCAGCCGATCCTGATGCTGGCGGCCTCCAACGACAGCGTGGTTTCGACCGCGGCGATCGAGGAGTTCGCCTACCATTTGCGCGCCGGCTCCCATCTCGTGATCGCCGGCTCGAAGCACGAGATCCTGCAGGAGCAGGACCGCTACCGCTCCCAGTTCTGGGCCGCATTTGATGCGTTCGTGCCGGGCACGCCGCTGTTCAAGTGATGAAGACCCGGAGCATCCAGAGCCACTGAGCGTTCCGCAATCTCCGTCATGCCCGGGCTTGTCCCGGGCATCCACGTTCTCAGTGCCGCGGTAAAGATCGTGGATGGCCGGGACAAGCCCGGCCATGACGGCGAGGGCTTTGACTACAGCGTCTTCAGATACTCGATCAAATCGTAGCGCTCTTGCTCTTTCAGCACGCGGCCGATGGTGCCGTCCTTGCCCGGGCCCGGCGTGCCATCGAACGAGTGGCCGGCATTGCTGTTGCCGAACATCTCGGTGCCATCAGACGCTCGCGTCGAGAAGCGCGACTGGCCGGTCTTGCAGCTCTCGCCATCGACGACTGCGAAGCCGACCTGCTTCGGATCGTAGTCGCGACCGCCACCCATGCAGAACGATTGGGGGCGCTCGGCTGCGGGGCTCAGCATCCAGTAGAGCGAGGGCACCGATCCGTTGTGCAGGTAAGGCGCGGTGGCCCAGACGCCGTTGAGCGGGCGCGCGCGATACCAGGGCGGCGGCTCTTTCTTGTCGGGCGGCTGCGGACCGGGATTCGGGCAGTTCTGGCGCGCACCCCACCAGATCTGCTGAGCCTTCGGGTCGATCTTCGCATCGTCCATCGCTTTGCGGCTGACGATGTCGACAAGCACCATCAAGCCGACCGAGTAAGGCATGTCGGTCGAGGAAATATCCGGCAGATTGCAGCTCCACCAGGCATTGAGCTTCTGCGTGGGATCGAGCTTGAGAAAGCCCGGCACCTGAACCGTCCGCGTCGCCAGCACGCTGGCCTGAGCGGGATCGGTCCCCATGCCTTTTACGCTCTTTTGCACCTCGTTCAGGAATTTGTCGTTGCCGATGGTCTCCCAGCGCGACGAAGACCAGATGCTCTGGTCGGGAAATTCGGTGTCGAACACGGGATCGTTGACCGGCCCGAGATGGCATTCGGCGCAAATCTGCGCGTAGAGCTTACGGCCATTCTTGACGCGGTCGCCATCGATCTTCCAGGCGGCATTGCCAAAGATGTCCGACGGCCATTTCGGTGATGTCAGTCCGGAGAGCTGCTTTTTCGGATAGGGCGGCGACCCCTTCAGCAGATCCTCGATCCAGTTCAGATTCTTGATGTCCATCGATGAGCGGAACAGCGTGTCCTTGGGTGCATTGTCGGACAAGTTGAGCAGCGCGGTTACGCCCAGCGCTTCGCCGGCGTTGCGGATCAGCGGTTGTTCGATGGAAGCGTCATATTGCGCGAATTTGAGCCAAGGCACGGTCCAGATCGGCGGGAAGCTGACCGGCGCGTCCTTGGCATGCAGATTCTTCTCGAAGCCGCTGAGGCCGCTCAGCGTCATGTCCTGGGAGAAGACCTGATTGCCGATGCGGTTGAGTGCGTCGAGGCGGCCGTAACCTTCCTCGGTGTCCTGCTGCTGCTCGTCCCGCTTCGTCTTCTCGTTGAACCTCGTCTTGCCGTCGATGGTTTTCTTGTAGGTCTTCTCCCAGTCGACCAGGAACGTGCCGATCGCGCTCAGCTTCTGCTTCAGCGCATCGCGATCCGCATCGCTGGCGGAGGGGCCGAGCACACGGTCGGCGAAGCGTGTGAAGCGGCCCGGCACGAGGAGCGTGTAGGCGATCGACAGGCCGGTCGTGACCTCCAGCTTCCTGAGGTCGGTCATCGCCGGGCCGCCGTCGAAACGGATGTCGATGCCTTTATAGTGGATCTGGCCGGTGTGGCAGGCGGCACAGGTCAGGCCGATCCGGTCCTCGCCGACCTGGCCGGTCGCAGGATCGGGCACGCCGGTCATGCGCGCAAAGCCGACCGGCAGGCCGTCGACGTTTTCAGCCTGGGCGCCCCAGTTGACCGGCGGATCCCAAAGCCGTGCCGGCACCGGCCTCGTCTTGTCGTAGACGTTGGCATAGCCGAACCGGCGCAGCGTGGCGTCGTCGGTGTTGAGCGTCTGCGGGCTGGGGATGAAGCCGAAGCGCTGCAGATGGTCGCTGTCATGCAGCATCCCCGGCTTTGCGAAGAAATGAAGCCGCGGCTGCTCGAGCGCCATGAACCAGCTATAGGGCACCGGGAAGGTCGCCGTGCCTTGGCTGGCGTGATGAAACCAGTGCCGGTCCTCCAGCGCCCAGTTTTGCTCGAGCCAGTACGCGGCCCGGGGTTCGACGTGCTGTGGTAACGACGGAGCCACGAACTGCCCGATGACGCCGGGCAGCATCGGCTGGAACTGATCGGGAAAACGCAGCGCCACGATGCCAAAGAGGAGGAGCGCGGCGGCTAATCCGCCGGCAACGCGCAATATAAGCGAAGGCGGGGTGACCGGCTGACTGACGACCCGCTGGGTGATCCTGTCAGGGAATTTGCGCTCGTTGAACAATGTCCTCACCTCGGCCACGCTGAGATAGCGGTCATCACCCTGACCCTTGCCCATGATCTTGAGCAGGACCGGCCATTCGAACTTCATCAGGATTGGGTAATACCAGCGCGACTGATTGCCGGCGCGCTTGAGATTGTCGTTCATGAAGGTCTGGATTTGCGAGGCGTTGAGCCCGGTCTCGGTGCCGCCATTGGGATCGGCATAAGTGCCGCCGAAACTGGCGAGCCGCGCAATCTCGTCCTCGTTGACGCCCCCGTCGACGCCGAGGATGCGCGAGCCGGCACCGAGCTTGTCGAGCGGACCGCCGCGCAAGCCATTGAGCTGCGCGCCCCAGAAGATGCTTTGCAGGATGTGACAGGCGCCATTGGCGATCAGCGCAACGCCGCGGACTTGGATGCGGGCCAGCGTCTTTTTCGCTCCAGTCTCGCCGCTTGCATTTGCGATGGTCTGCGACAGCGTCCGGAGCGGGACCGTGCCGCCGTCGACAAAACCCTCGCCGACAAGGCCGCGGAGGAACGGACAGGGATTGTCCGGCGAGACCTGGATCGATGGATCGATGGGGGGCTTCGAGACGGAGTCGTTCATGGCCCAAAATCCTGAAAACAGCGAATCGTGAAATACAGACGCGCCGATCAAGCGCGGAAAGTGCTAACAAACCGGCAGCAATCTATACTACTTCAGCGTGTGGAGAAGTGTGGTTGAATTCACTGTCGTGTCAATAAAGCCGGAGGTGAGATTGCAGCGCATGCGCAGGCTCGCCTTCAGGATTCGGCGGCGCGTCTGACGTCGCTCTGGACCAGGGTGAGCTTGCTGGCCGGGACGCCCGCCTTCAGGAGCCCGTCGCGGTAATGCGCGATGTCCTCGGCCCGCTTCCAGTGAAAATTCCGCAAATGGCGGTCGACATTCAGGGTCGGGTAGTTGCCCATCAGCATGCCTGTCGCCTCGATCGCCTCGCCGGTCCGTCCCAGCTGCGCCAGCGCCGCAGCGCGGATCGCGAGCGCCTGCATGTGGTTCGGATTGACGTAGAGCTGCTCGCGGGCCCACGACAGGGTCGCGTCATACTGGCCGACGAGATAGTGGCTGAAGGCATTCAGCGCCGCCCATTGATAGCGCGGGTCGCTGTTGTCGCGTTGGGCGGCCATCGAGAACAGCTCGATCGCTTGCCGGTGCTCGCCGATGACGAAGTGGCAGATGCCGAGCACGCCGCGCGCGCCCATGTCGTAGGGGTTGAGGGCGACCGCGCGCTTGGCGGCGTCCATCGCCGCCTCGTCATGGCCTTCCAATGCGTGCGCCCAGGACAGGACCGAGAACGCGAACGATGAGCGCGGGTCGAGCCGGACGCTGGTTTCGGCAAGCCTCATCGCCTCGGCCCACATCTCGCGCGTGCCCTTGACCCAGCCGAACTGGATGCTCTGGATCTGGATCGTCGCCAGATAGGCATGCGCGATCGACAGCTTGGGATCGAGCGCGATCGCTTCCCGGAACAGGTCGACGGCCGTGCTCAGATCCTCCTTGGTCTGCCGGTAGTAATGCGACAGGCCCTTCAGGAAGCGGTCCCAGGCGGTGATGTCATTGGTCGGGCGCGCGGGCGCGGAGGCCTCGGCGCGGACGATCTCGGTGGCGATGGCGGCGGACAGATTGGTCGTGATCTCGTCCTGCATCGCAAAGAGATCGCCGATGTCGCGGTCGTAACGGCCGGTCCAGAGCTGCTCGCCGGTCTCCGGCGCGATCAGCTCGGCGGTGACGCGGATCTTGGCGCCGGCGCGCCGCACCGAGCCCTGGATCAGATAGGTGGCGTCGATCTCGCGCGCGATCACGCGGGTGCCGACATTCTTGCCCTTGAAGGCGAAGGTCGAGTTGCGGCTCAGCACGCGGTAGAACGATTGCAGCGACAACGCGTGGATCAGGTCCTCGGTCAGGCCGTCGGAGAAATATTCGTCCTGGGCGTCGCTGAGATTGGCGAAGGGCAGCACTCCGACGATGGCAGTGCGGTATTGCTGCGAGAGTGCGGACCCTTCCTTCAGCTCCGGCGCAAGCGCAGTCGCGCCGTCGGGCGTCCAGGTCCAGACCCCGACCGGATCCTTGATGTTCTTGAAGCGGTGGTTGCCGCCGTCGACCAGCGGCACGGTGAGATGCTTGCTCGCCTCGCGGTAGGCCTTGGCCGAGATCGCGAACCCGCCGGGGCTCGCCACCGATTCCAGCCGGACGGCGATGTTGACATCGTCACCGAACACCTCGTCCTCGTCGGCGATGACGTCACCCATATGGATGCCGAGCCGGAACTGCATGGTGCGTTCGGCAGGCAGATGGTGATTGCGCTCCGCCATCAGCAGCTGCATCGCGATCGCGGCCTCGGCGGCGCCGACGATGGAGGGGAATTCCAGCAGGAAGCCGTCGCCGGTGTTCTTGACGACGCGGCCGCCGTGATTGAGGATAATCGGATGGATCGCGCTGCGATGGGCCTTGAAGGCGGCATGGGTGCCGGCCTCGTCCGTGCCCATCATCCGCGAATACCCGGCGACATCGGCGCAGACGATGGCGGCCAGACGTCTTTCCATATCCTCGGAGCTCCAAGGGAGAGGGGACAGCCACCGCGTGGCAGTCGCCTCGAATCCCGCATTTTCAAAACCCTGCCTTTATAGAGCAGATGAGGCCGAGCGAAAGTATGATCCGCATTGCAAATTCGATGCAAATCCCACGCAATTCCGGCGGTGGACGGCGGGGTGCGGACCGATTAAGGCCAATCCCCTGGGACCGCCCGACCGGGCGGCGGAGCCTCTCACATGCTGGGCATTCATGAAATCTGGCTCTTCGTCCTGTCGGGTGTGCTGCTCAACGTCGCGCCGGGGCCGGATTCGGTCTATGTGATCGGCCGCAGCATGCAGATGGGCTGGCGTGGCGGGGCAGCGGCGGCCTTCGGCATCAGTTGCGGCTGCCTTTTCCATGTCGCGGGCGCTGCGATCGGCCTTTCGGCGCTTTTGATGGCCTCATCCACCGCGTTCTCGATCCTGAAGCTGGTCGGCGCGGCCTATCTCGTCCTGACCGGCCTTTTAATGCTGTGGTCGCGCCCGGCGCTGGTGGCGGTCAAGGACGAGGCCGAGCGGAGCTCGCTGCGGCGGGTTTTCCTCCAGGGCGTCCTCACCAACGCGCTCAATCCCAAGGTCGCGCTGTTCTTCCTGGCCTTCCTGCCTCAATTCGTCGCAGCCGATTCCGCGCACAAGCCGCTCGCCTTCCTGACGCTAGGCCTGATCTTCATCTGCACGGGGACGCTGTGGTGCCTGGTGCTGGCGGCGTTCGCGGCCAAGGCGGCCCGCCGGCTGCGGCAGTCCGAGGGCGTGATCGCCTGGGTCAACCGGACCCTCGGCGGCCTTTTCATCTATCTCGGCATCCGCGTCGCGATGCTGGAGACGCGGTAGCTCATCCGAACGGATGAGTGGATCTCGCGTCAGGCGAATTCCTTCAGCAGCGCGCTGCCGGCCAAATAGACACCGAGCAAGATCATCGCGACCAGGAACCAGCGGCGGAACGCTTCCGCCGGCATCCGCGCCCGCACCGACTGGCCGATGAACATGCCGGCAAACGCCATGGCCATGGCGACGGCGCCCGGCACGGCATTGGCCGGGGTCAGCAGGCCGCCGGCGGTCAGGTTGAAGGCGAGTGCCAGCGTTGCGGTGGTGAAGAACACGCCGAGCGCCTGCACCAGCTCGTCCTTCTCCATGCCGATCGCCTGCATGAACGGCATCGAGGGGATCACCTGCACGCCGGTTGAGGCCGAGATCACGCCGGTGATCACGCCGACCACGCCGCCGACCCATTTCTCGTTCTGCGGTGCGACGTGGAACTTGAATGTGCTGAGGCCGATGATGGCGTAGATCACCAGCAGGATGCCGAGCACAACCGTGCCGTAGCGCGCGTAGGGTCCGGTCAGCGCGCCGGCGTTGAGCCAGCAGCCGATCACGGTGCCGATCATCAGCGGCCACAACCGCCTCAGGATGTCGCGCAGATGGGGGCCGACAAAGGTTTGCCAGATGTTGGTGACAATGGCGGGCACGATCACGATGGCGATCGCGCGGCTGGGCGCCATGTTCACCGCGAGCAGGCCCATGGAGACCGTCGGCAGGCCGAGCCCGACGACGCCCTTGACGAATCCGGCGACAAGAAAGACGGCGGCGATGAGAATGAGAAGCGGGTCAATCATGACCTGCACATTGACCGAAGCCGCGCCCACGCACAATCTGGAGGTTACGGAGACAGCCTTCGTCCACGACGAAAGCTAGGTTTGGAGGAGGCAACAATGCGTTTCGACCTCGTCGATCTCCAGCTCTTCATTGCGGTCGCCGACCAGCGCAGCATCACCCGCGGCGCGGAGCGCTCGCATCTGGCGCTGGCCTCCGCCAGCGCGCGGATCAAGGGGCTCGAGGACGCGCTTGGCGTCGCGCTGCTCAAGCGCGGGCGCCGCGGTGTCGAACTGACCGCGGCCGGCGAGAGCCTGCTCGACCATGCGCGGCTCGTGATCCACCAGATCGACGCCATGCGCGGCGATCTCGCGGGCTTTGCCAGCGGCGTGCGCGCCAGCGTGCACTTCCTTGCCAACACGTCGGGCCTGTCGGAGCATCTGCCGAAGGCGCTGGCCGGCTTCCTGCGCGAGCATCCCGACGTCGCCATCGACATCGAGGAGCGCGAGAGCACCGACATCGCAGCCGCTATCACCGCCGGCGCCGCCGATCTCGGTTTCGCCGCCGAGCACGCGCTGCCTGATCATATCGAGCGCTTCGCGTTCAGCGAGGACCGCCTGACGCTGGTGACATCGAAGCGCGGCCCGTTCGCCGGCCGCCGCCAGATCGATTTCCAGGAGGCCAACGCCTGCGAGTTCGTCGGCCTGACCAGCGCCACCGCGCTTCAGATGCATATTTCAAAGCATGCCGCCCGGCTCGGCATGCGCCCGCATTTCCGGGCGCGGCTGCGCGACTTCGATGCGATCTGCCAGCTGGTCTCAGCCGATGTCGGCGTCGCGCTGGTGCCCGAAGCCGCCGCCCGCCGCTGCGCCAAGCTGATGCCACTCGCCATGGTCCGCCTGCGCGACGCCTGGGCCAACCGCAAGCTCGTGATCTGCGCGCGGAGCTTCAAGGCGCTGCCGCGGCCGGCCAAGATGCTGGTAGAGCATCTGCGCGCAGCTGCAGTGTGAGGGTGAATGCGACGTACTTCCATGCGGGCGATCGGCTCCCTCTCCCGTTTGCGGGGCGCAAGCGGGAGAGGTGTAAACCGGTTACTTCGCCGTCTCCACGCCGGCGTCCTTGATCACCTTCGCCCATTTCGCGGTCTCGTCCGCAATGAATGCGCGAAAATGCTCCGGCTCGTCGCCGATCAGCGTCGCGCCTTGCGCGGCGAGCTTCTCCTTCACCGCGGGATCCGCCATCGCCTTGGTCGCGAGGTCATGCAGCGCGGTGACGATCTCCTTCGGCGTGCCCTTGGGCGCGACCATGCCGTACCAGTTCTCGATGCGCAGATCCGGAAAGCCTGCTTCCTTCGTGGTCGGCACGTCGGGCGCGGTCGGGGCGCGTTCCGCCGAGCCGATCGCGATCGGCTTCAGCGCGCCGGCCTTGACCTGCGGCAGCAGCACCGGGAGGTCGAGGAACGTCATTTGCACCTGCTGGCCCAGGAGATCGTTCACCGCGGGCGCGGCACCACGATAAGGCACGTGCACGATGTCGATGCTGGCTGTCAGCTTGAACAGCTCGCCGGCGAGATGCGGCAGGCTGCCGGGGCCGGAGGAGGCGAAGTTGAGCTTTCCGGGCTGCGCTTTCGCAAGCGCAATCAATTCGCCGATGTCCTTGGCGGGCAAATTGGCCGCCACGACCAGCATTTCCGGCACGGTCGCAACCAGCGTCACTGGAGTCAGGTCATTGAGCGTGTCGTAGGCGACCTTCTCCATGCTCGGGCTGATCGCAAGTGCGCCGGCAGAGGAGATGGCGATGGCGTAGCCGTCGGGCGCGCTCTTGGCGACCGCATCAGTGCCGAGCACGCCGCCCTGGCCGCCGCGATTGTCGATCAGCACCGGCTGGCCTGCCAGTTCCGACATGCGCTGGCCGACCACGCGGGCGATGATGTCGTTGGGGCCGCCAGCCGGAAACGGCACGATCAGCTTGATCGGTTTTGCCGGAAAGATCTGCGCCGCCGCCACTGACGGCAGCAGCAGAAGCAATCCCAAAAACAATTTAAAGAACAATTTAGCGAGAAGCCTGCGTGAGATGGTCATGCAAGCCTCCCGCGAGCGCTTGTTATGGGTTGAGCAGTTTCAGTGCTTCTTCGTGAACCCTGGCGTCGCCGGCCGCGACGATGCGGCCGCCGCCCTGGGCCGGCTTGCCTTCCCAGGTGGTGACGACGCCGCCGGCGCCGGTCACGATCGGGATCAGGGCTGCGATATCGTAAGGCTTCAGTTCGGTCTCGACCACGAGATCGACATGGCCGGCCGCCAGCATGCAATAGGAATAGCAATCGCCGCCATAGCGCGACAGCCGCGCGCCCTGCTCGATCCGGCCGAAAATGGCGCGGTCGCGCTCGTTCATCAGCAGCGGGCTGGTGGTGTAGGTCGTCGCCTCCGACAGCGAGGCGCAGCGGCGGACCTGGAGCCGGCGCTCGCCGGACGGGCCTTTATAGTTGGCCGAGCCGTTGTCGCCGGAAAAGCGCTCGCCGATGAAGGGCTGGTGCATCATGCCGTAGACCGGCGTGCCCTTGTGAAGCAGCGCGATCAGCGTGCCCCAGATCGGAAAGCCGCCGATGAAGGACTTTGTGCCGTCGATGGGGTCGAGCACCCAGACATAGTCGGCGTCGTCGCGCTCATTGCCGAATTCCTCGCCGACGATGCCGTGCTGGGGGAAGCTGGCCTTGATCAGCCGCCGCATCACCGCTTCCGCCGCGCGGTCGGCTTCCGTCACCGGATCGAAATCCTTGGTCTTGCTCTTGTCGTCGATCGACAGCGAGGTCCGGAAGAACGGCAGGATGGTTTCGCCGGAGGCGGTGGCAAGCCGCCCGATGAAGGCTGAGAAGTCGATCACCGTCACGGCGCATCCTCAAAACGAAACTCTGGTGAAGCTTTCATCTGCCTAGCTCAATTCGCTTCTCGCGTGCAGCGCTGTCTTGATTTGCACCCTGGTATTTTGGATGCGGATGCCGCCTGCCCCAGGCGAGACATATGCTGGCCAAATATCGATCACAGTGTTGAGAACTTAGTTCCTTGTATGCCTCGTTCGTATGCAAATGACTATCAACCCATTGAAATTCCTTATCAAAGAAACTGAATCTGGATTTCGCTGGAAGCAAATGAGCTATGTGTTTTTGCATGGGAAACGGCTCAAAAGCCCTTGCACTTTGTGCGACGCGGCCGCATATTGTTGCGGTGCGGTAGCGCTTCTCGCGTTACCGCTGCCCTCCTTGGGCGTTTCCTCCCTAGACTTGGGCCGCTTCTTCATCAGAAGCGGCCCTTTTTTCTTTGGCCTCTGTTTTCAGTTGAGCGCGCGTAGCTTGCGAAGCGAAAACGCATTCGCGCCTCTCGCGCAAGAGGCCGATCTTTCGGGAAAGAGTCGCGTCTATTCCGCCGCGGCCTGGAACGGGCCGAGATCGCCGAACGGAATCGTGGTCGCCAGCACATCGGCGAGCACGCCAAAGTCGCGCGCCACCTGCGCAAAGCGCGGGCCGCGCTCGCGGCGTCGCTCGTCCATGTAGATGGCGCGATTGAGCTCGAGCTGCACCGCGTGCAGGCCGCTCGCCGGGTTGCCGTAATGCTCGGTGATGAAGCCGCCGGCATAGGGCTTGTTGCGGCCGATCGAATACCCGAGCCCGGTCATGGTCTCCTCGACGCGGTCGGGCAGCAGCGGTGCGCAGCTGGTGCCGTAGCGGTCGCCGATCACGACATCGGGGCGGCGCGGCTCGTCTCGAGAGACGCCGACCGACGGCATCGAGTGGCAGTCGACCAGCACCACGGTGCCGAACATCTGGTGCACCTTGTTGATCAGCCGGCGCAGCGCGCGATGATAGGGCTTGTACAGCGTCTCGATCCGCGCCAGCGCGTCGTCGACCAGGATGCGCTCGCGATAGATCTCCTGGCCGTCGCCGACCACGCGCGGAATGGTGCCCAACCCGCCCGCGACCCGCATCGAGCGCGTGTTCGCAAAGCTCGGCAGCCGGCCGGTGAACATGCGGGGATCGAGCTCATAAGGCTCGCGATTGACGTCGACATAGGAGCGGGGAAAGTTCACCCGCACGGTCGGAAAGCCGCGATCGCTCAGATGGCCGATCAACTCGTCCATGAAGGAATCTTCGGACCGCCGAAGCTGCGGCACGTCGATCCGCGATGCTGCGAGGAATTCGTCCGGATAGGTCGAGCCGGAATGGGGCGAGTTGAAGATAACAGGCGCGCGCCACTCGGCGGGCTCCACGATCTCGAAGGCTGGCGACACCGCGCCGTCAAACCGGGTCATCTTCTCAGGCTTCGTCCCTTCACGCCGCAAGATCCGGCCAAAATCCAGCAAGCCCCAGATCGAGTGATTCGGCCGATCGAGCGGCTCTTATGTGTCGTCATTGTCCGGAATCGCAACCATTCTGCCAAGCGAAAAGATGCGATCGGCGCTGGAACATGTCTTAACCGTGCGGGCAGGGAGACGGGGATGTGCAGACGCGTCTCGATTGATTCATGCCGCATTCGGGTTCACAAGGGGCCGCACCGGTCGGGCCCATGGTAAAGATTTTCACCCGAAATTTACCCTCTGTCGGGCTTAGTGACCTCTGCATATCCTTTGGGGATTCGACGTTCCTGCCATGCCAAAAATCCTGCTCGCCGAAGACGACAACGACATGCGCCGTTTCCTGGTCAAGGCGCTGGAAAACGCCGGTTTCCAGGTCTCGTCCCATGACAACGGCATGGCCGCCTATCAGCGGTTGCGGGAAGAGCCGTTCGAGATGCTCCTGACCGACATTGTGATGCCGGAGATGGACGGCATCGAGCTCGCCCGCCGGGCCTCGGAACTCGACCCCGACATCAAGATCATGTTCATCACCGGCTTCGCCGCGGTCGCCCTGAACTCGGATTCGGACGCCCCCAAGAACGCCAAGGTGCTGTCGAAACCCGTTCACCTGCGCGAATTGGTGAGCGAAGTGAACAAGATGCTGGCGGCCTAAATTGGCCCCCTTCCGTCCTTGCACCGGCTCCCCCGAGCCGTTATAGGGACCCCACCCGACGCAAGTGGACTATTAGGGCACGTAGCTCAGCGGGAGAGCACTACCTTGACATGGTAGGGGTCACAGGTTCGATCCCTGTCGTGCCCACCATCCTTCGCTCGCGACAGCGAGAGAAGGATGCCGCGCCGAGGCCCAAAGGGCGCAGGCGGGCTGCCGCCGCGAGCTACGGCTTCAGTAAGCCACGATCTTCTCTCGCGGCAGTCAAATCCATCTCGGCGAAGCGTGTAGGGCTCAACTTGAGCCTGGAACGTCCGGATGCCGCTCGGCATTGGTTCGCTATGCCCAAGATGTTCAAGCGCGGCGATCACGTCAGCTGGAATTCCGAGGCCGGCCGCGTGAGCGGCCATATCCTGCGGGTGCACGTCAAGGACGTCGACTACAAAGGATACGTCCACCACGCGACGGCGGACGATCCGCAATACGAGATCAAGAGCGACAAGACCGATCACGTCGCTCTGCATAAGGGCCGGGCACTGCGGCTGCTGCGCTCCTGATCTCACACAGCCGCGCGCCACTCACGTCAGCGGCAACAGATGCTCCGGGATCGGCACCGGGGCTGCCGGCACCAGCGAGGCGACGGAGACGTGTGGCCAGGTCAGGCCGTTGAAATCCAGCATCACCTTCTGCGAATACTGGATCTGCGTCGTTGCCACCCGGACGCGGCCGCCGGCAAAAGCCTTGTTCGGTACGAACGGGAGCGTGGCGACGAAGCTCGGCACCAGCGGCACCGTGCCCTTCTGCAGCGGCTGGAGGATGATCGGCGGCTCGCCCGACGCGATGCGCGGCACGTCGATGTCGTAGATGACCGTCTCGATCCAGAACACGGCATCCATCTGCAATGCATTGGCGTTGGCACCATTGCCGCCCGGCGGCGGCACCGGCACGCCCTGCAGGAATGCGATGTTCGCGGTACCACCGGCGAAGTTCGGCGCCTGCGGATGCGGTCCGGCCGAAGCGACGGCCGGCAACGGACCGCCTGACAGCGGCGTGCCGGGCCTGGTCGAGGTCTCGATGATGATGGTCTGGCTGATGGTCTGATGCGCGATCTGGTTGCGCAGCACCGTGTTCGGATCGGTGATCATGGCCTGGGTGAGCTTGCCGGAGGCGATCAGCGTGGTGAGATCCTGCGGCAGCCTTCGCGTTGTCTTGTTGGCCGCGGTCTGATTCTGGAACGTGAGCTTGTTGGCCGGATTGCCGCCGAAGAACGGCGTGATGTCGACCGCCGCGATGGTCGGCTTGCCGGCGACGGCCGGCAGCGCGGTGCCTTGCGCCGTGATCGTCGTGCCATGCGGGATCGAGGCCATCCGCGCCACGGTGAACGGTTCGTGCGGATTGGTGCTGGACGGCACCGCGAGCCAGATGCCGGGCTCGAAGTGAATGCCGACAAGGGTCCCCGTGGTCACGTCGTTGATGGTCTGCAGATAGGGCACGCCGTTCAGAAAGGCATCCGCCTGCGGCCCCGAGCCGCGATTGGGAATCGAGCCAAGACTGTTCGAGAACGACAGCGTCTCGTCGGTGAGGTTCAACTCCAGAACATTGTCGGGCGGGTCGGTGGTGTTGATCGGCCCCGGCATCTGGGTCGGCGTCGTCGCGCTGTCGGGCCGGAAGATCGTGTTGAAGCCCTGTCCAGTGAACGTGCCGGTGAAGGCCGACAGCGGCCCGAGCGTCGGGGGCACGGTGACCGGCACGGCAGCGGGGACGGCAGCAGCATGTGCGGCAGCCCTGAACACGGTGTCGACCTGGTGGATGGAGAAGTTTGCGGTTCTGTTGAAGGCGCTGGTAAGCGGCTTGGGTTCGTCCATGGGCGTTCCTTTCGATGGCTGCAGGCGAGACCGTCGCTGCCGGTGCACTCCCGGGCCGGCGTTCCGGGCTGATCGATGGCCTCTCCGTGTCAGGCCGTGCGACGCGCACGCGCGAGGTCGCTGTCGCATCGCCTGGTTCGGCGAGACGTCGGAGATTTTTGAAACCGATTGCGATATCTAAGCTCGTCGTCCGTCGCGGGATCGTCCGCGTCACCCCTGCGCGAAACGACGCTTTGTAAGGGTGTTCAAAAATGAAATGATCAAAAGATATGGGGTCGTACGCCCCATTCGCCTTGGTTACATCTTGAGAATGATACAACCTGAAGGGTGTTTCAAGTGTGTTCCATTTCACAAGCGAAAGAGTCGCTGTTACGCAAACGATCGGCGTGAACGGCATGATCTGCACCGGCGCGTTGCGGATAGATCAAAGGGAAGGGAAAGTGAATGATGCGGACGATTAGTCTTGCCGTGGCGGTATCGGCCCTGATGGTATCGGGCGCCGACGCTGCGATCATCGACTGGCAGGCCGAGCTGCAACGCTGCCGCGCGCTGCGCGAGAGCGTGGCGCCGCTGCTTCAGGCCGGCGAGGGGATCTCCGCGGTGGGGCGCTCCAATCGATCCGTCCGTCGCTGCATCTGGATTCAGCGCATCGCCGTGCGCAAGAAAATCCCCGGCGCGGAGACGTGGTAAGGCCGGGGTGAGACCCGCGTCGCAGCTCCACACCCCGTCATTGCGAGCGCAGCGAAGCAATCCAGAATCGAGGCGCCGGTCGGAAGCTTCATGATGTCAGCCTTTGACGGCGCCGGCCGTGAGCCCGGAGACGAGATAGCGGCGCACCGCGAGCGAGAAGATCAGCACCGGCGCCATCACCAGCGAGCCGCCGGCGGCGATCTTGCCCCATTCCCAGCCCTCGTAGTTCATGAAGTTGACGACGGCGACCGGCGCGGTGCGCGCATTGGTGCGGGTCAGGATCAGCGCGAAGAAGAAGTCGTTCCAGGCGTAGAGGAAGCAGAGGATCGCGGTCGCGGCGATGCCAGGTGTCACCATCGGCAGCACGATCCTGGTGAAGACTGTGCGCGTCCGCGCGCCGTCGACGAGGGCCGCCTCTTCCAGCGAGACCGGGATGGTGTCGAAGAACGGCTGCATCATCCAGATCACCAGGGGCAGGTTGAAGCTGGTGTAGACCAGCACCAGCCCGGTGATGGTGTCGAGCAGGCCGATCCAGCGATAGAATAGGAAAAAGGGGATGGTGAACGCGATCGGCGGCGCCATGCGCGTCACCAGGATCGCAAAGGAGAGCGCATGCTTGCCGCGTCCGGCCCAGCGCGACAGTGCGTAGGCCGCCGGCACGCCGAACAGCAGCGCGAGAGCGGTGGAGAGCGAGGCGCTCAACAGGCTGTTGACGAAGGAGGCCGAGAACGCGCTGTGCCAGAGCGAGATGTAATTCTCCAGCGTCGGCGTGAAGATCAAAGGCGGCGGGAATTGCAGGATCTGGTCGTTGGATTTGAAGCTCATCTGCAACAGCCATAGGAATGGCGAGAGCAGGATCATCAGCGTCAGCGTGATCGCGACCAGCCGGCCCGGCGTGGCCTTGCGGAGGGACGACTCGCTCATGCCAGTGCCTTCTTGCGCTGGCCCATCCAGACCAACCCTAAGCTGATGCCGCAGACCAGGAGCAGCATCACCACGGTGACCGCGCTGGAATAGCCGATCTCGTTGGTGTCGAAAGCGAGGAGGTACGCATAGTAGTTCGTCACCTCGGTGAGCGTGCCGGGGCCGCCGCCGGTCAGGAGGAAGATCAGCGGGAACGCCTTCACGCTGTCGATCAGGCGGAACATGCCTGAAATGACGAGGATCGGTGTGATGAAAGGCAGCGTCACGTACCAGAAGATCTGCAGCTTGCTGGCGCCGTCGACGAGGGCCGCTTCCGAATATTCGTCCGGAATCGTCTGCAGCGCCGCCAGCACCATCAGGAAGGTGAAGGGCAGCCACTCCCAGGTGTCGGCGATGACGATCGAGGTCAGCGCGAAATCGACGCTGGAGGTCAGCGCCGGCAGGGTGACATGCAGCGCCTGCGCGGCGTAGTAGAGCGGGCTGATGTCGGGCGCGTAGATCAGCTTCCAGATCACCGCGACCACGATCGGCGGCAGCACCATCGGGATCAGGAAGAAGGTTCGCGCGAATTCGACGAAGCGCGACGGCACGTTCAGGAGCAGCGCCAGCCCCATGCCGAGCAGCACCTGAAACAGCACGCTCGCGACCGACAGCTTGGCCTGCACGGCCAGCGAGTTGACGAAGCGGGGGTCGCCCGGCAACAGGCCATAATTGCGCAACGGCTCGCTGAAATCGGTGGCCGAGCCCGGCGTCGTCAGTTGGAACGGCGTCAGGCTGGTCACGATGAGATAGATCGCCGGCAGCACGGCGACTGCGAACAGCACGATCAGGCTCGGTGTGAGCGCGAAGGCGATGAACCTGCGGCGCTCTCCGTCAATTCCGCTCTCGCTCAAAGTTTTGTCCCGGCGCGGCGGAGTGCGGCGATCGCCTGGTCCTGGGCTGCGTTCATCGCGTCCTTGGCGGGGAGCTGGCCGGTCGCGACCTGCTCGAACGCCTTGTTGAGGACGTCGCCGACGATCGGGAACTCCTTCGAGGTGCGATAGGCCATGTAGTTCTCGCCCTTGCCCGGCAGCTCCAGCACCTCGAGATAGAGCGCGCCGAGGTCCTGGCCGTTCACCGTGTTGAGCTTGCGATAGTCTTCGCTGGTGATGATCGAGCGGCGGCACACCGAGGAGTGACCGTGCTCCCTCACAAGCTTCATCGAGATCTCAGGGCTGAGCGCCCATTTGATGAATTCCCACGCGGCCTTCTGATTCTTGGCGTTCTTGGGGATGCCGAGGCCCTGGCTGTTCGAGGCCGGGTAGTCATGCACCGGACCGGCCGGCGAACGCACCACGCGCGAGGTGTCCTTCACCTTGCTCTCGTCGGAAAGCAGGATCGGCGTCACCCAGGCGCTGGAGTGGATGAAGATGTTGGAACGGCCGGTTAGCATCGACTGCCGCGCCTGGTCCTCGGTGTAGGTCAGGACGCCCTTCGGCGCGCTCTTCAGCAGGTTCGCATAGAACTCGACGCCCTGGATCGCCTCGGGCGTATTCAGCGCCGGCATGACGTCGCCGGGCGGATTCTTGAAGACGTTGCCGCCAAAGCCCTGGATGTAGGGCGGCAGATTCCAGTTGTGGAGGAACCACGACACCATGCCGTTGACGCCGTCGGTGCCGTTGATTTCAGCGCAGACCTGCGCAAGCTCGGCGAAGGTCTTTGGGATCTTCAGCCCCTTCTTCTCCATCAGATCCATGCGCGACAGCCCCATCAGCATCGCGCCGCCTTCCCAGGAATAGCCGTAGGTCGCCCCCGTGCCGTCGCGATAGGGCACCTGCGCGCCGTCGACGAAGTCTTTCGGATTCCACTCGACCGGCGTCAAATTGGCATCACCCGTGAACTCGTCGAGATTGGCGAGCAGGCCCGCCGCGATCCAGCGGGTCGCGAGCGTGAAGGTGACATTGACGAAGTCATAGGCCGAGCCGCCCGAGGACAGTTCGAGATTGGCCTGCTGGTTGTAGACCGGCAGGGCCGAGAGCTGGAGGTCGACCTTCATGCCTGTCTTTTCCTCGAACTCGGGAATGTATTTCTGCAGCAGCGTGAAGAAGCGGTGCTGAAACGAGGCGCCGTGCAGCGTCACGCCGGCAAACGGCTTGGTCTGCGCGATCAGCGGCGCGGGGAATGCCGCGAGCGCCGCGCCTGCGGCGCTTGTTTTCAGCAGTTTGCGACGAGTGATCGAGCTCGCGCGCGATGCGGTCTTCATCATCTTTAACCTCCCTCACTATTGTTTTGCAGGCTTCAACGCGTCCGTCTGGTGCGAACGTTCTCGTCCTCGGCGTCCTTTTTCTTTTGGCGCGACATGGCCGAGACGATGTTCTGTTCGGTGAGATCCATCAGCTTGTGCATGGCCTGGCGCGCGCCGTCGGCATTGCGCGCCCAGATCTCGTCGAGCACGGTGCGGTGATAGGGTAGGCTCTTCCGCGGCGCGCCCGGATTTGTGCTCGACAGGTTGAACGACATCCGCAAGGCAGCTGCGACCGTCGCGCCAAAGGCGATCAGGAAATCGTTGCCGGTAGCGATGAGAATGCCGCGGTGGAATTGCAGATCGGGCTCGGCATAGGCGACGCGGTCCATGCCGGCCGCATCCATGCCGCGATAGGCGCGTTCGATCCGCGCGAAATCCTCGTCCGTGCCGCGCACCGCGCAGATGGCGCACGCCTCCGGCTCGACGATGCGGCGGACTTCCAGGATCTGCTTGGCGAACTCCTGCGTCGGCAGTGCCGCCAGCGTCCAGTTCAGCAATTCCTCGTCGAGCATGTTCCAGTCGAAGCGCGCGCGCACATGGGTGCCGGCCTTCTGCTTCGAGGCGATCAGCCCCTTGCCCTTGAGCAGCGACAGCGCCTCGCGGATCGAGGCGCGGCTGACATCGAAGCGGGACGCCAGCTCGATCTCGCGCGGCAACGTCGTGCCCTCGCGCCAGACGCCGGTCAGGATCAGCCGCGCCACTTCGCGGGCGATCGACTGGGGGCTGTCCTTGCTAGCCGATTTTGCCACGTTGATCCCTGTCTCGTGGAATAAAATGTCTGATTTATTGCGACTATTGACGAACATATCTGCGGAAACTTGGCCTGCGCTTCGCAAATAATCAAATCCGGCCCGGTTTGACAAGAATTATTATGTCAGACATATTTTCTCCTGAGCCAATTCCGCGCAGGACAAAACAACCGTGACAAAGCCCCACATCATCCTGGTCATGACCGACCAGCAACGCTTCGACACGATTGCGGCGACGGGCCACCCCTATATGAAGACGCCGAACCTCGACCGCCTGGTGCGCGAGGGCGTCTATTTCGACAATTGCTTCATCAACGCGCCGAGCTGCGTGCCCTCGCGCGCGGCACTGTTCTCCGGCCTCTACCCGCATGCCTCGGGCGTGCTGAAGAACGGGCAGCACTGGCAGAAGACGTGGGTGAGCAAGCTCGGTGACGCCGGCTATCACTGCGTCAATGTCGGCAAGATGCACACCATCCCCTATGACGCGAAGGCCGGCTTCCACGAGCGCTTCGTGGTCGAGAACAAGGACCGCTTCCTCGAGGGGCGCTGGTTCGCCGACGAGCTCGACAAGGCCTTTGCCGCACACAAGCTGACAAAGCCGTCGCGCGCCGGCTATCGCAGCCTGCCTGATTATGGCGATCGCATGGGCGCCTTCACATGGGAAATGCCGAAATCGCTGCACCCGGACATCTTCGTCGCTGAAACCGCGATGTGGTGGCTCGAGACGCGCCCCAGGCCCGGCGCGCTCTTCATGCAGATCGGCCTCCCCGGCCCGCATCCACCCTATGATCCGCTGCCCGAATATCTCGAGCACTATCTCGCCCGCAACGACCTGCCGGTGCCGCAACCGACCGAGGCCGAGATCGAGGGCTTGCCGGCGTACCTCAAAGAGAAGCGACGCCACGACACCGAGGTCGACCACGATGCCGTGTCATGGAAGCTCGCGCCGACGCATGAAGAGATGCGTCGCCTGCGCGCGCATTACTATGCCAACGTCACCATGATCGACGAGCAGATCGGCCGCCTGCTGCAGACGCTCGAGGACAAGGGCTATCTCGACAATTGCGTCGTCATCTTCATGTCTGACCATGGCGACAATCTCGGCGAGCACGGCCTCAGCCAGAAATGGTCGATGTACGAGCCCGTCACCCGCATCCCGCTGCTGTTCTGGTCGCCCGGCCTGTTCTCCGGCGGCCACCGCATCCGCGGAAAGTGCCAGCTGTTCGATCTTGCGCCCACCATTCTGGATCTCGCCGGCGCAGAGCATCCAAAGCCGTTCCAGGCCCGCAGCCTGCTGCCGGCGCTGAACGGCGAAGAGTGGGCCGGCCGCGACTTCGTGTTCTCCGAGCAGGCCGGCGACGTTGCCATGACCGGGGCGCGGCTGATCACCATGGTGCGCGATGACCGCTGGAAGGTCGTGTTCATTCACGGCGCCGAGGATGGCCAATTGTTCGATCTCGCCAACGACCCGCTCGAGCAGCGCAATCTCTGGGGCGTGCCCGAGTATGCTGGCGAGATCAACCGCCTCAAGGACGCCTTCATCGACTGGCGCCAGAACAGCCTGCTGGAGACGATGGATTTGAACGCCGCGGCGCGGTGAACGGACCCTGACATCGGGCGAGCCGGGTTGGCGCAGGCCCCCCTCCAAGTCCATGTGAGATCGGCATCGGTCCATGTGCGAAAAGACATGGACGTTGGCGCGACGGGCTCCATAATCGGCGCAGAAACAGGATTGCTGCGACAGCCAGCCAATCCAAGACCGTTAGGGATGGAGAAGCCTGATGTCTGGAAGCCTGATGACAAGGTCGTTGATAGCGCTCGCCGTTGTCGTGGGCCTCGCGGCCTCGACGGCCCGCGCGGATTCGTTGTTGCCGGTCGGACCGAAGGTGGGCGACCAGGCCCTGTCGCCATTCTATCGCTGGTCCGAAACCTTGCCCGAGAGCCCCGGCGTGATGCTGCGCAAGGAGCCGATGCTCGCGCAGTCCGAGATCACGAGCGCAGCCCTCGCCGAACGCATTCTCTACACATCGAGCGATCTGCGCTGGCACGCCGGCATCGTACCGGTCAGCGGCACGCTTTATCTGCCCAAGGGCGAGCCGCCGGCCGGAGGCTGGCCCCTGATCGCGTGGGCGCACGGCACGCTCGGCATTTCGGATGCATGTGCGCCGTCCTGGACCGGTCACAAGCCGCGCGATGCCACCTACATCCAGCGCTGGCTGGAGAACGGCTTCGCGGTCGTCGCCACCGATTATCAAGGACTCGGCGGACCTGGTCCGCATCCGTATTTGATCTGGCAGGCGGAAGGCCGCTCGGTGCTCGACGGCGTGCGTGCCGCGCTCTCAGCGTATCGGGACAGGCTCGCGTCAAAAGTCTTCGTCACCGGGCAGTCGCAGGGCTCGGGTGCCGCCATGGGCGCGACCGTGATTGCGGAGAGCTACGCGCCGGAGGTGCCACTCGTCGCCACCGTCGCGACGGGGCTCGTTTCGACCTTCCCGGACGGTCCTTACAAGCCGCCGCAGACCACCTCGATCGGTTCACCGATCTACACGTCGCTCATGCTGCTGGGCGGTTCGCTGCCCGACGGCGCAGCCTCCGCTGATGATCTCGTCTCCGAAAAGGGCAAGCCGATCCTGAAGGCGGCGCGCGAGAGCTGCACCACCGAGATGCGCAATGTGGCACGTAGGGACGACATCACTGTCGACAACGTCTACGTCGAACCGATCGACAAGGTGCTGACGCGGTTGACTGCGGTCACGGACATGAAGGCGGTGCGGCTCAAGGTGCCGTTGCTGCTCGGCACCGGCCTTGCCGATTCCACGCTGGTCCCGACCCGGCAATATGCGGAAGTCGCGGCTCTCTGCGCCGCAGGAAACGAATTGGTCTGGAAGACCTATCCCGGCGCCACGCATAATGGTGGCCTGAACGCCGCTTTCCCGGATGCGCTGGCCTTTTTCCGCGGCATGCTCGCCGGCCAGAAGCCGCAGAGCAATTGCGCCGAGATCACGGAGCCCGGCGCGCCCGGTGAAGTCGCGCAAGGGGTAGCCTTCAACGACTAGCCGACCAGATATTTCCTCACCGCCGCCTCGTCCCATTCGATCCCGTTGCCGGGCTCCTCGCCCGGCAACGCAAAGCCGTCCTTGATCTTGAGCCGCGTTGAAAGCACCGCGTCGGCCCAGTCGACATATTCCAGCCAATGCGCGGTCGGCGTCACGCAGAGCAGATGCGCGCTCACCTCCGAGAACAGATGGGTTGACATCTCGATGCCGGCGGCGTGCGCGAGCGCGGCGGCGCGCAGCCAGCCGGAGACGCCGCCGATGCGCTGCACGTCGGGCATCACGTAGTCGCAGGCCTCCGCTGACAGTGCGGCCTGCATCGAAAACGCGCTGTCGAAATTCTCCCCGATCTGGACCGGTGTGCGCAGCGCGTCCGCAATGCGGGCGCAGCCCTCATAGTCGTCATGGCGGATCGGCTCCTCGATCCAGGTCAGGCCTTCATCGTCGAGCATCTCGCCGCGGCGAATGGCTTCGGTCACCGTCAGTGCCTGGTTGTAGTCGCACATCAGCATGACCTCGTCGCCAACCGCCTTGCGCACTGCGCGCACGACGGCGAGGTCGTCCCGCGCATCGGGCCGGCCGACGCGGATTTTTGCGGCATGAAAACCCTCGGCCAGCAGCTTGTGGGCTTCCTCCACCGCGGCGCCCGCCGGCATGATGCCGAGCCCCTTCGAATTGTAGGCCTTCACCGGTTTCGGCGCGCCGCCGAGCAGGCGGGCGAGCGGCAGGCCGCGCGCGCGGGCCAGCGCGTCCCACGCCGCCATGTCGATGCCGGATTGCGCCAGCCGTTGCAGCCCGGCGAGCCCGAGCAGCGTGAAACGCTGGGTCAGCTTGCGCTCGATCTCGAACGGCAGCAGCTCGTCGCCGGCGAGCAGCTCCGACATTTCCCTGACCATCGCGGTCAGCGGCTTCAGGGCCGACGGCGTGATCGAGAACAGATAGGCGTGCCCCACCGCCCCCTGGTCCGTCTCGCAGTCGATCAGCACCAGCGGCGCTTTCCCGACCGCGCCGGTCGAGGTCTGGAGCGGCAAGTTCATCGGCACGATCACGGGGCGCGCGTTGAAGCGCTTGATGCGGATGGTCTCGGTCATGGGATCTCCCGGCGGAGCGAATGCAGGTTCATGCCCGATCTTAAACATTCGCCACGAAACGAAAAGATGGCCCGTGTCCTCTCACCGCGCCGCACCTTCCGAAAACGCCGTCTCGATCACCGCGCCGAAGGGCTGCCAGGAGCGGCCGTCGAACTGGACTAGCCGCATCTGCTTGATCGGCAGATAGCTGTCGGGCGACGTATTCATCCCGATATTGGGCAGCGCGACGGAGGGGTGATAATCCTGCAGCGACGCGGCCTGGCGCATGATGTTCTCGCGCGAAAGGTCGTCGCCGCATTGCTTCAGCACCTGCGTCAGCGCCTCGGCCGCGGCATAGCCATAGAGTGCGGCACTGTTGTTCGTGCTTTCGACGTGATGATATTTATCCATGAAGGCGAACCAGTCCTTCATGGCAGGATCGTCTTTCCATGCCGGATCGCTCGGATCCTTCAGAAAAGCCGTCGAGATCACCCCGGCCGAATTCTGCAGGCCGGCAGGCGCCATCGCGTTGGCGATCGAGGCGGAGGCATCGTTCACGATCACGACCGGGTGCCAGTTGAGCGAGGCGGCCAGCTTGATCACCTGAGCCGCCGTCGACGGCACGCCGAGAAAGACGAAAACATCGGCACCCGCGCGCTTGAGGATCGAGACGTGCCCTTCGAGATGCTCATCTGAGATGTCGAAGGCGATGTCGACGAGGATCAGGCGGTTCAGGTTGCCAAGACCTTCCTCGATACCCTTGAGGAGCGCGCGTCCGAACTGGTCGTTCTGCCACAGCACCACGATCTTGCGATGCGGATAATAGGCCTGGATGTAGTTGGCGTAGATGCGCCCTTCCGACCGGAACGGCGGCTGCCAGCCCATGGTCCAGGGAAACGCCTTGGCCTGGCTCAGCTCCTCGTCGCCGGAGGCGACGAACAGCTGCGGGACCTTCTTCTCGTTCAGGTACCAGCGCGTGGCGAGATTGCCGGGCGTGCCGAATGATCCGAACATCAGGTGCACGTCGTCCTTCTCGACGAGACCGCGCGTCAAATCGAGCGCGACCGTGGGATCGGAATTGTCGTCGCGGCTGATGAAGCGGACCTTGCGGCCGTTGATCCCGCCATGATCGTTGACCATGTCGAAATAGGCGGCCTCCGCCTGGCCGATCGCGCCGAATTCCGAGAGCGGTCCCGAATACGGCATGAGATTGCCGATGCGGATTTCGCTGTCGGAAGTGGGCTGATCAGAACGCTGCTCCGACATCGCCCCGAGCGAGGCGAGAGCGACGATCAAAACGAACAGCAGCCTGCCGGTGACGCGCATGCTCGACACCTTGTCGTTGTTGGCCCCCAACGAACTCGGCTCGTTCTGCACCCAAGGGAGTTGATCTACGTCAAGCGTTTGGCAATCCTGTGGCTGGGCGGCGCGATAGAAGCGGCAGGCGTGCTGACGCGCTGCGCTTGCCTAGCCGTCCTTAGTCGCCCGCAACACGGCCATGGCGGCCTAATCTCCGAACCAGGTCGCGAGAGCCTCCACGAGACCTTCGCATTTGCCCGTGCTGACCCAGGCGACATGCCCGTCGGGCCGGACGAGAACGGCGGCAGGGGTCGGAACGACACCGATTACCGGCATCTCGCAGATGCCCGTGAACGTCGCGCTGACCTGCCTGACGCGTTCGTCCCATCGCTCGGGGACAGCGCAGCCGGGCGGGCCGAGATTGAGGAAGAGCGGCCGCGCATCTCGCATCAGCTCGAATACGCGCGTCGGGCCATCAGCGGTGACAAGGTCCAGGTCGGGCATGCGCCTGCCGAGCAGAGGGTGGCATCCTTCCTCGCCATAGCGGATGTCGAGGCCCGACACCGTGGCGGAATACCATCTCCTCGGCTCATCCATCTTCATAGTGTTGGCGACGAACCCGCGGAGTGCCGTCGTGTGCTCGTCGCCACGGTTGAGAGCGGTGAGCGCCAGCGTCAACTCGAGCAGCGCGGCCCCAACCGGTTGCCGCTCGGCGTGATAGGTGTCGAGCAGGGCATCGGGTGAGATCCCCTTCACGACCTGGGCGAGCTTCCACCCGAGATTCACGGCATCCTGCAGCCCGACGTTCAGGCCCTGTCCTCCCACGGGGGAGTGGATGTGCGCGGCATCGCCCGCGAGCAGGACGCGGCTCTTCCGATACGCTTCCGCTTGCCGCGCAGCGTCCGTGAACCGCGACATCCACGTGACCTTATGGATGCCCAGATCCGATCCGTAGGCGGTTTGGAGCGCTGCCCTGAGATCTGCTTCGGTGGGGCTGCCGCCCCGCTCGAGCCGCTGCTCCGTCACGATGCCGCGCACGCGCGGGCCGCTGTCGAGCCGTCCCAGGGCATACAGCCCCCGGTTGCTGTAGCGGATGCCAAGCGGCGGCTCGTCCGTCATGTCCGCTTCGAAGATGAGATAGCTCGCCTGCGGCTCCGATCCGGGAAACCCGATGCCCGCGGTCTTGCGCACGAGGCTGCGGCCGCCGTCGCAGCCGACGAGATAGCGTGAACCGAGCCTGCGCCCGTCCGTCAGGTGAACGTCGACCCGCTCCGTAGTTTCGACAAAGGTCGCCATCTCGCAGCCTCGATAGAAGGTCACGGCGAGTTCAGAGACCCAGTCGGCGAGACCGCGCTCGATTTTTTCCTGCCAGAGCCCGAGCGTGTAGTTGTGGCGGCTAGGCCGGTCGCGGGCCTCGAGGACGATGCCGGCGAGCGCGACGGCGTAGTGCTTGGTCCCTTGCGGCAGGAACCTTTCCGCTATGCCCCGCTGATCGAGAAGCTCGATCGCCCGTGGATGCAGACCGCTCGCGCGCGAGCCCTCCACGTCCTGGTTCGGACGCCTCTCGACGATCGCGGCGTTCACGCCGGCCACGGCCAGCTCCCCAGCCAGCATCAATCCAGTTGGACCGCCGCCGACGATGATCACGTCGTGTTCCGTCATTTGCCACCTCAGATTCGGTAGGAGGCCTGACTTCTACGGGGGAGGCGGGGTCTTGAAGCAAGAGCATTGCGCGCCACATATATGAAGTGGAAGGAGCGCCTGGCCTTGCGCGCGCCTTCGCCCGCTGCATCGCTCCCGATAGTATTGTGCTTCTCTGGCGTCGTGCCGCCCCGACACACGCGGCGTGAGTCCGTCATCGTCCGGCATATCGGCTTGGCGGGTTCGACGAATTCGGGCGTCCCGCTGATGCTTACGGCAGCCCGCGCGCCTCCAGCTGATGCACCAGCAGCAGCGTCGGTTCGGCGAGGCTGTCGCCTGAGCCGTCCAGGCCAAATGCGGCAGCGATGCCGTCGCGGCTGCGCAGCAGCGTGGTGCGCGGGCAGTGGCCGGCGCCGCATAGCGTCTTCTTCAGGGTCTCGCCCTGCGCGACCAGGTTCGCGGGATCGTTGGCGGCCCAGGCCAGCACGATCGGCGCATCGACATTGAGGATGCCGGGAAACACCGAGCGCTTGTCATATTGAGCGGCGTCAGTGCCGAAATACGCCTTCTCGCTGTCGCTGGCGTCCTTGCCGGCGCGGTAGATACCGGATACCAGCACGACCGCCGCGACATCGGCGCGGTCGGCCTGGAGCTCGGGATGCGCCAGCAGGCTAGCGACATGGAAGGCGCCGGCGCCGTAGCCGACCGCGACGATCTCGCGGGCGTCGCCGTTGAACAGGTCGATATTGCCGTGGATCCAGGACAGCGCCGCTGCGACGTCGGTTGCGCCCATCGGCCAGGTCGCGGCGGGCGCCAGGCGGTAGTTCACGCGCACCCCGATCATGCCGTTGCGCGCGGCAAAGCACATCGCCTCGTCCTGGATGTCGCGGGACAGGTCCGGAGCGCCGCGGTCACCGGTAAACGTGTCGCCCGCCACGAACAGCAGCACCGGTCGCGGCGTATCCGCCTTGGTGGTCTCGCTGATCGCGACGTCGAGCACATTGGCCTCGCCGTCGCCATAGCGCAGGCCGCGCGAGAAGGTGACCTGCTCGCACAGGCGCACGACGCCGCCGGCGGTCGTGTCGTTATCGGTGAGGCCGACCGGCACGAGATCGGACGGCGCGGTCAGTCGCGCCGGCAACGGGCCATGTGCGGAGGCCGCTGTCACGCTCAGAACAAGCAAAAATGCGAGACAATTCTTCATCATCGTGGTGCCGGCCTTGAGCGCTTCGGTTTGGTGCGCCGATTTGGCCTGTCTTTTCAATTCGCCTTGCTACTTGGTCTTGTCAGTTCATCTTGCGGCGATTTCACGGCACCCTTCGTTCGCCCTCGCACGCCCCAATCAATCCGCCGGCTGGAACGTGCAATCCGCCCCGCTCCCGTCCTTCTGCCTGACGGCATTGGGGTCGATCGTGCAGCTCAGCTTGCTCAGGCTCTCGAAATTCGATCCCGCCGCACCGTCGGGCGGAATGCCGGCCAGCGCCTCGGTCGCGAAAATCTCGTTGGCCGTGGAGCCGTTCACGGTCTTGACCTTCTTGCCGAACGTGACCTCGCAGTTGCGCAAGGTGATGTCGACATTGCTGGTGCGGCAGACGATCCTGTCCGCGGTCACCACGATCGGCTTCTTGTAGGGAATGTCGGCGTTGACGGCGAACAGCATCGCAACCGCCTTCTTCTCGGCGCCCGACAGGATCGGCGACAGCGGCGCGATCACCCCCGCCAGCGCCAGCGCCGTGGAGCCGGAGATTTTCGAAGGCGTCGCGCCGGATGCGGCCGCGACATGGGACGCACCGGCCACGAGGATTGCACCGGCGCGGCAGGCGGACATCGTGAGTTTCATGGGCGTTTTTCCTCTCCGGTCACGGCTTTGCCGCCAAATGACAGTCGCAGCCTATGACAGATTTCCCATTAGGGGGAGGGCTATAGTCTTAGTCCCGGGAGAGTTGAACGCGACGAGGTCACTTGTTGAATAAGAACGTGTACTCATGAGGGCACGGACGGAAGGCCGCTTCCGAGAGCGCAGCGGACCAATTGTGCTCGAATTGAATTCTTCGGCCTTTGACCCGAAACAGAGGTTTCCTGATGCAACGCCGAAAATGTTAGGAGATGCTGAATACGCTCTCAGAGCAACTCGGGCGACCCGGCACTTGATAGGGCAAAGTTATGACCGAAACCGAAAAGAAGCTTCTGATCGCGCTCGTAGCCATGGTTCACCAACATCAGTACGAGTACGAGGATGACGTTGACACTCTCGCGGAGAGCGCCGGACAACTTGCAATTCAGGCACTCGCGGACTTTGGACTGATGGAAATTGTGGACACCCGCTTTGGGCGCTGGACGGAAGCGGGTAAGAAGTTCTCCGAAGAAATCGGGTATGTGAAGCACAAGACAGCCTATCCAGGTTCGATCAGATTGACCGGAAGGTCTGAGCCAGAAAAATGAAAGCCCGATGTCCGGTTGTGGCCCAACGCTTCCGTTGACGCCGTACAGCTACACGTCGGTTCATTGGGGCAGACCTGAACTTGGTAGCCGAGCGCCAAGCCGACGCTTTTGACCCGTTGCAGACTTCCGCCGGAAACGATGTGATTTGAACTATGTTCTTTAATCAGAGCGAAAGGGTGCCTACGTTGTTGTCGTAGTAGCCCACTATCGAGGCGCGCGAGTTATGCCGAAATGGCTTGTCGTAATCGTTGGCCTTGTCACCGCCGCGGCCTGCATTCCTGAAGTGCGCAACCGGGTGATATATTCGCTTAAGAGGCACCCTGCGCTCGTCGGTCCCGCTTTGACGTTGCTGGCAATAGCGGCAGTCTTGTATCTATTTATCGATCCTATCTCGGTCCTGTTTGTCGCGGTGATTGCACTCGTCGCCGGTCTGGCTGCACTCTTTGACCCAAAGACATACTCCCGAAGGCCACCAGCTTAGATCAGGTGAGGAGAACCTACCGATTATGAGCGAAAATCTTGATATATCTGAGCGATGTGCTCAGATTTCTCGGACAGCGGATGACACGACGCTCCGGTCGATATTTGCCCGGATGTCTCAGCTGTATCGTCAGTTGCATGAGGAAGAGGAGAAGCTTGCTGACTGGAAGAGGCAGCAAGACCCTTCGTCAACATTAGAATTCATTTTTAAGAAGCCGTGAGATCTGTCCGGATGTGAGGTCTCCTTGTGGCCCAAATGCGAAGTGCCGACCGCACCGAGCAATGTCTGAGTTCGGAGCCGAAGCGGAAAACATCTGCTCGCGCAGAGTTCTTCGCATCTTGACCCAAAGCCGACTCCCGTGTCCCGCGTGATCCCGTCAGTGGTCAGGATCTCTTGCGGACCTGGACGATGGTGGGCTTCCGCCACCGGTCATCACGTACGACCGTGCGGCGAATCGATCTTCTCAGTGCGCTCTCGGGCTTCATGCGCCGCAGCCGGCCCGGTTTCAGCAGGTAATGTGAAAAAGGCCGATCTTCTTTGCGCGCGAGTCGTTGAACGTATGAATCGCCTTGGGGGTCGGCTCCAGCAGGACCTTGCAACCCTTTCTCGCAAAATACGTCTCAGCTTCCGGCGATAGGTGCACATTGCCCATCTGGCCCGAGCCAAGAATCAGCTGCTCGCATCCGTCCTCATAGAGGAACTTCGCTTCGTCTTTCGAGAGGACATGCGAGGTGCCGTAGTACTTCTTCGACAGTTTTTTCTTCCGCCTTGCCACTTCACCGGAGAGACGAATGATCACGTCGTGTTCATAGGTCTTTCCGTCAATCGTGATGGTGCCGAATGTCGTGCGTTCGATCTCCATGGCCTGACTCCTTCATGATCTCGGCACGAGGTCCTGACTCCGCGTCGGCAGACCCATCTGGCCGGGCAGCACTTCCGAGGCTGCCCCATACGAGACGTTCTTGGGGTTGCCACCTGCCACCCCCCTATGACGCGCGGTTGAGAAAGATCGGCAGCCCCCGCTTGTTGGCGTAGATGGGGCGGTAGCGCTCCGTGTTGTACGTGCTGGCGACGTCCAATTTGCGGGGGCCGAGCTTGGCGTCAGGGATGGGCACCAGGTCGTAGCGGCCCTCTACCAGCGCCGACATAAGGCCGGTCTTGCCTTCCAGGATGGCATCGTATGCCATGTTACCGAAAGTCAGGGCCACAAGCTTGTCGATAAAGTCCGGATCGCCCGATCGCAGGTCGTAGGTGAGATCAGAGACGATGGTCTCCTCGCCGGCGCGCAGCTTGATCTCGTCGGCAAGCACTTCGGCCACGCTCGTCCTCTTTCGGTGACCGTAGGCGTCAGGCTCGCCGTATTCCTGCAGCCTGAAGCCCTCCCACTCGGCACCTTCGCTGAGAACGATCAGCGCGTAGTTGCTTGGGTTCGCACGCTTCTCCTCGATGAGCAGTTGGATCAGTTTGTCGAGGTTGACCTTGTACTCCGGTATGACGCACCGTATCGAGGTCACGTACGCGGTGTAGAGAGCTGTAAATCCGGCATCGCGACCAAAGATGCGGAAAATGCCAATTCGCTCGTGTGAGCCGACAGTGGTGCGCTGCCGCTGGATTGCATCGCTGGCGCGGGTGATCGCGGTCGAGAAGCCGATGCAGTATTCGGTGTTGCGGACGTCGTTATCCATCGTCTTCGGGATGGCGATAATCTTGACGCCGAGCCCGTTGAGCTTGTCCGCATAGCTGAGTGTGTCGTCGCCGCCGATGGCGATGAGGTGCTCGATGCCCAGCCTGGAGAGGTTCGCCAATACCTGGCCGGTGAGATCCCAAGTCTTGGTTGCGATGCCGCTCTTGGTACTCTCCGAGACTGGAAGGTCTTCGCCAGCGAGATGATCGGGCAGTTTCTTCATTTTGGAGGGATTGGTGCGGCTCGAGTGCAGCACGGTGCCGCCGCGTCGGTCGATGATGCGCGTGTTTTCGCGGTTGAGCGGGATAAGGTAGTGCGATTTGCTGGCGGGGGCGTCGAGGTCAAGGTGCGTGAGGGCTTCCCAACCGCGGCGCAGACCGACGACCTCAATGTCGTCCTCGCTGCCGCGATAGGTCACGGTCTTGATGATCGCGTTGAGGCCGGGGACGTCGCCACCGCCAGTGAGAATGCCTATGCGTTTCCTCGCCACACCTACCTCCCAGTATTGGCATGTCAATAGCGCCCGCGTCGCACGTTCTCTACTCGGCCGCTTCCGGTTTGCGCTCCCCGCGCAGCCGAAAACGCTTCAGCAGTGCGGACACGGTGTCGCGGAAGCCGCCATACTCCAGCTCGGAATAGGGCAGCATCGCGGCGCCAGACCAGCCTTGGCTGCGCATCTCGATTGCCTTGCGCTGGGCGCGCCGGCGGACCTCGTCCCACGCCGGGTTGTCGAAGAAATCGGTATAGGACTCCGAAAAACGGCCGTTCTTGTCGATCGAAAAGCCAGCGCAGGAGACAATTGGCAGGCAGTACATGCCTGTCACCGGTGTATTAAGTGGCACCGGCATGAGCGGCATCACGTGCGAGCCGCGCGCATCGCCGCCTACGAAGTGCGCCTTCGCGAACGGCGAGACGATTTCTTCCGGCGCTGGGAAAATCCCTTGGTTCCTGACGATCGCGACCGGATCGTCCTTGCCGGTGTACTTGCCTGCGATCGAGTGAAGACGCTGCGCCGAAACAGCGACGGCAACCTCGTCATACGTTCGGGAAACGATGCGATCGATCCCAAAGCGCTCATTGTCGCGGAGCAGCGCGGCAATGTGGTAGCCGTCCGCGGGCGCGTCGAGTTCGATCACGCTGTCGCCAGCCGTGTGGTCCATGTCGATGACATGAAAACGGAAACCCTTGATCATCGGAGGCAGCATCAGCCCGGCGCAGTACATGGGATCGGCAAAGGTGAGGTAGAGCGGCAGGTTGTAGGCGCCGGGGCCGCACTTGTCGGCGGCGAACACCATGAAGGACTCCGCGGGCCTCGAACCCGAGAGGCTGTGTTCGAAGCTGAGCTCCGCGACGCCCGGTCCGGCGCCGCGAACGTTTCCGGAAGGCGCGTCGACCAGAAGATCCTGGCCGGCGCCGTAGAGGCCAGAGTTTTTCGCAACCGCCGTGGCCGCAAGAAACGCCTTCCAGGCGAATTGATGTACCTCAGAGCTCCCCTCGCCCCGTGTGTGCGTCATGATGATCGCAATGTCGTCGCCGGTGTGGCAGATGAAACCGTCGATCAAGAGACCATTGCAGATCGCCTTCGCGACCTCGCCCTCGACAGCCGCCATCATGCGTGTAGACGGTTTCGTGTGCCCGCCGACGGAGCCAACGTCAGCCTTGATGACTGAAAGGGTGAGTCTCATGAGCATTCCCTCCGATCAGCGCAGCTCCGCGCCTCGGCGGTTGCTGCGCCGGGGCGACGGCGCTGCTCACTCGCGGAAAAGAACGTCTGATGTTCCGTTACGTTCCATACTGCCTTTCTTTCTCGAAAAGCTCGGGCTCATTCGGGTAGCCGGCATCATCGATCCACCGCAAATGTCCCGCTAGAAGCGATGCGCCCTCATTGGCTGCGGTGCACGAGTCCGGTGTTGGCCCGCAACGGACCTCCCGGCATCTCTGCTATTGCGCCGCTGTTGGGAGACAACGGGACACCAACGGTGATCTGCGCCGATTGCTTTCGTTTTTCACTCCCATTCTGGCGCCTGCAAGACGCGACCGGCCGCGTCGGACGGACGCGGCCGGGTGTCTCTGTCGGGTGTCCCTGTCTCGCACAGGCGGATGATCGCCCGCCTGTGCAAGCGCGGATCGGCTAGCTGGCCGGGCCGCCCTGAAGCGCTACGAGAAGCTTGCCGCCATCCGGCACGCCCCAGCCGGTGCAGGCGTCCCATCCCGGGCCCGCCTTGTACTGTCCGCCGAGCAGACCGCCGGTGTCATTGTTGCCGACCGTGATGTCGCGCAGCACGCCGGCCGGGCCGAATTTGGAATAGAGCAGGGCGTTGAAATTGCCGGATCGTGCGCCGAGCGCGGCGTTGATCCGTGCGATCAGGCTTGCCCAGAGCGGTGCGGAGGCGCTGGTGCCGCCGACAATGCCGAGCTTGCCGCCCGACATCGTCAGATAGCCCGTTGCCGGATCGGCATTGGCCGCAACGTCCGGAATTGCACGTCCGGCAAAATGCCTGGGATTGATCGACTTCGGCACGATGCCTTTCTGCCAGGCCGGGGCCGGCGTGATGTCGCTGACACCACCGCCGGTGCCGCTTCCCGGTCCGTCATTCCAGACCGCCTCGGTGATCTGCACCTGCTTCCTGGCGTTCGCACGCGCGTGCAAGGTCGTTCCGCCCACCGCGAGGACGTAAGGACTGGTCGCGGGGAAGTTCACGTGCGCCCGGCCGTCCTGCATCTGTGCTTCCGAGCCGTCATCGCCGGTGGACACGCAGAACGTGATGCCGAGATGGGCCGCCGCGAGGAAGCTATGGTTGCAATGGTCGATCGCAGCCGGTGACCAGATCACGCCGCTGTTGTTGAAGGCCTGGTTCTCGTCCCAGCCCCAGCTGATCGAGACGACGGAGGGGTCGTTGACGGAGTCGCTGACGACCTTGGCGAGGCAATCGACCAGACCCTTCTCGTCGAAGGTCGAGAAATAGGTGGCGATCTTGGCGCCGCCGCCGAGCGCGCCGGCGACATCGACGTCCAGCATCACCTCGCCGGTCGATTCCGGGTCGTCGGCCGGATTGGTCGAGACACCGTCGACCGCGATGACGGCGACCTCCGGCGCGGGAACGCCGATCTTGCTGAAATAGGCCGCGACATCGGGGGTCTCCACGCCGCCGCCGAATTCGAGCAGGCCGATGCATTGCTTGCTCGCGTCGATCTGGGGGAATTTGTAGATGGCGCCGAGCTCGGTCGGAACGAACCAGTGCCGCACCGAGCTTGCGAAATCCGGCGCCGCGGCGCGTGCCGAATGGCGCGAGCGCCTGAGCACACGGTGGTTGTTCAACCCGAACACGCCGGTGATGGCATCGCCGACCTCGGTCGGGATGTGCACCGGGCCGGTGCGGGCGTGGAAGGCGCCGAGATGCGGATGCGAATAGTCGAACAGCGTGACGCCGAAGGCGTCGCTGACGTCGTCGACCGTGCCTGCGATTCCGAGCCGTGCGGCGGCGGGCTCGTTGCGGGTCACGACGAGCTTGTGCGCCTTGGCAAAATCCTCGATCGACTTGATGGCCTTGGGATCGGAGCCGTATTGGCTCTCGAGCTTGTCGCGCGTCATGTATTTGCGCGCCTTGGGGAGCTTGTCGTCCAGATCTGACAGATCAGGCAGATCGGCGGATCGCTTGACGCCGAGCGTCAGCTCGATCCAGCGCTGGCCGTTGGTGCGGCGCATCGCCCTCGAGCCTGTCGGCAGTTGATGGACAGAGTTGGGAAGTTCGACCATGTGGGGTGTTGCACTAGGGGACATAGTATTTCCTCCTTGTACGGGGTTGGCGCGCTGGAAAGCTGGAATTGCGATGGTGGGTGCTGTTTGTCCGAAACTGTTCAGGTGTTCGAAAATCAATTGTGGTGTGCCGGCAAGAAAATTGCCGATACGTCAGTGAACCAAACCTAAAATAGAAAAATGCCTGCAATGCATCCTAACAGCGGGGTGCCGCTGCGGCAAAGCCGATCACGCCGCGCGCCTCTCACAATCGCGTCAAAGCTTTGTCACGCGCGGCTGCGCCTCATGCCGAGGCCGGCGTTCTACTGTGCATGGGGTTGTTTTCGCGTTTTTGTGTCCCTCGCATTTCCGTGATGGAACCTAATGGCGGCTGACGCGACTTATCCATGACGCGGGACGTAACATGCGAGGCCGTCATGGCAGAGAAGCATACCGCCGACCCGGCAGAGATCATGCGAGCAACCGGTCATCCTGAGCTGGAATATGCCGCGGGCTGGACCATCGCCGGTCTCATCACCATCGGCACCATCGTCGCCGCCTGGGTATTCGCGATCTAGGCATCGCGTGTGTGGCGCAGCTACGGCGTCACCGCACCGCGTGCGACCGCGCGCGGGGCGGTCAGCTCCTTCCACGTGGAATTCGCCACATGCACGGGTGAGAACGCCGGACGCTCGACATAGTGCCCGTCACCGGCTTCGGCGCGGAGATCGCCATCCTTCCACACGATACGACCGCGCGAGAGCGTCGCGGCGGGCCCGCCGGTGCAGGCAAAGCCTTCGAACACATTGTAGTCGATCCGGCTCATCTGCCGCTTCGCGCTGATGGTCTTCGTCGCCTTGGGATCCCACACCACGATGTCGGCGTCTGAGCCGACGGCGACCGCGCCCTTGCGCGGATAGATGTTGAGGATGCGGGCGATATTCGCCGAGGTCACCGCGACGAATTCCTCCTTGGTCAGCCGCCCCGTGGCGACGCCCGCGGTCCATAGCAACGCGAGGCGATCTTCCAGGCCGCCGGTGCCGTTCGGGATCTTTCTGAAATCGCCGAGACCAAAGCGCTTCTGCTCGGTAGTAAAGGCGCAATGGTCGGTTGCGACCACCTGCAGCGAGCCGGACTGCAGGCCGGCCCAAAGGCTGTCCTGGTGCGACTTGTCGCGGAATGGCGGCGACATCACGCGTTGCGCGGAATGATCCCAATCCTTGTTTTGATATTCACGCTCATCGAGGAGCAGGTGCTGGATCAGCGGCTCGCCATAGACGCGTTTTCCCGCGGCCCGCGCTCGCGCGATCGCCTCATGCGCCTCGCGGCAGCTCGTGTGCACGATATAGACCGGCGTGCCGGTCATATCAGCGATCATGATGGCGCGGTTGGTGGCTTCGCCCTCGACCTCCGGCGGTCGCGAATAGGCGTGGCCCTCGGGGCCGGTGACGCCACGCGCGATCAGCGCCTCCTGCATCAGGGCAACGACGTCACCATTCTCCGCGTGCACGACCGGCATCGCGCCGAGATGGGCGCAGCGCGCGAACGAGTTGTAGAGCTCATCGTCGTTCACCATCAACGCGCCCTTGTAGGCCATGAAGTGCTTGAAGGTGTTGATGCCGTAGGTTTTGACCACGGTTGCCATCTCGTCATGGATCTGCTTCGACCATGACGTCACCGCCATGTGGAAGCCGTAGTCGGTCGCCGCCTTCTCGGATTTGTGGCGCCATTCCTGATAGGCCGCGAGCATCGACTGGCCGGGATCGGGCAGGCAGAAATCCACCACCATGGTGGTGCCGCCGCTCAGCGCCGCTTTGGTGCCGGACTCGAAATCATCCGCGGTAACCGTGCCCATGAACGGCATTTCGAGATGGGTGTGCGGATCGATCCCGCCCGGAATGACATAGGCGCCGCCGGCATCGATGACCTCCGCCCCCGTTGGCGCCGCGATTGCTGCGTCGACCGCGACGATGGTGTCGCCCTCGATCAGCACGTCCGCACGGCGCGAATGATCATGATTGACGACAGTGCCGCCGCGGATGAGGAGGGACATGGGAACTCCGGAAGAGCAAAGAGGACGGTACGCAGCCGAAGCTAAGCGTGTCGGCTGCGATGCGATAGACGAAATTTTAATCAGCCGCCGATCCCGCCACCGAGACCGCGATTGCGCTGGATGCATCGGCCCGACCTGATATCGCGCCTGCGAAATGCAACCGAGCCATGACGGATCGCGCTGGCCTGCGCCCTTGCGCGTCGGCATAGGCCGGCGCACTCTGAGGGGGCGGCGCACAAAGAACGCCACCAATAAGGCGTACGTACAAGATCTTGGCGAGGAAGCATCCATGGCGGTGACGCGGATCGACTGCGACATCCACCCGGCGGTTGGTGGCACGCGCACGACGCTGCTTCCTTATCTCAGTGATCACTGGAAAGAGCAGGTGGTGAGCCGTGCTATCGACGGCCTCGACCTCACCTGCTATCCGCCGAGCATGCCGTTTTCTGGCCGCGCCGACTGGCGGTCGGCCAATGGCACGAAGCCGGGCTCTGATCTGGCGATGGTGCAGAAGGGCGCCTTCGACCAATTGGGCGCGAGCCATGCGATCCTCAACGTGCTCTACGGCGCGCAAGCCGTGTTCGATTCCTACATGGCGGCGGACTTCTGCAAGGCGATCAACGACTGGATTGCCGCCGAATGGCTATCGCGTGACCCGCGCCTGCGCGCCTCTATCGTGGTGCCGATGCAGGCGCCGGATCTCGCCATCGAGGAGATCGAGCGCCGCGCGAGCGACAATCGCTTCGTCTCCATCCTGGTGCTGGCGCAGGGCGAGACGCTGCTGGGGCGACGGCATTTCTGGCCGGTCTACCAGCTCGCCGAAAAGCACAAGCTGCCGCTCGCGATCCATGCCGGCACGCAATATCGGCAGGCGCCAAGCTCGGCTGGCTGGCCGTCGCACCGCTACGAATATTACTTCGTCGAAGCGCAGGCGTTTCAGGCGCAGATTCTGAGCTTGATCTATGAGGGCGTGTTCGGCAAATATCCGGACCTCAAGGTCGTGCTGATGGAATCCGGCGTGAGCTGGCTGCCGGCCTTCATGTGGCGCGCCAACAAGACCTGGCGCGGCGTGCGCGTCGAGGTGCCCTGGGTCGGGCGCGAGCCCGCCGCGATCGTTCGCGACAATTTTCGCGTCACCATGCAGCCGTTCGATGCGCCGGGCGATGCCAAAAGCGTCGAGGAGATCATCGACCAGATCGGCTCCGACAAGATGTTCCTGTTCGCGTCCGACTATCCACACTGGCAGTTCGACGGCGACGATCCGATACCGCCGAACCTGCCGAAGAGCATCATCGCAAAGATGTGCGTCGATAATCCGCTGGAGACATTTCCGCGGTTGTCGATCAACTGATCCTGGAGGTTCGCATGAGTGAAGTCATCGACCGTCCGCTGCGTGACGACGAACAGCCCGCCGCGAGCCGGCTGCGCATCGTCGATTGCGACGTGCACCCGAGCCTGCATTCGCTCGACGACCTCAACGAGTTCTTGCCGAAACGCTGGCAGCGGCATCTGAAGGAATATGGCAGCCATCTGCGCACGCCCTATCTGTTTACGACCCCCTATCCGCGGTCCTCGCCATTGATCGCGCGGCGCGATGCCTGGCCGCCGACCGGAGGGCCGCCCGGCTCCGACCTTGCTTTCATGCAGAAGCAGCATCTCGATCCGCTCGATGTCGAGTTCGGGATCTTGCAGGTGCTCGATCTCTTCATCTTCTCGCAGCAGAACTTGGAATTCGGCGCGGCGATCCAGCGCGCCATCAACGATTGGCAGCTGGCGTTCTGGTCGCACAGGGATCCGCGCCTGAAGGCCTCGATCCTGGTCGGGCAGGACGGCACGGATCTCGCGATCGCCGAGATCGAGCGCTGCGCCAGAAGCGGCGAGTACATCCAGATCAACGTCTCGCCGCGCGCCAACGAGCCGCTCGGCCGCCGCCGCTACTGGCCGATCTATGAGCGCGCGCAGGCGCTGGACCTGCCGCTCGGCATCCATGTCGGCGGCTATGGCGGCCACGCGCCGACAGGCGGCGGCTGGCCGTCTTATTATGTCGAGGAGCACCAGTCCAACGCGCACACCATCGCGGCGCAGCTTGCCAGCCTTGTCATTGAGGGTGTGCTGGAGCGGTTTCCAAAGCTGAAGATCGTCTTCATCGAAGGCGGCTTCGGCTGGATCCCGTCGGCGGTGTGGCGGATGGACCAGCATTTCGAGCGGTTCCGCAGCGAGGTGCCGCATCTCAAGCGCAAGCCGTCGGAATACGTCCGCGAGCACTTCTGGTTCACGACCCAGCCGATCGACGAGCCCGACGAGGCGCGGCATCTGCGTTCGCTGATCGAATGGGTCGGCGTCGATCGCCTCCTGTTCTCGTCGGACTATCCTCACTGGGATTTCGACGATCCGCGCTTCGCCTTCAAGACACCGCTGACGGAAGCCGAGCGGAAGAAGATCTTCAGCACCAATGCGCGTGCGGTCTACAAGTTCTGATCAACATGGCCCGTCACATTGTCGCGCGAACGACCGAGATCCCGCCCGGCGGCAACAAGGTCGTCGACGTCGCGGGCCGCGATATCGTCGTGTTCCATGTCAATGGCGAGTTCTTTGCGCTGCTGAACCGCTGTCCGCATGAAGGCGCACCGCTGGAGAAGGCCGCTTGCGTGGCGCGGCTAACCTCGCCTGAGCCCGGCGTCTATGAGCGCTCTCGGGTCGGGGAGATGCTGCGCTGTCCCTGGCACGGCTGGGAATTCGACATGCGCAACGGCCAGTCCTGGTTCGATCCGAAGCGCGTCAGGATCCGGTCATATCCGGTCGCGGTGGAACGCGGCGACGAATTGCAGAAAGGCCCGTATGTCGCCGAGACGTTTCCGGTGCATGTCGAGGATAGTTATGTGATTGTCGAGGTCTGAGCCGGCATTGCCGATTGAGATTCCACCGCAGGTGCGATATGGCTCTCGCGCTTTCTAAAGGCGGAGACGAGCTTTGTCGAAACAATCCCTGCGTGAGGAGGCCGAGCGCCTGATCCGCGAGTCGATGGAAAAGAAGACCATCGTCGTCAAGCACGGCACGACCCGCATCGAGGCCGTCTGCGGCAAGTGCGGCGCGCCGAACCGGGTTCAGGCGGAAAAAGGCCAGAGCCGCGTCAAGTTCGCCTGCAAGAATTGCGGGCACCAGCAAGAGACGCTGTAAAGCGCTCAGGCCGACCGGCGCCGGCCGGCGCGTTTGGTCGCCCTCAGGATCGCCGACCCTGCCTTCAGGCCGGACTGCAACGCGCCCTCCATGTAGCCGTAATAGGCAAAGCAGGTGTGCTCGCCGGCAAAATACATCCGCTTGTGAAATGCGCTGTTGAGCAGCGGCCCGGCGCGCGTGACTTCGCCGGGCGCGGGACAGGAATAGCCGGCACCGGTCCAGGGATCGGCGGGCCACGCAATGAAGTCCGGCGGCTGGGACAGATTGTCTTCATAGCCGCGATAGACCTGGCCGATCCGCGACGCATAAAAGGCATCGACGGCGGTCTTGCCGCCGCGCTCCCATTGTCGAATGGCCTGCTGCGCCGGTTTGCTGCCGGCGAACAGGCTGAGCTCGACCTCGCGGCCGCGCGGCGCGATCTGATTGTCGGTGCCTTCCCATGTGACGCCAAAGCGGCTCGAGGTCGCGGCCGGCGCCAGCCCATGGTCGATCCAGAAACGTCGCTTGACCGGACTGAGGTATTTCACGGCCGTCCCCATCGAGATGTAATGGTCGGGCGTGAGTTGCGGCGTGATCTCGATCTTGGCAAAGCGTCCGCCCGGCCACAGGCTCGGCGGAATCGCAAGCACGACGTAATCGGCGAGATGGGAAGCAGCCCCCTCCGGCGTGATCGTCACGCCCTCCTTGTCGATGTCGATCGCGACGACGGGCGAGGACAGATGGACCACTCCTCCGACCTTCCTGATTTCCTCGGCGAGGTGCTCGGCCAGCGACTGATTGCCCTCCGAGCAGCGTAGCGTCTCGGTCTGGGTGAAGTAGGCGGCCGGGTGTCCCTTGAGTGCGCCGCCATGGACCACCGCGAAATTGGCGAGCAGGCTTTGTCGCTCGACGGGCTGGCCCGCGTCGTTGCTGAACTGCTCCTTCATTGCGAGCCTGGCGAGACGCGAGCTAGGTTCGTCCCGAATCCAGTCCGCCATGGATTGCCGGTCCAGCGCGTCGGCGTCGGACGTGAGCCAGGGCGCATGCTTGTGCACGTGCCGCGCGCGCCTTGCCATCCGCCCGAAGGCCGCCTCCATCTGCTCGAACAGGGTCTTGAGCGCGAACGGGTTCGAGATCTTTCGACCGTCGAGATAGATCGGCATATCGAGATCGAGCGCGTCGAAATTCGAGTCCAGCGTGAACAGCGAGAGTCCCAGCCGGAATTGGCGCGCCAGGGCTAGCCACAGCGGATGATTGTAGCCGATCAGCTCGCCGCCCGCTTCGACCACGCCGCTCGACTTGTTCTTGCTCCAGACACGGCCGCCGACGCGTTCGCGCGCCTCGAAAATCGTCACGTCGCAGCAATGAGCGAGCGTGTAGCCGGCCATCAGGCCGCCGAGTCCCGCTCCGACGATCGTGACACGCGGCCGTCGTACCGCCCGCGCAGGGCGTGGCATGTCGCGGGGAGGTGTGGCCGCCGTGACGACCATTGCGTTGGCGAGGGTCGAGCTGACGAGCTTCTGACGGTCGAAGCCGATGAACTTCCTGCCGTAACGGCGATTGAGCCGTGCGAAAATCGAGCGCATGATCGAAATCCTCGGATTGAAATCAAAAATCGAAAAACAATCTCGGACGGTCGAGGACCGGTCTCAAGCGAGCGGCGAAAGTCGCCGGGCGGGCCTCAGATTTGACGGGTCCGGGGATCGACGATAACCTGCAACCTTTGGTCGTGTCGAGGGCGGGGGCCCGGCTATGGCATCAAAGGCTAAGGCGCGTACCGGCCGCAGGGCGGCCACCAATCGCAAGGCAGCAAAGCGTGACGACAAGACCGGATCGGCAGGCGCGGCAAAGCGCCCTGTCGTTGTCTCCGGCAGCGCGCGCCCACCCACGGCGGGGGCCAGGCGTCTGCGCGACGAGAATCCGCGTCAGCACGTCGAGATCACGCTGACATTGCGTGGACCCAAGTTGCCGGACGCCGACAAACTCGGACGTCGAGCGCTGTCGCGAGCCCGGTTCAGGGCACGGTACAGCGCCTCGAAGAGCGACGCCGACAAGGTGTCACAGGTTCTGCGCAAATTCGGCCTCAAGGTCGAGGATGTCTCGCTTGAGACGCGCAGCATGCGCGTGAGCGGGACTGTCGCGCAGATGGAGAAGGCGTTTCAGCCGCGCCTCGGCGTCTATTGGAGCGAGGATCAGGGGCAATTCCGCGATCGGGAGGACGACTACAAGATTCCCGCTTCGCTGAAGAAGATCGTCACTGCGTTGATCGGATTCGGCCAGCGGCGTGTCATGTGGCGGAGCAGGGCGAGGATCGGTGCCGGCTTGACGCCGCTCAGCCCGTCTTCCCTGGAAGCGCTGTATCATTTTCCGCCCGGGGACGGCGCCGGACAGAAGATCGCAATTGCCGAGTTCGGTGGCGGCTATTTTGCCGGGGACCTCGCACTCCACTGCAAGACATTCGGTCGCAAGAGGCCCAAGGTTGAGATCGTCTCGATCAACTGGCCGGTACGCAACCGCAGGCAAATCGAGCAATTGCCAAAGGACGATCGTCAGGACGCACTCGACGATACCGGCGAAGTGATGATGGACGTCGAGGTGGCTGCAGGCCTGGCTCCCGGTGCCAAGCTGTCCGTCTATTTTGCGACTTTCGATCAGAAAGGCTGGGTCGATTTATTGAACCGCGTCATCAAGGACAGGCCGGTGGCACTGTCGGTGAGCTGGGGGTCTGCAGAGGATTCCAGTGATTGGTCGCCCGCGGCACGTACGGCCATCAACGAGCGGCTCCAGGCGGCTGCCGCGCTGGGCATCACGATCTGCGGCGCCTCGGGCGACGATGGCGCCGGCGACGAGGAGACGGACGGCGCTGCCCATGTGGACTTTCCGAGCTGCAGCCCGTTCGTTCTCGCGGTCGGCGGCACGATGATCATGCGGCTCGGCGGTGAGGTCACGGAGCAAGTGTGGTGGGAGACGCCGGGGCGGCGCATGAAAGCAGGAGGAGGGGCAACGGGTGGAGGCGTCAGTGAGGTATTTCGTCGTCCTGCGTGGCAGCGCGGAATCGATATTGCTTCCCTGAACGGCTCCGGTCATTGGGGGCGCATCGTGCCTGATATTGCGGCGCTTGCCGGCCCACCCGGCTACGCGATGATCTTCCGCGGCAAGCCGGATTATGGCGGCGGGACCAGCGCGTCTGCGCCGCTCCTGGCTGCGCTCATCGCGCGCGTCAATGCGCTTCTGCCGTCGGAGAAGCGGCAGCGCTTCCTCGCTCCATTGCTCTATCGCAAATCGCCGCTTGGCCGGCCGATAGGAGATCTTGTCTGCTACGACATCACCATCGGCCACAACGCGTCCAAGCCAAAGCCCGGCGTCGGATACGAAGCGCGGCGCGGGTTCGATGCGGTGTCCGGCTGGGGCGCGCCGATCGGCACCGCGCTCCTGCTTGCGCTGAGCTGATCGTCTCGGTTAGCTCCGATCGACGAACTTCTTGAACGCATCCGCGTAATCCGGATGCCAGCGCGACAGCGGCGGCCGGTTCTCGACGATATCGCCGGCGGCCCAGAGCAGGCGCTTCTCGTCGAGCGCGCGCGGCACGTCGTTGTCCGGGCAGAGGATGTAGAAGTCGCCGGCCTCGAGTCGCGCAAGCATGAAATCGACCGTCTGCTCCGGTGTCCACGCGCCGGCCGGCTTTTCGGTGCGGCCCTTGGCGGTGAGCCCGGTGAACACGAAGCCGGGAATCAGCAGATGCGCGGTGACGTGGCAATCCCTGGTGTTGCGCAGCTCATGCTGGAGCGCTTCGGTAAACGCCTTCACGCCGGCCTTGGAGACGTTGTAGGCGGGATCGCCGGGCGGGGTGGTGATGCCCTGCTTGGAGCCGGTGTTGATGATCAGCCCGGCCTTGCCGCGCGCGATCATGTTGGGCGCGAAGATGCGCGCGCCGTTGATGATGCCCCACATGTTGACGCCAATGATGCGCTGCCAATTGTCTGATACGCCGAACAATGTGCTGCCCGGCTGGATGCCGGCATTGTTCATCAGCAGGTCCGTGCCGCCGAAATGCGCGCCCACGGCGCGTTCCAGTTCCGTCACGCTTTCGACCCGGCTGACGTCGACAACTGATGTCATCACATTTGTGGCAGCTGTAACGGATGACAGTTTTGTTGCGGCCTCTGCCAGCCGTCCCTCGTCGACGTCGGCGATGCATACCTTCATGCCGGCGCGCGCAAACGCTGTTGCCGCCGCAAGACCGATGCCGGAGGCACCCCCGGTGATCACGGCGACATTGCCCTTGGCGATGACAGGATGCGGCATGGCTATTCTCCGGGAAGGGGCGTTGCGCTCGGTCGAGCTATAACATGGCGCTCGCGCGACCCTGCACAAGTCGGCATGGCAGGGCTTCGTTCTACGCCGACTTTACGCCCTTCCGGCGCCGCTGTATTCTGTTTGACCTAACGATCCCGCCCAGATCGAACCCAATCAATCACCTACCTAGGGAGTGCAGCCATGGCTGTGTCGCAGGCTATTCCGATCACGCGCCATCCGTTCGCCAACGGGTCCTACAAGCAGATGCTGATCGACGGGAAGTGGGTGGATGCCGCGTCCGGCAAGCGCTTCGAGACCCACAATCCCGCGACTGGGGAACTGCTCGCGACCGTTGCCGAGGGCGACAAGGAAGACATCGACCGTGCGGTCGCCGCCGCCCGCCGTGCCTTCGAGGGTCCCTGGAGCAAGGTCAAGCCGTTCGAGCGGCAGAACCTGCTGCTCAAGCTCGCCGATCTTGTCGAGAAGAATTTCGACGAATTGTCGCAGCTCGACACACTCGACATGGGCGCACCGCTCAGCCGCACCCGCGCCTATCGCCTGCGCGCGGTCGGCATGCTGCGCTACTACGCCGGCCAGACCACCGCGATCCACGGCGAGACCATCGAGAACTCGCTGCCCGGCGAGATCTTCTCCTACACGCTGAAGGAGCCGGTCGGTGTCGTCGGCGCCATCATTCCCTGGAACGGCCCGCTCACCGCGACGCTCTGGAAGATTGGCCCGGCGATCGCGACCGGCTGCACCGTGGTGCTCAAGCCTGCCGAAGAAGCGCCGCTGACCTCGCTGCGCATCGCCGAGCTCGCGATGGAAGCCGGCATTCCACCCGGCGTCGTCAACGTCGTCCCCGGCTATGGCGAGACCGCGGGTGCTGCGCTGGCCTCGCATCACGACGTCGACAAGGTTGCCTTCACCGGCTCGCATGTCACGGGTCAGTCGATCATCCGTGCCTCGGCCGGCAACCTCAAGCGCGTGTCGCTCGAGCTCGGCGGCAAGTCGCCGGACATCGTGTTTGCCGACGCCGACCTCGATGCCGCCGTGCCGGGTGCCGCGATGGCGGTGTTCGCCAACTCCGGCCAGATCTGCAGCGCCGGTACGCGGCTGTTCGTCGAGCAGTCGATCTACGAGGAATTCGTCGGCCGTGTCGCCGAATTCGGCAAGAAGCTGCAGGTCGGCAACGGCCTCGATCCGAACACCCAGATCGGCCCGCTGGTCTCCGAGCAACAGCTTGAGCGCGTCACCGGTTATCTCGACATCGGCCAGAAGGAAGGCGCGCGAGCACTTGCCGGCGGCGGCCGCGTCACCGAAGGTGCGTTGTCGAAGGGCTTTTTCGTCTCGCCGACGGTGTTCGCGGGCGTCCAGGACAACATGCGCATCGCGCAGGAGGAGATCTTTGGTCCGGTCATCTCCGCGATCGCGTTCAAGGACATGGACGAGCTGGTCAAGCGCGCCAACAACACCACGTTCGGACTCGGCTCGGGCCTGTGGACGCGGGACGTCACCAAGGCGCATGCGGTCGCGAAACGCTTGCGCGCCGGCTCGGTGTGGGTCAATTGCTATCAGGCGATGGACCCCGCCGTGCCGTTCGGCGGCTATAAGATGAGCGGCTACGGCCGCGAGTCCGGCAAGCAGCACGTCGAGGAATATCTCAACGTGAAGGCCGTCTGGATCAAGACGGCGTAACATCTGTCCTCTGCCGCGTTCCGCGCTGGGGAATATCTGCTTTTAGAGGGGGCGGCGCCTTTTTCCGGCGGCCGCCCTCGCTATATGATCCGCATCCTTTCAAAGACATCCGGGGCCCACATGAAATTCGAGGCGTTGTTTAGACCGTTGCAGGTCGGTCCGTACAAGCTCGCGCATCGTGTCGCGATGGCGCCGCTGACGCGCATGCGCGCCGAGCGCGAGAGCTTTTCGCCGCGGCCGCTCAATGCCGAATATTACGGCCAGCGCGCCACGCCGGGCGGTCTGCTGATCGCTGAAGCGTCGCCCGTGCTCTCGCACGGCCGCGGCAATCCGGCGACGCCCGGCATCTATTCGGAGGCGCAGATTGCCGGCTGGCGCAAGGTGACGGATGCCGTGCACGCCAAGGGCGGCATCATCTTCCTCCAGCTCTGGCATGTCGGCCGCGTCTCGCATTCGTCCTATCATGGTGGTGCGCTGCCGGTCTCGGCCTCGGCGATCGCGATCAAGGCCGAAGGCATGAAGGCGATGACCGCCGACGGCAAACTCGCCGACTACGAGACGCCGCGCGCGCTGGAGACGGAAGAGGTCAAGGGCATCGTCGAGGCTTTTAGGCAGGCCGCGAAGAACGCGCTCGCCGCCGGTTTCGACGGCGTCGAGATCCACGGCGCCAACGGCTATCTGCTCGAGCAGTTCTTGCAGTCGCGCAGCAACCAGCGCACCGATCAATACGGCGGCCCGATCGAGAACCGCGCACGGCTTCTGATGGACGTCACCCAGGCCGCGATCGAGATCTGGGGCGCCAACCGCGTCGGCGTGCGACTGTCGCCGCACGGCATCGCCAACGATTCCGGCGAGCCCGATCCGATGCCGCTCTACACCCACGTGGTGAAGGCGCTCGACAAGCTCGGCCTTGCCTATCTGCACTTCATCGAGCCGCGCTCCAGTGGCGCGGGCCGTGCCGATGTTCACTGGGAGAACGTGCCGTCAGCCATGGTGCTGTTCCGCCCGCACTACAGCGGCGTGCTGATGACCGCCGGCGGCTTCACCGGCGAGACTGCGAATGCCGCGATTGCCGACGGTCACGCCGACATCATCGCATTCGGCCGCATCTTCATCTCCAACCCCGATCTGCCGCGGCGGCTCGAGCACGACCACCCGATCACCCCGTACAACCGCGCGACCTTCTATGGCGGCGAGGAGAAGGGGTACACGGACTATCCTGTTTATGACGAGCTGGCGCCGGCGTAGACTCTTTCCGTCATTCCGGAGCGATGCGAAGCATCGAACCCGGAATCCATTTCACGTCCTGGCTTGCCGCTCGATGGATTCCGGGCCCGCGCCTTTCGGCGCGTCCCGGAATGACGAGCTTGATTTGTCACGCGATCGCACCACAAACTCCGTCATTGCGAGCGTAGCGAAGCAATCCAGGCTCTTTCCGCAGAGGCAGTCTGGATTGCTTCGCTACGCTCGCAATGACGCCGGGGAGAGACAATGGCCAAAGCCGCAGTCGCCGCAGGAATCGCCACCGGCCAATGCCTTTGCGGCAAGGTCACCTTCGAGATCGACGTCCCCGCGCGCTGGGCCTGGCACGATCACTCTGCCAATAGCCGCCGCGCCCATGGCGCGGCCTACGCCACCTATGTCGGCAGCTGGAAGAAGCGCTTTCGCATCACTTCGGGCAAGACCGCGCTCACCCGCTACGAGGACAAGGCGACCAAGACCGCGCGCAGCTTCTGCGCCCATTGCGGCACGCCGATCGCCTATGAGCGCCCCCGCAGCCCGCACATGGTCAACATTCCCCGTGCGCTGTTCAAGGAGCGCACCGGACGCCAGCCACTCTATCACATCGCCATCGAGGAGCTGCAGGAATGGGCCTATACCGGCGAGCCGCTGGTGCCGCTGAAGGGTTTTCCGGGCGTGGTCTGGCAGCGCTCAAAAAAGAAGAAGCGCGCTAGCGGCGAGGACCCGTTCGAATTGGGGCGCGAGGAGGCGCTTTAGCCTTCGCGTTGGCCGCCGCCGTGCGCGGCGCAGCCTTCCTCGCTGGCGGCTTGGTCGGCATCGTCGCCACGAAATCGAGCGCGCGCTTCACCCAGAGCTTGAGCCTGGCATCGGTTCGCGTGCCCTCATCAGAGACCCGCACGAACCCGGTCATGATGCGCCCGCGCATTTCCATCGGACTCGTGTGTGGCTCCTTCAGCATCCGCGCATGCGCCTCGGGGCCGACGCGAAACAGCATGCCGCCGCGGCCGCTGATGGTGCAGCACATGACGTTGTCCACCATGAAACAAAGCCCGCCCATCATCTTCTTCTCCGCGACGTGGCGTTGGCCCGCCAGCAACCTGCGAACCCGTGCGGCGGTGCCTTCGTCGTAGGCCATGACGGTCCCTCCGGCTTCGACCTATCTTTCCAGCTTCTCCTCGCGCGCGCAAGGCAGCCATGAGCGCGCTTCCTTGCGCGCATCCTCCGACTTCGGTCATCATGCGGCTCCCCCGCGGCAACGCCTGCGAGGCCTGGAGGAAACATGAAGAACAAGATCACCGGCCGTTCCGCCTTTCTCGCGTTGCTCAAGGACGAGGGCATCACGCATCTGTTCGGCAATCCCGGCACCACCGAGTTGCCGATCATGCACGCGCTGAAGGAACATCCCGATCTCACCTATGTGATGGCGATGCAGGAGAGCCTGGTGGTGGCGATCGCGGACGGTTACAGCCGCGCCTCCGGCAAGCTCGTCGCCTGCAACGTCCATGTCGCGCCCGGCCTCGGCAACGCGATGGGCTCGCTCTACAATGCCCGGTTCACGGGCACGCCTATGATTTTGACCGCGGGCCAGCAGGAGCAGGGCCACGGGCTGATGGAGCCGGTGCTCTACGGCCCGCTGGTGCGCATGGCCGAGCCGCTGGTGAAATGGGCGGTCGAGGTGACGCGGCTGGAGGATTTGCCGCGGATCGTGCGCCGTGCCGCCAAGGTCGCGATGACGCCGCCGACCGGGCCGGTGTTCATCTCGCTGCCGGGCGATATCCTAAACAGCGAGGCCGGCATTGATCTCGGCCGCTCCACCCGCATCGACGCGCGCACCAAACCGTCGGATGAGGCGCTCAGGGCTTTTGCTGCACGCCTGCTGAAGGCCGAGCACCCGGTGATCGTCACCATGGACGAGGTCGTCAAGAGCGATGCGTTGAAGGAGACAGCCGAACTTGCCGAACTGCTCGGCGCTGCCGCCTATCAATCCTCGACGCCCTATGGCTCGCACTTCCTTTCGGAGAGCCCAAGCTTCGTCGGTGCGCTGGCCCGCGTGCAGAAGGTCGCGCGCGATATGCTCGCGCCCTACGATCTCCTGGTCGCGCTCGGCGGCGATCCCCTGCGGATGTCGGTCTATAGCGAGGTCGATGCGCTGCCTGACGGACTCGGCATTGTGCAAGTCGGTCTCGCCGATTGGGAGATCGCCAAGAACTACGGCGCCGAGATAGCACTGAAGGCGGATGTGAAGGAGACGCTGCGCGCGCTGATCCCGGTGCTGAAGGAGATGGGTGGTGCCGCATTGGCGCAACGCGCAAAACAGCGGCTCGCCGAGCTTGCGCCGAAGAACTGGAGCGCGCGCCGCGCTGCGCTGGTCGAGCAGATCGGCAAGAGCGCCAGCCGCACGCCGATTGATCCCGACTATCTCGTACTGCAAATGGTCGAGGCAATGCCCGACCATGCGATCCTGGTCGACGAAGGCCTCACCTCCAGCCGCCAGATCACTGCGCTGCGTCCGCACCGCGATCGCTATGACTATCACGGTCTCGCCTCGGGCGGCATCGGCTGGGGCCTGCCGGCCTCGGTCGGTGCCAGCATCGCCAATCCGGATCGGCCCGTCGTGTGCTTCTCCGGCGACGGCAGCGCGATGTATTCGATCCAGGCGCTGTGGACGGCCGCACATCACAAGCTGCCGCTCAACGTCGTCATCGCCAACAATGGCGGCTATCGCATCATCAAGCAGCGCTTGCTCGCCTTCCATGGCGACGACAATTATGTCGGCATGGACTTTGTCGATCCGCCCGTGGATTTCGCCGGCGTGGCGAAGGCACTCGGCTGCGAGGCGATCAAGCTCAGCGATCCCCGCGAGCTGAAGGCAACGCTGGCATCGGCGTTTGGCCGGCCCGGAACGAAGCTGATCGAGGTAATGGTGGACGGGAAGGTGTAGGGCGACCCCGGGCCTACCCCTTTGTCCCCACCCGATATCCCGCCGCCGGATGCGGCGCGTCGAGCCTCGCGCGGCCGCCGCCGAACAGCTTCTCCCGCAGCGTGCCCTCGGCATATTCCGGCTTGTACCGTCCGCGCCTGGTCAGCTCCGGCACCAGCATGTCGGCGATGTCCTCGAAATCGCCGGGCGAGATCGCAAACGCGACATTGAGGCCGTCGACGTCGGTCTTCTCGAACCAATCCTCGATCTTGTCAGCAACGCTCTCCGGCGTGCCGACCACGACCGGGCCGGCGCCGCCGATGCCGACATGCTCGATGACGTCGCGCACGGTCCAGACGCGGTCGGGGTCGCCGCGGGTGACGTTGTCGAGTGCGCTGCGACCGGCATCGTTTTGAACGTGCCGGACCTGCTGGTCGAGCTCGTAGCCGGAGAAGTCGATGCCGGTCCATCCCGACATCAGCGCGAGCGCGCCTTCGGGATTGATATGCGACCGGTAGTCGGCGTATTTCGCCGCGGCTTCGGCTTCGGTATTGCCGAGGATGATCGTCATCATGTTGAACATGAGGATCTCTGCCGGGTTGCGGCCGAGCGCTGCGGCCTCCTGGCGGATCGCCGAGACGCGCGGTGCAATGATCTTGGCCGAGGGTCCCGACATGAACACGCATTCGGCATGCTTGGCCGCGAACTGCCGCCCGCGCGGCGAGGTGCCGGCCTGGTACAGCACCGGCGTGCGCTGCGGCGACGGCTCGCTGAGGTGAATGGTGTTGTTGATGCGGTAATTCGCACTCTCATGATTAACGCGATGAACTTTTGTGGGATCGGTGAAGATGCCGCGCTTGCGGTCCCGCAGCATCGCGCCGTCCTCCCAGCTTCCTTCCCAGAGCTTGTAGACCACTTCCATATATTCATCGGCGATGTCGTAGCGGTCGTCATGCCCGGCCTGCTTGTCCTTGCCGGCGCCGCGCGCGGCGCTGTCGAGATAGCCGGTGACGACGTTCCAGCCGATCCGACCCTCGGTCAGATGGTCGAGCGTCGACATCCGCCGCGCGAACGGGTAGGGCGGCTCGAACGAGAGATTGCTGGTGACGCCGAATCCCAGGTTCTTGGTGACCGCGGCCATCGCCGAGAGCAGAAGCAGCGGCTCGTTCGACGGCGTCTGCGCTGCATTGCGCAAGGCTGCGTCGGGGCTGTTGCCATAGACATCGTAGACGCCGAGCACGTCGGCCAGGAACAGTCCGTCGAAACGGCCGCGTTCCAGCGTCTTGGCGAGATCGATCCAGTAGGGCAGGCGGTTATATTCGGCGGTGCGGTCACGCGGATGGGTCCACAGGCCCGGTGATTGATGCGCGACGCAATTCATCGCAAAGGCGTTGAGCCTGATCTGCTTGGCCATATGGTCTCCCGGCGCCCTGTACTGAGCGCTCTTCGAATGATAGATGTGCGCCCCAACTTGGCGAAGTTCTTGCATATATCGCGACCTTGGCAAGGCCAAAATCAGCAGCGCTGCCGCCCTTGGCAAGCCAATCTCAAGAGAGCAAGAAGCAAATCCCAAGAGCGATCCAAGCCCCGCCACTTCCGAGCGCCAGTGTAGCCCGCTAAGCTCGCCCGCCTCGAGACCTTGAAAAAGCAAGTCATGACCAGAGCCGACGCCATCGCCCGCGCCCGCGACGATTTCAAATCCGGCGGGTTCCTCGCCGAACTCGATCGTCGCGTCGCCTTCAAGACCGAAAGCCAGAATCCATCGCGCGGCCCCGAGCTGCGCGCCTATCTGGAGCAGGAGATGCAACCGGCTTTTGCCGCGCTCGACTTCACCAGCCGCATCGTCGAATCCCCCAGCGGCAGGGCACCGTTCCTGTTCGCCGAGCATATCGAGAGCACGTCGCTGCCGACCGTGCTGATCTATGGCCATGGCGACGTCGTCGACGGCATGGAGGGCGAGTGGCGCGATGGCCGCGATCCCTGGCGCACGACGGTTGTGGGCACGCGCCTCTACGGCCGCGGCACCGCCGACAACAAGGGCCAGCACAGCATCAACATGGCGGCGCTCCGTGCGGTGCGGGAGGCCCGCGGCGGCAAGCTCGGCTTCAATGCCAAATTCATCGTCGAGATGGGCGAGGAGATCGGCTCGCCCGATCTCGGCAAGGTCTGCGACCTCAACCGCGACGCGCTCAAGGCCGATCTGTTCATGGCCTCCGATGGGCCGCGGCTGTCGGCGGATCGGCCGACGCTGTTCCTGGGCTGCCGTGGCGGCATCCGCATCCATCTCGACGTGAACCTGCGCGACGGCGGCCATCATTCCGGCAATTGGGGTGGCGTGCTTGCCAACCCCGCGACCATCCTGGTCAATGCGATTTCGACGCTGGTCGACGGCCACGGCCGGCTTCAGCTCGACGCGCTGAAGCCCCCGCGGCTCACTAACCAGATCCGCAGCTATCTTGCTGATGTGCAGGTGGTGCCGACCGAGGACGAGCCCGCGCTTGCGGAGAACTGGGGTGAGGACGGTCTATCCGCGGCCGAACGGCTCTATGCCTGGAACACGCTGGAAGTGCTGGCGATGTCGTCGGGCAATGTCGAGAAGCCGGCGAACGCTATTCCCGGCCACGCCAATGCCGTGCTGCAGCTGCGTTTCGTGGTCGGCACAAGGGTTGATGGCCTGATCGACGCCGTCCGCGGCCATCTGGTTGCAAAGGGCTTTCCGATGGTCGAGGTGCGGGCGGCCCAGAGCTTTGCCGCCTCGCGCACCGATTTCGACAGCCCCTGGATCAAATGGGCGGCGGATTCAGTCCAAAACACCACCGGCAAGGTGCCGGCCGTGCTGCCGAACTTCGGCGGCTCGCTGCCGAACGACGTATTTTCCGAGATTCTGGGGCTGCCGACGATCTGGGTCCCGCACTCCTATCCCGGCTGCTCCCAGCATGCGCCCAATGAGCACATCCTGCTGCCATTGACTGAAGAGGCCTTGACGGTGATGGCCGGGCTGTTCTGGGATCTCGGGGAATTGCCAAAGCCGCTGACCCGAGGCCAATTAACCTGAGCCGGCATCCAGCCGAAAGTCACATTCTAATCCGGGCCGAGATGTGCTTGCATCCGGCCGCATCATCCTGAAAGGGGAGAAAAAGTGAAACATTTCCGTTACATCGGCCTTGCGCTCGCTGCGACCTTCGTCGTCAGCCAGGCCGGCGCCGAAGAGCTGACCGGCACGCTGAAGAACATCAAGGACACCGGCGCCATCACGCTCGGCTTCCGCGATTCCTCGATCCCGTTCTCCTATCTCGACGACAATCAGAAGCCCGTCGGGTTCGCGATGGACATCTGCTACAAGATCGTCGATGCCGTGAAGAAGGAGCTCAAGCTCGACAAGCTCGAGGTGAAGCTCAATCCGGTGACGTCGGCGACCCGTATCCCGCTGATGGCCAACGGCACCATCGACCTCGAATGCGGCTCCACCACCAACAATGCCGAGCGTCAGAAGCAGGTCGCCTTCACCAACACCCATTATCTGACCGCCAGCCGCTACGTCTTCAAGAAGTCGAGCGGGCTGAAGTCGATCGACGATCTCAAGGGCAAGACGGTGGTCTCCACCGCCGGCACCACCAACATCAAGCAGCTCACCGAGGCCAATGTCGCGAAGGGACTGGGTGCCAATATCATCCCGGCCAAGGACCATGCCGAGGCCTTCCTGATGGTCGAAACCGACCGCGCGGTCGCCTTCGTGATGGACGACGTTCTGCTCGCGAGCCTCGTTGCCGGCTCGAAGTCGCCGGATGACTACGTCATCTCCAAGGATGCGTTCTCCAAGCCGGAGCCCTACGGCATCATGCTGCGCAAGGACGATGCGCCGTTCAAGAAGGTGGTCGATGCGGCGACCGCTGCGGTCTACACCTCCGGCGAGGCCCAGAAGATCTACGACAAGTGGTTCACCGCCAAGATCCCGCCGAAGGGCCTCAACCTCAACACGCCGATCTCGGCCGAGCTGAAGAACGAATTTGCCAAGCCTTCGGACTCACCGAACCCGGACGACTATAAGTAGGATGCTATTTGCCTCTCCCCGCTTGCGGGGAGAGGCCGGATTCAAGCGCAGCTTGAATTCCGGGTGAGGGGGACTCTCCACGAGTCCGACTATCACCTCCCTCGCGGAGAGCCCCCCTCACCCTAACCCTCTCCCAGCAAGCGGGGAGAGGGAATTCCACAGGAGAGTGGCCGGACATTTGCATGCACGGCCAAGACCTATTTTCGAGACCTACTCAAGACGCCTGTGATTGGCGCGTTCGCGCGGGGGACACGTGAACTACCACTGGAACTGGGGAATTTTCTTCGAGCCGAACCCGATGGGGACCGGCACCTATCTCGACATGCTGCTGTCGGGACTGGTGCTGACCCTGAAGACGGCGGTGCTCGCCTGGATCATCGCGCTGGTCTTCGGCTCGATCGTCGGCGTCATGCGGACGCTGCCGTCCAAGGCCGCCGGCTGGTTCGGCTTCTGCTGGGTCGAGTTCTTTCGCAACATGCCGCTGCTGGTGCAGCTGTTCCTGTGGTACTTCGTGCTGCCGGAATTGCTGCCGAAGTCGACCGGCACCTGGCTGAAGCAACTGCCGAACGCGCCGTTCTGGACGGCGGCCATCGGCATCGGATTTTTCATGTCAGCCCGCGTCGCGATACAATTGCAGGCCGGCATCGGCTCGCTGCCGCGCGGTCAAAAGATGGCGGCAACGGCGCTCGGTCTCACGACCTTTCAGGGCTATCGATATATCCTGCTGCCGATGGCATTCCGCATCATCCTGCCGCCGCTGACCTCCGAGTTCCTCAACACCATCAAGAACACGGCGGTCGCCATCACCATCGGTCTGCTCGAGCTGACCGGCCAGGCGCGCTCAATGCAGGAGTTCTCTTTTCAGGTGTTCGAGGCCTTTACCGCTGCAACGCTCCTCTACCTCCTCGTCAACGCCGTCGTCGTGACCGCGATGCGCTTCCTCGAGCGCTGGGTCGCGATCCCCGGCTACATCACGGGGAAATAGCGCCATGTTCAGCAATTTCGATTTCGGGGTTATCATCCGCGCGTTGCCCTATCTGTTCTATGAGGGCATGACGTTCACGCTGATGCTGACGGGGCTCGCGGCACTTGGCGGCCTCGTCTTCGGCACCGCGATCGCCCTGATGCGGCTGTCCGGGTACAAGACGCTCGGCCGCATCGCCGGCGTCTATGTCGACTTCATGCGCTCGCTGCCGCTGGTGCTGGTGATCTTCTGGTTCTATTTCCTGGTACCCTATATCGGGCAGTGGCTGACCGGCGCCTCGCGGCCGATCAGCGTCGGTGCGTTCGCCTCCTCACTGATCACCTTCATCATGTTCGAGGCGGCGTACTTCTCCGAGATCATGCGCGCCGGCATCCAGTCGATCTCGCGGGGACAGCCGGCCGCGGCCAATGCGCTCGGCCTGACCTATGCGCAGACCATGCGCTACGTCGTGCTGCCGCAGGCGTTCCGCAACATGCTGCCGGTGCTGATCACGCAGACCATCGTGCTGTTCCAGGACACCTCGCTGGTCTACGTGCTGTCGATCACCGATTTCCTCGGTGCGGCCAGCAAGGTCGCGCAGCGCGACGGCCGTCTGGTCGAGATGTACCTGTTTGCCGCCGTCGTCTACTTCACCGTTTCCTGTATCGCATCCTTTGGCGTGCGCCGCCTCCAGGCGCGCATCGCCATCATCCGCTAGAGCAAGTCGGTCATGATTGAAATCAGCCACGTCAACAAATGGTACAGCCCGACCTTCCAGGTGCTGACCGACTGCACCACCAGTGTCACCAAGGGCGAGGTCGTGGTGGTCTGCGGACCCTCCGGCTCCGGCAAGTCGACGCTGATCAAATGCGTCAACGCGCTGGAGCCGTTCCAGGAAGGCGACATCAGCGTCGACGGCACCAAGGTCAACGACCCCAAGACCAACCTGCCGAAGCTGCGCTCGCGCGTCGGCATGGTGTTCCAGCATTTCGAGCTGTTCCCGCATCTGAAGATCATCGACAATCTCTGCCTCGCCCAGCAGAAGGTGCTGGGGCGGTCGTCCGACAAGGCTGTGACGAAGGGCATGCAGCTCCTGGACCGCGTCGGCCTGAAGGAGCAGGCGCAGAAATTTCCGGCGCAGCTGTCAGGCGGTCAGCAGCAGCGTGTCGCGATCGCGCGCGCGCTCGCGATGGATCCCATCGTGATGCTGTTCGATGAGCCAACCTCGGCGCTCGACCCTGAAATGGTCAGCGAGGTGCTCGACGTCATGGTCGACCTCGCCCGCGAAGGCATGACCATGATGGTGGTGACCCACGAAATGGGCTTTGCCCGCAAGGTCGCCAACCGCGTGATCTTCATGGACCGCGGCGAGATCGTCGAGGACGCCCCGAAGGACGACTTCTTCGGCAAGCCCCGCAGCGACCGCGCACAGAAGTTCTTGTCGAAGATTTTGTCGCATTAGCCACTGTCATTCCGGAGCGCTACGCGCGCCCCGGGATGACGAAGAGCGGGGTTTATCGCGCTCACCAAATCCCCTATACCGGTCGATAAATCCCCCTTTCCCGCCAGGAGACCAGCCTTGGATTCGACCGCCTACGTCAACGGCTCATTCGTCCCGCTCTCGGACGCGAAGATCTCGGTGCTCGACCGCGGCTTCCTGTTTGCCGACGGCATCTACGAGGTCTCGGCCGTGCTCGACGGCAAGCTGGTCGACAACGCCTCGCATCTGGCGCGGCTGGAGCGCTCGGTCGGCGAGATCAGCTTGAGGCTGCCGGAGACGGTCGAGCGCATCACCGAGATCCAGAAGGAGCTGATCGCCCGCAACAAGGTCGTGAACGGCCTAGTCTATCTCCAGGTCACCCGCGGCGCCGACAAGGGCCGCGACTTCGCTTTCCCCAAGGGCGACGTCAAGTCGAGCCTGGTGTTGTTCACCTCCGAAAAGGACATCATCAACGCAGCTTCCGCCAAGACCGGCATCAACGTGATCACGGTGCCCGATATTCGCTGGGAGCGGCGCGACATCAAGAGCGTGGCGCTGCTGGCGCAGGTGCTGGCGAAGCAGGCGGCGGCCGAAGCCGGCGCCGGCGAGGCCTGGATGCTGGAAGACGGTTATGTCACCGAAGGCGGCTCATCGTCAGCGTTCATTCTCACCAAGGATGACGTCATCGTCACCCGCAAAAACTCCAACGCGATCCTGCCGGGCTGCACCCGCAAGGCCGTGGTCGCGCTCGCCGAAGAGCGTCAGCTCCGGGTCGAGGAGCGTTCCTTCACCGTCGAAGAGGCGCTGGCCGCGAAGGAAGCCTTTGCGACGTCGGCCTCGCTGTTCGTCCAGCCGGTGGTGGCGATCGACGGCAAGAAGGTCGGCGACGGCAAGCCCGGCCCGCTTGCCGCGCGGCTTCGCGAGATCTATGTGGAGTTCGCCAAGGCGACGGCGGTCTGAGCCACACCCACCGCCGTCGTCGCCCGCGAAGGCGGGCGATCCAGTACGCCGCGGCGGTTGTTATAGACTTCGCTGTCTCTGGAATACTGGATGCCCCGCCTTCGCGGGGCATGACAGTTGCCCGCGAGGGCGCGTCGCACCCCCTACGCCACCGATGCCTTCACCTTCACCGGATGAACCGCGCGGAACGCGATCGCGATCCTGTTCCAGGCATTGATGGCGCCGATCAGCATGGTCAGGTTCACCGTCTCTGCGTCGGAGAACTGCGCGCGGACCTCGGCGTAGACGTCGTCGGGCGCGCGCGTTTCCGCGATCAGCGTCACCGACTCGGTCCAGGCCAGCGCGGCGCGCTCGCGGTCGGTATAGAGCGGGGATTCGCGCCAGGCGTTGAGCAGATAGATGCGCTGCTCGGTCTCGCCGCGCTTGCGGGCATCCTCGGTGTGCATGTTGATGCAGAAGGCGCAGCCGTTGATCTGCGAGGCGCGGATCTTGACGAGCTCGATCAGCGATTTCTCCAGACCCGTCGACTGAATCTGCTCTTCCAGCGCCATCAGCGCCTTCATCGTGTCGGGGGCGGCCTGGTAGAAATTCATGCGGGGCTTCATGGTCGTTCTCCTTTGCTGGGTTGATTCAGTGAGTTCCGCCGGCCGAGGCCTGGCCGGGCTTCTTCAGGAAGAATACGGCGATCAGGGCCACGATCAGCGCCATGCCGAGCAGGTAGAAGGTGTCGCTAAAGGCAAAGATGTAAGCCTGCTTCTGAACGGTATGGCCGATCGCGACATAGGCGCGATGCGCTGCGTCGGCACGGTCGAGCACGCCGTGGTTGATGAAATACTGCGTGAGCTGTTCCAGCCGCATGCGGGTGGCCTGCTCGAACACCGAAACCGACTGCATCAGCACGTTGGAGTGATACTGCTCGCGCTTGGTCAGCACGGTCTGGAGCAGCGCTATGCCGACGGCGCCGCCGAGATTGCGCATCATGTTGAACAGGCCGGAGGCCGATCCCGCGTTCTCCGGCTCGATGCCGGCGGTTGCCACGGCCGACAGCGGCGCCATCACCAGCGCCTGGCCGATGGCGCGTACGACGTTGGGCCACAACAGCTGGTCGGCGGCGTAGTCGTTGGTCATATAGATGTTCATGAAGTTTGAGCCTGCGAACAGCACGAAGCCGACGCCGATGATGATCCGCGCGTCGAACTTCTGCATCAGGCGCGGAACCAGTGGGATCAGCACGAGCTGCGGCAATCCGGTCCAGGCCAGCACTGCGCCGATCTGCTCGGCATTGTAGCCCTGGATGCGCGACAGATATTGCGGCAGGATGAACACCGAACCGTAGAGCGCGACGCCGAGCAGGAAATTGGCGAGCATGCCGAAGCCAAAATTGCGGCGGACCAGCAGGCGCAGGTTCAACAGCGGCTTCTTGACCGTGAGCTCGATGATCAGGAACGCGCCTAGCGCCACGACTGCGATGACGGACAGCTTGACGATGAAGGGCGAGCCGAACCAGTCGTCCTTGTTACCTTCCTCCAGCACGGTCTGGAGCGCGGACAGGCCGATCGCCATGGTGATGATGCCGGCCCAGTCGCCGTCCGCGAGCAACGACAGCTTCATGGGCCTGGCGTCGAGTGCGTACCAGAGCATGCCGACCATGATCGCGCCGGGCGCGAGGTTGACGTAGAAAATGTACTGCCAGCCGAAATTCTCGGTGAGATAGCCGCCGATAGTCGGGCCGATCGCCGGCGCAAACGTCGCTGACAGCGCGAACAACGCAAGACCCACCGGTTGCTTGGCACGCGGCAGCAGCGTGATGATCAGCGTGAAAGCCATCGGGATCAGCACGCCGCCGGTAAAGCCTTGCACGGCGCGCAGCACGATCATCTGCGGCAGGTCCTGCGCCAGCGCGCAGGCTGCGGAGAGAATCAGGAACAGGATCGCGTTGGTGAGCAGATAGATCCGGATCGAGAACACCTGCGCGAGCCAGCCGGACAGCGGGATCACCACGATCTCGGCGATCAGGTAGGAGGTCGAGATCCAGCCGCCGTCGTCGATGCCGGCGCCGATCGCGCCCTGGATGTCGGCGAGCGAGGCGTTGACGATCTGGATGTTCAGCACTGCCATGAAGGCGCCGAGCGTGGCACCGACCACCGCGATCCAGGTTTTGGCAGAGACGGCCGGCGTTGCGGGAGCTGCAGCCGGAGCTGGGAGATTGGCGGCGGAAGCGGCGTTGAGGGTCGGTTGAAGCGTGCTCATGGAAGCCTCTCTCGGTTACAGAGACAGGATGCATTAGGCGGATGGTTTGGATAATCAGCGTCAGCCGCCGTTCGGTCGCGTCGCGTTGTCGGCGACGCTCCTGATCGTCTCGCGTTCGGCCACCACGGTTGCCTTGGTGTCGACGGTCGGCACCGCCGACATGCCGGGCCGCAACAGGCCCGCGAGGCTGTGATCGTCGAGCACGATCTTCACCGGCACGCGCTGCACGATCTTGGTGAAGTTACCCGTTGCATTGTCGGGAGGCAGCAGCGCGAATTCAAGTCCGCTGGCCGGCGAAAGGCTGTCGACATGACCGTGCAGCGTGCGATTGCGAAAACTGTCGACACGCAGCTCGACCGGCTGGCCGGCGCGCACATGCGTGAGCTGGGTCTCCTTGAAATTCGCGACCACATAGACCGCATCAAGCGGCACCACCGCCATCAATTGCGTGCCGGCCTGCACGTACTGGCCGACTCGCAAGCTGCGGGCGCCGACCGTGCCGTCAACCGGCGCGGTGATCTCGGTGTAGGACAGGTTCAGCTCGGCCTGGTCCGCGACCGCGCGAGCGTGATCGAGCTGCGCGGTGGCCTGCGCGCGCTGGGTGGTCAGCACGTCGATCTTGCGCTGCGCGGCGACCAGGCCCGACTTGGCGTGCTGCAATTGCGCGTTGCTGGCGCGGAGCGCCGCATCGGTCTGCTGTGCGCGCTGGATCGTGCCTGAGCCCGACTTCATGAGGTCGTCGTAGCGGGCGCGCTCTTCCTGCGCGAATTTCAGATTGGCGTCGGCAGCCGTGACGTCGGCGGTGCTCTGCTCGATGATCGGCTGTTGCAGCTGGAGCTGGGCATCGAGGTTGCGAACCGAGGCTTCGGCTGCGGCGACGTCGGCGCGGGACTGGCCGAGCGCGGCCTTGAAGTCGCGGTCGTCGATCCTGGCCAGCACCTGGCCCGCTCTCACCTTTTCATTGTCGCCGACCAGCACCTGGGCGATGTAGCCCGACACCTTCGGGGCGATGATGGTGGAATCGGCCTTCACATAGGCGTCATCGGTCGATTCCAGGTAGCGGCCGGTCGTCAGGTAATCGTAGCCAAAATCGCCGGCCACAGCGACGCCAAGGGCCAGCGCCAGCCCGAGCGCCGCGCGCTTGATCGCCTGCCGGGACGGCTTCAGGCTGATTTTATCAGTAGTTTCAGCAGTATAAGCCGCGTTCGACATGACATCCTCCGGATTCCCCAGACGTCCCGTTCCGAAGGGGCGCTGTTGTCTGGGCAGAAGATGCGCTGTTCCGGCGCTTGTGATAATCCGCCAAAAAGCAAAATGATTGTCCACTCATACTGCATAATCCGAGGCGCCCCATGGACCGGCTGACTAGCCTGACCGCTTTCGTCCGGGTCGTTGATACCGGCGGGTTCTCCGCCGCCGCCCGCAAGCTCAATATGTCCACGACGATGGTCAGCAACCACATCCAGGCGCTCGAGGAGCGGCTCGGCGCGCGCCTGCTCAATCGCACCACCCGCAAAGTCAGCGTCACGGAAATCGGCAAGGCCTATTACGACCGCTGCGTCCAGATTCTGTCCGACATCGAGCAGGCCGACGACATCGCCGGCGCGTTGCAGTCGGTGCCGCGGGGCACGCTGCGGATTCATTCCGCTACGCACATGGTGCCTTTCGTGGCGGGCGTGGTGGCAAAGCTGCTGTCGACCTATCCGGACGTGAAGGTCGATCTGCGCATGGGCGAAGCCAATGTCGACCTCATCGAGGAGGGATATGACGTTGCGCTGCGCATGACCCCGCCGCCGGATTCAAGCCTGATCGTCCGCAGCCTCGCCACCTGGCGTCACGTGCTGTGCTGCTCGCACGATTATCTCGAAAAGCACGGCCGGCTGCAGCAACTCGCCGAGCTCACCGGCCACAATTGCGGCCGTCACCTCAACTATCCCTTCGGCGACGAGTGGCGCTTCTTCGATCGCAGGGGTGCGCCGGCATCGGTGCGCATCTCGGGTAGCCTTGTCACCAACAGCGGTGAAGCGCTGCGACGGATGGTGATCGAGGGCGCCGGCATCGGCCTGCTCGCAGGATTCCTGGTGAGCGACGATCTCGATGCCGGCCGACTGGTGCGCCTGCTGCCGGAATACCGGCCGGTCGAGATGTCGATGAACGCGGTTTATCCGCATCGCCATCACCTGTCGGCCAAGGTCAGGACCTTCATTGACATGCTCGTGCATCACAGCGCCGAGCAGCAGAAGCTGATCAATCCGTATTCTTAGCTGGCGCGGTGGGCAAAGGCGCCCTTGCGCCGTGCCCACCACCTTTCGTCATTGCGAGCGAAGCGAAGCAATCCAGAATCTTTCCGCAGTAAGACTCTGGATTGCTTCGTCGCAAGCGCTCCTCGCAATGACGAGGGTCTTTGGTCTAGGCAAGAAGCTACGATCGCGTCAACGCGGCGCGGGAAGCCGCCCAAACACGGCATCGAGCGCGATGCCGATGGCGAGCAGCCGTTTGTCGCTGCCCGCGGGGCCGTCGAGCTCCAGTCCGATCGGCAGTTTGCTGGTCTCGCCAAGCGCAATCGGAATCTGGATCCCGGGAATGCCGGCATTGCTGCCGGGATCGGTGTTTTGGATGAACAGGCCGAAATTCTCGAGACTGCTGGATTCCGGATTCGAAGCGATCGCAACCCTGGGTGTGGTCGGGAACGCGATCGCATCGATCCCATTGCTTGCAAAGGTCTGCTGGTAGAGCGCCTGAAGCGCCGGCCTCGCGACATTGATGGCTTCGACGTAAAGCGGCTTTGCATCGACAAGGCTGCCGTCGGGCGCCGGCAATTTGCGCGGCAGCACCAACCCTTCATAGGTGCCCTTGACGTCGGGGCTCGCGATCCTCGCGACCATGGCCTCGATGGTCACGCCTGTGCCGGTGCGGTTGAGATAGGCAACCATGTCGTCATAGGCCTCGTAGAGCGCGACCGGAAATCCGACCCGGCCGTTGAGCTGGGTCAGCTCAGGCATCTCGATGTCGACCACGGTCACGCCTTGCGCTTTCAATCGGGCGAGCGCGGCCTGAAAGGCGGTTTCAGTATCCCCGTCGAGGTTCGCCAGCATGCTCTTCACGAGGCCGATACGGACCCGCCGCAGATCGGCCGGCCGAACGATATCACCGCCCGCGATAACGCTGTCTAGCAGCGCAACGTCTGCCATCGTCGCCGCCATCGGCCCTGCGGTATCGCGGGTATGCGAGATCGGCGCGATGCCGGCTTGCGGATAGCGTCCGACGGTCGGCCGCAGCGAGGCGCAGCCATTCAGTGCGCCGGGGACGCGCACCGATCCGCCGGTGTCGGTGCCGAGGCCGCCTGCAACGATCCGGGCGCCGATCGCGGCGCCCGTTCCGGACGAAGAACCACCGGCAATCAAGGCACGATCATAGGCGTTACGCACGCCGAACTCCGCGCCGGTCTTGAATGCGGTGTTGTAGCCGGAGATACCGAACGCAAGCTCGTGCATGCTGGTTTTGCCGATGATGACCGCGCCGGCGGCTCGCAACTTTGCGACCACGGGTGCATCGGCCTTCGGAACGTAATCCTTCAGCGCAGGCGTGCCGGCGCTACAGGGCAGTCCTGCGACCTCGATATTGTCCTTGATCACGATGGGGACGCCGCCGAGCGGCCTGCTCCCGGCGCCCGCACCTTGCGTATCGAACGCGACGGCAGCCTTCAGGGCGCCTTCTTCGTCCAGGGTGACGAAGGCGTTGAGGTCGGCATTGGCCTTGGCGCGGGCGAGCGCCTCGGAGGTGAGCGCGTGGCTCGTGCTTTTTCCGGCGGCGAGCTCGGCCACGGCCTGGATCAGGGTCAACTGGTCGAAATCCATGATGCGTCACCTGATTACAGGGGCGCCAACAGGGCACCCACTTAGGCCTGGAGGCTGAAGCCTTGCCGGAGCCACGTCAACCGTAAGCGTGCATCTTTGGCGACGCTGAATTTGCCAAATCCGTGAGCAGCGTTTCGGTCTCGGATCGCACCTTGTGGATCGCGGCATCTTTCACCGGGCCGTAGCCGCGGATCTCCATCGGGGCCTTCGCGATGGTGATGAGATCGGGGAGATGCGCCGCGTCGAGCCCGTCGAGCATCCGTTCGATCAAGCCTTCATACCAGACGATCAGCTCCCGCTCGGCGCGCCGTTCTGCCGTGTAGCCGAATGGATCGAACCGCGTCCCGCGCAATCCCTTCAGCCGCGCCAGCATGGCGAGCGGCGCCTGGATCCATTGACCGAAGGCGCGCTTGCGCGGGCGGCCGCGCGCGTCGCGGTCGGACGGCAGGAGGGGCGGCGCGAGATGATACTGGACGCTGAAGCCATCCTCGAACTCGCGCTTCAATTCGTCGAGAAAGCTGGTCTGCATATGCAGGCGCGCGACCTCGTATTCGTCCTTGTAGGCCATCAGCTTGAAGAGTGCGCGGGCGACGGCCTCGGTCAGGGCCTCGCTGTTCAGCGCGGCTTCGGCAGCACGAACTTTTGCGACGCGTGCACGATAGCGCGCCGCATAAGCCCCATCCTGATAGGCGGTGAGGAATTCGGCCCGGCGAGCAATGAGCTGGTCGAGCGTCTCTGCTTTTGGCGTCTCGTTCGCCTCCGGCAATAGGCCCGGATCAGCAGCGGCGATCCTGCCCCAGGCAAAAGCTTGCTTGTTGCGTTCGACCGCGACGCCATTGAGCTCGATCGCGCGCAGCAGCGCCGAGAGAGAAACCGGCACCAGTCCACGCTGCCAGGCAAAGCCCAGCATGATGATATTGGCATAGACGGCGTCTCCGAGCAGCCGCTCGGCCAGGGCATTGACGTTGATGCTGTCGAGATTGTCGTTGCCGATGACACGGCCGATCGCGCTCAGGCGGGCAGGGGAAGCGAGATCGGCGTCGCGGAAGCGGACGACGTCGCCGGTCGGCATCTCCGCGGTGTTGATGGTCGCGCGCGTGCCGCGGCGATAGGTGCCGGACGCCTTCGGCGAGGAGCTGACGACGAGGTCGCAACCGATCAGCGCATCGGCCGCGCCCTGGTCGATGCGGACCTGGTGCAGCACCTCGGGACTCGAGGCGAGGCGGATGTAGCTCAGCACCGGGCCGAACTTCTGCGCAAAGCCGGTAAAATCCAGCACCGAGACACCACGGCGTTCGAGATGCGCGGCCATCCCGATCAGCGCGCCGATCGTGATCACGCCGGTGCCGCCGACGCCGGTCACGAGCAGATCGTAGGGACGGTCGAGCGTGGCGGGGGCGGGGAGGGGGAGCGTGGCTGCGCGACCGATTGCATCGAACTGGGTCGCGCTCTTCTTCCGGCGCGTCGCGCCTTCGACGGTGACAAAGCTCGGGCAAAAGCCGTTGAGGCAGGAGAAATCCTTGTTGCACGCCGACAGATTGATCTGGCGCTTGCGGCCGAAGGGCGTCTCCTTCGGCTCGACGCTGAGGCAGTTGGACTCGACCGAGCAGTCGCCGCAGCCCTCGCAGACGAGATCGTTGATGTAGGCAAAGCGCTTGGGATCGGCCATCTGTCCGCGCTTGCGCCGGCGCCGCTTCTCGGTTGCGCAGGTTTGCTGGTAGATCAGCACCGAAACGCCGGAGATTTCGCGCAGCTCGCGCTGCACGGCGTCCATCTCCTCGCGCGGGTGAATCGTGACGCCGCCAGGCAGATCCGCGGGCGAGAACTGCGCGGGATCGTCCGACACCACCGCGATGCGGGCCACGCCTTCGGCGCGGACGCTGTGCGCGATGGCATGCACGCTGATGGGACCGTCGACCGGCTGGCCGCCGGTCATGGCCACCGCATCGTTGAACAGGATCTTGTAGGTGATGTTGGCCTTGGCGGCGATCGCCTGCCGGATCGCCATCGAGCCGGAGTGATAATAAGTGCCTTCGCCGAGATTCTGGAAGACGTGCTTGTGGCCGGTGAAGCGAGACGAGGCGGCCCAGTTCACGCCTTCGCCGCCCATCTGGATCAGCGAGGAGGTCTCGCGGTCCATCCAGCTCGCCATGAAATGGCAGCCGATGCCGGCCAGCGCCTTCGATCCCTCGGGCACCTTTGTCGAGGTGTTGTGCGGGCACCCGGAGCAGAAATAGGGCGTACGCGTCGCGCCTGCGACGTTGATCGTGCGCTCGGCTTCCGGCAGCAGTGCGGCTGCACGCGCCGCAAGATTGAGGCCCGGAAAAATCGGATCGAGCCGGCGGGCGAGCACGGACGCCAAGGCGCGCGGCGACAATTCGCCGATCCAGGAGATCAGCCGCGCGCCGGTTTCGTCGTGCTTGCCGACCATGCGCTCGGGTTTTGCGCCGGGATAGTCGTAAAAATATTCCTTGAACTGGCTCTCGATGATGCCGCGCTTCTCCTCGACCACGAGGATCTCGCGCTTGCCCTTCACGAAATCCATGGCGTCGTGCAGTGCCAGCGGCCAGACCATGCCGACCTTGTAGATGTCGATGCCGATGCTGCGGCAGGCGGCTTCATCGAGGCCCATCAGCCGCAGGGCTTCCATCAGATCGAGATGCGCCTTGCCTGTGGTGACGATGCCGTAGGTGGCGTTTGGAATGTCGTAGATATGTCGATCGATCGGATTGGCTTTGGCGAAGGCGTAGACCGCGTGCTTTTTCGCTTCCAGCCGCTCCTCGATCTGCGGGCCCGGCAGATCGGGCCAGCGATAGTGCAGTCCGCCTGGTGGTGGCGTGAAGTCGGGCGTGCGGAACATGCGCGGTGGGCGCAGCGCGACGGATGCGCCTGACTCGACGATCTCCGAGATCGCCTTGAAGCCGACCCACATGCCGGAGAAGCGGCTCAGCGCGTAGCCATATTCGCCGAACTCCAGATATTCGCTGACGCTTGCGGGATGCAGCGTCGGCATGAACCAGCTCATGAAGGCGACGTCGGACTGGTGCGGCATCGAGGATGACACGCAGCCATGGTCGTCGCCGGCAACCACCAGCACGCCGCCATGCGGCGACGAGCCGTAGGCATTGCCGTGCTTGAGCGCATCGCCGGAGCGATCGACGCCGGGGCCCTTGCCGTACCAGAGCCCGAACACGCCATCGACTTCGCGGTCGGCTTGGGTTTCGACCTGCTGCGAGCCGAGCACCGCGGTTGCCGCGAGGTCCTCGTTCACGGCGGGGAGGAATTCGATGTGGTCGCGCTTGAGGCGCTCCTGGATGCGCCACAGCTCGAGATCGATGCCGCCGAGCGGTGAGCCGCGATAGCCGGAGATGAAGCCGGCGGTATTGAGCCCCGCGGCGCGGTCGCGCCTGATCTGGTCGAGCGCGATGCGGACGATGGCTTGCGTGCCCGTGAGGAAGGCGCGGCCGTCCTCGCGCTCGTAGCGGTCTGAGAGCTCGTAACTGTCGAGTGACGGAATGGCGTCCATGGCGGGCCTCGCGCGGCATCCTGCCGAATAGGCCAAGGTTAGGCTTGGGGCGTTGGTAGGTCTTACCTATTCATCCCCGCGGTGGGCGTTAATTCGGTAGAATTTTGCAATGAAAGCGAGAATCTGGTAGATTTAATCGTTTTTTGAGGTACCGATGATCGAAGATCAGGACACGCGGATTCTCGCCCACCTCCAGAAGGACGGCCGCGCCACCAACCAGCAGCTCGCTGACGAGGTCGGCATGTCAACCTCGGCCTGCTGGCGCCGGGTGCGTGCACTCGAGGACAGCGGAGTTATTCGTGGCTATGCGGCACTGGTTGCGCGCGAGCAGGCAGGGTTCGCAATGTCCGCCATCCTCCACGTCTCGCTGGAGCGGCACGACGCTAAATTCGTCGACGAGTTCGTGTCCCGCGTCACCGGCCGCCGTGAGGTGCTGGAGTGTTTTGCGACGACGGGCGACGCCGACTATCATCTGCGCGTCGTCGTGCAGGACATGGCGGCCTACAACCGCTTCCTCGATGAGTTCATGTTCCGCATTCCCGGCATCCGCTATGTCCGCAGCAATGTGGTGCTGAAGGAGATCAAGACCAGCGTGGCGCTTCCGTTTTGAGACCGCGGCTTACACCGTCTCCGCCCGGCTGCGCCGGATCAGTTGGCGCAGCGACAGCGCGTGCAACAGGATCGAGCTTGGCACGACGAAGGCGGGGGTCAGCACGTTCGGAAAGGTGTCCAGGGCCATGCTCGGGCCGTATGGAACGATCAGCTGGAACGGGCCGGGCGACATGATCATTCCCAGGGTGATCGCGACGGCGAGATCTGCGAGGCCGAAGATGTTCCAAAGGATAGCCCCTTTCCGCCCCGCAGCCGTTCCAGCTGCGAGCGCAAGGGCCGCCGGCACGGCGAAGAGACCGGTCAGCACATCGCCAATTCCTGCCGGGAGCGCCCATAGGCCTGGCTGCATCCCACTCAGCCAGTAGACGAGCCATTGGGTGCCAAAAATGCGGTAAACCTGAAGGGCAATGAGCCAGGTCGGCGGCATCGCATCAAGCAGCTGCCCCACTCGTTTTGACCACAGCAGCACCGGAGCACCGAAGATCACCGGCAGCAGGATCGCCACTGGCAGCAGCGGCAAGGGAGAGGTGCCCGTGCGAAATGCGCCGTTGATGGCTGCCGTCCAGGCGACGGCAGCCCAGAGCGTGAAAGGCACCATGAAGACCAGCCAGGTCGCTTGGCGTTGCCTTGCTGTCAAGTTGGTGCCTTCGAGGCCGAGCCACAAGCCAATCGCTATGAGCCCATGAGCCATCAGCCGAACGCCCAGCGCAGGAAAGCCGCTCTCCGCAAGTGCGGGTAGCGAGTAGATCAACCAGGTCCACAGCATCGCGAATGAAACGGTCCATATCAGGCTGAGCCGGACGGGACGCGGGACGATCACAGCAACGGAAACAGCATCGGTGTTCATTGGCATTCCTTCGGGAGAGGAGATCCCGGTCGCGGACAGACGCAAGGCATCTCGGACGGCATGTCGCGGATTGCGATCCGCTCGCGGTGTCACGCTGTCTGTTCTTCCGGTCCGGACCTCAACAGAATCATGAAGACCAGAACGTGGCTGACCAGCAGCAGAGGCACATAAAGGGCCGGGATATAAATGCCGGCGCCGAAGAGGCCGGGATTCTGGATCTTCGTCGCGCCCATGTAGTACGCATTCAGAAGATCCAGCGTGCCCCAGACGTTGAATATCCAGACCATCGGAACGGCGATGGACCATCGCCAGGAGAGCGCCGCCATTGAAACAAGCGCGAGAGTGGCGGCGATGAGGTCTCCCCATCCGACTTCGCTGGCGAAATCCGGGCTCAACTCCGAAGACACGAACCCGGCAACCAGGAAGTTCATCCCCAAGAACCTGAACGCATGGAAAGCCGCGAGAAGTCTCAAGGCGTCATGACGCGGCATCGTGCGGACCACCGGCCAAACATAGGTGATGGCCACCACCGAGCTTGCCAGGAAGGCGCCGGCGACGCTGAGGACGAACGGAAGGTTGAAGCTCGGTGGCACGTTCGGGTGTCCTTGATTGTCCGACATGTCGGGTGGGGTTCGAATCCGGTTCTGCGCCGGCGGGTGCTCAGGGTTTGGTCATGAGGAGGCGGAGTGGCATGAGCGGACCGACCGCGATGTATTCGTGGTCGATGAGATCCTGCTTGGCGAGCGGCAGGCCATCCATGATCGCGTGCCCTTCGGCGACATCCTTGACATCCAGCAGGAAGACGGTTCCGCGCCCATCGGACCGCGAATACCATTCGCGAACTTTTCCGTTGAGATAGAGCTGCACGGTCTGCCTGATTTCATCGGGCATGACGGCCATGACCTGTTCGCGTGTGACGCCGGCCTTGACGGTCAGGATGACCATGACCCCGGAGGTCGGCGGCGTGGCTTGTGCTTGGGCAAGGGATGGATCGGCCATGGAAATAGCGCCTGTCAGTGTGAGGGTGAGTGCCAGGATGACGTTGCGGATTGCCTTCATCGGTTTTCTCCGATCACGGCGGTCGCCGCGATGTCGCAGGTGTCGGGCGCACGCCGCAGTGCGGCTCATTTGCAATTCGGATGTAAGCCCGCTTCCCGCGCGCGACTATTCGCGATAATGTTGACGGGCTATGAAGCAGAACTTCACAGTCAGGCACGGTGCGCTCGACGGGGTGGAGGCGTTTCTGAGTGTCGCCCAGCACCGCAGTTTCCGCCGGGCGGCCGCTGAACTCGGGGTAACGCCATCGGCCATCAGTCAGGCGATACGAGCGCTCGAGGCGCGCGTCGGCGCAGCGCTGTTCATCCGCACGACCCGCAGCGTCGGGCTGACCGAAGCCGGCGAGAGATTCCTTGCGCGCGCAAGACCGGCCTTCGAGGAACTGATCGCGGCAAGCGGGGCGGCCCGTGAGCTCGGACAGCGGCCGGCCGGTCTCCTGCGTCTCACCGTACCGCGCTCGGTCGTGCCGATCCTGCTCGAGCCGGTGGTCGCGTCGTTCTGCCGGGCGTTTCCCGAGATTGAGGTGGAGCTTGCCGCAAGCGAAGAGCTGGTCGACCTCGCAGCCGGAGGTTTTGATGCCGGCATCAGGATGGGGCAGTTCATCACACCTGACATGGTTGCGGTGCGGCTGACGAAGCCGCTACCCCTCATCATCGTCGGCAGCCCGGTTTACCTTGCCCACCGCGGCCGGCCCGAGCGCCCGGACGATCTGCGCGAGCACGCCTGCTTGAGACTGCGACGATCGAACGGAGCGCTCGCATCATGGTCGCTCAACGACAACGGCCGTTCGATCGAGATTGCCGTTTCGGGACCTTTTATCGCCTATGACTTTCCCACGATGCTCGGGGCCGCCGTCGAAGGTGTGGGTCTTGCGCAAGTGCCCGCACCACTGGCCGCCGGCGCCATGGCGGCCGGAAAGCTCGTCCATGTGCTCGAGCAATTCGCGCCGATGACACCGGGTGTGTTCCTGTACTATCCCGGCCACCGACAAATCATGCCGAAGCTGCGGGCCTTTATCGACCATGTGAAGGGCCGCTCAGGCGCCATAAGCTGATCTACCGCTCCTCCCGCACAAACCGATTGCGCAGCGTGCCAATGCCGAGCGTGTGCGCGACGTCCACTGCCATTCACTGAGCGGATCGCCTTCGATCAGACCCCAGGAGGTTTTGCCGGAGGCGGTGAATTTCACCCAGCGCATGTCTTGTCCTCGTTGTTATTCCGCGGCGTCGCGCGGCTGTACTTTCCAGGCGCCGGCGGCCGGCCGCTTCAGCCCGAGATTTTCCCGCAGTGTCTTGCCGCGATATTCCTTCTGGAACAGCCCGCGCCGCTGCAATTCCGGCACGACATGTTGCACGTAGTCCGCGTAAGAGCCCGGCACATAGGTCGCGGCGATGACAAAGCCGTCGCAGCCGCGCTCGACGAACATCTCTTCGAGCTTGTCCGCGATCTCCCTGGGGCCGCCGACCATGGCATCGTGCACTTGGCCGCGGCCGGAGAAGGTGACGAAGTCGTGCGCGCTCGGATTGCTCTTGCCGGAATTCTTCAGCACGCCGTCGCGGATGCCCAGGATGCCCTGCATGCTCTTCAAGTCGTCCGTCGTCAAAGGTTCGTCGAGATCCTTGGAGGCGAAGTCGTAATTGAGCGCTTCGGCGAGCAGCGACAGCGCGTCGATCTCCAGCGGCAGCTTGTTGATCAGCGCCATCTTGTCCTCGGCTTCCGCCTTGGTCGCGGCGCAGACCGGCGTCGTCAGATTGCAAAGTCGCATCTGGTCGGGATCGCGGCCGGCTTTCGCGGCCTCGTTGCGCACGGCGACATAGCCTTCCTTGGCGCCGGCGAGATTGCGCGCGGCGGTGAAAATTACCTCGCCCCAACGGCCGGCAAAGCGCTGGCCGCGGCCGGATGCGCCGGCCTGGATGATGACGGGATGGCCCTGGTCCGAGCGCGGCACGGTGAACGGCCCGCGCGATTTGTAGGCTGGCCCCTTGTGATCGAGCCGCTTCACCTTGCTCGGATCGGCGAAGCGGCCGCTCGTTTTGTCCATGATGAGCGCGCCGTCCTCCCATGTGTCCCAATGGCCGAGCACGACCTCCATGAATTCGTCGGCCTTGTCGTAGCGGGAATCGTGTTCGGGATGGGAGTCGCGCCCCATGTTGAGCGCCTCGCCGTCGTTCAGCGACGTCACGACGTTCCAGCCTGCGCGCCCGCCCGACATCAGATCGAGCGTCGCGAAGCGGCGGGCGACGTCGAAGGGCTCGTAGTATGTGGTCGAGCAGGTCGCGCCCAGCCCGAGCTTGTCGGTGACGAGGCCCATCGTGGTCAGCACGATCAGCGGATCCATCTTCACGCAACGGATGCCGTATTCGACGGTGTGGGCGTGGTCGTTACCGTAGCGGTCCGGCATCGCCAGCCGATCGTCGAAGAACGCCATGTGGAATTTGCCGGCTTCGAGGATTCTGGCGATCTCTTGGTAATAATCCGCCGACATCGAATCGGAACGCGAGTCCGGATGTCGCCACGAGCTCGGCAGGTTCGTGCAGTTCTGCGCCTGAAGGAAGCCGACCAGGACCATCTGCCGATTCATGCTGCTGTTCTCCGGATTGGGTCAGGCGAGATCAAGGACGGTGTCGAGCCTGTATTCGCATGGCGTTCCCTCGGTCATCACCCTTGGGTGGGCGGTTGTTGGGAGCCATCGTTTCAAAGCCCCACGCCGATATCAATCTCCCGTAAACCAATACTGGGCTGCAAATTCGTTAAGAGAACGCGCCTTTCGTCGAACGACTATGCGTCCTTGCGTGCCGCGCGGCGGGATTCTCGACAGTTTCTGGTCTGCCGTTCGCAGCTCGTTCACTTTGATCGGCGGTTTCCCGTGCGCAATAACGACCACTTAGCCGATCCCCGTTCATAAAGCACCCGGGAGAAATCGGCAGAAATGCCCGGGAGTTAAGATCGTGCAGACGACCCTCGCGCGCACCTTTGCAGCGTTGAGTGCCATCAACGAAGCGATCCTCTACGCGAAATCGCCGGACGAGCTGCACCAGAAGGTCTGCGACGCCGGGTTCGCGAGTGGAGACTTCATGGCTGTTGCCGTGTTCCTAGTGGAGCCGGATGGCCAACGCTTGCGCTTTGCGGCCGGCTGCGGCGACGACGTGGCGCGGCTGCGCGCAATCGAGATCACCACGGAAGCCGGCACCCCCGAAGGCATGGGCGTCGGTGGCGAAGCGTTTCGCAGCCAGAAGCTCTGCATCAGCAACGACTATCTGAATGACCCGCGCTCGCTGGCGTGGCGCGAGGGGGCGGCCAAGGCGCATATCGGCGCGGCCGCGGCCCTGCCGCTGCTGTGCAACGGCAAGAGCGTCGGCGTCCTGTTCGTGACCCGCAGCGAGGCCGGCTCGCTGACCGAGCAAATGGTGTCGCTGTTCGAGCGCATGTCGGCCAACATTTCCTATGCGCTGGAGAATTTCACGCGCGAGACCGCGCGGCAGACCAGCGAGCGGGCGACACGACGTCTCAACCGAATGTTCGGCGCGCTCAGCGCGACCAACGAAGCCATTCTGCGTGCGAAAAACGAGCAAGAGCTGTACCAGCTTGTGTGCGATGCCTCCGTGCACGGCGGCAAGTCGCTGGTGACATTCGTCTTGCTGAAGGAGCGGGGCTCGCATTGGCTCAAGCCTGTCGCCGGTACCGGTGAGAACGTGGAGATCGTCGCCCAGACGAGCTATTCGGTCGATCCCGAGAACCCCTATGGCCGTGGTATTTCCGGCGAGGTGTTTCGGACCCAGAAGCCCATCGTCGAGCGCGATCTCGCGCGTCGCACCAGGGGTACGCCGTGGGAGCAGGCCAACGTCAACACCGGCGTCGCCGCCTGTGTCGCGGCCCCCCTGATCAAGCACGGCCAAAGCATTGGTGTGATCCTGGCCTTCGTCAGCCGGTCCTGGGCCAAGGACGAGGAAATCGTCGGGCTGATGCTGCGCATCGCCGAGAACGTCTGCTTTGCCATCGACAATTTCGACCGCGAGGCTGAGAAGGCACGGATCGCCGAGGAAGAGGAGCGCCTGGCGCGCATGTATGCGGCGCTGAGCGCGACCAATGAGGCGATCCTGCGCGCACACTCGCGGGCCGAGCTGTTCGACCTCGTTTGCGAAGCAACGGCGAAGGGCGCGAAGTTCACGTCCGCCGCCATCGCGCTGGTCGATCATCAAGCCGAGCTGCTCCGCGTTACCGCCTGCTACGGGCCAAACGCGGATACGGTCCGCAACTTCAAATTCTCCACCTCCGACCAGGTGCCCGAAGGGCGCGGGTTGACCGGAACGGCCTTCCGCACGCGCCAGCCCTGCATCAGCAACGACGTGCTGTCCGACCACCGGATCACGCCTTGGGTAGCCAACGCCCGCAGCAACGGTATCGGATCCTCCGCGGCGCTGCCGCTGCTGAACGGCGATCGTGTCGAAGGCGTATTTCTCTTCAACTCGCCGGAGTGCGGCACGTTCACGCCGGAATTCGTCGAGCTGCTGCAACGGCTCCAGGCCAATGTCGCCTTCGCGCTCGACAATTTCGATCGAGCCGAGGAGCGGTCGCGGACCGAGGAGCAGAAGGAGCGCCTGACGCGCATGTTCGCGGCCCTGAGCGCCACCAACGAAGCGATCGTGCGCGCCAAGTCACGCACCGAGCTGTTTGAGCTCGTGTGTCAGGCCGCGTCCACCGGCGGCAAGTTCACCTCGACGACCATTGCGCTCGCCAAGGCCGACAGCGACCAGCTCGAGATCGTCGCGGCCGCGGGGCCGTCGGCCGAGACCACGCGGAACGTTCGTCTCTCCATCGATGCCGACCGGCCCGAAGGCCGCGGCATGAGCGGCACCGCGTTCCGCACCCGGCTGCCCTGTGTCAGCAACGACTATGTCAATGACAGCCGTGTGAGCGCCTTCCATGGCGTGCTGCAGGGCGATGGCGCGCGCTCCGGCGCGGCGTTCCCGCTGATCACGCACGACAAGCCGGTCGGCGTCATGATCTACATGTCGACCGAGCAGGATACCTTCACCTCCGAATTCGTCGAGCTGTTGCAGCGTCTCGCCGACAACGTCTCCTTTGCGATCGAGAATTTCGATCGTGCCGACGAGAAGAACGAGGCGGACGAGCGCATCGAATATCTGGCGTCGCATGATAGTCTGACCGATCTGCCGAACCGCGAGACCTTCAACGGGCTGCTGCGCGAGGCGATCGACGCGGCGCAACGCCACGATCACCGCTTCGCGGTGCTGTTCATCGATCTCGACCGCTTCAAGGTCATCAACGATTCGCTGGGCCATGAGGCTGGCGATTTGCTCCTGCTCGAGGTGGCGAACCGCTTGCGCGGCGCGCTGCGGGAAAGCGACGTGGTGGCTCGCCTCGGCGGCGACGAGTTCGTGGTGATCCTCGACCAGTGCGGCGAGATCGACGACGTCCAGCGCATCGCCACCGGGCTGTTGACGGCGCTCGCCGAGCCCATGGAGCTCGCCGGCCATGAGTGCCACACCACCGCCTCGATCGGCATCGCGATGTATCCGGCCAACGGCGCCGACGCGCAGACGCTGACCAAGAACGCCGACATGGCGATGTATCTCGCCAAGGAAGACGGCAAGAACGGCTATCGCTTCTTCTCCAAGGAAGTGAAGACGCAGTCGATCGAACGGCTGTCGCTCGAAAGCGCGCTGCGCCGGGCGCTGGAGCGCGAGCAGTTCTCGCTGAATTATCAGCCCAAGGTCGACATGGAGACCGGACAGATCACCGGCGTGGAAGCGCTGTTGCGCTGGAGCCATCCCGATCTCGGCAATATCTCGCCGGCGCAGTTCATTCCGCTTGCGGAAGAGACCGGTCTGATCGTGCCGATCGGCCGCTGGGTGGTGAAGGAGGCCTGCGCGCAGGCGATGGCCTGGCAGCGCCGCGGCCTGCTGCCGGTGTCGATGGCGGTCAATCTGTCACCGCGGCAGTTCGTCGACGAGCATCTGTTGCAGGACGTCGACGAGGCGCTGGCGGCCTCCGGCATGTCGCCGGTGCTGCTCCAGCTCGAGGTCACCGAGAGCATGATGATGCGCAACGTCGGACGCGCGCTGAAGGTGCTCGACGCCATCCAGAGCCGCGGCATCCGGCTTGCCATCGACGATTTCGGCACCGGCTATTCGTCGATGTCGCTGATGAAGCATTTTCCGATCGACACCATCAAGATCGACCGCTCCTTCGTGCGCGACCTGCCGCAGGATTCGGAAGACCAGGCGATCGCGCAGGCGATCATCAGCATGGGCAAGGCGCTCGGCATGACAGTGGTTGCCGAGGGCGTCGAGAACGCCGAGCAGGAGGCCTTCCTGCGGACCCATGGCTGCGACGAGATGCAGGGTTTTCTGATCTCCAAGCCGGTGCCGGCGCGGCAGATGGCCGAGCTGCTGCGGCCGATGGAGGCGCTCGTCGCGCCGCCGCTCCAACCGGAGGCGGATCCGACTGCAGACGAATCCGCGGCACTACGGCTGAAACGCGCTGTCGTCTGACGGCTGCGGGTGCAGCTCGCGGATGTCCGCTTCCTTCACTTTCGCTTTGCGCGGAAAATTATCCGGCCAGGACGGCGAGGTTTGCTCGGCGAACAGCTCGAAAATGGCATGTGCGCCTTCGGCGAAGCTCGAGCCGTCGCCGAGGCCCAGCTCGCAACACCACGCGTGTCGCATCGGCTCGTGCGCGTCGAGCACGGCCATCGCGGGTCCCCACCACCAGGCCGGTGCCGGCGAGCGTTCGTCCTCCGGCACGGCGTGCCAGAGGACGAGCTCGCCCATCACGCGCTCGAATTGCAGGCTTGCGGCCTGATGCATTCGTGCTCCTTGGACCGCGCCAGATAGCGGGCCGATGCGCGGACTCGATTGTCGCCTTCGCTGTGAAAAATCGGCTCGCGCTGTCGGTCGAGCCACGTGCGCCGCTTCCATTGGCGGCCATGCGGCGGCCGGCTTGGTCGCCGCCGCTGACTGTAACAATCTCTTTAGCCGCTCGGGGTTCCGGTCGGCAAGATAATACGGCGCCTAGCGCGATTTGAGCGGATGCGCCTTCTGGTGCCAGGCCCAGGCGGTGCGGATCACGGTCGGCAGGTCGGAATGGCGCGGCACGAAGTCCAGCACTTTTCGGGCGGCCGAGGGGTCGGCGACCAGATAGGTGGGATCGCCGGCGCGGCGCGGCTTGACGGTGTGCGGCACCTCGCGCCCGGTTTCCTGCCTGATAGCAGTGAGGATCTCGCGCACGGAGAAGCCCGCGCCGGTACCGAGATTGAAGCTGCCGCCGGTATGTCCCGTTTCCAGCAGCTTCAAAGCCGCGACATGCGCAGCAGCGAGATCAGTGACGTGGATATAGTCACGGATCGCAGTGCCGTCGGGCGTGTCATAGTCGCCGCCGAACACGGCGAACTCGACATGACCCTGCAGCGCCATCATGGCGCGCGGAATGAGATGCGTCTCGTTGTCACGCAATTCGCCGATGCCGCCGGCCGGATCGGCGCCGCTGGCATTGAAATAGCGCAGGCAGAACGCGCCAAAGCCGTAGGCCGCGCGATAATCGGCGAGCATGCGCTCGATCATCCACTTCGAAGCACCGTAAGGATTGATCGGCGCGCAGGGAAAATCCTCCGGCAGCGCCTTGGAATCGGCGTTGCCATAGACCGCGCCGCTCGAGGAGAACACGATGCGGTGGCAGCCGGCGTTGCGCATCGCCTGGAGTAGCGACAGCGTGCCCTGGACGTTGTTGATGTAATATTTCTGCGGGTCGGTCATGGATTCGCCGACAAGGCTCGCCGCCGCGAAATGCATCACCGCCGTCGCCTTATGGTCGGCAAAGGCGCGCGCCAGCGTCGAGCCGTCGAGCAGATCGCCCGTCACCAGCTCCCCGGCCACGAAGCTGCGATGACCCGTTGTAAGATTGTCATAGACGACGGGCCGATAGCCGGCAGCGGAAAGGGCACGGCAGGCATGCGAGCCGATATAGCCCGCGCCTCCTGTGACGAGGACAGTCGGCTGGTCATTCATGTCGTTCTACCTTCTCAGCGATTGAACGGCCGATTGCGGCTGAAGAGAAGATAGATCGCGCGGGGGTTGGTGGTCAAATAGCGCCAGAACAGGCGGCGCGGCTCGAGCCAGGTGCGCCAAGCCCATTCGAGTCCGATCCGCTGCATCCATTGCGGTGCGCGCGAGCGGCTGCCCGACAGGAAATTGAACAGGCCGCCTGACGTCTTGATAACGCCGACATTGGTCAGCAGCGGCGTGTATTTCTCGACGAAGGCCTGTTCAGAAGGTACGCCGAGCGCGACCCACAGGCAATCCGGCGCGAGGGCGTTGATCTCCTCGACCTTGGCCCGCAGTGCGTCGCCATCGAGATAGCCGTGACTGTGCCCGACGATCTTGAGCTTCGGATACATGTTCTGGACCCGTCTGACCGCCGCAGCGTTCTCTTCCTCGCTGGCGCCGAGCATGTAGAAGGTGCGGCCGGCAACCTCAGCCTTGCGCGCGACGATATGGAACAGGTCCGTGGTGGCAACGCGCTCCGGCAGCGGAAACCAGGACTGCAGCTTTGACGCCGCCACCAGCGGCTGGCCGTCGGCATTGATCAGATCGGCGGCGCGGAACAGGCGTTCGGTCTGCGGCTCGGTCGAGCAGCGCGCCAGCACCTCGCCATTGGCCGACGTTAGATACAACGGGCGGCCAATGCGATGACGCGGATCCGTCGCCTCGATCATGAAATCGGCGGTGGCTTCCAGGTCGAGTGCGGCCATGCGAAGGCCGCCGACGGTGATCCGTGGCACCTCGGCAGTCGCGGCCCGGCCGTCCAGATTGACGCGGCGCTCAAGCATATTGTTTGCCTCGCTGGCGCGTTTGGGTCGCGGGGGCGAGCTCGTCGAGCACCACGCCGACGAGCTTGCGCTGGGCACCGCCGAGTGCGGCCAGAATCTCTTCCATGCTGTCATTGATGTCGAGGCTGGTCGGCAGCACCGCCACCAGCGCATCGGCGCTATCGAGCAGCTTGCGGCCGGCGGCAGAAAGCGGCATCGCGGGGCCGTCGAGAATGACGGCGTCATAACCGCCGGCCGAGCGCGCCTGCGCGATCGCCTTGCGGATGGCATCAGCGGCCTTGCCTGCATCGCTCTCGGCCGCCGGCAGCACCGAGATGCCGTTGACGGTCTTGATCTCGCGCGCAGTTTTGGCTCCGATCGAGAGCCAGCCAAGCTTGCTCGGCTCGCTCTTGCCAGGTCGATTGACCTTGTTCGAGAGCGTGTGCGCCTGATGGTCCGCGTCGATCATCAGCACGCGGCTGCCATCGCGCGCGGCTGCGAGCGCGAAATTCAGTGCGGCCACACTGCGCCCGGTGGTGTCGCCGGCGCCGACCAGCGCCATCACCGGCATGGTTTTGCCGCCGGCTCGACGAGCCATCGCCGCCCTCATATCGCGCAAGGCGTTGAGCAGCGTCGTCAGCGGAAATCCGGGGCGCAGCGTCGGCCAGCCGACGCGGGTCAGATCGACGCCACCGCCGGTGGCGAGAATGGCGCCGAGCGTGCGGATCACGTCGGCTTCCTGAAGGCGGGCGATCAGCGGTTTCTCGACCAGCGCGAGCGCAGGTGGAGGCGCGGCCGCTTCGGGTTGAGGTCTCGTAAGATCCTGCGCGGGCGTGCGCTCGCGGCGGCTCGGTTCGGGCGCGGTCGCGCCGTTGAACAGATGCTCGGCCGCGACGAACCAGGAGGCGGCGGCAAGTGCACCGAAGATGAAGCCGATCATGGCGAACAGGCTCATCGCCGGCGGGAACGAGCGCCGCTGCGGCACCGTGGCCTCGCCGATAACCCGGGCCGCGGAGGTGTTCAGGGTCTCCTGCTCCTCGGTCTCGCGCGAGCGCTTGAGGAAGGATTGATAGACGTCGCGGCTGGCTTCGGCCTCGCGCTCGAGCTCGCGCAGGCGCACGGCGGCCTGGCTGAGCTGCACGCTCTGCCGCTTCTGCACCTCCAGCGCCCGGTTGAGCGACGCCTCATAGTCGCGGGCACGGGTCAGATCGTTCTTGGCCGATTGCGCAAAGCGCTCGATCTCCTCGCTGATGGTGCGCTTGAGATCCTCGACCTGCTTTTCGGTCTGGCGCAGTGCGGGGTGGCGCGGGCCGAGCTCGGCGGTCTGCTCCGCATATTTCTTGCGGGCGTCGGCATATTGCGCGCGCAGGTTCGCGATCGTCGGCGATTGCAGCGCTTCGGGAATGGCGCCGGCATCCGCGGCGGTCCGCTTATTTGCCTCGATCTGGTCCAGCCGTGCCTGCGCGTCCATCGTCGCCGCGCGAGCCGCGGAGAGCCGCTGGTTGCTGGAGGAGAGCTGCTGATCAGATATCAGCGCGTCCTGGGTGCCGACAAAATTGTTCTGCGCCTTGTAGGTGGCAAGTGCTGTTTCGGCGTTGCGCAGCCGTTCGCGCAGCTCTTTCAGCCGGCCGGACAGTTCGCTGGTCGCGCGCCGCGCCGCCAGGGCCTGCGAGTTGCGGGACTCTGTCAGATAGACGTTGGTCAAGGTGTTCGCGAGCATCGCCGCTTTGGCGGGATCGGTCGACCAGACCTCGATATCGACGATGAAGCTCTTTTCGGTCTTGCGGATGGTGATGTGCTTGTTCAGCGCGTCGAGGGCGGCGAGTTGCACGTCCTTGATGTCCGCAGCGGAGGGAGCGCGGGGCTGGAGACCGATCAGGCCGAGCAGTGACGACATCGGGCTATTGCCATCACCACCGCTGCCGAATTCGGGATCCTTGTCGAGATTGGCTTGCTGGATCACTCGCAGCAATACGCTGTTGGACGTGATCAGGCGTGCCTGGCTTTCGATCACCATCGACATGCCGGAGAGATCTTGCGCGCGCGGCGTGAGCTCGCGATCGACGAGCTGGAGCTCGCGAGGATCGACGTAAAGCTGGGCGGTCGCGGTGTAGCGGGGCGTCAGGCTCTTGCCGACGGTGACGGCGAGGCACGCGCCGATCAGCGCGGCAGAAGCAATCGCAATCTTGCGCCGCCATAGCAGGCGGACGAGCTCCAGCACGTTGAAGCTGGCCTCGGATGTCCGCTGCGGGGCCTCCGACATGGTCGGATGTCTGGCCCGGTCGATCGGCTGGTTATAGTCAAGCATAATCCCCAGCTTTCATTCCAACGCCCGCGCGCTGAGGGGTTACTCTTCGCTTTACGCCTCGCACCGGGGAAATAGGTGCGCAATCAACGCAACAGGGAAAATTAACCATACTCATTGAGGGACTATTCACCGAAATGGCAAACAAAGCGTTTAAGCGCAGGTCGCCATTTGCCGCGTCGTCGTGACGCCCCGGCGGCAGCGCTCCCTCAGTGATTAACGGTTCGTTACCGTGCGTACCTCGCCGCGCGCGCGCGTGCGGCTTCGCAGCGTGACAGCCGGCCAGCGCGCGCATGACCGTCAGCGCTTTCGCAGGATGACGTGATAGTCGCCGCGGCGGACGTCGGTGCCACGAGGAAGCACGGCGTTCATCATCGCGGCGCCGGCGTCGACGAGGGCGGCGAACAGCGGCTTGCGCTGGCGCATCTCGGGATAGCGCGGGCTCTCGACCTCGCGGCGGTAGATCATCTCCAGGCCATGGTCCACGGCGAACGCTTCGAGTTTCGACAGCGTCACCAGCGGGTGGAAGAAGGTCGGGAACGGCGCCTCGCCGGGCAGGCCGGCGGTCCTGATGCCGCGGATAGTGCGGTAGAACCAGACATGAAACCAGTGCGGCGAATATTTGGTGACGACGCCGGACAGCGAGCGTGGATTGGGCGCCCCGATCAGGATCATGCCGCCGCGCTTGAGCGCATCGCGGAAGTTTAGGAGCGCCGCCTCGACGTCGGGCAAGTGCTCGATCACGTTGTAGCAGATCACAACGTCGAACGTTTCCGGGCCGAAACGATAGGTCTGGACGTCGCCGAGGATCGCCTCGTCGGCGTAGGTGTTGTTGCGGACCTGGTCTTCGTCGATATCGACGACGGTCACACGGCTGCGGCCGAGCACGTCCATGGGCAGGAAGCTCGAGGAGCCGCCGCCGGCCTCGTAGATTGCAAGCCGGCCCTGCGGCAGCTCGCGGCGCAGCACCTCGTGAACGCCGAGCAGGCTGTCGCGGGCTTCGCCGGCGACGAGGTCGAGCAGAGCCTGGGTGTGCGCGGGACTTGTGAGGTCTTGGGCACTGGTAGCCGTCGCGAGATCGATCGTGGCTGACTTGTTCATGTTTTTCTGACCGCGCTTGTTCGATTCAAATTTACAGGAAAAGTATCTCGTGCCCGAAGAGCAAATCTGATGCCGCACGCCTTCACCGGTCGCGGTGCTTACGGCCGGGTTAATCCGGCCATGCGTTAACTACGGCATTGTCCATGTTACGCTGTTGGCAGGTGATGGACTGCAAATTGCAGTACCACGCGCGCAGGAATTCGCAGGAAAAACACGCGAAAGCGGTTAAGCGCATGATAGGACGCGTCATAGCGGGCACACTAGCGTCGCGGTGCAGCTTGAGCGCTGCAGCAGGCCGTTCATCTTGGGACGTATCTGTCCCGCGCGGCCGTGTCGCCTTGGGACTATGGACGCAGGGCTTTTTCAACATATCTCGGTCATCTAGAACGCCATGACGCTGATCCCGATCGATTTGTCCGCCAGCCGGATCTCGGATGCCGTGCGCGATCCCAACCGGGAGATCGCCGCGAGCTCGCGCGTCATCGATCTCTCGGTCGGCATCGTCGTCTGCATTCCCTGCTTCCGTCGCCCCGACCATCTGCGGCTGACGCTGGACTCGATCGTCAACCAGCGCACCTCGCGCGCCTTTGCGGTGGTCATGGTCGAGAACGACGCGGCCGGGCGCGCGAGCGCGCCAGTGGCCGCGGAGTATCTCACTTCGGGCAAGCTCCAGGGCATCTGCCTGGTCGAGAAGCGGCAGGGCAATTGCCAGGCGATCAACGCCGCGTTCGAGACGGCGCAGGCGCTGTTTCCGGCTGCGACCCGCTTCCTGATGATCGATGATGACGAGATCGCTTCGCCCGACTGGCTCGAGCTGATGGTTCGCACTGCGGAGGCGACCGGTGCCGACGTGGTCGGCGGTCCGGTGCTTCCGGTGTTCGACGACCACAGCCGGCCCTGGCTCGCTCGCCATCCCGCCTTCTGTCCCGCTTACGACTACACCGGTGCGGTGCCGCTGATCTACGGCTGCGGCAACTGCCTGATCACGCGCGCGGCGTTCGAGCGGCTCGGCAGCCCTGCCTTCGATCTACAATTCAATTTCCTTGGCGGCGGAGACTGCGACTTCTTCTATCGCGGCCGCAATGCCGGCATGAATTTCCATTGGACCGCGGAGGCCGTCATCAGCGAGACCGTGCCGCAAGACCGCACCAGCCTCGGTTGGATTGCCAGGCGCGGCCTGCGCATCGGCGCGATCAACTATCGTGTGCAGATCAAGGCTGCGCCAGGCGCGGCGGCGCGGGCGCGGGTGTTTGCGCGGATGCTCGGGCGGTTGCCGCTGTCGCTGGTCCGCTCGGCTCGCCTGCTGACGTCATCGAAAGCCGTCGTCGCGATGCACCCCGTATTGGTGGCCGTCGGTTCCGCGCTCGCGGCTTTTGGCTTTGATCCGAAGCCCTACAAGGCCTCGACGACCGTCTCCTGACGTGTTCGCGCCGGGGCGTCAGATTCCAAAATAAGACAGAGCGATCCTGATCGCGGACCGCGGCATCGCCTTGAGCGAGCGTCGGCCGACCATGCCGAGATAACCGAGCGCTTCGCGATATCTCCCGAAGCGGACGGCTTGCGTCGCCGCATAGGTCACGAGGTGGATTTCCGCTGCCTGCCGCAAACGGGGCGCAGTGCCGGCCGGCAGCTTGCCGAGGATCAACTCATCGTCGAACACGCGCGCGACCGCTGGAAAGAAGTCTTGCGGCGTCCGCACCGCCGCGTTCATCGTGTTGGCCGTGTGCAGGCGATAATCGAGCAAGAGTTCTGGCACGTAGGCGAAGTCACCGAGTGCGGCGAGGCGGCACCAGCAATGCCAGTCCTCGCAGTAGCGGAGCGAGACGTCGAAGCCGCCGGTGGCGCGGAAGGCGTCGGCTTTGATGAGCATGATGCCCCCGTTGACGATGAAATTGCCGCCGGCGAGCCGCTCCAGCACGTTGCCGGACGGCTTGCGGCGTCCCTTCAGGAGGCCGCGGCGGCCGATCGTCTGTCCCGCGCTGTCGATCGTGTTGTAGTCGCCATAGACCAGCATCGCGCGGGGCGCAGCCTTGGCCGCCGTCAGCAGCGTCGTCACGGCATTGGGCCGCAGCCGATCATCGGCATCGAGGAACATCAACCAGTCCCCGCGCGCGCTTCGTGCGCCGAGATTTCGCGCAGCCGATACGCCGCTGGCGTCGTTCATCATCAGGCAGAGCCGTGGATCGCGGATGGCCTGGACGATCGCCACAGTATCATCGGTCGAGCCGTCATCGACGACGATCACCTCGGAGACATCGGCCTGCGCCAGCGCGCTTGCGATGGTCTCGCCGATATAGGCCGCCGCATTCTTCGCAGGGACGATCACGGAAACCACAGGCGACGTTGCGCGCGCATCCGCGGCCGCGGGCGCGGCGGCCGGTGCATCGAGCGTGGTGTCGGTGAGGGTCAAGCGATGGCTCGTCGTGTTTAAGGATCTGTTAACCAGGCCGTCGGCAATCGCGGTCTGAGCTGGCGCGGATGATACCCTCATAACGATCAAATCGTTGTTGCGAAGGCCGTCGGGGCGTCGGTTTCGTAGATTAGCGTTAAACCTGCTGCGTTAAGTCTGTCGCTGCATTTTCAGAGGTGCGACAGCGGGTCTCATGCGAGAATGCAGGCCCGATTGCCGCGGATGGATCCAGTGCCCGCAAAGACATTCGACTACGATCCGGACGACATGATCCTCAACCTGTTCTACGAGGATAAGGACGATCGCTGGGTTCCCGGCGACCGGCATCTGCGGCGCATGGCACGCAAGATGTTGTTCGGCGAGCCGCGCATGAGCGGACAGCTGCGCGTGTTCCTCAATCTCTGCGCCGGGCTCGACCGGCTCGGCATCCGCTATCGTGTCAACGACTACGGCTACATCGGGCAGCATCCCGAGGAAGTCGCCTGCATCATCGGCCGCACCTTCCTGCTCGACAAGTTTGCGTGGAAGAACCCGATCCTGCTTGGCGTTGCCGCCCACAATCATCCGCTCGACGATCCCGATCTGTTCAAGCGCCTTCCGGTCAAGAAGGTCGTGGTGCCCGGCGACTGGTATGCCGACATGTACCGGCCTTATTGGCCGGAGACCGAAGCCTGGCCGGTCGGCATCGACACCGATCTGTGGGCGCCGTCGCGCCCGCGCGACAAGACCGTCGACGTTCTCCTCTATGACAAGGTCAGCTGGGATCGTGACCGCTACGTGCCGGAGCTGGTCGAGCCGGTTCGCGCGCGACTGATCAAGGAAGGCCGCTCGTTCACCGAGCTGCGTTACGGCAGCTACAACGAGGAAGACTATCAGGCCGCGCTGGCACGTTCGCGCGCGATGATCTTCCTGTGCCAGAACGAGAGCCAGGGCATCGCCTATCAGCAGGCGCTGTCCTGCGGCGTGCCGGTGTTTGCCTGGGATCCCGGCGGCCCCTGGCCCGATCCCGATTATTATCCGCACCGCGTCCAGTTCGAGCCGGTGTCGTCGGTGCCCTATTGGGACGATCGCTGCGGTCTCAAATTCACGGACCGCGCCGGCTTCGAGGACCGCTGGACCGATTTCTGGGCCGGCTGCACCTCGGGCAAATTCGATCCGCGCGGCTACATCATGGACAACCTGACGCTGGAGCAGCGCGCGCTGCAATATTACGAGATCGCGCGCAGCGTCGCGCGGCAGCAGCGGGTCGCCGCCACCTCCGGCATGCTGGTTGACGGATGGTTAACGGGGATGGGCTAGACCTCTGAGGTCCCCCATCCTCCCACCCGGCCTAGAGGCATGGATCGCAGCGCCGCAGACATGACTGACGTCGAGGCCCGTTCGCTCGGCCATGCGCTGCGCGACGAGCTCGCCAAGCTGAATGTCGTCCAGGTGGCGCGCTGCCTCATTATGGTGGCGGCCCTGCTGCTGGTCATGATCACGCTCGATCCGTTTCCGGACCTGCGCAGCGAGGACGTCGCCACCGTCGTCGGCGGGCGCATGGCGCTGAACTACATTACCTTCGGCCTGCTCGGCGCAATCGGCGTGATGTTCGTTCTCACCACCGATGCGCCCTCGCTGAAGACCCTGGTGACGCCGCTGCATCTCTGCCTGGTCGGCTGGATGCTGATCAACGTCGTTCTGTCGGAGAGCCGCGAGGTCTCGATCCAGCGCTTCGTGCTCGCAGCCAGCGTCACCTCGCTCGCGGTGATCCTGCCGCTGCTGCCGCCGACGCAGCGGAGCTTTAACCTCTGCCTCGGCGGCGCCGCGCTGGTGCTGCTGGCGCTGTGCTTTCTCGGGGTCTTTCTCGCCCCGCAATATTCGATCCATAGCGCGCTCGACATCACCGAGCCGCAGCTCGCCGGCGACTGGCGCGGCAGCTTTGGCCACAAGAACGTCGCCTCACCGGTGATGACCATTCTGGTCTATGTCGGTATCTACCTGTCTGCCGTCGGCTCTTTCGTGATGGGGCCCGCGGTCGCCCTGCTGGCCGGCATCTTCCTGATCTTCACCGGCGGCAAGACATCGTCGGTGCTGTGCCTGGCGATTTATGCGCTGGCGTCGCTGGTCTACGTCACGCGCAGCCTGTGGCTAAAGCGGATCATCTGCTTCGCGCCGCTGATCGTGATGAACCTGCTGACGGTCGGCAGCGTTCTGAGCCCGGCGCTTGGCAGCATCACGCGAGCGCTTCCGGTCGATCCCACATTCACCGGCCGTTCCGACATCTGGGAGTTCGCGCTTGCAGCGGTGGCGGAGAAGCCGATCACCGGCCATGGCTATGCGGCGTTCTGGGACGACGTGACCGCGCGGCAGACCGCAAAAGGCTCCGAATGGGCGGTGACTGCGGCGCACAGCCACAACAGCTATCTCGATCTCGCCGTCACCATCGGCCTGCCGGGCCTGTTGCTGGTCGTCCTCATCTTCGTCCTGGCGCCGCTTCGCAATTTCCAGGAGACCCAGGCTCACAACCGCAGCAACGCGCTGGGCAAGCTGTTCCTGACCATCTGGCTGTTCGGCCTGTATTTCGGGACGACCGAGACCTTCTTGCTCGAGCGGCAGAACCCGGTCTGGTTCATGTTCGCGCTCGCGGCCGCCGGGTTGCATTTCCTGGCCCGGTTCCAATGCGTCGCGCAAATGGAACCCGATCGCTGACAGCTTGTCGCAGTCGTGCGTTTCATATCGGGACACGGGGGCGTTGCGCGCGCTGCGACGGTATCGGCTTAACGATAAGCATCGACGTAACTTGTGGTCTGCGACAAAACATAATCTATCTGGACACGTTCAGTAACCGTATGCCCCCGCAAATGGCGTTTCTCAGCCTCGAGCAACTAGATGGTCGGGTGTCCAGCACATCGGGAATCTCAGTCGATTTCTTGCGTGACTGGCGACAGGCCGCATTGCGCCTGAATGCGGGCCATCGCACCGCATTCCAGCATGGTTACTGGCTCGGTGCCTGGTACGAAGCCTTTCATGGCGTAGCGCCGCTGATCGCAATCATCACCGATCCGGCGACCGGCAAGGACATCGCGATGGTGCCGATGTTCAGCCACGTCAGGCGCGGCATCCGCGTCGTCGAGTTTGCCGATCTCGGTGTCTCCGACAACAACGCTCCGATCCTGGCCTGCGATGCAACCTTCGATGCGGTCGGCGCGCAGGCGATCGGCGCGGCGCTGGTGGATGCGTTGCGCGCCTTGCCTGACGGCTTCGACCTGCTGCGGCTGAAGAAGATGCCGGCCTATGTCGGCGCCAAGCCGAACCCGCTGCTGTCGCTCGGCCGTTCCGGCTCCTGCTCGCTCAACGGCAATCTCGTGCTGACCGGCGACGACTATGCGGACTATCAGGCGTCGATCAAGCGCATGCAGATGCCGCGCTGCTGGCGCGTGTTCAGCCGTCATGCCGGCGCGCGGTTCGAGATTGCCAACGATGTTGCCCGCGCGCACGAGCTTCTCGACGTGATGGATGTCCAGCAGCAGGAGCGCATGCAGAAGCTCGGCTCGCGGTTCGTCCTCAACGACGAGGCCCATGCTGCTTTCTATCGCGAGGTAGCTCGCCAAGGCGTTGTGGAAGGTTATGCCGTGATCTCGGCATTGGTCTGCGACGAGGGCGTCGTCGCCACCACGCTCGGCGTCAGATATGGTGCGACCTATTATTTGCTGCGGATCGGCCATGCCGGCAAGACGTGGGCGAATTGCTCGCCGGGGCTGCTCGTGACCGAGCGCACCATGGCAGCGCTGCATGCGCAGGGCGTGCGGCGCTTCGATCTCAGCATCGGCAATCACGATTACAAGCGCCGCTTCGGCGCGGAGCAGGTCGCCCTGACCGATGTCAGCGTCGCCCTGTCATGGCGCGGGCTGCCCTATGTGCTGCGCGACCATGCTGCCCAGGGCTTGCGCCGCCATCCGAGGCTCGCCGCCTTCGCGGCGCGGGCGATCGGCAAGGGTACGCGCTAGAGCCGTCCACGTTCGCGGGTTGCACGGTCACTCGAATATCGCAATGATTGTGCTATCGTCGCCGCCGCCAGGAGGCGACATGGACGATCGTTCGGACAAATTTCGCGCGTTCTATGCGCAGTTGATCTGCGCTGCAGCCAAGACCACGGACCCGCGTCTCGAGCAGGCGTTTCGCAACGTGAGGCGCGAACCCTTCGCCGGGCCCGGGCCGTGGTCGATCTCGTTCGGCGGCCATCGTTACGTCGAGACGCCCGACGACGATCCCGCCTTTCTCTATCAGAATGCGCTGCTGGCGCTGGATCCGGCGCGTGGCGTCAACATCGGCATGCCCGGCGCGCACGCCTATTGGCTCAGCGGCTGCGGCGTCAGGGAAGGCGAGACCGTGCTGCAGATCGGCGCGGGCAGCGGCTATTACACCGCCATTCTCGCCGAGCTCGCCGGTCGCAATGGCCGCGTCTATGCCTATGAGATCGACGAACGCCTGGCGGCGCTTGCACGCGAGAATTTAAAGGACTTCGCCACAGTCGAGCTGCGCGAGCGCTCGGGCATTGCGTCCGATCTGCCTGATGTCGACGTGATTTATGTCTGCGCGGGCGCCGCGCAGCCGGCTACGGAATGGCTCGCGGCGTTGCGGCCCGGCGGGCGGCTGGTGTTTCCGCTGGCGCCGGAAGGCGTGCTCGGCGGCATGCTGATGATCACGCGCCCGGAGCAGGGCACGGCCTGGCCGGCCAAATTCCTGGGGCGGGCCCAGTTCATCGGTTGCGCCGGACTTCAGGATGCGGATGCCGGCCGCCGATTGGCCGAGGCGTTTGCGAAGGGATGGGAGAGCGTGCAGTCGCTGCGGCGAGGAGACGTGCCCGACGATACCTGCTGGTTCGCCGGCGACGGCTGGTGGCTTTCAACGGCGCCCGCATCGGCGCCGGCGGTTACCATCCCGCCGCACGCAGACATCACTCAGGCTTGACCGATGCCGGCCTAATCGCATCTGCCATGCAGCTGGTTGTGCAGCTGAAGCTTAGCCGTGCAGCTTAGCCGTGCAGTTTTCTGGCGGTCTCCGCGATCTGGCGTCCCTGATAGCGCGCGCCGGCCAGCTCATTGGCGCTGGGCTGGCGGCTGCCGTCGCCGCCGGTGATCGTGGTGGCACCGTAGGGCGCGCCACCGGTGACCTCGTCGAGCTTCATCTGGCCGGCAAAGCCATAGTTTAAGCCGACCACGACCATGCCGAAATGCAGCAGGTTGGTGATGATCGAGAACAGCGTGGTCTCCTGGCCGCCATGCTGGGTTGCGCTCGCGGTGAAGGCGCCGCCGACCTTGCCGTGCAGCGCGCCCTTGGCCCAGAGTCCGCCGGCCTGGTCCAGAAAGTTCGCCATCTGCGAGGCCATGCGGCCGAAGCGGGTGCCGGTGCCGACGATGATCGCGTCGTAATTGGCGAGGTCCTCGATCCTTGCGACCGGGGCGGCCTGATCGACCTTGTAATACGAGGCCTTTGCGACCTCGGCCGGAACGAGTTCTGGCACGCGCTTGATGTCGACGGTGGCGCCGGCTTCGCGCGCGCCTTCGGCAACGGCATTGGCCATCGCTTCGATGTGGCCATAGGCGGAATAATACAGGACGAGAACTTTGGTCATGGTGGTCTCCGTTGGGATCGGTTGAGATGATGGGTTGCTTGGATTGTTTAGGCCGCGTCCACGAGCACGAGCTCGGTGTCTTCCAGCGCGGTGATCGTCAGCCTGGCCTCGTCGCGGATCGCGGCGCCGTCGCGGGCATTGACGCGCACGCCGTTGATCTCGACTGCGCCCGCCGCAGGCACCAGGTAGAGGTGCCGCGCCTTTTGCGGCTCGTACTCGGCGCTCTCGCCGGCCTTCAGCGTGGTGGCGAGCACCCGCGCATCGGCGCGGATCGGCAGCGCGTCGGTGTCGCCTTCGATGCCGCTCGCAATGGTGACGAGCTTGCCGGAGCGACCCGACTTCGGAAACGGTTTTGAGCCCCAGGTCGGCTGACCGCCGCGCAGCGTCGGCTCGATCCAGATCTGGAAGATCCGCGTCTTGGTCGGCTCGAGATTGTACTCGGAGTGGCGGATGCCGCTGCCGGCGCTCATCACCTGCACGTCGCCCGCTTCGGTGCGGCCCTCGTTGCCGAGGCTGTCCTGATGGGTGATCGCGCCCTCGCGCACATAGGTGATGATTTCCATGTTGGCGTGGGGATGGGCGGGAAAGCCGGTGTTCGGCGCGATCTCGTCGTCGTTCCACACCCGCAAGGCGCCGTGGCCCATGTTGCTCGGGTCATAATGGCTTGCGAACGAGAAATGATGCTTGGCCTTGAGCCAGCCGTGATCGGCGCCGCCGAGTTTTGCAAAAGGTCTGAGTTCGATCATGGAAGTGGTTCCCTGATTGGAGGGGCGGGTTTGGCGTTATGCGCCAAACCCGCCGTCGACGTTGAGCACGGTGCCGGTGACGAAGGAGGCTTCCGGGCTTGCGAGGAAGACCACGCCGGCGGCAACCTCCTCAGGCCGTCCGAAGCGCTGCAGCGCATGCTGCTTGCGCTGCGTCTCGGCGAACTCGCCACCATCCTTCGGGTTCATGTCGGTGTCGATCGAGCCGGGCTGCACCACATTCACGGTGATGCCGCGCGGGCCGAGGTCGCGCGCCGCGCCCTTGGTGTAACCAACGACCGCCGACTTGGTGGCGACGTAGTCGGCCAGGCCGGGGAACGAGGCACGGTCGGCGAGCATCGAGCCGACGGTGACGATGCGGCCGCCTTCACCCATCAACTGCGAGGCGGCGCGGATCGCCGCAATCACGCCATGCACGTTGACCTGGTCCTGCCGCTCCAACGCGGCCGTGTCGACGTTGGCGTCGTCGATCGCGCCACCATTGGCGACACCGGCGTTGTTGACGAGAATGTCGAGATGGCCGAATTCCCTGGCGACATCGTTGACCAGCTTCGTCACGTCCTTGGCGGAGGCCTGGTCTGCCCTGAAGGCGCGGGCCTTGACGCCCCGGGCCTTCAGTTCGCCGACGACGGCTTCGGCTTTTTCGGGCGAGGCGACGTAGCTGATGGCGACGTCCGCGCCTTCATCGGCGAGAGCGCGGGCCGAGGCCGCGCCGATGCCGCGCGAACCGCCGGTGACGAGAGCAACCTTGCCTGAGAGCTTCTTGGTCATTGGATTTCTCCAGTCCTGAATTTCTGATGACCCTTGGATAAGCCTCCGCCTGTGGTATAGAAATAGAAACTGTCGAAACACATTGTTTCCCTAAATACCCTGATTGGGACCGTTGCCATGGCAAAACTCCCCGATTTCGAGGCGCTCGCGATTTTCGCAAAAGTCGTGGAATTGCGGTCGTTTGCGGGGGCTGCAAGCGAGCTCACGATGTCCAAGGCCACGGTGTCGAAGGCCGTGACCCGCCTGGAGGAGCGGCTCGGCGCCCGCCTGTTCAACCGCACCTCGCGTCGCCTGGCGCTGACCGATGCCGGCCACAAGCTCGCCGACCGCGCGACGCGCCTGCTCGCCGACGGCGAGGCGGCCGAGAACGATGCGCTGGCGCAATCGGTGGCGCCGCGCGGCCTGGTGCGGCTCGCGGTGCCGATGACGTTCGGGATCAAGGCGGTGGCGCCGCTGCTGCCGGAGTTTTTCGAAACCTATCCGGAGGTCTCGGTCGATCTGCATTTGAGCGACGCGACCATCGACCTGATCGGCGAGGGCTTTGACATGGCGGTGCGGATCGCGCGGCTGCCGGACTCGTCACTGATCGCGCGGCGGCTCTTCACCATGCCGCGCTTCACCGTGGCCGCGCCGTCCTACCTTAGGAAGCACGGCCGGCCGACGCATCCGATGCATCTCGCCGAGCACAAATGCTTCAGCTACGCCTATCTCTCGACGGCGAACGTCTGGCACTACACCAATTCCGCCGGCGAGCAGGCCAGCGTCCGCCCCGGCGGCCTGCTTCGCGTCAACAATGGCGAAGCCGTGATGCCGTCGCTGATCGCCGGCCTCGGCATCGCCGAGCTCCCAGAGTTCATCGTCGGCGATGCCATTTCGTCCGGTGAAGTCGAAGTGATCCTGAAGGACTGGAAGCAGGCCGAAGGCGCCGTGCACCTCGTGACCCCACCGGGCGGCCCGCGCCCCGCGCGCGTCGAAGCGCTCGGCGATTTCCTCGCAGCGAAGCTGCCGGGCACGTGCAAGCGGCAGTCGAAGAAGGGTGGGAAGGCGGGGTAGCCGTCGCAAGATAGGCACGGCTTCATCCGCTCGTCATTGCGAGCGCAGCGAAGCAATCCAGAATCTTTCCGCGGAGACACTCTGGATTGCTTCGCTACGCTCGCAATGACGGAGAGATCTCGCTAGTCTATCCTCCGAGCGGCTATCGTAGGGTGGGCAAAGCGAAGCGTGCCCACCACTCTTGGACGAGAAGGTTACAGTGCCTCGATATCGCCGAGCGCAAGGCAGCACGTTCTTCTTCACGGTTGCGCTCGCCGACCGTTCAAGCACTCTGCTCGTGGATCATGTTGATCGCCTCAGGCGAATTTACCGGACCGTCCAGCAGCGCCGCCCGTTCGAGACAGTCGCTATTTGTATCCTGCCCGAGCATCTCCATGCCGTTTGGTCCCTTCCGGACCACGACGTCGATTTTTCGTCACGTTGGAATCTGATCAAAGGCGGCTTTTCGCGAGGCTTAGAACCGCAAGAGCGATCAGCAAGCAAGCTGCTCAAGCGCGAGAAAGGCATTTGGCAGCGTCGCTATTGGGAGCACGCAATTCGTGACGATGCGGATCTAGAGCGACACGTTGATTACATCCATTTTAATCCTGTGAAGCACGGCCTCGTCACCCAGGCGCGCGATTGGTCTTTCAGCAGCTTCCATCGTTATGTGGAGCAGGGCATCCTTGCCGCGGATTGGGGAGGGGATATGCGGGATATTGCTGGGAATTTCGGTGAGTGATGGTGGGCACGGCGCTTTGCGCCTTTGCCCACCCTACGAGATCTCGCTAGTCTATCCTCCGAACGGCTATCGTAGGGTGGGCAAAGCGAAGCGTGCCCACCACCACTAACTACGACACCTTCACGCCGTCGATTGCGACAATGCGCAAGCTCGGCTTCACGGTCTGCTCGAGCTGCGACTTCAAATCGTGAACACGCGGGTCGGTCGAACGTGCGGCGCACACTGCGTATTGATGCACCGATTGCGCCAGGGCACGCCGCGCTTCCGGCGTTCGCGTCACCTCGGGCTTTGAAAGCCGCAGGACGATCGCTGCGAGGTTCACCAGCATCTCGTCCAGCGCCACGTCGATGGTCGCGAATTTTCCCATGGCACTCTCCCTGGCAAGACCTTCTGAAGGCAACGGAGGGTGCCGCGATGCGTTCCGGAGCGGGGCGAACATGGATAACGCTTCGTAAACAGCTTGTTCTTGCCGATCGCCGCGCTAGGCTCGGAGGGAAACAAGAAAATAAGAGGAGGGGCTGCCATGGATCGACGCGACGTCTTGCGCGCCGTTGCCGCATTGCCGTTGTTGCGGGGCGCGTTGCCAGAACAGGCCTTCGCGCAAAGCTACCCCGCCCGCAACATCACCATGATCGTGCCGTTCCCGGCCGGCGGCCAGGCCGATCTTGCGGCACGTCCCGTCGCGCAGGCGCTGGAGCGGATCCTCGGCAAGTCCGTCATCGTCGACAACCGCGCCGGCGGCGCCGGCGGATCGGTCGGCAACGCTGCAGCCGCGCGCGCCGAGCCCGACGGTTACACGCTGCTGATGACATTGTCCTCGCTCGCGGTGCTGCCCGAGGCCGACCGGCTGTTCGATCGTCCGGTCGCGTATGAAGTGGCGCAGTTCATGCCGATCGCGCGCGTGCTGGCCGATCCCACGCTGCTTGCGGTGCCGACTTCGGCGCCATGGAAGACTGCGCAGGAATTCGTCGAGGACGCGAAGAAGCGCCCGGGCGAGATCACCTATGGTTCATCCGGACCTTACGGCACGCTGCATGTGGCAATGGAGATGTTCGCCAACAGCGCGGCCATCAAGCTGCTGCACGTGCCGTTTCGCGGCGCGGGGCCGGCGTTGACCGCGCTGCTCAGCGGCACCGTGCAGGCGATCGCAGCGGCACCGGGCACGCTGAAGCCGCAGGTCGACGACGGCAAGCTGCGCGTGCTCGGCAATTGCGGCGCGCAACGTGTTGCGAGCTTTCCCGACGTGCCGACCTTCCAGGAGCTCGGCTACAAGGATGTCGAGATGTACATCTGGGCCGGGCTGTTTGCGCAGAGCGCTCTTCCCGCGCCGATCGCAAGCCGCTTGCACGAGGCGATGGCGCAGGTGATGACGAGCCCTGACGTGCTAAAGACCTTCGATGCTTCGGGCAGTCTGGTCGCTTATCAGGATGCGCCAGCGTTCTCCGATTTCGTGGCGACCGACAGTGCGCGGCTGATCGCGGCGGTCAGGAAGATCGGCAGGGTCGAGTAGGTTCCTACCCGAATTTTCACATTTTTTTGTTGGGCCAGAACCTGACCGCGTCTCATTGATTCAGGACAAATCGAGGGATTCGAGAAGGATTGGGACCATGCGAACAGAGCGAATTGCGCTGGGTGCGGCGCTTGCGATCAGCGGCATCGTCGCGCAAAGCGCCGCGTCCGCCGAGGAATATCGCGGCACCATGGAGCAGCAGATGGCCTGCACGCCGGATGTCTGGCGCCTGTGCAGCGATCAGATCCCGGATGTGAGCCGCATCACCGCCTGCCTGCGGCAGAACACGCCGCAACTCTCCAGCGGCTGTCGCGCGGTGTTCCAGTCCAACAACCAGATGCCACCACAGCAGCCGGTTCCGCGCGGCCGGGCTGTGCCGCAGCCTCGCTATAACAATGCGCCGCCGCCACCTCCGCAGGCGCAGCCGCGGCCCTATGACGATGGCGACGATCAGCGCTTCTGAGAACATGATCCGGAAAGATGCGCAGCGGCAGGCGTGAAGACGCGGTCATGCCGCCTCATTCAGCGGTTCCTCTTGCCGTCCGACTCAGGTCGACGCCCGAGCGCTGTCCGCATGAGGACGCCGAAGAGTATCGCTGCAACTGGCCAATGGAACCAGATCCTGTGCATCCCAGTGAAAACATTGATCAGGATCAGGAAGGCCGACACCGTGAGGGCCACTGCGACCGGGCGGGGCAGCTTCGCCAGCCCATCTGAAACGAAGCGCATCCACGTGGATGGCTCGGATCTGTCGCGGCGTGCGGCGTCAGTTTCCGAACCCGCAACAGCGCCCTGAGACGTCAGGCGTTCGCCAGGCGGAAAGCTCCGTGCTTGAGCGGTTTGGCCGCTCATGGTCACACGATAGCTGGTCATGGGAGCAATGTTTTTCATGGGACGCTGGCCGAGACAGTCGAAGCCAACAGATAATTTGTTGTGCACCTGGTCATAGGCGGAGCTGGAGATCACGATGCCGCCGGGTTCGGCGAGTTCTTGCAGACGCGCCGCGATATTGACCCCATCTCCATAAAGATCGGAACCATCCACCATCACATCGCCGAGATTGACGCCGATGCGAAACCGCATCGGGTTTGCGTCAGGTGGGCCCGAATCCTGGTTGGAAATTTCCTGCTGAATCTCGACCGCGCATTGCACGGCCTCGACGACGCTGGCGAACTCGGCGATGACAGCATCGCCCCACGTATTCACGATGCGGCCGTCATGACGCTCCACCAATCCCGCAATGGCCGTGCGGTAGCGGCGGAGCGTTTCCAGCGTTCCCGCCTCGTCTGCTTCCATCAGGCGAGAATAGCCGTGCACATCGGCGCACAGCACGGTGGTCAGTCGTCGTTTCACCTTGTCGTCGGGCATGGTCCAGACATTAGCCTCCCTGACCGGCAAATGCATCAGGCATGAGTACAGGCTGTAGCCGCTTTACGGCCTGACCTCGCAGACATCGATCCATTCGGCCGCGGTCAGCTCGGCCATCCGCTCCGGCGTGATGCGCACGGCGCTGTGGGTCGAGCCTGCGGCCGGCACCACCACGTCGAACGCTTTCAGCGAGACGTCGCAATAGACCGGCAGTGGCGACTTCAGCCCGAACGGGCAGACGCCGCCGACCTCGTGGCCGGTGATCTCGGCGACCTCTTCCAGCCCGAGCATCTTCGGCTTGCCGCCGAACGCTGCCTTGACCTTCTTGTTGTCCATCCGCGAGGTGCCGGCGGCGACGATCAGGATCACGCGCTCGCCGACGCGCAAGGACAGCGTCTTGGCGATCATAGCGGGTTCGACGCCATAGGCTTCGGCAGCCAGCGTCACGGTCGCCGAGCTGATCGGGGATTCCATCACGGTGATGTCGGGGGCTTTCCCGGCGAAGAAGGCGCGAACGGATTCCAGGCTCATTCCAGTCAGCTCATCGAGGACTTACGGGGGGCGGCGATACTCAGGCGATGCTTGATTCAGGCGATTCTTGCCAGCTCCGAGAGCGAGCGGACGCGATGATCCGGCGCAAAGCCGAGCTCGTCCATCTGGGTGCGGATCGCCTTGAATAGCGTCAGCGGTGCCACGAGTTCGTTCTCGACGCAAGCCAGCGCCATGGCGTCCGGCGTCACCCGTTCGATCCAGGCGACGTTGAGGCCGAACGATTTCGCGCCGGCCACGTCCCAGGGATTGGAGGAGACGAACAGCACCTCGTCTGGTTTGGTGCCGAGCACCTCGCCGATCAGCTCATAGGCCTGCGGGCTCGGCTTGAAGATCTTCTTCGCGTCCACGCTGATGGTGGCGTCGAGCAGGCGGTCGAGGCCGGAGTTGCGCACCAGCGTAGTCAGCATGTCCGGGCTGCCGTTGGACAGGATCGCAAGCTTTCGCGGTTTCAGCGCGGTAAGCGCTGCGGTCGCATCCGGATAGAGATCGAGATGCAGATATTTCTCGATGACGCGCTCGAAGGCCTCGCGCTCGTAGGTAAGCCCGAGCACGCGCAGCGTATAGGCCAGCGAGTCGCGCGTGACGGTGGAAAAATCCTGGTAGCGCCGCATCAGCGAGCGCAACCAGGTATATTCGAGCTGCTTGATCCGCCAGACCTGCGTGATGATCCCGCCATAGCCCGGAAACGCATCCTCGGTGATCTCTGCGACCGACTGGATGTCGTAGAGCGTCCCGTAGGCATCGAAGACGACGGCTTTGAGGGGCAATTGACCGGTCCTCCGGGGTCGTAGGGGCGCAAGGACTATACAAGGCGTCCGGATGGCGATCCATGCGCCCGGGGCGAGAACATTGAACCCGGATCACCCCTCGGGGGCGGCCCACCTCTGGACGCTGACATCCGCCAGCGCCTTGAATACAGCCGGCGTGCGCTCCAGGCGGGCGATCGTTCGCGCGCCTTCGACGGCGGCTACCAATGCGGCTGCGGTAGAGGATGCGCGCGCGGGAGCGAAACCGCACCCCCTGAAATGCTCCGCAACAATCTCGGTTGAATCGGCAAATCCGCGCGCTACCCGTTTGGTCAGCTCAGCGTCGAGCGCGGGCAGCTCATTCGCCAGATTTTGCATCAGACATCCATACTGGAAATCAGAGGCGACCATTTCGGCCGCGAATGTACCGAAAATCTGGCGAACGAAATTCAGAGCATCGCCCGTCGTATTCGCCGAGATAGTCCGCAATACCGCAATTCTAGTCGCAACGTAATGATCGATGGCCTCCTCTGCGAGCTGTGCCTTGCCGCGTGGAAAGTGGAAGTAGAACGATCCTTTGGGCGCGCCGCTTTCTTCAATGATCTGGGTCAATCCAGTCGCAGTGTAGCCCTGGATGCGAAACAGGCGTTCGGCCGTGGCAATCGCGCGAGCGCGGGCATCAGTCTTACGTGGCATGCCGTGAACCTAACACGATCCGCTTGACGCGACTATGGTGATCGCCATACTATGGCGATCACCATAGAAAGAGCCCGGCTGATGAGTCGTCCATGTAGTTTCAAGCCATCAGTGTCCCGACGAGCCGTCTTAGCGATGGGCGCGGCCAGCCTGATTGCGGCTTCGCTTTGCCCAGCCCGCGCAAACCCTATTGGAGGAAGTGATTTGACCACATCATCATACGGCGGGGGAACGCTTCCCAAGGGGGTACGCTCGCGCATGATCCATGGGGTCAACGGCCTCGATGTCCATATTCTCGAAGCCGGTTACGAAAGCTCCGGCCGGCCGCTCGCGCTGCTTCTGCACGGCTTTCCGGATTTGGCTTACGGCTGGCGACACCTGATCCCAATTCTGGCTGACGCCGGGTACCATGTCGTGGCGCCCGACCAGCGGGGTTTTGGTCGCACCACCGGTTGGGTGAACGGCTATGACGCCCCGCTAGAGCCTTTCAGCTTGTTGAATATGACGCGTGACGCCCTCGGATTGGTTTCGGCGTTGGGGTATCGAAACACGGCAATGCTCGTCGGGCACGACTTCGGCTCACCCGTGGCGGCCTATTGTGCGTTGGCCCGACCCGACGTCTTTCCCTCGGTGGTGCTGATGAGCGCACCGTTCCCCGGTCCGCCGGCGTTTCCGTTCAACATTGCGGAAAGCGAGGCATCGTCGGCTCAACCGAACACTGGAAATCAAAAGTTGGCGGCCGCGCTGGCGGCGCTCGATCCGCCGCGAAAGCATTATCAGCAATATCTGAGCACGCGGGAGGCGAACGATGATCTGTGGCACCCGCCTCAAGGCTTACACGCGTTTCTTCGTGCATTTTTCTACGCCAAGAGCGCTGACTGGCCGGGAAATAAGCCGCATCCGTTGAAGGCGCCGACCGCCATCGAACTTGCACAAATGCCCACCTACTACGTCATGGATCTCGGCAAGACGATGTCGCAGACCGTCGCTCCATTCCAGCCTTCCGCCGCCGAGGTTTTTGCCAGCAACTGGCTCACCGAGCCGGAGCTTGCCGTGTACACGGAGGAGTATGGCCGCACCGGGTTTCAAGGCGCCCTGCAGGCTTATCGCGTCTTTTCCAACCCCGACCTGAACGCTGAGTTGCGCCTGTTTTCGGGCAAGACGATCGACGTCCCGTCGCTCTTCATCGGCGGGAAAAGCGATTGGGGCACCTATGCGACGCCGGGCGCGATCGATCTCATGAGGACGAAGGCGGCGACGAGGATGCGTGACATCGAGCTGATCGACGGCGCCGGTCACTGGATGCAACAGGAGCAACCGGTTCGGCTCAGCACGCTCCTGCTCGCCTTCACCAAGGAGGTGGGTGGGGCGGATCACACCAGCCGTTAGGAGGCCTGGCACAAGTCTTGAGCGTGAGGGCTTCGATAGCGCTCGAAGCCCTTGATGCGCTGTGGCGATGAATACGCGGCTAAATTCCCAACAGCTTGCGCGCGTTGGCCTTCAACACCTTCGGGCGGATCTCGTCGCGGATGTCGATCTTGGCAAAGTCCGACAGCCAGCGGTCCGGCGTGATCACCGGCCAGTCCGAGCCGAACAGCATCTTGTCCTGCAGGATCGAGTTGATATAGCGCACCAGGATCGGCGGGAAATATTTCGGCGACCAGCCGGAGAGGTCGATGTAGACGTTCGGCTTGTGGGTCGCGACCGACAGCGCCTCCTCCTGCCAGGGGAAGGAGGGGTGGGCGAGGATTATCTTGAGGTCGGGGAAGTCGGCCGCGACGTCGTCCATGTACATCGGGTTGGAATATTTCAGCCGCATGCCCATGCCGCCCGGCATGCCCGAGCCGACGCCGGTCTGGCCGGTATGGAACAGCGCGATCGCGCCGCCATTGTTGATCTCCTCGTAGAGCGGATAGGCCATGCGGTCGTTGGCGTAGAAGCCCTGCATGGTCGGATGGAATTTGAATCCGCGCACGCCATATTCCTCGATCAGCTTGCGCGCCTCGCGGGCGCCGAGCTTGCCCTTGTGCGGGTCGATCGAGACGAAGGGGATGAGGACGTCGAGATGGTCGGAGGCGGCCTCGATCATCTCGTAATTGTTGTAGCGGCGGAAGCCGGTCTCGCGCTCGGCATCGACCGGGAAGATCACCGCGGCGATGTTCTTGGAGCGGTAATAGGCCGCGGTCTCCGGCACGGTCGGCGGATGCTTGTTCGGCGACTTGAAGTAGTCGGCCATCTGCGCCTGGAAATCGTCGTAGCCGTCGTCGGGATGGCAGCCGCAGGGCTCCTCGGCATGGGTGTGGATGTCGATGGCGACGACATCGTCAATGTTCGGCAGCTTCAGCTTGGGCATGGGGGTCCTCCCGACGGGTTGCCAAATTGATTATATGATATAACGAACTTGGCAAGCGAACCTTGGTTGGGCGGAGCGGTCAGAATCGGGCCGGTCCGGCCGTTTCTACTGTGCATGGGGTTGTTTTCGCGAATTTGGCACTTCGGAACCGGGCAGTTAACATTGACATCACCTCCCGCCATGCCTTAAGAACCGCCCCGTCCCGGGCGGTCCGTCCGCCAGCGGGAAAGATCTCATTTTGCCACATTCGCGCGTGCCGAAACGGTAGTGCCGAACACGGCCTTTCGAACGTTCAGGATTCTGCCATGAAGGTCCGTAACTCGTTGAAGTCGCTGCGCGGTCGCCATCGCGCCAACCGCTTGGTCCGCCGCAAAGGCCGGGTCTATGTGATCAACAAGGTGCAGCGCCGCTTCAAGGCTCGCCAAGGCTGATCCGGGCGGGCTGATCCGGGCGGGCTGATCGCCTTCGCGCTCGCCTCGCGCACGCGCCCCGCAAGACCACGGTCTCACACGAGTTTGACGCCGCCCTGCTTTGCAAGGGCGGCTTTACGCGTTTAGACTTTGATGATGGCAGTGAGATTCCCTTTCGCGCGCACGCTGTGCCTGGCTCTGGTTCTCGGGACCGCCGGCTTCGCGCCCGTGTTGGCGCAGGATGATCCGGCCCCGCCGGCGAAGCAGCAGAAGAAGCTGCCGGAGCCGCCGGCCAAGCTGCCCAAGGCCGAGCGCACCAAGAATCTCGATTTCCTGTTCGGCGCGCTGAAGGCCGCCCCTGACGAAGACAGCGCCAAGCATGTCGAGGCGCGGATCTGGGCGATCTGGCTCCAGACCCCGAGCGACACCGCGGCATTGTTGATGGCGCGGGCCAAGGCGGCCGTCGATGCGAAGAAGATCGAGGTCGCGATCAAGCTGCTGGATTCGGTCGTCAAGCTCCGACCCGACTACATCGAAGCCTGGAATCGGCGCGCCACGCTCTATTACATGCAGAACGATTATGCCCGCTCGCTCGCCGACATCCGCGAGGTGCTCACCAGGGAGCCCCGTCATTTTGGCGCGCTCGCGGGGCTCGGCATGATCATGCAGGACGTCGGCGACGAGAAGCGCGCGCTCGAGGCCTATCGCAAGGCGCTCGCCGTCAATCCGCACCTCGAGAAGATTCCCGATCAGGTGAAGGCTTTGACCGAGAAGGTCGAAGGCCGCGACATCTAGCCTCTAACTCGATCATTTCTTGAGCGGTTGTGGCGCCCGCCGATTAACCACGATCGGAGGCGCAACGTCGCAAGGACTATTGCCGGCGCCGCCGCAGGCCTACCTGCATGGCAGGAGCAAAAGCCATGAAGCGTTTGATCTTTGCTTGTAGCTTGCTGCTGGCGTCGGGAACGATCAGCCTTGCCGACGGGCTGTTCTGGGTGGTCGGCAATCGCGCCACCGGCAAATGCAACATCGTGACCAGCAATCCGGTCATCAACGGCGACATCTGGTTCGGCGACGGTCCTTACAAGTCCAAGGACGATGCCAAGCTGGCACGCTCGACCATTCGCGCCTGTCCCGCACTCACGTCCGATGAGCAAAAGGCCGAGGACGGCGCAGGCTAGGCCTAGTGCAGAACGCTGCCGCCGCGTTCGGCAAGACCGCGATCGACGGCCGCTGCGTAAGCCTTTGCAAGCTCCGTCTCGAGATGCTCGTTGATCAGGAGCAGCGCCCGCACGGCACCGCGCAGGTCGCCGTTGCAGCTCGCGACGATCTCGTCGATTGCAGTATCGTTCGATCTCAAGCTCATCGAAAAATCCTCCGGTTCAAGCCAGGACAAATCCTGCCGGCCTTTCCCGCAGCCGTGAGGTTGCGAGGAGGATCGGCGCCCACCCGCGCCTAGATGGCGGAACCGACCGTGGCGATTATAAGGAAGCCGCCATGACGACTGCATGAAGCTGATCCGAGGCTTGTGTGTCGCCTGGGAATGCCATTGATTCCATTGCGTTTTTGCAGATTGAGATTATGCACATATCCACAGCCCCGGCATTTCAGGTGGAAGCGCTGACGCCCACCGGGCGAACTGCCGTGTGCTAAGACCCGTAGCTGCCATGTGCCCTGGATTGCCCGGACTTTCTCCATGATCGTGATGTCAATTGCGACCGCGCTGGTTCTGCTGGCGGTGGTCACGCAGGCCGGAATCGTCGCCGTGCAGCGTAGCTTTCCGCCGCAGGGCCGGATGATCGAGGTCGAGGGTGCGACGCTCCATGTCGTCGACATCGGTCCGCGCGATGCCGGCCTGCCGATCGTGATGCTGCATGGCGCGAGCTCCAACCTCGAAGTGATGCGGCATCCGCTCGGCGACCTCCTGGCCAAGCAGCATCGCGTCATCCTGATCGACCGTCCCGGCCATGGCTGGAGCACGCGCGCGCGACGGCAGGATTCGACGCCGGACATCCAGGCGCGGATGATCGACGAGGCGCTTGGCAAGCTCGGGATCGATCGCGCCGTCTTCGTCGCGCATTCATGGAGCGGGGCGCTCGGCGCGCGGCTGGCGCTCGATCACGCAAGCCGCGTCGCCGGCCTCGTGATGCTGGCGCCGGTGACCCATCCCTGGCGCGGCGGCGTCGGCCGCTACAACGAGATCATCGCAATGCCGGTGATTGGGCCGCTGCTCGCCTACACCATCACGCTGCCACTGGGCTATTTCGTCGCCGAGTCTGGCGCGCGCAGCGTCTTCCTGCCGCAGACGATGCCGGACGGTTTCGTGAAGGAGTCCGCGACGCCGCTGTTGCTGCGTCCGCGCGAATTCATCGCCAATGCCTATGATCTGGTGACGCTGAAGGCGTCGGTGGCCGAGCAGGCTCCACGCTACGGCAAGATCAGGGTGCCGGTCACGATCATCGCCGGCGAGCCCGACAAGACGGTAAAGACCGACATCCACGCGCGCCCCTTCGCAGCGGCGGTGCCGAACGCAAAGCTGATCGTGCTGCCCGATCTCGGCCACATGGTGCAGAACGCGGTGCCGGATCTCGTGAAGACGGAGATCGAGACAATAATCGGTCAAGTCGCCGCGGCGCAGGCGGCCGCGGATTAGCGGCCGCCGCTCACCCGCTTACTGCTTGATCTTCCCGTCCTTGTCGAACTGCGACACATAGGTCCACAGATTGTTGATCTCGGTCTCGTTCTTGATGCCGGCGAACGCCATCTTGGTGCCGGGGATCTTGGCCTTGGGGTCCTTGATGTATTCCTTGAATTGCGCCTCGTTCCAGGTGATGCCGGAATTCTTGTTCGCGTCCGAATAGCTGTAATCCGGCGCGGTGCCGGACTTGCGGCCGTCGAGGCCGTTGAGCTCGGGGCCGACCTTGTTCTTGGCGCCTTCGCCGATGGCGTGGCAGGCCAGGCATTTGTTGAACGACGATTTGCCGGCCGCGGCATCCTGCGCCATCGCGCTGGTGGCCGTGGCAGTGACGGTGAGGATCATCAGCGCGCCAAAAGTCAGTTTTTTCATAGGGTGCTCTTCGTCTCTTTCCCGGTGGGGTCTTATTCGGTCGGCGATCGTCGAACCCTGCCGGTTTTGGCACGGCCCGCTCGGCTTGGACAAGCCGCGAAACCATGACAGGTTTCATGATTTCCCACTTGTCCCAGAGCGAACTCGCCGGAAGATCGTTGCTCCGACTTTCGGATGGCCTACCCAAACGGCCCCGGACGTGGTTGATTTGTCGCGACAAATCGACACTGCGGCGTGAGCCGGAAGGACAAGTCATGGCCATCATGATGCCTGCGAGCGATCAGGCCGTGCTCGCGCGCCGCGCCGAGATCGTTACTGCACTGCGCGCGATCGTGCCCGGCGAGGGCGTGATCGATACGCCTGCCGAGATGCGGGCCTATGAATCCGACGGGCTGACCGCCTATCGGCAGCCGCCGATGGTCGTGGTGCTGCCCGACACCACCGAGCAGGTCTCGCTCGTCCTGAAATATTGTGCCGCCCACGGCATCAAGGTGGTGCCGCGCGGCTCCGGCACCTCGCTATCCGGCGGCGCGTTGCCGCTGGAGGACGGCGTGCTGCTGGGTCTCGGCAAGTTCAAGCGCATCCGCGAGATCGATTTCGACAATCGCGTCGTCGTCACCGAGCCCGGTGTCACCAATCTCGCGATCAGCCAGGCGGTCGCGCATGCCGGCTTCTATTACGCGCCCGATCCGTCCTCGCAGATCGCCTGCTCGATCGGCGGCAATGTCGCGGAAAATTCCGGCGGCGTGCACTGCCTCAAATACGGCATGACCACCAACAACGTGCTCGGTTGCGAATTTGTCCTGATGAGCGGCGAGATCCTGCGCATCGGCGGCAAGGGGTGCGAAAATTCCGGCTACGACCTGATGGGCGTCATTACCGGCTCAGAAGGTCTGCTCGGCGTCATCACCGAGATCACGGTGCGCATCCTGCAGAAGCCGGAGACGGCGCGCGCGCTGATGGTCGGTTTCGCGCAGGTCGAGGCGGCCGGCGAATGCGTGGCGCGCATCATCGGCGCCGGCATCATTCCCGGCGGCATGGAGATGATGGACAAGCCTGCGATCCATGCCGCCGAAGCCTTCGTCCATGCCGGCTATCCGCTCGACGTCGAGGCGCTGCTCATCATCGAGCTCGACGGTCCCAAGATCGAGGTCGACGAGCTGATCACGCGCGTCGAGACCATTGCGAATGGCTGCGGCTCGACCACCTGCCAGATCTCGACCTCGGAGGCCGAGCGCAATCTGTTCTGGGCCGGCCGCAAGGCTGCGTTTCCTGCCGTTGGCCGCATCTCGCCCGACTATCTCTGCATGGACGGCACGATCCCACGCGGCGCGCTGCCGAAGGCGCTCGCCCGCATCCGCGCGCTCTCGGAAAAATACCAGCTCGGCTGCGCCAACGTGTTCCACGCCGGTGACGGCAATCTGCATCCGCTGATCCTCTACGATGCCAACAAGCCCGGCGAGATCGAGCGCGCCGAAGCCTTCGGTGCCGACATCCTGCGCGCCTGCGTCGAGTTCGGCGGCGTGCTCACCGGCGAGCATGGCGTCGGCATCGAGAAGCGTGATCTCATGCCCGACATGTTCACCGAGATCGACCTCAACCAGCAGCAGCGGCTGAAATGCGCCTTCGACTCTCAGGGCCTGCTCAACCCAGGAAAAGTGTTTCCGACCCTGCACCGCTGCGCCGAGCTCGGCCGCATGCATGTGCATGCCGGTAAAGTTGCGTTCCCGGACATTCCGCGGTTTTAGGACCTTGTGGAGGGAAGAGCTTGCGAGCCCTTCCCTCCACAAGCGTTTACAACAGCCCGTATTGCGCGCGCTCACGCTTCGCCAGCAGCGGCAGCGCTTCGCCGGCGATGTAGGTCTTGAAATGCGCGCTCTCCTGGTGGGTCTTGAACGCGGCTTCGTCGCGGAACAGCTCGTAGAACAGGAACTGCGCCGGATTGTCCGTAGCCCGCGAGATCAGGAACAGCTTGACGCCGTCCTCGCGCTGCGCCTCCGGCAGGAAGCGATCGAGGATGGCTGCGATCCTGTCAGCCTCGCCGGGCTTGGCCTCCCATTGCGCGACCACGAGCAGGCCGCCGCCGTCGACGGCGTCGCTGATCGATTTCTGTGTTGCATAGTGGTTCATTGTCTTTGCTCCTTGCTCCTGTGCCTGAGATGACGCCGCCGTCCATGGCGAGAGATGGATCGCCAGGACGGTGCCGCAGGCGCGGATCACTGACCTGCGGCTGAACGCTCCATGTGTGCGCGGTGCCGGCCGCGCATGTCTCGATCGCTCCATCTGTGCCTCCCTTGCTTCGTCTTCGATCGCGATCGCTGCAACCATCTCGCGATGTCTTGCCGGTTGGCTTCGCCGGTGATCGAAGTGTCGATGTCGTGAACATTTCGATCCTGATCGAAACGTTGCGGCGACGTCCGGTGCGACAAGCAGGATGGGTTTTCGTCACATGCCGGAGCCGGCCATGCCGACCATCGCACGCGAGCTCGCCGACCTAGCGGCCCTGATCGCCGATCCCGGCCGGGCCCTGATCCTGTCGCGACTGATGGACGGACGCGCGCAGACCGCGGGCGAGCTGGCGCTGGTCGCCGGCGTCACGCCGCAGACGGCGAGCTGGCATCTCGGCCGGCTGGTGCAGCACGCGCTTCTGAAAGTCGAGCGGCGGGGGCCGCGCCGGTTGTACCGGCTGGCCACACCGCTCGTCGCGCAGGTCCTGGAGGGCATGATGACGGTCGCCGTAACAGGTCCGCAAGCCACGCGGCCGCCGGCACGGATCGATGCCGCGATGCGGCAAGCGAGGACCTGCTACGATCACCTCGCGGGCGAGCTCGGTGTCGCCCTCGCGGACGCGCTGCGGGAGCGCGAATATCTGGTTCTCGACCAGGAGGTTGGTGAGCTGACGGAAGCGGGCACGGCGTTCCTCGGCAGTTTCGGTATTGATCTCCGCCCGTCGTCGCGGCATCGGCGGGTGCTGTGCCGGCCCTGTCTTGACTGGAGCGAACGCCGGCCGCATCTGGCAGGGCGGGCAGGTGCGGCGCTCGCTGAGCTGGCGTTCCAGCGGGACTGGATCCGCCGCGGGCCGCAGGGGCGCTCGGTCGAGATCACCGATACCGGGCTTGACGCATTTCGCTCCCTGTTCGGTGTCCGCATTTGATTTTGGGACCAAATTTCGTTACCCGCTAGACGCGTGGACACGCTCAGGGTCAGAGACGCCAAAGACGTCGAAGAGGTGGTGCGCGCGGCGATTGCCAATGAGCAGCCGCTCGAGATCATCGGTCATGGCTCCAAGCGCAGCATCGGGCATGCGATGGCGACCAACGCCGTGCTCGATGTCTCCGCGCTCAACGCCATCACCTCCTACGAGCCCAATGAATTGATCGTGACGCTCCAGGCCGGCGCACCGCTGGCCGACGTGCTGTCGCTGATCGATGCCAAGAACCAGCAATTCGCCTTCGAGCCGATCAACACGGCGCCGCTGCTCGGCACGCCCGTATCAGGCACCATCGGCGGCATGATCGCGGCCGGGCTGGCCGGCCCGCGCCGGATCAAGGCGGGCGGGGCGCGCGACCATCTCCTGGGGGCGCATGCGGTCTCGGGTTTCGGCGACAGCTTCAAGACCGGCGGCAAGGTGGTGAAGAACGTCACCGGTTACGACCTCTGCAAGCTGCTTGCTGGCTCCTGGGGCACGCTGTCGGTGATGACCGAAGTGACGCTGAAGGTGATGCCAAAGCCCGAGGCCGAGCGGACGCTGCTGCTGCGCGGGCTCGACGATGCCGCCGCTAACAAGGCGATGATTGCGGCCCTCGGCTCGCCCTTCGACGTCTCCGCCGCCGCGCATCTGCCGAAATCGGCCTACCGCGCCAAGACCGACGGGCTTGGCGATATCGCCGGCCAGGGCGAGGCGTTGACGGTGCTGCGGCTCGAGGGCATCACGGCCTCCGCCGCCCATCGCGCCGGCTCGCTCCTCGAATTGCTGGCGCCGTTCGGAACCGCAACGCTGATCGAGGACGCAGCGTCATCCACGCTGTGGGCCACCATCCGCGACGTGCTGCCGTTCGCGGCCGGCGGCGCGCTTGGCGGCTGGCCGGTGTGGCGGATCGTCTGTCCGCCGGCTTCGGGCGCGGCGCTCGGCACGCAATTGGCGCGCGAGACCGGCGGCGACGTCATCTACGACTGGGGCGGCGGGCTGATCTGGGCGGCACTGCCGCCGACGGCCGACGCGCATGCCCAGGCCGTGCGCCAGCGGGCCAATGCGTTCGGCGGGCATGCCACGCTGATCCGGGCCGCTGACGACGTCAGGCGCAGCGTCGACGTGTTCCATCCGCAATCGCCCGGCATTGCCGCGCTGAGCGATAGGGTCCGCACCAGTTTCGATCCAAAATCCATTTTGAACCGGGGACGGCTGACGCGGGGCACTGCGGCATGAAGACCGAATTCTCACTCGCGCAGCTCGCCGACCCCGACATCGCGGAAGCCGACAAGATCCTGCGCGCCTGCGTTCATTGCGGCTTCTGCACCGCGACCTGTCCGACCTATGTGCTGCTCGGCGACGAGCTCGATAGCCCGCGCGGCCGCATCTATCTGATCAAGGAGATGCTGGAGAAGGACCAGGCGCCAACGGCTGAGGTGGTCAAGCATGTCGACCGCTGCCTGTCGTGCCTGGCCTGCATGACGACCTGTCCCTCCGGGGTGAACTACATGCACCTCGTCGATCAGGCCCGTGTCAGGATCGAGCAGCGTTATCAGCGGCCGCTGACCGAGCGGCTGCTGCGCCAGGTGCTGGCCTTCGTGCTACCCGACCCGCAGCGGTTTCGCATCAGCATGCGGCTGGCGCAGTTGGCCCGGCCCTTTGCCGTCTTGCTGCCGACCCCGCGGCCCTCGGCCACGCCCGGCCTGATCCAGCGCCTCAAGGCGATGCTGGCGCTGGCCCCAGGGCGGCTGCCGGCGCCGGGCGCGCGTCCGGGCAGCGTGTTCGCTGCGCTTGGCAAGAAGCGCGGCCGGGTCGCGCTGCTCCAGGGCTGCGCCCAGCAGGTGTTGGCGCCGCGCATCAACCAGGCCGCCATCAGCCTGCTGACCCGTCACGGCATCGAGGTCGTCCTGGTCAGGGACGAGCAATGCTGCGGCGCGCTGACCCATCACCTCGGTCACGACGATGACGCGCTGGGCCGGGCCCGGGCCAACGTCACGGCATGGCAGAAGGAAGCCGCTGGCGAGGGGCTCGACGCCATCCTGGTGACGGCGTCCGGCTGCGGCACGGTGATCAAGGACTACGGCTATCTGCTGCGCGAGGACGGCGCGTTCGCAGCCGATGCGGCAAAGGTGTCCGCGCTTGCGAAGGACATCACCGAATACGTCGCGGGCCTCGGATTGCAAACGACTGCACGGCAAGACAACATCGTTGTCGCCTATCATTCCGCGTGTTCGTTGCAGCACGGGCAGAAAATCACGGGGCTTCCGAAAGAATTGCTTTCCAAGAATGGATTCGTGGTGAAAGATGTCCCGGAGAGCCATTTGTGTTGCGGTTCGGCGGGGACCTACAACATTCTCCAGCCTGAGCTTGCGGGCCGGTTGCGCGATCGCAAGGTTGCCAACATCGCGAGCGTCAAGCCGGACATGATTGCCGCGGGCAATATCGGTTGCATGGTGCAGATTGCCAGTGGCACGTCAGTCCCGGTCGTACACACGATTGAGCTTCTCGATTGGGCTACGGGCGGGGCGCGACCGGCACTGGATGCGTCGCGCTGAGCTTTCGTCCGGAGGTGACGGCTGAAGGGCGCCCGATCGACCATTGTACGGCGGCAACAGGAGGATCACGATGGCGAAATCGAGTAAGAAAAAAAGCAAGAAGGCCAAAAAGGCCAAGAAGGTTGTAGCGGCGAAGAAGGCGACGAAGAAGAAGGCGGCCAAGAAGTCCGCCAAGAAGTCTGCCAAGAAATCCGCTAAGAAGTCTGCGAAGAAATCGGCCAAGAAGGCTGCGCCGAGGAAGGCCGCCAAGAAGACGGCAAAGAAGGCTGCGGCCAAGAAGGCCGTGAAGAAGGCCGCGCCGAAGAAGGCCGCCAAGAAAGCCGCGCCGAAGAAGGCGAAGGCAGCTCCCGCGCCGAAGCCGGCAGCTCCAGTGGCAGCACCGGCACCCGAGCCTGCCGCCGAGACAAGCTGGGCGATGCCTTCGTCTTCTGCGGAGCCGACGCCGGCCGAAGGACAAGGTTAGGCCTCAAGGGTTGGGCCCAAGCTCAGCCCAAGGGCCGACTTCATTCCCCGACCATGATCGAAAACAGGAAGGCCGCGGCGGTAACGCTGCGGCCTTTTTGCATCGCCGCTCCGGCTGCGGCCGGAAGTTGCCCTTTTTTGAATCAGCTGATTCGTGGCACGCGCGCCACGGTGCCGCGGACCTACGTAGTATCCCGGACGGCTCTGTGCACTTTGGAGTGAAAATAATGTGATCGAGAAGCAACACCGGCTGACAACCTTTCGTGGAATCGTCAGAACGCCCAAAAAGTCGGCAGATGCCCGTGTTTTTTGCTTCACGGTTCACATCCCTCAATCCAGATTGCGGCGGTAACGAAATTTGCAATCAGGTCGGGTGGCCCCGGGGGGCTTCCGGAACTCGACCGGGGTCTAGAACTGGTGATGGGGATCGAAATGAAAAAAGTGACTTTGTTAGCAACGGCGCTGGCAATGGTGACGGGTTCGGCTTTCGCGGCAGATCTGCACGTGAAGGCACTGAAGGCGCCGCCGCCGCCCGCGTTTGATCCCTGGGATATCGCCTTCGGCGGCGCGATCATGAGCGACTACATCTTCCGCGGCGTGACCCAGTCGAACCACAAGCCGTCGGTCGCCGCCTATTTCGAGCCCCGCTACAACATCAACAAGGACCTCCAGCTTTATATCGGCGTGTCCGGGGAGAGCATCTCCTTCGCCAACCGCGCTGCGGCCGAAATCGACGTCTATGGCGGTATCCGCCCGACCTTCGGCGCGTTCGCCTTCGACATCGGCGTCTGGGGCTACCTGTATCCTGGCGGAACCTGCTACAACGGCGGCAACGGCGGCCTGGCTGTCGACGCGGGCGGTAACCCGATTAGCGCGGAATGCTTCGCGAACTTCCTTCCCAACGGCAACGTCATGAAGAAGGATGTCAGCTTCTTCGAAGTCTACGGCAAGGTCACTTACACCATCAACGACAACTGGTCGGTCGGCTTGAACGAGTACTACTCGCCGAACTTCCTGAACTCCGGCGCATGGGGCGACTACGCCTCGATCACCGCCAAGTACACTGCGCCCAGCACGATCTTCGGTTCGAGCGGCGTCGGCATGTATGTGTCGGGCGAGTTCGGTCGCCAGTTCCTCGGCACCAGCGACTCCTTCTACGGCACGACCTTCACCAATCCCGGCTTTGCCGGGCCGTTCCCGAACGGCATCAAGTACGCCGACTACAACACCTGGAACGTCGGCATCGGCTTCACCTACAAGGTGTTCACGCTGGACCTGCGTTACTCCGACACCGACCTGAACAAGGGCAATTGCAACGCCTTCACCAGCGCCTTCAACGGCTCCGGTACCACCAACGTCACTGCGATCAACCCGACTGGCGTCGGCTCCAACTGGTGCGGCACGGCCGGTATCGCCAAGCTGTCCTTCGACCTGACGGCGATGACCAACCTGAAGTAAGTTTGTCCCGAGACGACTAACGGGGGCGGCAGAGCAATCTGCCGCCCTTTTGTTTTGGGCGCCGCTTCCTGCGCGCTCAGCGCGCCGCGCTCGGCTCTGGCTCGGCCGGCGCACTGCCATTGCCCAGCACATGGATCGCGCCGTCCTTTGCCATCGCCACCTTGCGGGTGTGGAAGGCGTCGAGCGTCGAGCGATGGCCGATCGAGACGATGGTGGCCTGCGGCAGCTTCTCCGCCAGCAGCCTGTAGAGCCGCGCCTCGGATGCCTCGTCGAGCGAGGCGGTGGCTTCGTCGAGGAAGAGATAGTCCGGCCCATGCAGCAGCGCGCGGGCGAGCCCGAGGCGCTGCTGCTCGCCGAGCGACAGCATCCGGTTCCAGTGGCCGTCCTCAGTGAGCCGTTCGGCGAGGTCGGGCAGGCCGACCGCGATCAACGCGTCCCGGATCTGGGTGGCCTGGAATGCGCCGGGTGCTGCGGGATAGATCACGGCGTCCCCCAGCGCGCCGACCGGGAAATAGGGGCGTTGCGGCAGCATCATCAGCTTCGCCTGCGCGGGGATGGCGATGGTGCCGGTGCCGAACGGCCAGATGCCGGCGATGGCGCGAAATAGGGTCGACTTGCCGGAGCCCGACGGCCCGGTCACGAGCACGCGCTCGGGCGCCTGGATGGCGAAGCCGTCGGCTGCGACCAGCGGCGTGCCGTTGGGGAGATACACGCAGAGCTTCTCGAGGCCGATATTGCGGCTGCCGCCTGCCGCCCTGAGTTCGATCGTCGCCTCATGCGCCGGCAGGTTTGCCGCGGCATCGACCGACATCTCGAAGCCGTCGAGACGCGCGACGATCGCGCGCCATTCCGCGATTGTTCGATAGGCCGTGACGAAGAAGGACAGCGCATCCTGCACCTGGCCAAACGCCGAGCCGGTCTGCATCATGTCGCCGAGCTGGATGCTCTTGGCGAAGTAGGCGGGCGAGACCACCACATAGGGAAAGATCGTCGCAGCCTGACCGTAGCTCGCCGTGAAGGCGGTGAGGCGCTTGGTCCGGCTCATGATCGCATACCAGTTGCCGATGACGTAGCCGAAGCGCTGAAGGAGATGACCTCGCTCCGCGCTCTCTCCCTTCAAGAGTGCAATCTGCTCGGAATTTTCGCGCACGCGGATCAGGTTGAAGCGGAAGTCGGCCTCGTAGCGCTGCTTCTCGAAATAAAGATTGATGAGCGGCGCGCCGATCCAGTGCGTCAGTGCCGTACCCAGGAGCGCGTAGGCCAGCGCGCACCAGACCAGGAAACCCGGGATGACGATATCGGTGCCGTAAATATGCAGGGGCGCCCTGTTGGACAGACCCCAGAGGATGACGATGAACGATGCCAGCGTCACGATCGACGACAGCAGGCCGAGACCGAGGACGAGCGTTTGCTCGACGAAGTTGGTGACGTCCTCGGTGAGACGCTGGTCCGGGTTATCGGCGGCGTCGCCCTTCAGCTGCATGCGATAATGCGTGGCGCCGTCGAGCCATTCGCCGAGATAATGTTGGGTCAGCCATCGCCGCCAGCGGATCTGCAGCCACTGGTTCAGGTAGAGCTTGTAGACGGCCAGCGCCACGTAGGTGAAGGCAAGGCCGAGGAAGATCCAGACCTGCATGACGAACTCATTCAGATCGTAGGCCTGGAGCGCGCTGTAGAACCGGTTCTGCCACTGATTGAGCAGCACATTGATCGCGACGAGCGCCAGCTCCATTGCGACGACGACGCCGAGCAGGCCGCAGCCGGCCCATTTGTCCTCCGATCGGAAATAGGGGCCGGCGATTCGCCAGACGGTCGCGAGCGTGGCGCTGATGTTTCTCACAGAGGGCGATCTCCTGACGGATATGCACAGCGGCGCCAAAGCCAAGCGGCTGAGGGCATGGCAGAAAATGGGTGCGCTTAGACTAAAGTCGCAAGTTCTGCAATTTGCGTTGGCTAGCCGCGGCTTGCAACCCTAGCATGGGCATAACGGCGTGGGGTGGGGGCTGCCAGATTTTCGCGAGCTTGTGAGCAGGCGGGAACCGCGGCTTTCGCGAGGAATTCGCGTCCAACTCGGGGGTTATCGCTTCCAACGTCGAGCAGGCCCGCCGCCCACGCTGGCCGGCCTGCCACATAAACGCGTGGGGGAGGAAGACCATGTGGAATCAAATCTATGATCCGCTGCACAGTCCCGTGCTGTCGACGATCGCGGCGGCGATACCCGTCGTTACGCTGTTGGTCCTGATCGCGAGCGGGCGCGTCAAGGCCCATATCGCAGCTGTTATCGCCGTGATCGTGACCAACCTGATCACGATCTTCATCTTCACCATGCCGGTGAACATGTCGATCCGCGCCTCGATCCTCGGCATTGTGACCGGCTTCTTCCCGATCGGCTGGATCGTTCTCAACGTCATCTTCCTCTACCAGGTCACGGTGACGACCGGGCGGTTCGAGCTGTTGAAGCGCGCGGTCGGCGGCGTCACCGAGGACCGGCGCCTGCAATTGCTGCTGATTGCCTTCTCGTTCGGCGCCTTCTTCGAGGGGGCCTCGGGCTTCGGCACACCGGTCGCAATCACCGGCGCCGTGCTGATCGGGCTCGGCTTCTCGCCGCTCGCGGCGTCCGGCCTGTCGCTGATCGCCAACACGGCGCCGGTCGCCTATGGCGCGCTGGGCACGCCGATCCAGGGCCTTGCCTCGGTCACGGGGCTCGATCCCTACATCCTCGGCGCCATGGTCGGACGGCAATTGCCATTCTTCTCGCTGATCGTACCGTTCTGGGTGGTGTGGGCGTTCGCGGGCTGGAAGGGCATGAAGGACATCTGGCCGGCGATCCTAGTCACCGGCGTGTCGTTCGCGGTCCCGCAATTCGTGATCTCGAACTACATCAATCCCTGGATCGTCGACATCGGGGCGTCGCTGATCTCGATGGGCGCGCTGATCCTGTTCCTGAAGGTGTGGCAGCCGAAGCAGCTGTGGCTCTCGGCTGCGCTGCGCGGCCGCGACGAATCGGTATCGCATATGGGCACGACAACGCCGCTCGACAAAACTCCGCTCACGCAGGCCGAGCTGTGGAGCGCGCTGTTGCCGTGGATCATCGTCTGCATCGTCATGCTGATCTGGGGCAACGGCGCCTTCAAGACCTGGGCGAACGGGATCTTCACCTGGAACTACGCCGTTCCCGAACTGCACCAGATGATCAACAAGATGCCGCCGGTCGCGCCAGGGCCGACCAAGGAGAGTGCGGTGTTCAGCTTCACCTACCTGTCGTTCACCGGCACTGGCATGCTGATCGCGGCGATCATTTCCGGCTTCCTGATGGGCGTGGGTCCTGGCAGGTTGCTGACCGAGTACGGCCGCACCATCCGGCTGTGTGCGATCTCGTTGATCACGATCTCAGCGATGCTCGCGATCGGCACGCTCACCCGCCTGTCCGGTGTCGACGCCACGCTCGGTCTCGCCTTCGCCGCGACCGGTGTGCTCTATCCCTTCTTCGGCACGCTGCTCGGCTGGTTGGGCGTGGCGCTGACCGGATCGGATACCGCATCGAACATCCTGTTCGGCAACCTCCAGAAAATCACCTCGCAGCAGATCGGCCTGTCGCCGATCCTGATGGCGGCGGCGAACTCGTCCGGCGGCGTGATGGGCAAGATGATCGACGCGCAATCGATCGTTGTCGCCTCCACCGCCACCAGATGGTACGGCCACGAAGGCACGATCCTGCGCTTCGTGTTCTGGCACTCGATCGTGCTGGCCTGCCTGGTCGGCGTGCTCGTGACGTTGCAGGCCTACGTCTGGCCGTTCACCGCGCTGGTGCTGAAGTAACGGGGAGGCGTGTTACAATGAAATCCCCGCGGGTCTCGGCTCGCGGGGATTTTTTGTGTCTTGGATCGACGAATCTTCTCAAAGGCTTCGCTGTCTAATAGAAGACCCGGTGAGTCAGGTCGATCGAGAGGTCTCATGGTTTCGTTCAAGCGGATGGTATGTGCGGCGGCCGCGGTGCTTGCGATGTCCACAGTCGCGCATGCGCAGGAGGGCTTTCCCTTCGGTACCGAGATGACGCTGGAGGCCGTGCCGCAGCCCGGTTCGAAACGAATTCCGAACATCGAGATCGGTGACAATGGCGAGGTCGTGATCGAGCTCTGGTGCAAGGGCGGCAAGGGACAGTTCTCGGTGGCCGGCAACACCGTGATTTTCGTTCCCGGCGCAATTCAGGATCGCTCCTGTCCGCCGGCAAAGGCCCAGGCCGATGACGATCTCGTCGCCGCTCTCGCCGCTGCCGAGACCTGGAAGCGTCAGGGCGACGTGCTCACGCTGATCGGCCCGAAGCCGCTGCGCTTCCGTACCAACGGGAATTGAGGCTCGCTCTGGTCATTCCCCGCGAAGGCGGGGAATCCAGTATGCCGCGGCCTATCTATTCAATCACAATCGTCTCGGAGTACTGGATCGCCCGGCCAAGCCGGGCGATGACAGCGCGTTGTTGTGTGCGCCCTACTTCCACACCGACTTGTCGGCGTCCCAGCGCTGGCCCTTCAGCTCCCTGGCGAGCGCCTCGATCGAGCCGTTGTCGTCGGGCTGGTCGCCTTCCTCATCGGCGCTCGCCTCATCCGACACGTTGAGCTTCGCGCCGCTGCTCTCATCGGCGGTCGTGGTCGAAGGGCTGCCGATCCAGACCATCAGCCTGTCGGTCGGCCCCGGCTTGTCGGCGGAGACGAGGCCCGAAACCTCGATCGTGTCGGTGAGATCGAGCGCCGGGAAATCCTGGTTCGGACGCTTGAAGACGAGCTTGAGCTTGCCGGTGGCGGCGTTGAAGCTCTGCGAGACCGGCTTTGCCGCAAGTGTCTTGCCCAGCACGCCAGCCACCGCGGTGGCAAGCTTGTCGCGGTTGATCTTGTCGCCGTCGCGCCAGTCGGCGGCGGGGATGCGGATGGTGCGGTCCATCTCCGCCAGCCCAGCGGTCCAGCCGGCGGCGGTGACACCCGGCATCGCCTTGAATTTCGCGAGCAGTGCGGCCGAGCGCTCCGGGTCGACCGACATGTTGATGGTCTGCTCGCCGGCGCGCAGCGCGTCGCAGCCGACGCTGAGACTTGCCAGCGTCACCTCGACGTCCTGACCCCTGAGGCTCTTCAGGAAGTCGGTCGCGTTATCCAGCTTGACCTTGACCGCGATCGCTTCGGGCGAGACTTCGGTAAAATCCTTCGGCTGGGGCGTAATGCCGTCGTCGGTGGTCTGGTTGTCCAGAAATTCCTTCTCGCTGAGATCGGCATTGTCAGGCGAGGTCACTTCGGTCACGGCCTGGCCGATACCGATCTGGCCGCGGAACTCGAAGGTGTCGCCGGTCGGCTTGCGCGTCAGCTTGACGGTGACCGGCGCCTTGGCGCCGAGGCTCGAGGTCGTGCCGCTCAGCGTCTGGCCTGCGATCTGGAGATTGACGACGAAGCGGTCCTTGCGGTCGGAGTTCTTGGCGACGGGGTAGCAGACGTCGAGCACGGCTGCGGTGACCGTCTTGCCCTGCCGCGTCTCCTTCAGGATCACGTCGGCATTGCCATCCATCAGGCCGTCGATCGAGGTGAAATAGCGCGTCTCCATGCCGCCGGGCGCCGTGGCCTTCGGCGACAGCTTCATCTGGGCGGAGGCGACCTCGGGAGAGACGGCGAGCAGGGCCGCCAAAAGGGCGGTCGAACAAACCAGAAGCGCGCGCATTGACGAAATCCTCGAACGAATGGAATCGGGCGCCACCGTAGTGGGTTTTGGCCGCCGGTTGAATCGGAAAGCGTGCAGCATGATCGGCAAAAAAGAAGGCCGCCCGGAGGCGGCCTTCTCAATGCTGTCGGGTGAGGATGGGCTCAGAAGCCGCCCATGCCGCCGCCGGCCGGCGCGGGCGGGGCTTCCTTCTTCGGCGCTTCGGCGACCATGGCCTCGGTGGTCACCAGCAGGCCGGCCACGGAGGAGGCGTCCTGCAGCGCGGTGCGCACCACCTTGGCGGGATCGATGATGCCCTTCTCGATCATGTCGACATAGTCCTCGGTCTGGGCGTCGAAGCCGAAGGTCTCGGACTTGTTCTCGAGGATCTTGCCGACCACGATCGAGCCCTCCACGCCGGCATTCTCCGAGATCTGGCGGATCGGAGCTTCCAGCGCCTTCAGCACGATGTTGATGCCGGCCTGCACGTCGGCATTGGCGTTGGTGAGACGCCCCACAGCCTTCTTGGCGCGCAGCAGCGTCACGCCGCCGCCGGGGACGATGCCTTCCTGCACCGCGGCGCGGGTGGCGTTGAGCGCGTCCTCGACGCGGTCCTTCTTCTCCTTGACCTCGATCTCGGTCGCGCCGCCGACGCGGATCACCGCGACGCCGCCGGCGAGTTTGGCGAGACGCTCCTGAAGCTTCTCACGGTCGTAGTCCGAGGTGGTCTCCTCGATCTGGGCCTTGATCTGGCCGATGCGGGCCTCGATCTCCGGCTTCTTGCCGGCGCCCTTGACGATCGTGGTGTTCTCCTTGTCGATCACGACCTTGCCGGCACGACCGAGCATCTTCACCGTGACGTTCTCGAGCTTCATGCCGAGATCTTCGGAGATCAGCTGGCCACCGGTCAGGATCGCGAGGTCTTCCAGCATGGCCTTGCGGCGGTCACCGAAGCCCGGCGCCTTGACGGCCGCAACCTTGAGGCCGCCACGCAGGCGGTTGACGACCAGGGTCGCCAGCGCCTCGCCCTCGACGTCCTCGGCGATGATGACGAGCGGCTTGCCCGACTGCACCACGGCTTCCAGCACCGGCAGCATGGCCTGCAGGCCTGAGAGCTTCTTCTCGTGCAGGAGGATGTAGGCGTCCTCGAGCTCGGCGGTCATCTTCTCGGGGTTGGTGACGAAGTAGGGGCTGAGATAGCCGCGGTCGAACTTCATGCCCTCGACGATGTCGACTTCGGTGTCGAGTGACTTGTTTTCCTCGACGGTGATGACGCCCTCGTTGCCGACCTTCTGCATCGCCTGCGCGATCATCTTGCCGATGGCGGCGTCGCCGTTGGCCGAGATGGTGCCGACCTGGGCGACCTCGGAGGAAGCGGCGACCGGCTTGGCGCGCTTCTCGATGTCCTTGACCACGGCCGTCACCGCAATGTCGATCCCGCGCTTGAGGTCCATCGGGTTCATGCCGGCGGCAACCGCCTTGGCGCCTTCGCGCACGATGGCCTGGGCCAGCACGGTCGCGGTGGTGGTGCCGTCGCCGGCGAGGTCGTTGGTCTTGGAGGCGACCTCACGCACCATCTGGGCGCCCATGTTCTCGAACTTGTCCTCGAGCTCGATCTCCTTGGCGACGGTGACGCCGTCCTTGGTGATGCGGGGTGCGCCGAACGACTTCTCGATGACGACGTTGCGGCCCTTGGGGCCGAGCGTCACCTTGACGGCGTTGGCGAGAATGTCGACACCGCGCAGCATGCGATCGCGCGCGTCTCCGGAAAACTTGACTTCCTTGGCAGCCATGGTCTGCAATCCCTGTTATGTCGTGATGTGTCTTGTTTGATGCTGTGCTGCGGAATGATGGATGCCCGGACCTGATGATCCGGGCATGGCATTCAGCGGCTGTTCAGGCGTCTGGCCTTAGGCCATCACACCCATGATGTCCGACTCCTTCATGATCAGGAGCTCCTCGTTGTCGATCTTGACCTCGGTGCCCGACCACTTGCCGAACAGCACGCGGTCGCCGACCTTGAGGTCGATCGGGATCAGCTTGCCAGCCTCGTCACGACCGCCGGGGCCGACGGCGACGACTTCGCCCTGGGACGGCTTTTCCTTGGCGGTGTCGGGGATGATGATGCCGCCCTTGGTCTTTTCCTCGGCATCGATACGTTTGACCACGACACGGTCATGCAGCGGACGAAATTTGGACTTAGCCATGACGTTTCCCTTTGGAGGCTCAGTTTTCCGAAAGTAGCGGAAGTGGGTGAGGGCGGCGCTCCCGTCCATCCTCTGCCCGAGGATCAAACGGCGCCCCTTAGCAATCGGTCTTTCCGAGTGCTAATAGTGCGCAGGGGATATGGCTTGACTGCGATCCTGTCAAGCAAAGGTGGTTAAGCGATTGGTGAGGCGGATATAGGATGGTGTCTACGGAAACTCGATTCCGGCGCGGGCGTATATTAAGACGTCATTGCTACGGCTGCGGTTTTGCGCTTGGCTGCGGGAGGGATGCGGCCATGGTCTTGTTCGGGGGAATGCCATGATCAGTTCAGCTCACGCGCGCACGGTTGCCAATCTGGCGGCGGCCTCTTGCTTGGCGCTGCTGCTCGGCGCCTGCGGCGGCGGCATGAGCCTGCCGTCCTTTTCCTCGTCCCAGCCGGCGCCCGAGGCCGAGCCGGGCACCGGGCCGGAAATGCCAGCCTCGATCCGCGGCGACGAGATCGTCGGCCGCTGGGGTCTCGCCTCGTTCCAGAACCCGGCCGACCGCGCCCGCACCGAGGCGGCCGCGCGCGCCCAGTGCAAGAATCCCTACGTGATCGGCGCCGGCACCTCCGGCGGCGTGGTCATGCATCTCGCCGACCAGGCCACGCCGCAGGAATTGCGGCTGAAGGGCTCGCCGGGCGGCAAGAATTATATCGGCCCCCCCGGCCCGACGCCGGGCGAGCAGGACCGCGAGATCGTCTCCTTCGACGGCCGCGTCATGATCACCCGCTTCGTCGACAAGGACGCCGCCACCCGCTACGGCAACATGGTCTACGTCCGCTGCGCGCCGAGGGCGTGAGGCGGGCCGAGCTCTAACCGCTCGTCATTGCGAGGAGCCCGCGACAAAATTGCGAAGCAATTTTGCGCTGGTGCGACGAAGCAGTCCAGACTGGTTCCGCGGAGGGACTCTGGATTGCTCCGCTGCGCTCGCAATGACGAAAAAACGCCGGCTTCTCGCCGGCGTTTGCTTTCCGTCTGTCGCGTCGCTTAGTCTAGTCGAACAGCGCGTCGATATCGTCCTGCGAGGCGTGACCGACGTCGCCGGCGAGCTTCGGGCCGTTGAGCAGCTTGTCGTCGTCGCTGCGGGTATCCACCTGCGCCGGCACGTGGGCCTTGATCGCGTCGACGCCGCCCCAGATTTCCATCATCGCATTGATGTGCTGCTCGATGAACTTCATCGTGCCCATGACCTTGCTGATGCGCTGGCCGGTCAGGTCCTGGAAGTTGCAGGCCTCGAAGATCGAGATGACGCGTTCCTGGATGTCGTCGGCGAGCCGCTTCTGCTGATCGGCCGATTGCACCTTGGACATCGCGCTGGCCGCCTGGTCGATCGACTCCGCGGCTTCGAGGATCTGCTGGGTCGCCTGTTCGGTGCCGCCGACCACCGCGCCGAGCTCGCCATTGACCTTGGCCATTTCGCCGCCGTCAAAGCTCTTGCCGTGCAGCGTCGCGATCTCGCGCTTGGTGCGGTCGATGGCGTCATGGATGAGGTCGAGCTCGACCTTCAGCTTCTCGCACTGCTCGATCTGGGCCCGATAGGTCTCGAGCATCGTGCGTGCGTCGGAAAGCTCCTGGTTCGTGGAGGCGTCGATCGCCGCCATGGCTGCGCTGCCGGACATGGGCACAGTACCCCTTGCCATCTGTGCGCGGATCGCGCGCAGCTCCGCCATAATCTCGGTATGCATCGGGCCTGCCTCTTCTGCTACGTCAAGAATTGGCATCTCGCCACCGGCGATATCCTCGACACGAAAACGCTTGCGGTGAACAGCCATCAGGAACTCCCCCCACCTCACTCACGCGTCTTTGTAGGCAGAAGCAATTTAACACGAGGTTCACGGCAGGAACTGTCGTGCGGCCGCGCGCGACGACATGCAAACGGGCGATTAACCATGAGGCTCCGCCCTTCATCGAAAATAAACGCTGACCGCCAAATTGTCCCGCCGCGCGCGACGTGGTGAATCGAAACGTCGATTCTGTTTACCAAACGAAACGGAGTTTGCTCTTTATTGACCACGTCGAGGACGCGGACAGCAAGCCGCGTTCGGCGGCGAATGCAACTAGACGAAACAGTACAGAGTACGTCGATGTTCAAGAAAATGTCCGTCGCGCTGCTCGGCAGCGCTTGCGCCTTCCTTGTCGGTGCCGATCGCGCCAGCGCGTTCGACAATACAGTGCCGAACGATCCGCCCGCGGTGCTCTACCAGCCGCATGTGCCGCCGGCGCCGGTGCGCGTCGCCTCCAATGCCAATATGGGCGGCGGCTTCATCGAGTTCCTGTTCGGCGATGGGCCCGGCCGCGGTCCGGCCTATGCGCCGCAGCAGCTGATCTATCAGCAGCAGCCCGCCTACAACGATCCACGCCGCCTGCCGCCGATGGGCGAGCCGCAGATGCAGGGCGGATATCAGCAAGGTGCAGGTCTCCAGCAGGAGGCAATCGATCCGCGGCAGCGTTCGTTCGATCCGAAATTCGAGAAACAGCTTGTTGACTATAGCGGCAAGGAAAGCGCTGGCACGATCGTGGTCGATTCCAACAACAAGTTTCTCTATCTCGTCGAGGGCAACGGCCGGGCGATGCGCTACGGCATCGGCGTCGGACGCGAGGGGTTCACCTGGAGCGGCGTGAAGTCGATCACGGCCAAGCGCGAATGGCCGGATTGGACGCCGCCGGCGGAGATGATCGCACGCCGCCCCGATCTGCCGCGGCACATGGAAGGTGGCCCGGAAAATCCGCTCGGCGCACGCGCGATGTATCTGGGCTCGACGCTCTACCGCATCCATGGCTCCAACGAGCCCTGGACCATCGGCACCAACGTCTCCTCCGGCTGCATCCGCATGCGCAATGAGGACGTCATCGATCTCTACGGCCGCGTCAATGTCGGCACCAAGGTCGTGGTGATGTGAGCGCCTGGCATTCGAAATGAAAACGGCCACCCTTTAGGTGGCCGTTTTGGCTTGAAGGAGCAGCCTTACGCGTAATCGCTGCCGCCATCGTCTCCGCCGCCGAAGTCACTGTCGTCGGCGAGGTCGACATTGCTGTCGCTATTGTCGTCGTCGCTTTGATCGTTGTTATCCCGATCGTTCGACGCCTGGTCGAGGAAGCCCTGACGCGAGTCGTCGCGATCACGGTTCGAGCCGATGTCGTTGAGGCCGGCATCGCGGGCAAGTGAGCCGCCCGACTGGTCGCTGCCGCCCCACGGGCTGCGGTCACCTAGGGCGTTGGTGTCGCCAAACGCCTGCTGATGCGGTCCGCCCATCATGCCGCGGATGCTGGAGAGCAGCAGCGAGCCGCCGACCACACCGGCCGCGGCCGCGGCTGCCGTGCCCAGGAAGGAGCCGCCGCCACCACCGACCGGCGGGGCGCCATAGCCTTGCCCTGGTCCCTGTCCGTAGGCCTGACCATAAGGTGGCTGGCCGTAGCCCGGCTGGGCCTGCTGCATCGCCTGGCCGCTGTTCCAGACCGGCCGCGCGTCACGCGGCGGCACGTTCGGAACCGAGCCGCGCGACGGGCTCGAGCCGAACAGCGTGTCCCGCATGGTGTCGAGGAAGCCGCCGGACTGGGACTGCTCCGGCGCATGGGCCGCTTCCAGCTCCTGGATGCGGTTATGCGCGCGCTTCAGCGCTTCGTCCTGTAACAGCGTGGTTTGCACCAGCGCATAAACTGCGCCCGGCGCCTTGCGGAGGCCGTCCGAAATCGCGGCGATCGCGTCGGGATCGCGCGGTGCATTTTCCAGTTTCGAAAGTCGATCGAAGAGGTCGTCGACGAGCTGGCGTTCCTGCGGCGTCATGGTCTGTCTCCCTCGCGCGAAACAAGCGCAAGCGGAATGTAGGGTTCCATTGTGGCCCCAACAGTGGCGGCCGGATTAAATTTCGGTATGCGACAGACTGCCCCGCGGGCTCGATTTCGCCGGTTTCATTGCAATGTCACGTGGCTGGTCGCGAGAAGCTGCGCAAAGGCGTCGCTAGCGAGATAGGCATGCTCGCGCTCCCTGACATCCGTCATCGGGTCGAGGCCGGTGAGGACCTCGTCGACGAAGCCGGGATGGCACATCACGAGGCCGCCCTCGGGAAGACCTTCCAGGAACTGCCGCACCAGATCGCCGAAATCGGCCGCGCGTGTGAAATCATAGGCGCCCGCAAATGCGGGATTGAACGCAAGACCGGCGCGCCTGGCCCGGCGGCGGAATTGCGCGCTGAGGACGTCGAGCACCATCGCTTTCGGCGACGCCAGCCGTTGCGCCAGCGGCAGGTCGCGTCCGCCCTGGCGCACCCACGCGTTGGGCGCCGCTTCGCTGACGGCATCGAGGAAGCCGTCGCGCACCTGCGGAAACAGCTGCACATGCTGATGGCCGTCGACGAAATCGGGCGCGCGGCCGAAGGCTTCTGCGAAAGCTGCGAGCTGCGCTCTCACCTCGTTGCGAAAGAATTCGCGGTCGAGCCGCCGCAGAAATCCGGCGCGCAGCAGTTTTGGAAAGGCCATGAACATGTCGCCGTCGAGCGGCCGGAAATGCATGGTGAGGGGGCGGAACGGCGCCGACAGCGTCACATGCAATCCGATCGCGCAGCGCGGGCTCGTCTTCGCTGCGGCCTGGAGCGTATCGATCTCGCCACGCTCGATCGCGGGGCCCACCATCATCACCGAGGCCGCGTTGAGGCGGCCGCGCGCGACCAGGTCGCGGATGGCGCGATTGACACCCGGGCTGATGCCGTAATCGTCGGCGCAGAGCCAGATCGGCCGCGGCGCTGCCGCCGCACTCATTCGGCCGCCGTCCTCTTCGACGCGTCGTCGGCCTTGCCGGTCTCGAAATGCTTTTCACTGTGCTCGGCGACGAAGTAGATCGGACGCGCCTTCAGCTCCGAGAGGATCTTGCCGATATATTCGCCGACGATGCCGATCATGATGAGCTGCACGCCACCGATCGTCATCAGGCCGATCACGAGCGAAGGATAGCCGGGTACCTGCTTGCCGGTGGTCCAGACCTCCCACAGGATCGACAGGCCGAACAGGAAGGCGCCGCCGGCGAGGATCACACCGAGCAGGCTCGCAAAACGCAGCGGCGCCACCGAGAACGAGGTCACGCCTTCGATCGACAGGCCAAGCAGACGCGCCGCGCTGAAGGTCGTCACGCCATGGGTGCGCGGCGCCGGCTCGTAGTCGACGCGGATCTGGCGGAAGCCGATCCAGCTTGCCAGGCCCTTGAAGAAGCGGTTGCGCTCCGGCAGCTGCCGCAGCGCTGCGACCGCGCGCGGCGACAGCAGGCGGAAGTCGCCGGCATCCTCCGGGATCTTCTGACGCGCGCCCCAGTTGATCAGCGCGTAGAAGCCGTGCACGGCGACCCGGCGCAGGAAGGGCTCGTTGTCGCGATGGGCCTTGGCGGTGTAGACGACATCATAGCCGTCCTCGATCCAGTGCCGCACGAGCTGCTCGACGAGCGTCGGCGGGTGCTGGCCGTCGCCGTCCATGAACAAAACCGCGCCGAGCCGGGCGTGGTCGAGGCCGGCCATCAGCGCAGCCTCCTTGCCGAAATTGCGCGACAGCGACACCACCTGGACATCGACCGCATCGGCCGGCAGGCTGCGGGCGATCGACAGCGTCGCGTCCGCGCTGCCGTCGTCGACGTAGATGACCTCGCAGGACAGCCGGTAGCGTTGCCGCAAGGTCTTGGCGATATCGCAGATGCGCTGATGCAGGACGGCGAGGCCCGCCGCCTCGTTATAGACGGGGACGACAATCGACAGCCCCTTCACAGCGGCACTCGCTGCGGTGGCGGTCAGGCCGGAAACGTCAGAGCCCAGCGTCATCGATCAAGGTTCCAGAGGGCGTTCAAAGTCATCTCAACAGCATATGGTAGCTGCTGCTTGCTGTCGCTACGCTGAACGGACCTGAGGCTCACTGCCGCAGGAACGTTTCGAGCTTGGCGAACAGCGGGTTCTCCCGGTCGAACACGTAGTCGAGCGAGACCACCGAGACGGTCTCGGCGCCATGTTCGCGCAGGAAGCTCGCGAGCGCGTAGAGCTGTCCGGGTGGGCAGTGCAGCGTGAGCATGCCCGACGAGGTCGGTCCGCCGAACGGAGCCTCGACGCCGAAACGGCTGTGGGCCTCAGTGAGCAGGGTGGCGTCGCATTGCCGGAAGCGGGTCCGGACCTCGCGATATTTGTTGGCCCGGGCCCGGGCGGCGATGTGGTCGAGGATGACGCGGGCGGTCTCGCGGGCCTGCGGCGACCAGTCGGCCTCCTTTGAGGCGACCAGATTGGCCTGGCTGCGCAGGATCACGCCGTCGTCGAGCACCCGCAAGCCATTGGCGGCGAGCGTCGCACCTGTCGTGGTGATGTCGACGATCAGCTCGGCGCTGCCGGCCGCCGGCGCGCCCTCGGTCGCGCCAGTGCTCTCGACGATGCGGTAATCGGTGATGCCGTGGCTCTGGAAGAAGCTGCGCGTGAGGTTGACGAACTTGGTCGCGACCCGCATCCGCATGTGATGCTGCTCGCGGAAGCCGGTGGTGACGTCGTCGAGATCCGCCATGGTGCGGACGTCGATCCAGGCCTGCGGCACCGCGACCACGACGTCGGCATAGCCGAAGCCGAGCCCGTCGATCAGCGACACGCGCTTGTCGGCGTCGGCGATATTCTCGCGCACCAGGTCTTCGCCGGTGACGCCGAGATGCGCGACGCCGCGCGCGAGCTGCGATGCGATCTCGCTCGCCGAGAGATAGGCGACCTCGACATTGTCGAGCCCTGCAAGCGTGCCGCGATAGTCGCGGGCGCCGCCGGCTTTCGACAGCTTGAGCCCGGCACGGGCGAAGAAGGCCTCGGTGTTTTCCTGGAGGCGACCCTTGGAGGGAACGGCCAGAACGAATGGCGCGCTCATGACTTAAGCTCCCACCTTGCGGCCGATCCTGGTCAGCGCATCCACCCAGACCGAGAAGCCGACGGCCGGGATCGGAGCCGGCGATCCGAGCTGGGTCATCAGTCCATCATAGCGGCCACCGGCAACCAGCGGCTCGGCGCCGTTGCCTTTGTGATGCAGCTCGAATTCGAAGCCGGTGTAGTAATCGAGGCCGCGCCCGAACGCGGTCGAGAAGCGCGTGGCCTTCACGTCGATGCCGCGCGCCGCCATGAAGCCGATGCGGCTCTCGAACTGGTCGATTGCGCCGGCAAGGTCGAGCTTTGCGTCGGCGGTCAGCGCGCGCAGCGCGGCAATGACATCGTCCGGATTGCCTGAGATCGACAGGAAGCGCTTCAGCACGGTGACCGCCTCGCGCGGCAGTGCACCGCCCTTCAGCGTCGACTGCTCGAGGAAGCGGTCGGCGATCTCGGCCGTGGTGCGGCCACCGACATTGGTGGTGCCGGCGATCGACATCAGATCGGTGACGAAGGCCAGCGCCGCCTTGCGATCGGAGCCGGCGAGCGCCGCCAGCACGCCCTCATATTCGCTGCGCGTGGTTGCGGTCGTGCGGGCCAGCCCTTCCAGATCCTGCTCCAGGCTGATCCTGCGATGGAAGTCCTTGACCAGGCGGCGGCGCCAGACCGGATAAAGGTCGAGCGCGTCGAGCAATGCGTTGAACAGCGCAACGTCGCCGGTGCGGATCTCGACGTCGCGCACGCCGAAAGCCGCGGTCGCCTCCAGCGCCAGCGCCAGCGTCTCGGCATCCGAGGCGGCACGATCCTGGCGGCCGAACGACTCGATCCCGGCCTGGAGGAATTCACTGGCCTGTCCGCTGCGGTAGCGGAACACGGGACCCAGATAGCTGAACCCGGCCGGCTGGCCGGCGCGGCTGGAGGCGAGATAGTCGCGCGCCACGGGGATCGTCAGGTCGGGGCGCAGGCAGAGCTCGTCGCCGGACAGGTCGGTCGTCAGATAGAGGCTTTTGCGGATGTCCTCGCCGGACAGGTCGAGGAACGGCTCGGCCGGCTGCAGGATGGCGGGCTCGGCCCTGACATAGCCGGCCTGAGCAAAGGACAACAGCAGCGTATCCGCCCAGGCGGCGGAGCCGGCAGCATTTGAGGTGGCAGGCGCAGTCATCTCGGGGTCCATCGTCCCGGCGGAACCGGGCAGGGCAAGGGGAGGCCAAGAGGAGGCCAAGGGGAGGCAAGCAGTTGGCGCAGCCCTTAGCATGGCCTGAAAGCGGTTTCGACCTCCAAAGGATCAATCGCTTAACGGTCTTCTGTCGTGCCCCAGATGTCCTGGGAAAGCCACTGGTGGCCGGGATGCGCATACGACAGAGCTGATGCTCGCGCCTCAGCCGAGATCATGCAGATCCTTGCCGAGCGGCGGCGTCAGGCGAAACGCCGAAAAAACGACATTCAATCCGGCCCGCTCGGGCGTGCAGGCCATCGGCCCCACAAGGTACGAGTCTGCCTTGGCGAATGGCGCCAATCGCACAAGCGGCCAAAGCTTGCCATCGGCCGAAACCTGCAAGCGAAGGACACCATTGGTCACGGTTGCGCGCATCCAGAAGTCGCCGGCGTCGTGCCCATAGGGGGCTGTCGCCCAGTCTGATCGTCCGTCGGTCAGAACGCTGCCAAGCATGGCGCGGCCGTCGGAGAATTCGATTCCGGCCTTGACCCAACGTTGCGCGTCGATACGGACCATGATGCCCGCCTGGTCGTAGAGCGCCCGAAAGTCGCCCTGGACGCGCAATTCGGCGGTGAATGCCTCGGCGGTGCGGAAGCCCAGGAAATGTCCGCTGTCCCGACTGAAGCCGTAATGGGTTTCGCGCCAGAAATCGGTGGCTCGATCAGTGACCATCTCGAGGCCGTCGCCGCGCGCGGTCCACCGTTCCGGTTCATTCAGCCACACGCCGTCGCTTCTACGGAAGATCGGATCGCTCATGTCAAACCTCGATCAGCATTGGCAGCCGGTCCAGCGCCATCCCACAAGCAGGAGGACACAACCCAAACGAATGCAGAGTCCGGTTCGACCAGGTCGAACCAGACTCTGTCACTCCTGCGTCAACCTGAAGATCAGGAGGTCAAAGCAGCCCGTTCTTCTTCAGGATATCCGATGCGTTGTCCTTCGTAATCAGCATTGTGGGCAAGGTGATGACCGGCTCCAGCTTCTCGCCCTTCAAGAGTTTGACGGCTTGCCGCAGCCCTTCGGCTCCGGGCGTCGCATAGAGGAAAGTCGCCGTGAGCTGCCCCTTGCTGACCCAGGTCACGCCTTCATCCGGCAGGCCATCGATGCCAAGAATGAACTTGATATCCTTGTCGCGGCCGGCGTCCTTGGCCGCGAGATAGGCGCCATAGGCCATCGGATCGTTATGGCCATAGACCAGGTCGATCTTCTCGTTATTGCGCAGCGCGGTCGTCATGATGTTGTAGGCTTTGTCCTGCTTCCAGTCGCCCGACTGGTTGTTGAGCAGGTTCTTGATGCCCGGCTCCTTGTCGGTGAAAGCATGGAAGCCGTCGTGCCGGTCGTGGGCGGGCTGCGTGCCCATGCCGCCCCAGATTTCGACGACGTTGCCGGCCGCCTTGCCGGGACCGCCGAGCAGCTTCACCGCATATTCGCCGGCGGCCTTGCCGATCGCGACATTGTCGCCGCCGATGAACTGGGTGATCCGCTTGGTATCGACGTTGCGATCCAGCACGATGACTGGAATCTTGGCGTCGATCGCCTTCTCGACGACGCCGGTCAGGCCCGCCGATTCCTTGGGTGAGATCAACAGGACGTTGACCTGCTGGACAACGAGGTTCTCGCAATCGGCGACCTGCTTCTCGGTCTTGTCCTGGCCGTCGGTGATGACGAGCTCGACGTCGGGCTGCTTCTTTGCCTCGGCCTGGATGTCCTTGTTGAACTGAACGCGCCACGGCTCGAGCGTGGTGCATTGGCTGAAGCCCACCTTCCATTTCGCGGCGGCCTTGGCGGGACTCCAGCCGGCCGGCACGTAGATCGTCATCGCGGCGCCGGCCATGGTGGTCGACAATTTTAGGAATTCACGACGCTTCATCGAAATCCTCCCTTGCAAATTGCGCCTTGGCGGCGCTTGGCAGCCGACAGGATTCGGCTGTTTTCGGATCGGCGCTGGCTTCCGGCGATCGGCTGAACCGCCATCGCGCGATGAGCTGGCCGAGATTCTGCTCCTGCACCAGCACGGTGCAGACGATGATCAACCCCTTCATCAGCAGCTGGACGTTGGAGTCGATGTTCTGAAGCTGCAGGATGTCCGACAGCAAACCGAAGATCAGGACGCCGACGAAGGTGCCGGCGAGACCGCCTCGGCCGCCCATCAGGCTGGTGCCGCCGATCACGACCGCGGCGATGGCGTCGAGCTCGAGCCCGGCGCCGGCATCGGGCTTGCCTTGCCGGTACTGCGCGACGAACAGCACCCCTGCAATTCCCGCCAGGAGCCCGGACAGCAGATAGGCGGTGAGCTGGACCTGGGCGACCTTGATGCCCGAAAGCTTGGCGGCCTCGATGTTGCCGCCGATCGCATAGGCGTAGCGTCCAAAGGTCGTGAAACGCAGGATCGCGCCGAACAGGACGATCGCCGCGAGGAAGAAAACACTCGGCACCGGCAGCACGCCCCACAGCATCGAGCGGAGCAGCTCGAATGATTCGGTGGCGTTGGTGCCGGTGTAGACCGGCACGACGGCATTGTCCTGGCCGGCGGTGAGACGGGCGATGCCGAGCGCACTGACCATCATCGCCAGCGTGACGATGAAGGGCTGCAATCGACCGGTGACGATCAGGACGCCGTTGATCGCCCCGAGCATCAAGGCGAGGCAGGGCGCGACGAGGAGAACGCCGAGAACGCCGAATTTGGTCGCGACCTGGTTCCCCGTCCACCATGCCACCGCGATCGCGACGACAAGGCCGAGCAATCCTGGAAGCCCCGTGCTGCGCCATGACGATAGCGCGATCTCGCGGCGTCGCCCCGCGCTGACATCACGGCCGCGGGCGAGACCGGCAAAGATGAAGCGCGCAGCAAGGGCAACGGCAACACCGCTGACAAGCGTCGCCGCCGGAACGCCGATCACAGCGGCCGCGGTCCAGCCGGGCTTGGTGAGCAGCATCGCGCAGATCACCGTCGAAAAGCCCATGACCGAGCCGACCGACAAATCGATGCCGCCGAGCAGAATGACCATCGTCATGCCGGTGGCGACCAGGCCCGTAATCGAGACCTGCCGCAGGACATCGGTCAGGTTGCCGTAGGACAGGAAGATATTGTTACCGGACGACGTATGCGGCGAGGTGAGGGCGCCGACCAGGCAGATGAGCAGCAAGCCCCAGTAAAGCTTGGTCCGGGACAACAGCCGAAGAAGCGCCTTCATGACAATGTTTCCTGCGACCACGCTGCCATGCCCGGCGCTGCAAGGCGCATCACCGTCTCTTGCGTCGCGCTTTCGCGCCGCAGGATTCCGGTCTGCCGCCCCTCACACATCACCAGGATGCGGTCGGACAGCAGGAGAAGCTCCGGCATCTCGGAGGTGACCACGACGATGCCGAGGCCTTGCGCGGCGAGATCAAAGATCAGCCGGTAGATGTCCTGCTTGGCGCCGATATCGATGCCGCGGGTCGGCTCGTCGAGCAGCAGAATCCGCGGTTCGGTGGCGAGCCATTTGCCGATCACGACCTTCTGCTGATTGCCGCCGGAGAGCGCGGCTGCCGTCTGATCGATCCCGGTGCAGCGGACCGAGAGCCGGCCGACCATGTCGGCCGCCAGCGCGCGTTCACGCGCGACGGCGCGCAGGCCGAAGCGCGACAGCGCGCCGATCGAGGGCAGGGCGATATTGTCGCAGATCGAGGCCGCGAGGTGCAGGCCGCGCTCTTTGCGATCCTCGCTCACGAGCGCGACACCGAGGCGGTAGGCCTCCGCTGGCGAGCTGATATCGACGGTCGCGCCATCGATCGCGATGGCGCCGCCCCGCCAACCGTTCGCGACACCAAAGATAGACTCCAGGATCTCCGTCCTGCCGGAACCGAGCAGGCCGCCGATGCCCAGGACCTCGCCGCGCCCGAGCTGAAAGCTGACGCCGTGCAACATCCGGCGCCAGCCATGCGGACCAAGCGTGTCCAGCGTCAGGCCATCCACCGAAAGGACGTTCGCGCCGTCTTGCGCGGCCGCCCCGCGATCGCTTGTGACCATGTCGCGGCCGACCATCGCCGAGATGATCGCGCCCCGCGACAAGTCACCGATCGGAGCCGTGACAACGTGCCTGCCGTCGCGTAGCACCGTCACCCGGTCGGCGAGATCGAGCACCTCCTCGATACGATGCGAGGTGTAGATGATCGCGACGCCTTCGCTCGCGAGTTGTCGCACGATCTTGAACAGGGTCTCGCATTCCGACGACGACAATGCAGAGGTCGGCTCGTCCATGATGAGGATGCGGGCGTCGAGCGATAGCGCCTTGGCGATTTCCACCAATTGCTGCTCGCCGACGCGCAAGTCGGCGAGTCGACTTTCGGGAGCGATCCGGACGCCGAGGCGGTGCAGCAGGCGCTCCGCCGCCTTGACCATGCGGCGGCGGTTGATGAGCACGCCGCCGATCAGCGGCTCGCGACCCAGAAAGATATTGTCGGCGATGCTCAGCTCGGGAACGAGATTGAGCTCCTGGTGGATGATCGCGACGCCGGCCTCTTCAGCATCGCGCACACCGGCAAATGCGGCGGCCCGGCCACCGACCTCGATCGTCCCCAGGTAACTCGTATGCACGCCCGCAAGAATTTTCATCAAGGTGCTCTTGCCGGCACCGTTCTCGCCCATCAGTGCGTGCACCTCGCCGCAGCGCAGATCGAAGTCGACGCTACTGAGCGCCTTTACACCGGCAAAAGACTTCGAGACGCGCTCCGCAGAAAGTACAATCTGTCCGCTCGGCGCGCAGGCCCGGCCCAGCTCGACCATACGCGGGGAGCGGTGCGTGGCCCGATCATCCTCTCCTCCGAGGGCGCCGAAGCATGTCTCCATCAGTTTGCTCTCCTCCCGGCGCGCCCGGAGTCTCTGGAGACGTCGCGCGCCAGCTGTTCGTTGGCTATTTTTCTGATATGCTAGTTATATCAGTTACTGCTCGTCAAGCCTCTTGCTGTCAACAATTGGCTTCCGCACCACTGGAAATGTGAACGTCAGCCAAAGGACCAGAGCATGCATTCAGTCGGCGGATTCGGCGGAGGAACGACCGCCGCGCGTCGGGCGGGCGGGTCGAAAGTCGACCAGGCCTATTTGGCGCTCAAGCGTGCCATCGTTTCGGGTGCGCTCGCGCCGGACGCGCCAATCGACAAGAACGAGTGGTGTGCCATTTTCGAAGTGTCTCGACTCTCCATAACGACCGCGATCAATCGGCTGGCTTTTGAGGGGCTTGTCGTGGTTGAGCCGCAGCGCGGCTCTTACGTGGCCAAGATCCACCTTGAGGATGTCAGGCAATGGATGTTGATGAGGCGTGCGCTGGAGATAGAGGTGGTCGGGGTCTGCGCGGCCGACATGCCGGACGATGCGATTGCTGCGCTTGGTCAGAACGTCGCCTACCAAATGGCCGCCATCACCAGCGGTGATCTCCAGGGTTTCCACGAACTCGACACCCGATTTCATCGCCAGATGACTGAGGGCTTGCGTCTGGGGCGGGTTGGTGAGGTTCTCGATCCGATCCGAACTCATCTGGAGCGCGTTCGCCGGACGCTTCTGCCGGAGCCGGGACGGCCCGAGGGAACCTTCCGCGAGCACGAAGCGATATTTCGAGCCATTGCTGCCCATCAGCCTGATCAGGCAAAAAACGAAATGGCGAACCATCTCGATCGCGTATCGCGCGAGCTGCAGTCTTTTGTCGCGAAACATCCCGGCTTCTTTGAAGACTAGCACCCGCGGGCCCAGCCAGTCGCAGAACTATCTCGCTTTCGCGACCCGACGCGCCTGCACCCCCTGACGTCACAATGAGATTGAGTACGGCTGACGAGTCGTCGCATACTCATTTTGGGTATGGCGGATGAGACGTTCGCTGCTGCCTTCGTTTACAAGATGAAGGTTGGTTTCCGATTCATGCGCAATGCTTCTGATATCATCCGGACGGTCTCGCGGCACACGCTGGCCTATATGCTGTTTTCGATCAGCGAGATGTTCCGGAATTACGACGAATTCGATCCGATGGACCTTCTGATCGTGCACGCGATTCTCAATGCGAACGTCATCAATGTGATGAACGATCCGTCACTGGACGAGAGGTTTTCCAGCATTCACACGGTCGAGCCGGATACGATCAAGCAGGGCGTGTCCCGCGCGGCACTGTCTCGCTTCCTCCGCCTGCCGCTGGAGACGGTTCGTCGTCGCGTGGCGGGACTGAAGAGGCGGAAGGTTCTCGCCGAGACCAAGGCCGGGCTGATCGTGACCGAGCAGAATGCATTCAAGTTTGGCAACAACCACGAGCTACAGAAGACCAACATGCTGCTGCTGACGAAGCTGCTTCGCGATCTCAAGCGCGCCGGCATCAACGGACCGGATGATCTGAGTGCCGCCAAACTGGTCGTGGCGACGAAGAAGGCGAAGTAAGCGGCAGGACATGGATCAAAGCCATCTCAACATTGCTGGCGATGGAGTTCAAAAAAGCGCTGCTGAGCGCTTGTTGTCGTTCCAGGGTCTCAAGCCATCCGCGGCGCTCGAGCTCCGGTCGTATGACATCGATCATTTCGGCGACAGCGAGAGATATGCCGGTGCGTCCAGCATGCCGTTGTCTGCCGGGTCGACCGCGATCATGCGCGCGCGGCTCAGTCTGCCGACCCTGAGCCTGTCGCTGGTGAGGACCTTCCCGCGGATCATTCGCGGCTATCAGCTGGCGCATGCCGCCGCCGTGGTGGTGCCGATGGATCATGTGACCTCGACCCGCATCAACGGGCAGTCAATCGAGAGTTCGATCGTCATCTTGAAGGGCGCATCCGATTGCCTGGTCTACGAGCCGGTCGGCCGTCTGATCGGTGTCATCTACTTCACGCCGCCCGCGTGCGAACCCTGGTCTCGACTGGATGGCTATCATTTGCTGAGCCCGGCAGCGGACGTGCTCGCCTCCCTGCGCGGCCTGATCTCCGCAACGCTTGAAGCCGCTGCCAACGATCCGGACTTCCTGAACGGGCCGATTTCGCGAGCGGCTGTCGAACAATCCCTGCTCGGCGCGATCGACGGCGCCATCCGGACCAGCGTGGACAGCAGGTCTGTGCATGCCACGACAGAGAGCTATCTGCGGATCGTCGCCGACATGGAAAGATCGATCCGGCACGATCTGACGATCTGGCTCAAGACGACCGAAATGGCCGAGCGGGTGGGCGTGTCGGTTCGGACCCTGCAGAGTGCGACGCAGGCCATCTGCGGCATGAGCCCGAATCGCTATAGCCGGGTCCTGCGTCTCTGGTCGGTGCGCCGGCAACTGCGCACCGGCCCGGGACGGCGCAGCGTGAAGGCCTGCGCCATTGCCCATGGCTTCTGGCATTTGAGCGAGTTCGCGGCGAGCTACAGGGCGGCGTTCGGCGAGCTGCCGTCCGAGACCCTGCATCGAGCTGTGCGGGAGCAAAGCTAGGACGGAGATCGCGACCTACTCGCGCGTGCCGCCCCAATCGCCCAGCACCGCCTGCACCAGCGCCAGCGCCGCCACCGCGGCCGTGTCGGCCCGCAGGATCCGCGGGCCCAGCGCCAGTCGCAGGATCCTGGGCTGGCGCAGCAGCAGGGCCCGCTCTTCTTCGGCGAAGCCGCCCTCGGGGCCGATCAGGACGTCGATACCATGCCCGGATGCGCGCGCCTGTTGCAGGCTCTGGATCGGATTCTCGACCTCGGCCGCCTCGTCGCAGAACACCAGCAGGCGATCGGCGGGGCGCTGGCTGAGGTAGCGCTCAAGCGGCGCGGGCTCGGCCACGGTGGCGAGGCTCAGGATCCCGCATTGCTCGGCGGCCTCGATGACATTGGCGCGCATACGCTCGGTGTTGACGCGGGAGGCCTGGGTGAACCGGGTCTGGACCGGTTGCAGGATGGCGGCGCCCATCTCCACGGCCTTCTGGACCGTATAATCGAGCCGGGCATGCTTGAGCGGCGCAAACACGTAAGCGAGGTCGGGCAGCCGATCCTGGGGGCGGACTTGCTGGAGGATGACGAGGTTGTCGGGCCGCTTGCGGCCTTCGATCGCGGCCTGCCATTCGCCGTCGCGGCCGTTGAAGGCCAAAACCTCCGCCCCGGCGGCAAGTCGCAGCACATTGCCGAGATAGTTGCTCTGGTCCCGGTCGAGCGGAACCCTGGCGTCCAGGGCCAGGGAGGGCTCGACGAACAGGCGGGGGGCGCGAAAATCGTGGGAGGGCATCGATCAAAAGTCCGATTTGCCGCCGTTCTTAACCGAAACCAGCCGTTTCGGGGGTAAATATTGCCGAATTGGTGCGTCGGCGCGCCGCGCTCTTGCCCTATTCGACGGGTTGTTAAGCGCCGGCGGGAATCGTAAAATCGCGGGCGCGCTGGTTGCGCTTCAATTGGGAAGACGCCGAACCCCGTAAGCTCCTGCCGGAGAGACTATCTTGATGATCCGTCGATTGATGGTTCCGATCACTGCCGCCATGCTGACCATGGGTGCTGCTGGCGCCTACGCCCAGGGGTTCCCGGCGCCGCTGCCGGGCCGGTCCGCACCCGATCCCGCGTTTCCGCCAGTGAACGGTTCGGCGCCGGTCGCCTCCGTCGGCGGTGCACCGCAAGCCTCGTTCCCGACCAACGGCGCAGCTCCCATCGGCGGTGCCGGCGCCTTCAGCGCGGCGCCGCCGACGCAAGGCGGTTCCGGCGAGGACTGCATGAAGGCCTTCATGCCGCTCCGCGAGGAGGCCGAGAAGCGCGGCAAGCTGATCCAGGCCGCGAGCAGCCGTCATGCGCCGCCGGATGAGGCCTGCAAGCTGATCCGCAATTTCAGCCAGGCTGAGACCAAGATGATCAAATACATCGAGGTTCATGCCGCCAAATGCGGAATCCCGCCGAACGTCGGCGCCCAGATGAAGGACGGCCACAAGAACACTGAGGCCATGGCGACGAAGGTCTGCAACGTTGCGCAGCAGATGCAGCAGCAGCAGGCGCGTCCGACCGGCCCGTCGCTGAGCGAGGTGGTCGGTTCGGGATCGGCCCCGGAAGCCAATGCCGGCAAGAAGGGCGGCAGCACCTTCGACACACTCAACGGCAACGTCCTGACCCGATGAGCGACACATCCGCCCGCGTTGCCGATTCCACCGGCAACTGGGTCGATACGCTCGCGCCGCAATGGGCGCGGCCTTATTTGCGCTTGTCTCGCTTCGATCGTCCGATCGGCTCCTGGCTTCTGTTGATGCCGTGCTGGTGGTCGGCCGCGCTCGCCAGCGGCATGGCGCATGATGTCCATCGCCTGCCGCTTGTCATCGTGCTGTTCTTGATCGGCGCCTTCGTGATGCGCGGCGCCGGCTGCACCTGGAACGACATCACCGACCGCGACCTCGACGACAAGGTCGAGCGCACCCGCTCGCGGCCGCTGCCGTCGGGGCAGGTGACCACCAGGCAGGCGCTCGCCTTCATGGTCGCGCAGGCCCTGATCGGGCTCGTCGTGCTGCTGCAGTTCAACCGCTTCGCGGTTCTGACCGGCATCGCCTCGCTTCTGATCGTTGCGATCTATCCCTTCATGAAGCGCATCACCTGGTGGCCGCAGATCGTGCTCGGGCTCGCCTTCTCCTGGGGCGCCCTGATGGGATTCGCCGTCACCTTCGGGCGCATCGACGTCACCGCACTGGTGCTCTACGCCGGCGCGATTTCCTGGGTGATCGGCTATGACACCATCTATGCGCATCAGGACGCCGAGGACGACGCGCTGATCGGCATCAAGTCCACCGCGCGCCTGTTCGGCGCACATACGCACCAGGCGCTGATCCTGTTCTACGGGTTATCGGTGATGCTGATCGGGGTCGCGCTGGCGTCAGGGGATGCGCGCTGGCCGGCCTGGATCGGGCTTGCCGCCTTCGCCGTGCATCTGGGCTGGCAGATCGCGCGGCTCCGGATCGAGGATCCCGAGCTTTGCAGGCGGCTGTTCTATTCGAACAAATATGCGGGGGCGCTGCTGTTCGCGGGATTGCTGGCCGACGCGGTGATCCGCGCGGCTTAGTTCCTTGCAGTGATCTCGCGTTCTCCGCGATGAACCGGCAGCTCGCGCGCCATGGCGGTGCGGCGGCGCATCAGGAATTTCGGACGGCGGTCGCGGATCGCGTTGCGGCGGCGACGGCGCGGTGCGGGCTTGCGGGCACCTTCGTCGAGCTGCGGCAGCGCAAATATCTCGCTCCAGATCGCCCAGGCCTCAGCGAGATCGTCGCCATCGGCACTGACCAGCAGTGGAACGGAGAGCGAGGGATCGCGATGCACCAGGACGAGGGTCTGCGCCTCGTCATTGCCGCGCAGCGCGACGCCGGTGAAGTCGCTGACGCGGACGTTGATCGCCATCTGCATGCCGCGGACGGCACGGCGCAGCACGACACGCTCGCGATGAAGCTCGATTTGCCTGGTGTAGCCGTCGGCACGCGGATCATGCGCATCGAAGCGGACCGGAAGGGAAAGAGGGTCGAGCCGCAAGCTGCGGCTCGACCCGGCGGGGTTGGCCCCGCATGTTGCTGTTTGACGCCTCACGGCTTTAGTTCTCCCCGCCAGGATTATGTTCCCGGTCGATGCGAGGACCTTAGCGCGCTCGTTTCCGAAACCGCTTAAAAAGCCTGGTTAATCCGGCGTCACCGCCCGCCATGATTGACAAGACCTTGGCGCGCATGATTGACGAGACGTTGCGCAGAAGCCGCGAATCTGAGCCTTCTGCAGGCTGATAATGCTTGAAGTCCGCACCATTTGGGCACATCTGGTGTTCAGGGCCCCGATCGCCCCGAAACCTCCCGCGTCCCAACAGGATTTCGTTTGTGAACCCTTCACCAAGCTCGACGCTTTTGCCCCAGGAAACGTCCAAAGCCAATCGCGACCTGTTCGATCAGTCCGCGCTCTCGGATCTTGCTCAGCGTCTGGTCGAGGCGGCGAAGCGCGCCGGCGCGGATGCGGCCGACGCGGTCGCGGTGCGCGGCATCTCGCAGGGCGTCGAGGTGCGCGACGGCCGTGTCGAGGAGTCCGAGCGGTCTGAGGGCGACGATGTCGGCCTGCGCGTGCTGGTCGGCCGGCGCCAGGCCGTGGTGTCGACCAATGACGCCAGCGGCGATGCCGTGACCAAGCTTGCCGAGCGTGCGGTGGCGATGGCGCGTGTTGCGCCCGACGACAAATATGTCGGGCTCGCCGATCCCGCGCTGCTCGCGCGCGATTTCCCCGATCTCGATCTGCTCGATCCCGATGTTCCCGCGACGTCAGAGCTCGAGCGCCGCGCGCTCGAAGCCGAAGCCGCAGCACTTGCCGTCAAGGGCGTGTCGAAATCCGGCGGCGCCTCGGCCTCCGCCGGCATGGGCGGCATGGTGCTCGTCACCTCGACCGGCTTCCACGGCTCATATCTGCGCTCCAGCCAGGGCATCTCGGCGACCGCGATCGTCGGCGAAGGCACCGGCATGGAGCGGGACTACGACTTCACCTCGGCGCCGCACGGCGCCGATTTGCTGTCGCCGGAAATCGTCGGCCGCTCCGCCGGCGAGCGCACCGTGGCGCGCTACAATCCGCGCAAGGTCGAGACCTGCAAGGTGCCCGTCGTGTTCGATCCGCGCGTCGCGGGCTCGCTGGTCGGCCATGTCGTCGGCGCCATCAACGGCGCCTCGATCGCGCGCAAGACCAGCTTCCTGAAGGACAAGCTCGGTCAGCAGCTGTTTGCGAAAAACATCCGCATCATCGACGACCCCCTGCGCAAGCGCGGCCTGCGCTCGCAGACGTTTGACGCCGAGGGCGTCGCCGTGAAGCAGACCGCGCTGATCGACGAGGGCGTGCTGACGACCTGGCTGCTCGATTGCGCCACCGCGCGCGAGCTCGGCCTCACCACCACCGGCCACGCCCATCGCGGCGTGTCGTCCTCGCCGTCGCCCGGGCCGTACAATCTGCATCTCGAACCGGGCACGCCGACGCCGGCAGAGCTGATCTCGGACATCAAGCAGGGTTTTTACGTCACCGACCTGATCGGCTCCGGCGTCAACGGTGTCACCGGCGATTACAGCCGCGGCGCCTCCGGCTTCTGGATCGAGAATGGCGAGCTCACCTATCCCGTGAGCGAAGTGACGATCGCGGGCCATCTGTTCGAGATCTTCAAGTCGATGCAGCCGGCCAACGATCTCGAGTTCCGCTACGGCATCAATGCGCCGACGGTGCGCATCGAAGGACTGACGCTTGGCGGACGCTGACAGTCTCGACGCAAACGTTCTGACGCGCGACGCGGCGCTGCTGCAGGACACGGTGCGGGAGGCAGGTCACCTCGCGCAGTCGATGTTCCGCACCGAGCTGAAGAAGTGGATCAAGGGCGCGTCCTCGCCGGTCTCGGAAGCCGACATCGCCGTCAACGACCTGCTCGAAGCGCGGCTGCGCGGCGCCACGCCGGACTATGGCTGGCTGTCGGAGGAGAGCGGCGACGATTCCACGCGGCTGTCACGGCGGCTGACCTGGGTGGTCGATCCCATCGACGGCACCCGCAACTATCTCAACGGCCATGACGATTGGTGCGTCAGCGTCGCGCTGGTCGAGGATGCCTCGCCGGTGCTGGCTGCGGTGTTCGCGCCTGTTAGCAACGAGTTCTTTTTCGCCGTCCGCGGCCAGGGCACGATCCTCAACGGCAAGCCGGTCCGGGCGACGGGGGGGACCGCGCTCGACTTCGCTCGGGTCGCCGGCCCGAAGCCGATGGTCGAGCGACTCAATACAAGCGGTGGCGACATCAAGCTGCATCCGCGAATCGGGTCGCTGGCGCTCCGGCTCTGCCGGGTCGCCAATGGCGGGCTGGATGCGGCTTTTGCGGGGGGCAACAGCCATGATTGGGACCTTGCGGCGGCCGATTTGATCGTGCAGGAAGCGGATGGTAGGATGAGCGACCTCTCCGGAGATCCCATCCTCTATAATCGTCGGGAAGTGACGCACGGGGTGCTGGTGGCAGCGGGACGCGATCGTCATGCGAGCATTGTCGCGCATTTTCGAAATCGCCCCTTGCCCTGAGCGCGTCCGTTATGCTTTTCGAACACTGCTTTGCCGGGCAGCCCGTTAGGAGAACCCATGTCTGATAGTGCCCCGCAACAACTGCTCCATCTCGTCATCGGTGGTGAGCTGCTCGACCTTGAGCACAACACCTTCAAGAATCTCGACGACGTCGAGATCGTCGGCCTCTATCCGAACTATGCGTCCGCCCACGCCGCCTGGCGCGCCAAGGCGCAGAGCACGGTCGACAACGCGCAGATGCGCTATTTCATCGTCCATCTCCACCGGCTGCTCGACCCGAATCAAGAAACGAAGGCGCGTTGAAAAAACTGCTTCGCAATACGCTACGAAGCAGCTGGTTTCAGCGTGCCGTCGGGGTCCTGGCGGCCGAATATCTGCGTCTGGTCTGGCGGACCAACAGGTTCACGTTCGATCCGCCCGACGTCTATGACATCGTCGAGCCGCAGATCCCGGCGATCTTCGCATTCTGGCACGGCCAGCATTTCCTCACCCCGTTCATCAAGAACAAGGATTCCTACCGGGCCAAGGTGCTGATCTCCCGGCATCGCGACGGCGAGTTCAACGCGATCGCCGTCGAGCGGCTCGGCATCGGCCTGATCCGGGGTTCCGGGGACCACGGCGGCGCTTTCCACCGCAAAGGCGGCGTCGGCGCCTTCAGGGAAATGGTGTACACGCTCCAGGACGGTTGTAATGTCGCGCTGACCGCCGATGTCCCCAAGCGTTCGCGCGTGGCCGGCCTCGGCATCATCATGCTGGCACGGGAATCGGGGCGGCCGATCATGCCTTTCGCAATGGCGACCAGCCGCTTCATCCGGCTCAAGAACTGGGACCGCACCACCATCAACCTGCCGTTCGGGCGGGGCGCTCTGGTCGGCATCAAGGAGATCCACGTGCCGCCGGATGCCGATGCCGCCACCATGGAAGCGCTGCGGCAGGAGCTGGAAGACACGCTGAACGAAGCGACCCGCCGCGCCTATGCGCAGCTTGGTCGTCCGGGACCTGCAGATGGCTAATTCGCTGCCTCATGGGCTGCCGATGACGCTGCGGATGTATCAGCGCCTGGCAACTAGCCTGGTGCCGCTCGCGCCAGCGCTGATCAAGCGGCGGCTGAAGCAGGGCAAGGAAGATCCCGCGCGCGTCGGCGAGCGGCGGGGGCTCAGCCGGGACGTGCGTCCGCATGGCCCGCTGGTCTGGATTCACGGTGCCAGCGTCGGCGAGGTTTTGGCCGCGGCCGCGCTGATCGAGCGCTTGCGCGACCTCAATTTGCGCATCCTGCTCACCTCGGGCACGGTCACCTCGGCCGCCGTGGTGGCAAAGCGTTTTCCGCCCGACGTCATCCATCAATACGTGCCGTATGATTCCCCGCGCTACGTCGCGCGCTTCCTCGACCATTGGAAGCCCTCGCTGGCGCTGTTCATCGAATCCGACCTGTGGCCAAACCTGATTTTGGCAGGCGCTGCGCGCCGGGTGCCGATGGTGCTGATCAACGGGCGGATGTCGCAGCGCTCCTTCCCGCGCTGGCGCCGGATGCACGGCACCATCTCGGCGCTGCTGTCGCGGTTCGACATTTGTCTCGCACAATCCAACACCGATGCCGAACGTTTCTCCACGCTCGGCAGCCGCGACGTCGTCACCACGGGCAATCTCAAGCTCGACGTTCCGGCGCCGCCGGCCGATCCCGCAAGGCTCGAACGGCTGATGACGATGACGCGCGGGCGTCCGATCATCGTCGCAGCCTCGACCCATCCGGGCGAGGACGAGATGCTGGTCGCCGCGCATCGCAACCTCGTCGGTTTCTTTCCGCAGCTTCTGACCGTGATTGTGCCGCGGCATCCCGATCGCGGCTCGTCGATATCGGATCTGATCACGGCGTCGGGCCTGAAGCCGGCCCTGCGCTCGCGCGAGGAGCTGCCGACGGCCGCGACCGACATCTATGTCGCCGACACCATGGGCGAGCTCGGCCTATTCTACCGTCTCTCGCCGATCGTCTTCATGGGCGGATCGCTGATCCGCCATGGCGGCCAGAATCCGATCGAGGCGATCAAGCTCGGTGCGGCCATCGTCCATGGTCCGCACGTCTTCAACTTCGCCGACGTCTATGAGGCACTCGACGGCCGCGGCGGTGCACGCCAGGCCGACACGCAGGAGGCGCTGGTCAAGCAACTTGGCCAGCTGCTGGCCGATCCGGCCATACGCGACAAGATGCAGCGGGCAAGTCACGGCGTGGTCGAGCAGCTCGGCGGCGCGCTCGATCGCACCATGACGGCGCTCGAGCCGTATTTGATGCAGTTGCGGATCGAGATGGGAGCCGCCAATGCGTGAGCCGGCCTTCTGGTACCGGCCGCGTTCCCCGAACTCATATCTCCTCAGCCCGTTGGGCGCGCTCTATGGCGCCATCGCTGCGCGCCGCATGGCGCGCAATGGATTTGATGCCGGCATCCCCGTGATCTGCGTCGGCAATTACCATGTCGGCGGCGCCGGCAAGACGCCGACCGTGCTGGCGCTGGCCAAGCTGCTGCGCGAGCTCGGCGAGACGCCGGTGGTGCTCAGCCGTGGCTATGGCGGACGCTTGCACGGCCCGGTGATGGTCGATCGCGAACGTCATACCGCCGCCGATATCGGCGACGAGCCGCTGATGATGGTGCGCGACGTCCCCGTCGCCGTCGCACGCGACCGCCTCGACGGCGTCGCGCTGGCCAAATCGCAAGGCGCCACCGTGATCCTGATGGACGACGGCTTCCAGAACCCGCTTCTGTTGAAGGACGCTTCGCTGATCGTGATCGACAGCGCGCGCGGCCTCGGCAACGGCAAGGTGTTTCCTGCAGGTCCGCTGCGCGCCCCGCTGCAGGCGCAGCTTGCGCGCACCGACGCGCTGGTGCTGATCGGCGACGGCCATGCTGCGGACGATGTCGCGGCGAAGATCTCCGCGCGCGACAAGCCGGTGCTACGCGCGCGCCTGAAGCCGGACGCGGCTGCCGTCGCGCAACTGTTCGGCAAGCGGGTTTTGGCTTTCGCCGGCATTGGCGATCCCGAGCGTTTCTTCCGCAGCTTGGCAGCCTGCGGCATCGAGGTCGCACGCGCGCGTCCCTTCGCCGATCACCACATGTTTTCGCGAGGCGAGCTTGCCGCGCTGGCAGCCGAGGCCCGGCGCGAGCAGCTCATCCTGGTGACGACGGAAAAGGATCTCGCGCGCCTCCGCGGCCGCGACGGCGTGCCCGACAGTGTCGTGCCGTTCGCCGTCCAGCTCGAGTTCGGCGATCCGGCCAAGCTCAAGCAATTGATCAGCGACCATCTCTACAAGGCCCGCGAGCGGCGCTTTTCAAGCCGCTGAAATTTCCGCGAACGATCGTCTCGTAGGGGTGGGCAAAGCGAAGCGTGCCCACCATCTATGTTCGCGTCCGGAGTGAGGTGGTGGGCACGCTGCGCTTTGCCCACCCTACAGCAGTCCGCCATTCAGCCAACGTTCATCGCAAAACCTATATCGATCCCACGCGATCTCGGAGAATGCGATGAAACTGCTTCTCGCGGCCCTTGCCGCCGGCCTTGTGTGTCTGATCGTTGCGCCCATGTTTGCACAGACGACGCCGGCCCCCGCGGCTTCAGGCGCCACGGTGCCGGTTCCCGCGACCAAGCGCGTGACCTGTCTCGCAACGACGCAGAACCTCAAGGGGCAGGACAAGCGCGACCAGATGCAGCTCTGCATGGCGCAGGCGCGGCTCGATTGCCTGAAACAGGCGATCGATCAGAAGGTGGTCGGCGAGGCGCGCAAGAGTGCGATCAAGACCTGCGTGGGCACGGATGGTCCCGAGCAGGAATAGCCGCGCGGGTGAGGCCTCACGCCTGCGGCTTCGGTGCGCTCGGAAAATGCCGCTGCAGCACGGCGGTGGGCGTGGCGTAGGCTTCCTGCAGGTCCACGCTCCAGTACTTCAATTCGTCGAGCGGGATCCGCGTGTCGGTGATGGCGCAGCGCACGAATGTCCCCGGCGAGATCACGCGGAAATCGCCGTCGAGATATTGTACCTGCGCTTCGCCATGGCCCGAGGGGCCGAACTTGTTCAGCACGGTCGAAAGTCTCCGTGGATGGGCCCTGTTCGGAAAACCTTGCAGGGCACGATGTGTTGGACTGGATGTAGCATAAATAGGGTGGCTTGTCCGCCCGTTAAACCCACCGGTTTGTGATGTTTTGCCGCCGTTACCGCATGATAGTGCTTGAGGCCGTGCGCCACCTCCAACAGAGTCCGATGCGCCTTCCGCTGACCGCCCTGTTCCTGACGGTTCTGATATCGGCCGCGCATGCTGCGCCGGCGCCTGCACCTGCGCAGATCGAGATTCCGCTGTCGTCAGGCGTCCTGCATGCGCAACTGTTCAAGCCCGAGGGCGAGGGGCCGTTTCCGACCGTGATCGCGCTGCATGGCTGCGGCGGCCTCGGCAGCCATTCCGATTCCGTGCAGCCGCGCTATCGCGATTGGGCCGAGCGCCTGCTTAGGGCGGGCAATGCGGTGCTGCTGCCGGACAGCTACGGCTCGCGCGAGCTCGGGCCGCAATGCCGCGTCAAGGAGACGCACGTCAAGGCGCGGCGCGAGCGCGTCACCGACATCGCGGCATCGCGGGCGTGGCTGATGAAGCAGAGCTGGGTGGCGCGTAACCGTGTCAGCCTGATGGGCTGGGCCAACGGCGCCAGCGCGCTGCTCTGGGCGGTGCGTCCGCAGAGCGTGGCGCGTGATGCGGGACCGGATTTTCGCGCCGCGATCGCGTTCTACCCGGATTGCCGGATCTCCGCCGGTCTCGGCTGGAGCACGCGGGTGCCGACGCTGGTGCTGATCGGCGCCAATGACGACGTCTCGTCGCCGCCGGCCTGCCGCCAGATGGTGGATGGCGCGCACGGCCGCAGCGCGCTCGCGCGCATTGTGGTCTATCCCGGCGCCTATCACGATTTCGACCGCGCCAACACGCCGCTGCACGCGGCCGCCAGCAGCACCGACGCCGCCGCACCCGAGCATGGCCATCTCGGCACCGATTCCGAGGCGCGCGCGGACTCGCAGAAGGAAGTCGCGGAGTGGCTGGCGCGATAGTGGTGCCATAGTTCGACCATGATGTCGGCTAAACGCATCTCTCATGCGCAATCGCTTCGCTCTCTTCTCCTCCGCACTGGTGATCTTCACCGTCGTTATCTTCCTGTTCGAAGCCCACGCCGGCTCGACCCAGCTCGCCCCGGAACATTGCGGCTTCTGGACCACGATCGACGCGGGCTTGTCCTGCCGGTAGGAGCGGGGGGAACTACGCGCTGCCTCCACATCGTCATTGCGAGCGCAGCGAAGCAATCCAGAATCTTTCCGCGGAGGGACTCTGGATTGCTTCGCTGCGCTCGCAATGACGAGGTTGGGGCTGCACGCGCGCCACATCCTCGCTGTCATCGTCCGGCTTGACCGGACGATCCAGTATTCCGAGACGTCTGTGATTCACCGAGAAGCCGCGGCGTACTGGATTCCCCGCCTTCGCGGGGAATGACAGCGAGGGGGAGGCGCCGTCATCGCACTTCTAAAACAAGCTGCCTTGATCCACCGGCTTGCCCACGCGCTTCGGCGCGGGCTTTGTCTCCTGCGCCGCGGGCTTCGGCTGTGCTGGTGCGCGCTTGGCCACGGGCGCCGGGACATCGGCATCCGCCGTCGCGTTCACGCGTCCATCCGCAAACTCGATCGCGAGCCGCGCATTCGGTCCGACGCTATCAGCCGAATGCAGCGGATGCCCTTCCTCGTCGCGCACCAGCGCAAAGCCGCGGGCGAGCACGCCGCGATAGGACAGTGCGGAGAGCAGCTTGCCGCTGTTCTCGACGCGGGCGTCCAACCGCTGCAGCAAGGTGACAAGCGCGCGATTGGCGCGCTCGGCCAAACGATGCGTGCGCTCGCGCTGGCGGACAATGGCGTTGCGCTGGGCCTGCGCGTTGGAGAGCTTCGAGGCGCGCAGGCGCACTTCAAGCCCGGCGAAGCGGTCGCGCCGTTGCCGCAGCAGCGAGCGCGCCGACAGGCCGAGCCGTTCGCCGCACACGGTGAGGCGATGCCCGGCCTGCGCGATCTGGCCGTGCAGCACCCGCAGCGTCAGTTTTGAGCTCGCCGCGGTAAACCTGCGGAAATGCGCGTGCGTGTTGGCCTTGAGCCCGCGGGGCAGGGAGGCGCCCGCTGAATCCAGCCGCTGCCGCGGGATCGCGAGCAGATCGGACGCGGCGGGAAGCGCGCGTGCGGCGGCGCGCAATTCGCTGCGGCGGCTCTCATGGGCACGCTGCCAATAGGCGCGGGTGCGCCGCGCGAGATCGGCGACCTCGACGAACAATTCGCTGCGCACCGGCACGGCCATTTCGGCGGCTGCCGTCGGCGTCGGCGCGCGCTTGTCGGCGACGAAATCGATCAGCGTGATGTCGGTCTCGTGGCCGACCGCGGAGATCAGCGGGATCATGCTCTCGGCTGCTGCGCGGACCACGATCTCCTCGTTGAACGACCAGAGATCCTCCAGCGAGCCGCCGCCGCGCGCGACGATCAGCACGTCGGGCCGCGGAATCTTGCCGCCCGGGGCAATCGCATTGAAGCCGCGGATCGCGGCCGCGACCTGCTCGGCCGAACCGTCGCCCTGAACTTTCACCGGCCACACCAGCACGTGACGCGGGAAGCGGTCCTCGAGCCGGTGCAGGATGTCGCGGATCACGGCGCCGGTCGGCGAGGTCACGACGCCGATCACCTCCGGCAGCCAGGGTAAGAGCTGCTTGCGCGCCTCGTCGAACAGGCCTTCGGCGGCGAGCTTCTTCTTGCGCTCCTCCATCAGCGCCATCAGCGCGCCGATGCCGGCCGGCTCCAGCGCCTCGATGACGATCTGATACTTCGAGGAGCCCGGATAGGTCGTGAGCTTGCCGGTGGCGATGACCTCGAGCCCTTCCTGGGGCTTGAAGCGCATCCGGCCGTGCACGCCCTTCCAGATCACCGCCTCGATCTTGGCGCTCTCGTCCTTGAGCGCGAAATAGCAATGGCCCGAGGAATGGGCGCCGCGGAAACCGGAGATTTCGCCGCGGACCCGGACATGGCCATAGGTGTCCTCCACCGTCCGCTTCAGGGACTGCGAGAGCTCGGAGACGGTGAATTCGGGCGTATTGGGCAGAGGTTCCGCAGGCATCGGCAAACGATTCGGCATGTTGGGATCTAGCCCGACGTTAAGGATTTTCGCTGCGCGGCGCCAATCCGGCTGTTGATGTGGAGAGTACTCTGTAATATAGAGTTCTCTATTGTTGGTCTGGCGAGGGAGTTTGGTTCATGGCGATGCGGTTGCTGCGAGGTGCTCTGGGCTTGCTGAAATGGGGTCTGTGCGCGGTCGGTGCAGTGGCGCTGATCTTCATCGCCTTGATCGCCACTCCGTTGCAGCGGCCCGCCGAGATGCGCTCCGTCTCGGATTCCGCCAAGGGCATCGACTGGGCCACGTTGCCGCCGCTCGAACGCTTCCAGGCCCGCGACGGCACCTGGCTCGGCTTCCGGCACTACGCGCCGAAGGGGACAGCCACTGATCGCGGCGCGATCTTCATCCATGGCTCGTCCGGCTCCTCCGGCACGGTCAACCACGCCCTGACGGCGGCGATGGCCGCCCACGGCGTCGAGACCTGGGCGCTCGACACGCGTGGCCACGGTGGTTCGGGCACGCATGGCGATATCGGTTATGTCGGCCAGCTCGAGGACGACCTGGTCGACTTCGTCGCCCATGTCCGCAAGAGCGCGCCGGATCTGCCGCTCAGCCTGGTCGGCCATTCCGCCGGCGGCGGCTTCTCGCTGCGCGTCGCCGCAACGCCGATCGTGCAGGACCTGTTCGTGCGCACCGTGCTGGTCGCGCCCTATCTCGGCTATGACGCGCCGACCAACAAGCCGCACTCCGGCGGCTGGGCCAATGCCGACCTGCCGCGCTATTTCGCTCTGGCCGCGCTGCGCAGGCTCGGCATCGATTGCTGCTCGCAGCTCCCGGTGCTCGCCTTCGCCGTGCCCGCGAATTCGGAACGGATTCTGACGGCGACCTATTCCGACCGCCTGATGCGCAACTTTGCGACGCGTGGCTATCGCCTCGATCTGCCTGGGGTGACGCATCCGATGACGGTCTTCGGCGGCGCCGAGGACGAGATGATGATCTCGGACAAATATGCCGAGACCGTGCAGGCGATCAAGCCGTCCGTCGACGTCAAGGTGATCGAGGGCGTCAACCACATGGGCATGGTCACCAATCCGAAGGCGGTCAATGCGATCGCCGAGGACGTGGCAACGCGCGGGAGCGGGCAGTCATGATCGACAGCAAGCAGGCCTCCGAAGCGCTCGCCGACATCGACGACATCGTCCAGCGCGTACGGCAGTCGCGCATCTACGATCTCGCCAGCCAGATGATGATCATGTGGGGCGTGCTGGTGTTCGTCGCCAACATCGCGACCTGGCTCTGGCCTCGTGAAGCCTATTACTATTGGCTCGCGGTCTATGCCCTCGGCATCGCCGGCTCGTTCGCGATCAGCTCGGCGAACCAGACCGCGACGGGCGTTCGCAGCTTCGACCTGCGGATGCTGTTCGCCTTCCTGATGTTCGTCGCCTTCGGCTTCCTCTGCGCGCACGTCCTCGGCCATTTCACGCCGCGCCAGCAGGGCACGTTCTGGACGATCTACTTTATGCTGTTCTATGCGCTGGCGGGGCTGTGGTTCGGCTATGCCTTCGTCGTGATCGCGCTCGCGATCACTGCGCTGACGCTGGTCGGCTATTTCCTCGTCACCGGCGACGCCTTCCTGCCGTGGATGGCCGTCGTCAACGGCGCCGGCCTGATCGTCGGCGGCCTCTGGATGCGACGGAGCTAGCGCCATGGCCGAGCTCGACGACATCATCCACCAGCCGCTGCGGCTCAAGATCATGGCCGCGCTGAATTCGCTGCCGGCCACGGCGGCGGGTCTCGAATTTTCCCGGCTCAAGAAGCTCACCGGCGCCACCGACGGCAATCTCGGGGCGCATATCGAGACGCTGGCCAAGGCCGGTTACGTCTCGGTGGAGAAGGCCTTCGTCGGCAAGAAGCCGCAGACCACGGTGACCGCGACCGCTGCCGGCCGTGGCGCGTTTGCGCGGCATGTTGCGACGTTGCAGGAGATCATTGCGGGGAAGCAGGTTTGACGCGGTCGCGGGCGCGATGCGTATGGCCGTGCCCTCGCCCCTTGTGGGAGAGGGCATCTCCGCTGGTCAACGCAGGCTCACTTGGGTGAGGGGTTCTCTCGGCAAGAGCTCGTAGGATGGGTTGAGCCCTTGCGAAACCCATCGCTTCTCTATCCCCGTTCTCCGTAATCGCGGCCGTCATCCGACTGATCGCCGGCCCAATCGGCCGGGTAATTGCCGAGCTTTACGTGGCGATGAAACGAGGAGGGCGCCCAGTCACGTACTCTGTCGACAAGCCCGTGCTTGATCGGATTGATATGAACGTAGTCGACATGCCGCGCGAAATCGACTTCGTCGCGAATGGTATGCTCCCAATATCTGCGTTGCCAGATGCCCCGTTCGCCTTTGGCCGCGCGGCTTTGGGATATCCTCTCGTTGCGCGCCAGACCGCGCGAAAAGGTGGATTTGATCAACTGCCAGCGCATTGCAAAATCGACATCACCCTCCGGTAACGTCCACACCGTGTGAAGGTGATCAGGCAGCACCACAATGGCATCGATCGTGAATGGATGGCGTCGGTGCGTTTCGCGAAACGCGATGCGCAACAACCCGACATGATCCGTCAGCAACGTTAGCTTCCGCTCCGCCAGGTTGACGGTGAAGAAGAAACACCCACCCGGAACGAAGTTGCGGCGGTACGCGGTCATGACGGGACGTTACCACGAAACAAGTGCGATGGGTTTCGCAAGGGCTCAACCCATCCTACGCGCTGAATCGAATGGCACATTACGCAAATTGCGTTCACGGCGGTCAGCCTCGCCACGCCTTTTCTCGCCGTTTCGCTCAGCTTCCAGACTTCATGTCCATGCAGACGCCTTTTGCGGTTGCCACAAATCGAGCATTCGCGGAGACGGTCACGAGTAGCCCGGCTCAACTTGCGCCACCGGCCTTGCCCGAGACCTACTTTGTTGGAGCGGAGGTTCATCTGCCAAAGCGGCTCCGGAACCAACTCGACTCGTAGAACGAACCGCCTAGCCATGGTGCTGCTCATTCAGCGGGAGCGGAGGAGCGCGAAAATTGGCGCTCGACCTCACTCACCGCCACCTCAATGTCCAGTCCGCGCGCAATCGCCACTTCCCTGGTGAACCTGTTCAAAACCGTTTTGTACATTTCCTCGCGCCGCAGCCATGGACGCATCTCACGAAGAAGCCGGGCCAGCTCCAGTATGTCGCCAGATTCGATGCGCGCCAGGAGTTCAATCGTCTGCTCGCGCAAATCATCTTCGTAGCCAGTAAGCACGGAGAGTGCGGCGTCGACCTGTGCGGCGTCGGATATCTTGCGCATTCCGACATTGGCCACCTTGGCCGTGGGAACGCGTAGCGTCATGCCCTCGTCCGCAAAGTTGATGACAAAAAGCTCCAGCTCGGCGCCTGCAATAGTTTGTCTCTCGATGTCTAAAATCTCGCCAACGCCGTGGGCAGGATAAACAATGAATTGATTGACGGCGAAGCCGTTACGCTCGCGCACGGACGGGGCCGCAATTTCCTCCTCAGCGCCCGTCGCGGGCTTGCTGCTCGCTTTCAAGAGCTGCTGGGCGTGCGCCTGCTCGCACAGACCACGGAGCGTGTGCACCATGTTTGCCACATGCTCTTTCGGAAGCGAGGCCGTAAGGCGCTGGGTGTGGGCCTGCCACTCTGAATCACCATGCGTGCAAGCGGGCGCGCTGATGAACACGGTGGCCTGCAAGTCGTCATTCTTACGTGTAACGAGAACGGCGCTCGCTTCGTAGTCTCGCACCGCGTTACGGTATTGTGCCTTCGCAAGATAGCCGCCCAAGCACATTCCTGGAGAGACTTCGACCAGGAGGGGAGCAAGGAAATCGCTCCCTCGCGTAAGCGTGGCGGCTTCAACCTCTTCGTTCCAGAGAGGTTCACCCCATTCGTCTACGGGCGGACTCGCCAATTGGACGACACCCAGGGGTACCTTTGTCCCGTTGCGTGACCAGCCGAACACCATCGCCCCCTCCCTTGTTCGCCCGCACGATATCTCCCTCGCATGCGCGAGTCATGCAAAATGGAATCGCAGGGATTCCGAAACGCCGCGTTGTATAAAACTAAAATGGACATAATACGCCATACGCTCTGACGGCGATCAAATTGATGCTCGCGCAGCCTCAGGGACGTCTCGTCAGAAGCTCATCGGATGGAGAAGGCCGCTGGCACCCGCGGTAGAGGGGGCGATCGCCCCTACGCATCGCGACAGGCTGGCGGCGGTCGCAGGTTCGGCGATGTTCGTCATTCCGCCGAAAGTGGGCATAGATTCCGAGGGTCGCCGACCGTTCTGCGCGTGGCGCGGCCCGATGGCTTTCGGCCTCGCGCCACGTGCGCCCCGGAATGACGGGGAGTTCGGGGCGTTTCCCCTTGAGACCCGCCCCGATTCGTGCGACCTCCGCCCCCAGCAAACCCCTCATTTCGAGCCCTCGATGCACATTCTCCTGCTTGGTTCCGGCGGCCGCGAACATGCTCTGGCGTGGAAAATCGCGGCCTCCCCCCTGGTGACCAAATTCTGGTGCGCGCCCGGCAATGCCGGCATCGCGCGCGAGGCGGAATGCGTGGCGCTCGATGTGGCCGACCATGCCGCCGTGATTGCCTTCTGCAAAAAGAATGCGGTCGAGCTCGTGGTGGTCGGTCCGGAGACGCCGCTGGCGGCCGGCATCGTCGATGATCTCACCGCCGCCGGCATCAAGGCGTTCGGGCCGAACAAGATTCCCGCCCAGCTCGAAAGCTCCAAGGGTTTTACCAAGGCGCTCTGCACCGAATTCGGCATTCCGACAGGCGCCTACAGGCGCTTCACCAATGCCAATGATGCGCGGGCTTACGTGCAGAGCCAGGGCGCGCCAATCGTCGTGAAGGCCGACGGGCTTGCCGCCGGCAAGGGCGTCGTCGTCGCCAAGACCGTGCGCGAGGCCGAGGACGCCATCGCCATGATGTTCGAGGGCGCGTTTGGCGAGGCCGGCACTGAGGTCGTGATTGAGGAATTTCTGCCGGGGCGCGAGATCAGCTTCTTCGCGCTGTGCGATGGCGAGACCGCGATTCCGCTGGCCTCCGCCCAGGACCACAAGCGCGTGTTCGACCACGACGTCGGCCCGAACACCGGCGGCATGGGCGCCTATTCGCCGACGCCGCTGGTGACGCCCGCGATCCACGACGCGATCATGGCCAAGATCATTTTGCCGACGGTCGCCGGCATGAAGCAGCGCGGCACGCCGTTCCGCGGCATTCTCTATGCCGGCATCATGCTGACGACGCAGGGCCCAAAGCTGTTCGAGTTCAACGTCCGCTTCGGCGATCCCGAGTGCCAGGTGCTGATGCTGCGCATGATGTCGGACATCGTGCCGGCGTTCCTCGCCGCCTGCGACGGGCAGCTGAAGAATTTCGATCTGCGCTGGTATCCGGAATCCGCGCTGACCGTGGTGATGGCCGCGAAGGGCTATCCCGGCGACTATCAGAAGGGCACGCGGATCGAGGGGCTCGATGACGCCGCCAACGTCGAGACCGTCGAGATCTTCCACGCCGGCACGGTCGAGAAGGACCGCGCCATCTTCGCCAATGGCGGCCGCGTGCTCAATGTCTGCGCGCTGGGGGCGACCGTGACGCAAGCGCAGGCGCGCGCCTATCAGGCCGTCGACCGCATCAACTGGCCGGAGGGCTTCTGCCGCCGCGATATCGGCTGGCAGGCGGTGGAAGCCGAGAAGGCCAGAGGCTGATAAAGCGCTGACAGCGTTTTTTGCTGTTCGCTGCGCAAGGTCTGGCCGCTGCCCGTCGGCGCTCCAAAAATGTGCAGGCGGGTCTTGAACTTAGCTACTGTGCATGGGGTTGTTTTCGACGTTTTTGTTCTGAGGTGATGGAACCGATGTCTGATCTCGCCGACCTCTACCCCAGCTTCGCCTCCGAATGGATCAACACCTCGTTCGGCCGCATCTTCGCCCGCGTCGGCGGCAAGGGGCCGCCGCTGCTGCTGCTGCACGGCTTCTCCGAGACGCATGTGATGTGGCACCGCGTGGCGCCTGAGCTCGCCGACCGGTTCACGCTGATCATCGCCGACCTGCCGGGCTATGGCTGGTCCGACATGCCCGAGAGCGACGCGCTGCACATGCCCTACAGCAAGCGCGCGATGGCCAAGGCCATGGTCGAGGCGATGGAGAGCCTCGGCCACGTGCACTTCGCCCTCGCCGGCCATGATCGCGGCGGCCGGGTGTCGTATCGGCTGGCGCTCGATCATCCCGGCCGGCTGTCGAAGCTCGCCGTGCTCGATATCCTGCCGACCTATAATTACTGGGAGCGGATCAACCGCGCCTATGCGCTGAAGATCTATCATTGGACCTTCCTCGCCCAGCCCGCGCCGCTGCCGGAGACGCTGATCGCGGGCCAGGCCGAATTCTTCCTCCGCTTCAAGATGGCGAGCCAGACCAAGTCGAAGACGCTGGACGCGATCGACAAGCGCGCGCTCGCGCACTACATCGCCCCGTTCCGCGATCCCGCTCGCGTGCATGCGATGTGCGAGGACTACCGCGCCGGCGCCTATATCGACTACGACCTCGACAAGGCCGATTTCGAGGCCGGCAAGAAGATCACCATTCCCATGTTGGCGCTGTGGGGCGGCGTCGGCATCGCCCAGGCCGCCGCGACCCCGCTCGATATCTGGAAGCAATGGGCGACCAATGTCGAAGGACAGCCGGTGGACTCCGGCCATTTCCTCACCGAGGAGAACCCGGACGTCACCGCGAAGGCGCTGCGGGAGTTTTTCACGGGCGGTTAACGCCGCTCGCGAAAGAACTCCTTGAGCAGCCGCGCCGCCTCGCTCTCGCCGACCCCGGAATAGACATCCGGGGCGTGGTGGCAGGTTGGCGACGCGAAGAACCGCACGCCGGACTCGACCGCGCCGCCCTTGGGGTCGGCCGCGCCGTAATAGAGCCGGCGGACCCTTGCAAAGGAGATCGCGCCCGCACACATGGTGCATGGCTCCAGCGTCACGTAGAGATCGCAGTCGACCAGGCGCTCGCTGCCGATTTTGCTGGCCGCCTCGCGCAGCGCAATGATCTCGGCATGGCCGGTAGGGTCGTAATCGGTCAGCGTCCGGTTTGCGGCGGCGGCGATCACCTCGTAATTGCGGACCACCACGCACCCGATCGGAACTTCGCCCGCCTTTCCGGCATTTTCGGCCGTTTTGAGCGCCAAATCCATGAAAGAGGGGGCTTTCAAGCCTCGTATCATCCGAAGAAACCTGCTAGTAGCTGCGCCTTCAGCAGAAGTGCTTACCGAATTTGCCTGAGCATGCGGCTCGACATGAGCGCGCACAATGCTTTTTGGCCACCTCCTGAGTGAGATTATTCATGCCTCGCGACAGCGACAAAGACAACGATTCCCGCGGCCGGCGAGGCCCGGCCAAAGGCGGCCGCAGCGGCAAGCCGCGCGGTCCCGACAAGAAATTCGCCAAGCGCGGCTTTGAGCCCAAGGGCGACGGCGATAAGCGTCCACCCCGTGGCGACCGCGACAGCCGCCCGCCCCGTGGCGACCGTGACAGTCGTCCGTTCCGCCCCCGCGCGGATGGCGATGCGCCGCGCCGCGATTTCAGCGACCGTCCGAAATTCAAGCGCGATGACCGTGGCGGCGAGCGCAGCTTCAAGCCGCGCGGCGACCGTCCGTTTTCCGATCGTCCGTCGCGCGATGGCGAGAAGCGCTCGTTCAAGCCGCGCGGTGACCGTCCGTCCCACGGCCGCGACGACCGTCCGCCGCGCAGCCGCGATCGCGACGACGCGCGTCCCGCCGGTCGCTTCGGTGACAAGAAGTTCGGCGACAAGCGGCCGTATGCGCCGCGTGGCGATCGTCCGGAGCGCAAGTTCGACGGCGAGCGGAAGTTTTCGCGCGATCGCGGCGAGCGGGACGATTCAAAGCCGTGGCAGAAGCGCGATGATCGTCCGCGCGGCGACCGGCCGCCGCGCAAGGACTTCGGCAAGGGTCCCCGCAAGGATTTCGGTGGGCGTGACCGCAGCGAGGACAAGCCCTGGCAGAAGCGCGAAGGCGGTGGTGAGGACCGTCCGCGCTTCTCGCGCTCACGCGACGATCGCGCATCAGGTGATCGTCCGTTCCGGGAGCGACCCAAGTTCGATCGACCCAAGTTCGATCGACCAAAGTTCGATCGCCCGCGTGAGGACCGTCCGAAATTCGATCGGCCCCGCCGCGATGGCGATGGCGACCGCGGTGCGCGCGGCGGCGACCGCCCGAAATTCGATCGCCCGCGCGAGCGTTCCGAAGGCCGCTCCGACTGGCACGAGCATCCGCGCAACGAAGGCCGCTTCGGCGACCGTCCGCGTCGTGAAAACGAGGACGAGAGCAGGATCTTCGAGAAGCGTCCGGCCTTTGGTGGCCGCGGTGCCTATCGCCAGCGCGATCGCGATTTCGAGGGCCGGCCGCGCCGGGAAGAAGCGCCGAAGCCGAAGAAGGCCGGCGAACGCATCGCCAAGGCGCTGGCGCGCGCGGGGCTCGCTTCGCGCCGCGATGCCGAGGAGATGGTCACGCAGGGCCGCGTCACCGTCAACGGCCGCGTGATCAACTCGCCGGCGCTCGACATCACGCGCAATGACGTCGTTTTGGTCGATGGCAAGCCGTTGCCGGAGCGCGAGCGCACGCGGCTGTTCCTCTATCACAAGCCGCGCGGGCTGATGACGACGCATGACGACCCCGAGGGCCGTCCGACCGTGTTCGACAATCTGCCGGAAGGGCTGCCGCGGCTGATCTCGATCGGCCGGCTCGACTTCAATACTGAAGGCCTCTTGCTGCTCACCAATGACGGCGGCCTCGCACGCACGCTTGAGCTGCCGGACACCGGCTGGCTGCGGCGTTACCGCGTTCGCGCCCATGGCGACGTCACGCAGGCCCAGCTCGATCAGTTGAAGGAAGGCATCGAGGTCGAGGGCGTCAAATACGGTCCGATCGAGGCGACGCTGGAGCGCGACCAGGGCGCCAATGTCTGGCTGGTGTTTGCGATCCGCGAAGGCAAGAACCGCGAGGTGCGCAACGTCTGCGCTCATCTCGGCCTCGAGGTGAACCGGCTGATCCGCGTCTCCTACGGTCCGTTCCAGCTCGGCGAGGTGCCCGAGGGCCAGGTCGAGGAAATCCGCGCGCGCGTGCTGCGCGATCAGCTCGGCGAAAAGATCATCGAGAAGTCGGGCGCGCAGTTCGACGTGCCGCAGAAGTCATCGTCGAGCGACGACGCCGAAGCGCCGCGCGAGAAGAAGCCTGCCGCCAAGCGCGATGTGATCGCTGACCGCAAGGGCCGCCGCGTGCTGGTGCAGCGCACCGGCGGCGACGAAGCGCGCGAGCGCAACGAGGCCGAGGCGAGCGGCTACGGCCCGCCGCGTCGTCCCAAGCGCGGCTATCACGGCAAGCGCGATCTGACGCCGCGGGAGGACTAGCTTGCGCGTCGTCGGCGGTCGTTTGAAGGGGCGCAATCTCGCCTCACCGTCTTCGCGTGACATCCGTCCCACGGCGGATCGCCTGCGTGAGTCGGTGTTCAACATCCTCGTGCACGCCTATGACGATCCGATCGAGGACGCACGCGTGCTCGACCTCTTTGCCGGCACCGGCGCGCTCGGCATTGAGGCGTCCTCGCGCGGCGCGAAGTTCACGTTGTTCGTCGACAACGGCGCGGAGGCGCGCGCGCTGCTCCGCAACAACGTCGAGTCACTCGGCCTCGGCGGCGTCACAAAAGTCTATCGCCGCGACGCGACCGATCTCGGTCCCGCACATCCCGTCGAGCCGTTCTCGCTGGTGTTTCTCGATCCGCCCTACGGCAAGGGCTTTGCGGAGAAGGCCCTCGCGTCCTTGCGCGATGGTGGCTGGCTGACGCCAGGGGCACTGCTGGTGGTCGAAGAGGCGAAAGCCGCGCAATTCGTGACGCCGGAGGGGTACGAGGAATTGGAGCGGCGGGCTTACGATGACACGGAGTTCGTGTTTTTGAAGCGCAACCCGTAACTCACCTTCGCCCGAACAACTTCTCCACATCGGCCAGCTTCAGCTCGACATAGGTCGGCCGGCCGTGATTGCATTGGCCCGAGTTCGGCGTTTCCTCCATCTCGCGGAGCAGCGCATTCATCTCCTCCGGCCGCAGCCTTCGGCCGGCGCGCACCGAACCGTGGCAGGCCATGGTGGCGGCGACGTGCATCAGGCGGCGCTCCAGCGGCAGCGCCTCGTCCCATTCGGCCATGTGCTCGGAGAGATCGCGCAAGAGCGCGCCCGCATTGGTCTTGCCGAGCAGCGATGGCGTCTCCCGCACCGCCACCGCGCCGGGACCGAAGGATTCGATCGCAAGACCAAATGATCCGAGCTCTTCGCTGCGTTCAAGCAGCCGCTCCACCGTGGCCTCGTCCATCTCGACGATCTCGGGGATCAGCAGGATCTGCCGCTGCACGCCGTTCTCGGCAAGCGATGCCTTCAGCCGTTCATAGACGATGCGTTCATGCGCGGCGTGCTGGTCGACGATGATGAGACCGTCGCGGGTCTGCGACACGATATAGGTCTCGTGGAGCTGCGTACGTGCAGCGCCGAGCGGACGGTCGACGAGATCGGCCACGGGCTGCGCCTCGAACCGAACGTCGGCGCTGGGCGCGCCAACGTCGAACGCGGCCTGCGTGCGCTCGGCGAAGGCGGGCGCAGCGGAGCCTTCGAACGACGGCATTGGTGCGATCGGCGCGGATGGCGAAGCCCGCCAGTCCCAGCTTGCGGGGCGCGGCGTGAAAGCAGGCCGGAACGATGACAATACGGTCTCGCCGCTGTTGGCGGCGGTACGGCGGCCCTCGCGCGCGAGACCTTCCTTCAGCCCGTGCACGATCAGCGCACGCACGAGGCCGGCGTTGCGGAAGCGCACCTCGGTCTTGGCCGGATGCACGTTGGCGTCGACTTCGCGTGGATCCAGCGTGACGAACAGCGCCAGTACCGGATGCCGGTCGCGCGGCAGATAGTCGGCATAGGCCCCGCGCACAGCGCCCAAGATCAGCTTGTCGCGCACCGGACGGCCGTTGACGAAGAGATATTGGCCGAGCGCGTTGGCCTTGGTCAGCGCAGGTGCTGCAGCATAGCCGGCGACGACGACGCCCTCGCGCTCGGCATGGACCTCGAAGGCATGGCTGCGGAACTCCGTGCCGAGGATGTCGCCGAGCCGCGTCAGCCGCCCGGCGGCACCGGGCAGCGCGGCGGCCCAGGTCACCGGTGCACGCTCTTCACCCGCAAGTGTGAAGGCGACATCGGGCCGTGCCATGGCGAGCCGCCGCACCACCTCGCGGATCGCTTCCGCCTCGGTGCGGTCGGTTTTCAAGAATTTCAGCCGGGCCGGGGTCGCATAGAAGAGATCGTTGACCTCGACGCGGGTGCCGTGCGCGAGCGCGGCCGGCATGATCTCGGATTTCTCGCCGCCCTCGACAGTGAGCGCCCAGGCATGCGGCTCGCTGGCATGCCGCGTCGTGATCGACAGCCGTGCGACCGAGCCGATCGAGGGCAGCGCCTCGCCGCGGAACCCGAGCGTGCGGATCTGGAGCAAGTCCTCATCGTCGAGCTTGGACGTGGCATGGCGCTCGACCGCGAGCGCGATATCCTTCGCCGTCATCCCGCTGCCATCGTCGGTGATGCCGATCCGCCGCCGCCCGCCGCCATCGGTGAAGACGTCGATCCGGCTCGCGCCGGCATCAATCGCGTTCTCGACCAGTTCCTTGACCACGCTCGCCGGACGCTCGACCACCTCGCCGGCGGCGATGCGGTTGACGACCTGCTCTGGCAATTGGCGGACGGGCATGGGCTCGGTCTGGGGATTCGCTGGACGCGCTATTCTATGCCGTGTTGCGTCAAAAGCATGTGCCAAGCAACAGGATCGTGATCCAGTGGGGAAGGTTGTGGACCATTGTGTTGAAGCCATTGGACATTCGAGCAAATCGCGCGCGGGCCGTCCTCCTCCCTCAGTCCTGATTGTGAGACCCGGAGAGCAGGTGCTGCGGCGTGCGCAGATTCTAGGCGGCGTCAAAGATGCGGTGGTAGTAGCGGGCTGTTTTGCAGGAAGAGAAGGTGCTCGGTCTATGGACTGTTCCGCGTTGCCTTATATGCGGAGCACAATTCCGCGAAACCGCCGTCAAATCCCTAAACGATGACCACATGATCCGGATTGCATGACTATCGCGTCGCTTGATTTCTTTGCGAGATGCAATGGCCCGGTGCAGACGAGCGGCGCAGGGAACGGCCGTGCCATTCATCGCGAAAAAATCCAGGAGAGATGGATGAAGTTGGTGAAGACCTCGATGATCGCATGCGCTCTATCGGCTCTTGTTGCCGCGCCCGTACTCGCGCAAGGCGCACCACCCGCCAAGACAGGCGGCACCGTGCAAAGCAAGCCCATGCAAGGCAGCACGATGGGCAGCGGCGACGAGGAGATGAGTGGTCAGCCTGGCGCAGCGGGTGAGAAGACCGGAATGAAGTCGACCAAGAGCACCAGAGGTACGGGCGGCACGACGGGCAGCGCTGTGCACAAGGGGACCGCCGACGATGCCGCGACGGGCGGCGCGGCCACGGGCAAGCGTTACTAGACTAGGACGGTAGAACTCCGGTCGCGCCCTGCGACCGGAGTTTCTTCAGGCTGCGTCCGTCTTGCTAATCGTCGAAACCGCGGCCGCCTCCGCGTCCGGCCTTGATGTCGCTGCGGCGCTTCTTGCCCTCGAGGCGGCGCTGCTTGGAGCCAAACGTCGGCTTTGTCGCACGCCGCGGCGTCGGCCGTATCATCGCCTCACTCAGGATATCGACAAGCCGGTCAATGGCGTCCTGGCGATTGCGCTCCTGGGTGCGGAAGCGCTGGGCGTGGATCACGATCACGCCGTCCTTGGTCATGCGCTGGCCGGCGATGCGGGCGAGCCGGATCGCCGCATCCTCCGGGATGGTCAGCTTGCGCGTGTCGAAGCGCAGCTGGGCCGAGGTCGCGACCTTGTTGACGTTCTGCCCGCCCGGGCCGGAGGCGCGGACAAAGCCGATCTCGATGTCGTCCTCGTCGATGACGAGATCGCGGGATATCCGCAGCATGATGGCACCATTCGTGATGCCCGGACATATCGCGGACGTCCATTTTCGGCAATGGTGCAGCTGGAAATGCCGGCGAGCCCGGCCATTTCAGGAAACGTCAGGAGACGTCAGTCCGACTTGTCAGTCCGACTTGGTCGCCGGTGCTGCAGCCGGCTGTGCGGCAGCCTGCGGGGCGCGGCCGACGATGACGGTCAAAAGCCCCTGGGCCCACAGCCGCTTGGCAGCGGCCTTGGCGTCGTCCAGCGTCACCGCGTCGACGATACCGTTGCGCTTCTCGATATAGTCGATCGGCAGCTTGTCCTGCTGATACTGCAGCAACGCCTGCGCGAGCTTGGAGGAGGTGTCGAGCGCCAGCATCTGCGAACCCTTGAGATAGGACTTGGCCTCGTCGAGCTCCTTCTGCGTCGGGCCCTCGTCGGCGATGCGGCGCACCTCCTTCTCGATCGCATCCATGGTGTCGCCGGCACGGTCGGCGCGGGTGCCGGTGTTACCGATGAAGATCGCCGAATGCTCCATCCAGAGCAGGGATTCGAATACCGAATAGGCCAGACCGCGCTTCTCGCGGACCTCACGATAGAGCCGCGAGGACAGGCCGCCGCCGCCGAGGATATGGTTGACGACATAGGCCGCCATGAAGTTCGGATCGCTGCGCATCACGCCGGGACCGCCGAAGGTGATCACGGTCTGCGGCACGTCGAGCGGCACGAAGGCGCGCTGCGGCGGCTTGGCGGCTTCGACGTCGGGGACCGGCGTCAGGGTGGCCTTGGCAGGCAAGCTCCCAAAAGTGTGGTCGAGCAGCTTGCCGAGGGTGGCCGGATCGACATCGCCGACGACGGCGATCTTCAGCGTGTCCTTGGCGAGGATACGGCCGACATAATCCTTCATGTCGGCGACCGTGATGGTCGGCACGCTCTCCAGCGCGCCGGCGGTCTGCTGCCCGTAAGGGTGATCGCCGAACGCCATCTCCAGGAATTTGCGGCTCGCGAGCGAGCTCGGGTTGGTGGTGTCGCGGCGCAGGCCCGAGATCACCTGCGAGCGGATGCGTTCGACGTCGGCGGTGTCGAAATGCGGCGAGGTCAGGGCCGAGCGCAGCAGGTCGAAGGCCTCGTCCTTGTTGTCACGCAGCATGCGCAGGCTGCCGCGGAAGGTATCGCGGGTCGCGCTGAAGGAGAGCTCGATGGCGCGGCGGTCGAGCCGCTCATGGAACGTCTTGGAATCGAGATCGCCGGAGCCTTCGTCGAGGAGGTCGCCGACCAGATTGGCGACGCCGGGCTTGTCCTTGGGATCCTGCGCCGAGCCGCCGGCAAAGGAATATTCCATGGCGATCAGCGGCACGGTTGCGTCCTGGACGAACCAGGCCTCGATACCGCCCGGCGAGACCAGGTGCTGGATTTTTGCCGCCGCCTGCGAGGGCGAGACCGAGGCAAGCGCGAGTGCCGCGCCGGTGGCGACGGACAATACGAAGTGACGTGTGCGTAGGAAGTGTCTTGCGCGAAGGAAGGAATGGGTCACGAACGCTTCTCCTCGCGCTTGGCGGTAGCGGTATCCTTGATCAGATAGCCGGTCACCGAGCGCTTCTTTTCGAGCCAATTTTGTGCAGCTTGACGGACCTGCTCGGCGGTGACGGCGCGGATGCGGTCGGGCCAGCTTCGGATGTCCTCGATCGACAGGCCCGTGGTCAGCGCGCCGCCATACCAGCGCGCCAGCACCGCCTGATTGTCCTGGGCGTAGATCGCCTCCGCGATGAGCTGGGTCTTGACCCGCTCGAGATCCTCGGCGCGGATCGGGTTCGCAACGATGTCCGCGATGACGCCGTCGATGACCTGCTCGATGTCTGCGAAGGTGATACCGGATTTCGGCGAAGCCGAGATCGTGAACTGGGTCGGGTCGAGCGAGATGCTCGAGTAGCTGGCGCTCGCGGAGACCGCGAGCGGCTTGTCGACGACGAGCGCGCGGTAGAGATAGGAGTTGCTGCCGCTGCCCATCAACTGCGCCAGCACGTCGAGCGCGGCGCTCTCGCCGGCCGCAGCCGTCGTCGCCGAGGGCACCAGGTAAAAGCGACGAAGGCTCGGCTGTTCGACGCGCGGGTCGGACAGCGTGACGGTGCGCGGTGCCGCCGGCTCCGGCTCCTGCGGGCGGATGCGCCGCGCGGGGATCGCCGGCTGGGCCGGGATCGGGCCGAAATTGCGTTCGACCAGCGGGCGCACATCGGCGGCCTCGACGTCGCCGGCGATCACCAGGATCGCGTTGTTCGGCGCGTAGAAGCGGCGGTAGAAGGCGAGTGCGTCCTCGCGATTGAGCTTCTCGATCTCCTGGTGCCAGCCGATCACCGGCCGGCCATAGGGATGGTTGAGATAGAGCGCGGCCATGACCTGCTCGTTGAGCCGTGCGTCCGGGCTGTTGGCGACGCGCATGTTGTACTCTTCGAGCACGACGTCGCGCTCAGGCAGCACATTCTCGTCCTTGAGGATCAGGCCAGTCATGCGATCGGCCTCGAACTCCATCATGCTCGGCAGTTGCTCCCGCGGCACGCGCTGGTAGTAGTTGGTGTAGTCGACCGAGGTCGAGGCATTCTCGTTGCCGCCGACGCGGAGCACGGTCTGCGAGAATTCACCGACCGGGTGCTTCTCGGTGCCCTTGAACATCAGGTGCTCGAGGAAGTGGGCGAGGCCGGATTTGCCCGGCGTCTCGTCGGCCGAGCCGACCTTGTACCAGATCATCTCCGTGACCACGGGCGTGCGGTGGTCCGGGATCACCACGACCTGGAGGCCGTTGCTGAGCGTGAAGCTGGCGGGCGGCGCCGACGTGACCGTCGTCTGGGCGGTTGCGCTGCCGACGTCGAGGGCAGATGTCGAGAGCAGCGCGGCGAAGAGGCAGGCAACCGATCGGTGTGAGGACATCACGATCCTTGTGAAAGCCCGGACCCTGAGGTCCGGGCGTGAAAGCACGGCATGCTACACCGCGCGGCTTTGAGCTTCGGGTCACGAAGCAGAGAATGCGGTCAAGTTGTACTTAAAAATAGGTCATCTGCCGCGTCCGGCCTACACCGGACGATTGCGGCGGGTCCACGCCTGCGTGCGACGGGCAAGGAGCTTATTGCTCCTTTTCCTTACCCGACCTGACGTCGAAATAGGTCCGCCGCGACTTATCCTCGCCGGTACCATAGGCATAGCTCGACGAAGGCGTCTGATATCCCGGCGGCGGCTCGGTCAGAGACTGGCGCGGCGGCTCGGACGTGAATTGCTTGCTCTCGTCCTTGTTGTTCGAAAACATCTTGAACAGGCCGCCGGTGTAACCGAGCTCGGCCGGGCTCATCGTCGGGTGGTTGGTGTTGCTGCCTGGCTGGATCGGATCATTGGTGGTTTTGTCCGGGGCGGCCGTCTTATGGGCGTCCAATTCGGCCGGCGACAGCGGGCGGGCGTTTTGCAAGTACTCCGCTGCTTTGTTGCCCGCCTTCTTCCGCTGAGCGATGGCCTCCTTGCGGCGCTTCTCGTCGGGATCCTTGGGCCAGTTTGGCGCATCCTTGGCGTCAGCGCTGGCGGGCGGCGGCAGGTCGAGCTTGGGCGGCACCACCAGCGGCGACCGCTCGCGGTACTCGATGCCCTTCTTTTCCATGCTCTTGGCGCCGATGCCGGACATCAGATTGTCGATGAGCTTCTCTTCGAAGGTCATGTCGTCATCATCGTCGCCGTCGTCACCGGCGCGGACCGGGCCTGCCGACATCACGAGACCGATGCCGAGGGCGACGGCTGACAATTTCAGCGCCAGCCAAAGTCCCCGCCGGGCGTCTCGGCCGATCGAACCGCTGGTCTCGGAGCTACCCATGCCTATACCTGTTCCATACTGTGGCAGTCTTGATCGTGCCGGTCTCGCCGCGTCTCGCGCGACCACCCCTCGCCAAGCAAGGTTCCGCCTCCGGTCCGTATCAGCCGGGATCAGGGCGCTTTTGCGGCGGGTACCCCGAGGAAGGAATCATACAATAAGGCCGCCACCCCAGCAACGATCGCCACGTCCGCCAGGTTGAAGACGTACCAATTATAGGTATTTCCGGCGATTTCGATGTGGAACAGGGCGAAATCGACCACCGCGCCATAGGCCAGGCGGTCGATGCCGTTGCCGATGGCACCGCCGATGATCAGTCCCAGGGCCACCGTGGCGAGCCGGGTCTGTGACCGCGCCATCCAGATCGCGAGTGCAATCACTGCGACGACCTTCACCGCCATCAGCGCGAGTTGCGCGGCCCGATCGTCATTCTGGAGCCAGCCGAAGCTGATCCCGATGTTCCAGGCCAACACCAGGTCGAAGAACGGCATCACCTTCACCACGCCGCGACGGGCAAGGTCGAACCCGTTCAGCAGCCAGAGCTTTGAGGCCTGGTCGGCCACGAGCGTGGCCACGGCTGCGAGAATGCCGGCGCGGAGCGGGGTCATGGCCGGGGATCAGACGCTCACGCCCAACGCCTTCCATTCGCGCAGCGCCTTGGCGTCGCGCGGGGTGACGTCGGGATATTCAGGGTCTTCACCCACGGTCGGCGAGATCTTCCAGGAACGGGCGCATTTGGTGCCGACGGCCTTCTCCACGACCACCGCGACGCCGGGCACGGCATCGAGACGGAATGCAGAGGCTGGTGCCGCGCCCTCACGCACCTCGTAGTTCGAGGTGATGCAGATCTCGGCAAGATCGGTGTCGAACAATTTCGCCAGCATCTCGCGGTCGGCGACATAGATCACCGGCGAGGCTTCGAGCGAGGAGCCGATGTTCTTGGCGGCACGTTCGAGCTCCAGCGCGCCGGTGACGACGCGGCGGACGTTGCGGATGGTCTCCCACTTCGCGGCGAGCTTGTCGTCGCGGAATTGTTCGAGACCTTCCGGGAACAGCGTCAGATGCACCGATGCTTCGGCTTCCGGCCTGTACATCCGCCAGCCTTCTTCGGCGGTGAAGCTCAGGACCGGGGCCAGCCATTTCAGGATTGAATTGCACAGCAGGTCGATCGTGGTCAGGGCCGCCTTGCGCGTCAGCGAGGACGGCGGGTCGCAATAGAGCGTGTCCTTGCGGATGTCGAAATAGAATGCCGAGAGCTCGCTGTTCAGGAAGGCGGACAGCGTTGCGACCACGTTCTTGAAGTCGAACGTCTCATAGGCCTTGCGGACCAATTCGGCGCGGAGCGCAAGCTCGTGCAGCATCAGCCGCTCGAGCTCCGGCATCTCGGCAGGCGTGACCGCGTCGGCCGGCCTGTAGTGATGCAGCGTGCCGAGCATCCAGCGCACGGTGTTGCGCAGCTTGCGGTAGGTCTCGACCGTGTTCTTCAGGATCTCGGGGCCGATGCGCTGGTCGTCGGTGTAGTCGCAGGACGCGACCCAGAGTCTCAGGATGTCGGCGCCGGATTCCTTGATGACGGACTGCGGCTCGATGGTGTTGCCGAGCGACTTCGACATCTTGCGGCCGTCCTCGGCCTGGGTGAAGCCGTGGGTCAGCACGATGTCGTAGGGCGCACGACCGCGCGTGCCGCAGCTCTCCAGCAGCGAGGAATGAAACCAGCCGCGATGCTGGTCCGAGCCTTCGAGATACATCACGGTGTCGGTGCCACCGTCGACCTTGCGCTTGATGCCGGCGAGACCGGGGAATTGCTCGGGGTCCTCGAGCACGAAGGCGTGTGTCGAGCCGGAATCGAACCAGACGTCGAGAATGTCGTCGACCTTCTGCCAGTCCTCGTTGGCACGCGGCCCCAGGAAGCGCTCGCGCGCCCCTGTTGCGTACCAGGCATCCGCACCTTCCTTTTCGAAGGCGTCGCCGATGCGGGTGTTGACGGCCTCGTCCTGCAGGATCTCGGCGGAGCCGTCGCCCTTCTCGCGGACGAACACGGCGATCGGCACGCCCCAGGCGCGCTGACGCGACAGCACCCAGTCGGGCCTGCTGTTGATCATGCCCATAATGCGGTTTTCACCGGACTGCGGCACCCATTGCGTTTTGCCGATTGCGGCTTGGGCCAACTGACGTAACGTAAAATCCTTTCCAGTTACATGATCGACACCGGCATTCAGTCCTGGGATCGGTTTATCCATCGCAACGAACCATTGCGGCGTGTTGCGGAAGATCACCGGCTTCTTCGAGCGCCAGGAATGCGGGTATTGGTGCTTGAGCCGGCCGCGCGCGAGCAGCATGCCCTTGTCGACGAGCGCCTTGATCACGGCCTCGTTAGCATCGCCTTTCTCACCCTTGTCGGTGATGACGCGCTTGCCCGCAAAACCCGGCGCGTGGTCGGTATAGGCGCCGTTCTCGTCGACGGTGTAGGGGATCGCGCTGTTGATACCGCGGGCATCGAGCTCGCGGGTGCTCGCCGTCCAGACGTCGAAATCCTCGCGGCCGTGGCTGGGCGCGGTGTGCACGAAGCCGGTGCCTGTGTCGTCGGTGACGTGGTCGCCGGACAACAGCGGTACGATGAATTCGTAGCCGCCGGCGAGCCCCTTGAGCGGATGGGCGCATTCGATCGCGTCCATGGTGTCGCCGGGGATGTCGCGCACCTTCTCGTAAGCCGTGACGCGTGCCTGCTTGAAAACCTCTGCGGCGAGCGCGTCGGCGAGGATCAGCAGATCGCCGGTCTTGGCCCAATTGTCAGCCGGGGCGTCCGTCACCTTGTAGAGGCCATAGGCGATCTTCGGCGAGAACGAGATCGCGCGGTTGCCCGGCAGCGTCCAGGGCGTGGTGGTCCAGATCACGACGCTGGCCGAGGCCAGCGCGCCATGCGCGGGCGAGGTGATCGGGAATTTCACCCAGACCATGTCGGACGTGTAGTCCTCGTACTCGACCTCGGCTTCGGCCAGCGCGGTCTTCTCGACCACGCTCCACATCACCGGCTTGGAGCCGCGATAGAGCGTGCCGTTGGCGGCGAACTTCATCAGCTCGCGCGCGATCTGGGCTTCGGCCGGATAGTTCATGGTGGCGTAGGGGTGATCCCAGTCGCCGATCACGCCGAGGCGCTTGAACTCCTCGCGCTGCACGTTGAGCCAGTGCGTGGCGTAGGCGCGGCACTCTTTGCGGAAATCGATCATCGCGGCTGAGTCGCGGAAGTCGGGCTTCTGCTTGCCCTTCTTGCGGTAATGCTCTTCCTCAACCTTCCACTCGATCGGCAGGCCGTGGCAGTCCCAGCCGGGCACGTAGTTGGAATCGAAGCCGAGCATCTGCTGACTCTTGGTGACGAGATCCTTCAGGATCTTGTTCAGCGCCGTCCCGATATGGATGTTGCCGTTGGCATAGGGCGGGCCGTCATGCAGCACGAACTTGTCGCGACCCTTCGCGCCCTCGCGCAGCTTCTCGTAGAGGCCGATCTCGTACCAGCGCTTGAGGATTTCCGGCTCGCGCTGCGGCAGGCCGGCGCGCATCGGGAATTCGGTCTGCGGCAGGAACAGGGTTTTCGAATAGTCTTTGACTTCGGATTTTTGGGACTTTTGCGGCTTTTCGGACATGAGGCTGACTGGCTCGGAATGGCGCGGGAACAGATGGCGATGCGGAATCGCGGGGTGAAACGACAAAATCCCGGTCTTGCGCCGAGCCGAAGGCTCAGGCGGAAGCCGGGCTGCTAATCCCTATGATGCGCCGCGCAAACATGGGCTCTCCATAGCAGGGGGCTAAGGGAAGCGCAAAGGTCCGGCGGGCCGGCTTTGGGCCCTCAATCGACGGTCCCGAGCCGCGGAAACGCGTCCGGGGCGGCGGCCAGCATGGCGCGGGCGCGGGCGGAATCGTCGTCCATCTGATGGATCAGGGCCTCCAGGCTGTCGAATTTCAGCTCCTCGCGGATGAAGCCGATAAAGGCGCAGTCCAGCGCCTGCCCGTAAAGGTCGCCCTTGAAGTCGAACAGGAAGATTTCGAGCAGCGGCGCGCCATTATCAAAGGTTGGCCGACGGCCGAAGCTCGCCACCCCGCTCAGACGCTCAGGCCCGCGGCCGACCCGCACGGCGTAGATTCCGTGCTTCAGGCCGCAATTGGCGTCGAGCCGGATGTTGGCGGTGGGATAGCCGAGGTCGCGGCCGCGCTTCTCGCCATGGATGACCTCGCCAGTGATGAACCAGGGCGCGCCCAGCATGGTGGTGGCCTCGTCGATCTGGCCCTCGGCGAGCGCGATCCGGATGGCGCTGGAGGAGACCGGGCGTTCGTCGATATCGACATGCGGCTGCACGTCGACCTCGATGCCGAGCCGGGGTGCCTCGTTCACCAAAAGGCCGGGCGAGCCGACGCGGCCTTTGCCGAAATGGAAGTCGTAGCCGACCGCGATGCCACCGATGCCGAGGCGCCCGATCAGGTCATGATGAATGAAGTCTTGCGCACTGGTGCCGGCGCGGGCCTTGTCGAAGGTCATGACCACGGCACCGGCAAGCCCGGTCCCGGCCAGAAGCCGCAGCTTGGCGCGTTCGTCCGTCAGACGGAATTGTGGGGTGTTGGGGCTGAAGAACCGGCGCGGATGCGGCTCGAAGGTCAGCGCCAGCGCAGGGCGGCCATGCGCCCGGCCCATCTCCAGGGCTGCGGCAATGACGGCCCGGTGGCCGAGATGGACCCCGTCGAAATTGCCCATGGCGACCACGGCCCCCTTCAGGATCGCAGAATCCGGCGTGGTATCGCGGATAACGGTAAATTGCGGGGCCATCAGGGGAATTCTCGAGCCGGCGGGACCGGCCGGGACCGTGGCTTGACCCGACCGGCGAAGTCAAGCCGGAGGGGCGGATGCACGGAACGGCGATTTCAATTCAGCGGGTGCGGCCCCAGTTAACGCGCTGTTTAACGCCTTGGTGCTAGTGCTTGAAACGTGGAACCGCGGGCTACGGCCGGCAGGTCCGATCGTAATATTTCCTGGGTTTGCGTTGGGGGAGTCGAGATGGCGGTTGATTTGTCGATGTCGGTTCTGGTGGTGGACGATTACAGCACCATGATCCGTATCATCAGGAATCTCCTGAAGCAGCTTGGCTTCGAGAACATCGATGATGCCAGCGACGGCTCGGCGGCTCTGAACAAGATGCGCGGCAAGAAGTACGGGCTCGTGATCTCCGACTGGAACATGGAGCCGATGACGGGTTACGACCTGCTCCGCGAAGTGCGGGCAGATCCCAATCTCGCCACCACGCCTTTCATCATGATCACGGCGGAATCGAAGACCGAGAACGTGATCGCGGCCAAGAAGGCCGGCGTGAACAACTACATCGTCAAGCCGTTCAATGCGGCGACGCTGAAGACCAAGATCGAGGCGGTCTTCCCGGACATGGCGAGCGCGTAGGCGCGCTTTGGTGTCCCGGACAAGGCGCGTTACATTAGTAACGCGACGCTGAGCCGGGACCCAGTCCATCCACGACATCACTTGCGGCTTCTGGTCCCCGGCTCTGCAGCGCTTCGCGCTGCGTCCGGGGCGCGATAGTTCCTACCACTTCAATTCGCGCATCAGCGCCTTCGGCGGGTGGCCGAACAATTCCGTCACTGACTTGGGATCGAGCTGGTCGAGGCCCTCGAACTCCTCGGCATGGATGCCGCGGGTGACGAACAGGCAGTCGACGCCGAATTCACGTGCGCCGGTCAGGTCGGTGCGGACGGAATCGCCGATCGCCAGCACCTTTTTCCGATCGATTGGATGCCCCTGGCGTTCGCCGGCGAGCGCCATCGCGCGCTCGTAGATCGGCCGGTGCGGCTTGCCGTAGAAGATCACCTCGCCGCCAAGCTCGCGATACAGCTCGGCAATCGCGCCGGCACAATAGATCAGCCGGTCGCCGCGCTCGACCACGATGTCGGGGTTGGCGCAGATCAGCGTCAGCTTGCGCTCGCGCGCCTTGAGCATCATGCCGCGATAATCTTCCGCGGTCTCGGTCTCGTCGTCATAGAGACCGGTGCAGACGATGTAGTCGGCCTCTTCCAGCGGCGCGGTTTTCGCATCGAGGCCGCGATAGATCGAGTTGTCGCGCTCGGGGCCGAGCCAGAACATCTTGCGGCCGGGATGCTCGGCGACATAGTGCCGGGTCAGATCGCCCGAGGAGACGATTGCGTCATAGGTCTCGTCGGCGACACCGAGCTTGCGCAGTTGCCGCTGCACGGAGGCGGCCGGGCGCGGCGCGTTGGTGATCAGGATCACCGTACCGCCACGGCTGCGATAGGTGTGCAGCGCCTCGCAGGCCTCGGGGAAGGATTCCAGCCCGTTATGGACCACGCCCCAGATGTCGCTGAGCACGACGTCGACCCCGCCCACGAGCTCGCGCAGGCTTTGGGCGAAATGCAGCGTGGTCATGATGCGTGCGGCCGATCAGATGCGGCGCGCCAGCGCCGCGTTGCCGGTGATGCGCGATGACGGGGCGGCAGGCGCCGCAGCTGATGTTGCGCCTGGGCTGGGTGTTCCGGAGCCATTGGATCCCTGAATGTCCTGCGCCGGGTTCGACGCGGCCCCGCCGGTAGCAGATGCCCCCTCGGGCCGCAATGGCCGGGGCGGTGCGAACAGAAAGCCCTGGCCGAACCGCACGTCATAGTCGAGCAAGTCGATCACCGCGCGCTCGCCCTCGATCCGCTCCGCGATCAAATCGATGCCGAAGCGGCCGAGCAGGTCGGACAGGTCGGAGGGATGAATATCCGAGGTCGACGCCTGCTTGGGGTCGAGCAGGAGCGAGGCCGGGACCTTGATGAAGCGCACGCCGCGGTCGGCGAGCTCGCGCGGCTCGATCCGCAAGTCGGTGACATGGTCGATCGAGAAGCGGAAGCCGCGCTGCGCGAGTGCCGCGAGATTCTCGGTCTCTGCAGGGCCGAGGCCGCGGAAGGTCGACTGCTTGAACTCCAGCACCAGCGATGGCGCGAGCGCCCGGTTGGCTTCGAGGAAGTCGAGGCATTGCGCGAAGGTGGTGGAATTGCCGAGCGTCGAAGCCGCGACGTTACAGAACACGCCGACATCCTTGTTGCGCACCATCAGCCGCCGCAACACCTGGACACAGCGCAACAACACCATGTTGTCGATGCGTCCGATCAGCCCCGAGACCTCGGCGATGCTGATGAACTCTTCCGCGGCAATCAGCTGGTCGCGCTCGTCGCGCACCCGGGTCACGGCCTCGTAGAAGCGGACCTTGCGCTGCGGCAGCGTCACCATCGGCTGGAGGAAGATGTCGATGCGGTTCTCGTCGATGGCGTTGCGCAACGTCACCAGCATCTGGGTCTGGTTGCGGCCATTGACCGTCGAAACGGCACTGGCGGTGTGGGTCTGGACGGCCGGCGGCGTCGGTCGCGGCGGTGCGGGAAGCGGCGGAGGAGCGGCCGCACGTTCCTCGAAGGGCGCCATCAGGTCGATCGGTGCTTCCGGCTCCAGCCTGGCGACCGGAGCGGGGGCCGGCGCCGGCGCGTGACCGGCCAGCAGGTCCTCATGGGTCGACACGGTGGCGGCAAGCTGCCTGACCAGCCCGCCGAGCTCGTTGATCTCGCCGACCACCGACTGGACACGATCGGAATTGGTCGAATTGGACGAGGCGATACGGCCCTCGATCGCGGCGAGCCGGCGGCCGTACTCGGCCACCTGGCGGGCGAGATCGGCGGTGCCGCGCGACAGGTCGGCGATCTGCCCGCCGACGTCACTGCGGTCGCGCAGCCGCATCGAGACTGCGTTGTAGAGGATCAGGAAGGTCAGCGCGGTCAGCGCCACGATCGCGGATTCGGTTCCGCTGATGCCGGCGACCGCGTAGAGCACGAGCCCGAGCGAGGCCGCGACCAAAACCATGCAGATGGCGATGAAGATCGTCGAAATGCGAATCATGCCGCGCGTTATGCCTCAAGAGCTGACTGCCTCACCCGGGAAAACACGGGCCGCAATTCGCACCCGTCACGCCTCATGCTTCCCAAGCATGCATGACCCTAACATCATTGTTGATTCGAGGGGATAGCGGCCGCACGCGGCGAGTGCCGGGTCAGGACGGCGCGGCGGCGCCGACCGTGTCGGCCGAAACGGCGTCACGGCTGCCGAGCGGCTTGGGCCGCCCGGTGGTCGTATCGCGCAGGGTCTGCCGCTCGACCTCCGAGTTCAGCTCGGCCCCGAACATGATGACGATGGCCGACATCCACATCCACATCATCAGGCCGATCGCCGCGCCAAGCGAGCCGTACGTCGCGCTGTAGTTGGCGAATTCGGACAGGTACCAGGACAACAGTGCCGAGCCGGCGATCCAGAGGATGGCGGCCGTCACTGCGCCGAGGCTCAGCCATTGCCAGCGCGGCGCATCCCGGCTGGGCGCGAAGCGGTAGAGGATGGCAAGTGCTACCAGCAGGAGGACGAACAGCAGCGGCCATCGTGCGAGAGCGATGACCAGCTTGCTTTCGGGCGCAAGCCCGAGATGGTTCAGCGCGAGCGGGAAGGCGACCACGGCGCCCACCATCAACAGCAGCGCTGCGATGCCGCCGACCGTGAAGGCCAGCGACACCAGGTTCAGGCGGATGAAGCTGCGCTTTTCACGCTCCTCGTAGGCGACGTTGAGCGCGTCGAAGACGGATTTGACGCCGGCGTTGGCGCTCCAGATCGCAAGCACAAGGCCGAACAGGAACGTGGCCCCAAGTGCTGTATTGCCCTTGGACACCACGCGGGCGACCTGGTCCTGGATGATCTGGAACGTACCCTCGGGCAGCATCATCGCGAGGGTCTGCAGGTTGCCGGCGATCGTCGAGGGATTGGCGAACAGGCCGTAGAACGAGACGAGCGCGGTTATCGCAGGAAAGATCGCCAGCAACCCGAAGAAGACGACGCCGCCCGCGGTCGCGAGCAAGCGATCTTCATCGATGCGCTGATAGGTGCGCCAGAAAATATCCTTCCAGCCGGCCCAAGGAATTGCGAACGGATCGTTGGAGCGACGGCCGCGTCCGGGCTGCGCGGCCGCACGCCCGGCGCTCGCCTCCGGCGAATTCGCCTCTTTATGGCGGTGGTCCTGCGGAGGCCCCGACCGGATCAGGCCAGACTCCTTGAAATACCGTTCCGCGCTCAGCACGAACACGGCACTGGCTGCCATCAGCAGCCACTTATCGAACTGCTCGGAGCGCCGCGCGGGCATCACGCGTCCGATCCATGCCCGTGCCGCCTTCGCCGCGCGGCAGTGAACCCCAAGACACCTATCGCCGCGAGCATCAGGCCAAGCTGCACCGGTCGGTTGGTGTGGATGGAGCTGGGTTTGCTGCCATTGCCGCGTTCGCCCGGCGCGAGCGGCACTAGGGGAATCGTCGTCGCGACCTCCTTTGCCGCCTCCTTGACGGTTCCGAGCGGAATGCGCGGGGTGGCAATCGCCACTCGAAGCCGGCTGGCGAGTGGCACGATCGGCTTGGGCTTGCGCTTCATCTGCACCATGGCGACGCCGGCGCAGGCGACGGCCAGTACCAAGAGCACCGCCCCGACGGCCCCAAACCCCCAGAATTGTCCATAGGTGATCGCAACCCACCGGTAGAGAGCGATCAGGCCGACAAGGAAGGCCGCAATCAGGAACAGCCCGGCCACTACGAACAGTCCCACCGCGACCGCGTAGGACGTCACGCGTCCGGTGGTCTGGCTGGTGCGGTCACGCAGATACGACCGCGCCGCGCGCTTGAGATGGTTGAGTTTCAGCGCCATGCCGGCGCGCAGCAATTCGCCCGATGGCGCGAGCATGCGGATATCCTCCGAAAGCGCGTAACTTCGTTGGGGGATGAACGTGGCGGAATTTGACTTGTTCCGCCGCGTGCTCGATCAACCGAGATCGGCGGCCGCGATCCAGAACACCTCGCCCTCGGAGTCCTCCGTGTCGAGCCAGAGCAGGGGCAGTTCCGGAAAAGCCTCGTCGACCAGCTCGCGACCGCGGCCGATCTCGCAGAGCAGGCCGCCGTCCGGTGTGAGATGGTCTGGCGCATCGCGCAGGATGCGACGGACGACGTCGAGGCCGTCGGCGCCACCGTCGAAGGCGAGCTTCGGCTCGGCCCGGCATTCCGGCGGCAGCGCCGCCATGCCTTCCGCGTCGACGTAGGGCGGGTTGGTGATGATAAGGTCGTATTTGTTGGCGCCGAGCGGCGCGAACAGGTCGCCCCGATGGAGCGTGATCCGCTCATCCAGCCGATGTTCCCCAACATTGCGCGCCGCGACTTCGAGTGCGCCCTTGGAGATGTCGACGGCGTCAACCATGGCATTCGGAAAGTGATATGCGGTGAGTATCGCGAGACATCCCGATCCCGTGCAGAGATCGAGCACGCGCTCGACGGCCGTGGGATCGTCGATCAGCGAACCCGCTTCGCCGTCGCCGCCGAAATGCGAATCCAGGAGCTCGCCAATGAAGGAGCGCGGAACGATGACGCGCTCGTCGACATAGAACGGCAGGCCGCGCATGTAGATCTTGTTGACGAGGTAGGCCGCCGGTTTGCGTGTGGTCACGCGCTTATGGATGAGATCGAGCAGGGTCTTGCCTTCAGCGGCGGTGACGCGCGCATGGCCAAAAATCTCGAACTGGTCGGGATGCAGGTGCAGGGCTTCGCAGACCAGGAAGACGGCTTCCGCCACCGGATCGGTCGTGCCGTGGGCAAAGGCAAGTTTCGCCTCGACGAAGCGGCTGACCGCATAGCGGACGAAATCGATCAGCGTGAGCAGCTCGCCGCGGCCGACCTTCGTGAGTTTTGGCGCAGCGCGGCCGCGCGTGGTCTTTCTCACGGCTCTTGCCATCAGGATCGGGTCCAGCGGGCGGCGGCCTCGTCGTCACGGGCGTGGGCCTCTACCCAGCCGGTGCCGGTGTCGCGCTCTTCCTTCTTCCAGAACGGTGCGCTGGTCTTGAGATAATCCATCAGGAACTCGGCCGCCTCAAACGCCGCCCGGCGGTGTTGCGAGGCGGTGAGCACCAGCACGATGTTCTGGCCGGGCATGAACCGCCCGACGCGATGGACGACCGTGACGCCGTTGAGCGGCCAGCGCGAGATCGCCTCGTCGACATGGCGCTTGATCTCTTCTTCCGCCATATCAGGATAATGCTCGAGCGTGAGCGCCGCGATCTTCGAACTGTCCTCGTCGGCGCGACAGATGCCGGAGAAGCTGACGACCGCGCCGATATCGGTGCGGCTCTCGGTCAGGACCGCGATCTCGCGCGCTATGTCGAAATCGTCTTGCTGGATGCGGATCGTGACGGGGCAGCTGGTCATAGGGGGAGTCATGGCCTAGCCGCCGGTCATAGGCGGGAAGAACGCGATCTCGCGGGCGCCAGCGATCGCGGCGTCGGCCTTGACGTGGGCGTGGTCGATCGCGGTGCGGATCACCTTCGGCTTCTCGAACGCATAGGCATGAGCCTCGCTTTGACCGGACAGCCAGGCGATCAGCTCCGCGACGGTGCGCACCGTCGCGGGCGGCTCGATCGTCTCCTCGGCCTTGCCGACGCGCTCGCGCACCCAGGCGAAGTACTTCACCCTCATCCCTCGTCCTCCTTGATGAGGTGGTGGATGCCGGCGCGGAAATAGTCGTAGCCCGTGTACATGGTCAGGATCGCCGAGGCCCATAGCAGGACGAGGCCGATCAGCGAGACCATAGGAACGACCTCGTCGCCGGCCGGACCGGCGAGCAGAAAGCCGATCGCGACGAGCTGAACCGTGGTCTTCCATTTGGCGAGCTTGGTCACGGGCACGCTGACACGGAGCGCGGCGAGGTATTCGCGCAGGCCCGAGACCAGGATCTCGCGGCACAGGATCACGATGGCGGCCCACAGCGACCAGCCATGAATGATACCGTCGGCGGCCAGCATGAGGAGGCACGAGGCGACCAGCAGCTTGTCGGCGATCGGGTCGAGCATCCGGCCGAACGCCGATTGCTGATTCCAGATCCGCGCGTAATAGCCGTCGAGATAGTCCGTCACCGCGGCGCCGATGAAGATCGCGACCGCGACCCAGCGCAGCCACAACGGGTAGTCCATGATCGACTGCGCATAGATGCATCCGACCACGACCGGGATCGCGGCGATCCGGCCATAGGTCAGGATGTTCGGGAGGGACATCGCGCGGCTGGTCGTCCCTCGTGTCGTGGCGATGTTCATCGGTCCTACCAATACCGCTCCAGCCTGAAGGTCAACCGTCCGCCCTCAATTGGGGCGCGGGATGCGACGACCATATGACTATAGCTTCGGCCCCTTTAGTTCACCCCGGCTGGGGATGGAAATAGTCGAAAATCCTGCGGGCGCTCTCGGCACTCACCCCAGGAACCTTGCCGAGATCGGCGATCGAGGCGCGTTCGATCTCCTTCAGGGTTCCGAAATGGTGCAGCAGGGCACGTTTGCGTGACGGGCCGATGCCCGGAATCTCCTGCAAACCGGCCTCGCGAATGTCCTTCTTGCGCAGCTTGCGGTGCGAGCCGATGACGAAGCGGTGGGCTTCGTCGCGCAGGCGCTGGATGAAATAGAGCACGGGGTCGCGCGGCTCCAGCTTGATCGCCTCGCGCTCCGGCATGAACAGGGTCTCGCGGCCGGCATCCCGGTCCGGCCCCTTCGCGACCGACATCAGCGAGACCTGGGTCAGGCCGAGATTGGTGAAGATCTCCCTGACGGCGTTGAGCTGGCCGCGGCCGCCGTCGATGATCACGAGATCGGGCCATTGCGGGAAATCGTCGTCCTTGACCTTGGCAGCGCTCTCTTCGGGCGGGCTGATCAGGCGCTTGAAGCGGCGCTCCAGCACCTCGCGCATCATGCCGTAATCGTCGCCGGGCGTGAGCCCTTCGGACTTGATGTTGAACTTGCGGTACTGGTTCTTCACAAAACCGTCCGGGCCGGCGACGATCATGGCGCCGACAGCGTTGGTGCCCTGGATGTGGCTGTTGTCGTAAACCTCGATGCGCTTGGGCGCATGCGGCAGGCTCAGCGTCGTGGCCATGGCGTCGAGCAGGCGGCTTTGGGTCGCAGTATCCGCGAGCTTGCGGCCGAGCGCTTCGCGCGCATTGGTCAGCGCGTGGGTGACGAGCTCCTTCTTCTCGCCGCGCTTGGGCGTGGTGACCTCGATCTTGTGGCCGGCCTTGATCGACAGCGCGTTGGCGAGCAGGTCGCTCTCCTCGATGTCATGCGAGAGCAGGATGGTCTTCGGCGGCGGCTTGTCGTCGTAGAATTGTGCGAGGAACGACCCCAGCACTTCCTCCGGCGTAAAGGTCTTCTCTGCGCGCGGGAAATAGGCGCGGTTGCCCCAGTTCTGGCCGGTGCGGAAGAAGAACACCTCGACGCAGGAGAAGCCGCCTTCCTGGTGGATGGCGAACACGTCGGCTTCCTCCACCGTGCGCGGATTGATGCCCTGCTGCGACTGGATCGCCGACAGCGCGGCGAGGCGGTCACGATAGAGCGCCGCGCTCTCGAATTCGAGCTCGCCGGAAGCCTTCTCCATCTCGCCTGCGAGCTCCTGCTTCACCGCCTGGCTCTTGCCGGACAGGAAGTCGGTCGCCTCGCGCACCAGCGTCGTATAGCCTCCGAAGTCGATCTCGCGGGTGCAGGGTCCGGCGCAACGGCGGATCTGGTAGAGCAGGCAGGGCCGCGAGCGGCTCTCGAAGAAGGAATCCGTGCAGGAGCGGATCAGGAATGCGCGCTGCAAGGCCGTGATGGTGCGGTTGACGGCGCCGGCGGAGGCGAACGGGCCGAAATAGCGTCCGGGCCGGGTCTGTGCCCCGCGGTGCTTCAGGATCTGCGGCGCCCAATGGTCGCCGGTGATCAGAATATAGGGAAACGATTTGTCGTCGCGCAGCTGCACGTTGAAGCGCGGCCGCAGCTGCTTGATGAGGTTGGCTTCCAGCAGCAGCGCCTCGGTCTCGGTCGTGGTCGAGACGATCTCCACGGTCACCGTGGCCGCGATCATGCGCAGGATGCGCGCCGGCAGCGGGGCACCCTGGCGGGCGTAGTTGGACAGGCGCTTTTTGACGTTCTTGGCCTTGCCGACATAGAGCACGTCGGCATTCGCGCTGAGCATGCGATAGACACCGGGCGAGGTCGGCGCGAGCCGGACCGCGCGCTCGATCGCCTCGTGACCGGTCGCCAGCGGCTCCTCGCCGATCGCGCCGCTCTCTTCCAGAATGTCGGGCAGCCGTGCATCGTCCTCGTCGTCGCCGCCCATGGTGGCGGGATCGAGGTCGGGCGGCGCCGTCTCCTGGGGCTGTTGGAGCGGGGCGTCGGCGGTCGCAACTCGCGGCGATTTGCGCGCGCGTGCGTCGTCCGGATCGTCGGTGGAATCGTGAACCATGGTGCGAATTTAGGCGCTGGGGGAGCCGATTTGAAGTTCCGGCCGTGCCGCACGCACAGAATGGCAGCGCAGCTCCCGGTAACGCTTCCTTAAGTCTGTTAACAGCGCGGTAACGGGTCTTAACAGCCCTTTAACTTAAAACTCTCGATAAATCTTACGCGAAAAAGTGGTGGTTCCGTAACCATGCGGTTTGGCCTTGCGCGACGGCGCGGGCCTCGCACCCGGTTGCGGCAGTTGCGTTGGAGTGTGTGATGAAGGGGCTCGTTGTGGGTGCAGCCGCGTTGGTTGCAGCCGGCTGGGCGGCTTCGGCAGGGGCCGCCGATCTCAGTTACGGGCAGCGTGCGCCCTATACGGTCAATCAGCCGCTCAATGGCTACAGCTGGGCCGGCCCGTACCTCGGCGCCAATCTCGGCTATGAATGGGGCTCGGTGAGCAACACGCCCGTGAAGCCCTCCGGCTTCGTCGGCGGCGTGCAGGCCGGCTACAATTTCCAGAACGGCCCGTGGGTGTTCGGTGTCGAGGGCGACATCCAGGCCGCAGGCGCCGACGACACTTTTGCGCCGTGGAAGTTCTCCAATCCCTGGTTCGGCACACTGCGTGGTCGCGCCGGCTATGCCTTCAGCAACATCCTGTTCTACGGCACCGCCGGCCTCGCCTTCGGCGAGCTGCGCGCGCAGACCTTCGGCTGGACGGAATCGCACACCACCGCCGGCTGGACCGCTGGCGTCGGCGCGGAAGTCGGCTTCGCGCCGAACTGGAGCGCGAAGCTCGAATATCTCTACATCGATCTGTCGTCGAGCCAGTTCGCAATTACAGGCGTGTCAAACGGCTATAGCGCCAGCGTTGTTCGCGCAGGCGTGAACTATCACTTCTGATAGCCAAATAAGAAAATACCGGACTAGAGCCTCCCGGCCGCTCGCGGCCGGGACTTTTTTGCGCCAGGCTTCTTGGGGCAGGTCCGCTACGAAAGTATCACGAGATTGACCGCCTTCGGCCCCTTCCCCTTCTTGTCCGGTTCGACTTCGAATGTGATACGCTGTCCTTCGGCAAGGTCCTTCAGTCCCGCCCGCTCCACCGCGGTGATGTGAACGAAGACATCGCGACCGCCGTCGTCCGGCTTGATGAAGCCGTAGCCGCGCTCGCCGTTGAAGAACTTAACCGTTCCCGTATTGGCCATCGGGAAACTCCCCCTCATTGCTCCTCCGTCGCAACGCAGACGCGCGTCGCGACATGACCGGGCATCACGTAGCCCGGGAGAGCTGGCCATCCTTGGGCAGACCCTTCGGTCCGACTGGATCTTTGTTAGGCCTTCACTCCGCCGCAACCATTCGCGGAAGCGGAACGTAAAGCCAGTCACGCCAACAGCATAATACGGTTCTTTGCAGATTGACTACCGCTACTGCATCTTTTTCCCAAGAATGGCGGCGCTTTAGGGGTAAGGCTTTGGTACTTCCAATCGGAATCTGGCAGCGCCGCCTTGGCCGAGCGGCATTTCCAGCTCGGGCAGGATCGTCTTGAGCTCGCCCTGCAGCGTATAGGGCGGATTGACGATCAACAGCCCGGCGGACGTGAGAGGTGCGCCGTCCATCTGCGGCGCGGCGCTGAATTCGAGCCGCAGACATTTTCCCGGAGTCTTTGCTGCAGCCGCGGTCCGCGCCACCAGTTGCGCCAGCGCGTCGGTGGCGCGCCGGCTCTTGGCGGGATACCAGATTACATAGATACCGGTTGGCCATTTCGCATAAGCGGTGGAGAAGGCCTCGCCCAGTCTCTCGAACTCGTCTTTCGCCTCAAACGGCGGGTCGATCAGCACGAGCCCGCGCCGCTCCTTCGGCGGCACGAACGCGGGCAGCGCCATCCAGCCGTCGAGATCGACCACGCGGGCCTGTTCGTCCCGCCGCAACACGCCGATCAGCGCCTTGCGTGCCTTCGGCTCGAGCTCGCAGGCCACAAGGCGATCTTGCGGCCGCATCAGGCCGCGCGCGATCAAGGGCGAGCCCGGATAGGCCTTGAGCTCGCCCTTCGGATTGAAGGCGCGGACGATGTCCATGTACGGCTTGGTCAGCGCGACGGTCTCGTTCGAAAGGCGCGCCTGCATCAGCCGCGCGATTCCCGTCAGCCACTCGCCGCTGCGGCGGGCCTCGTCGCTGTCGAGATCATAGAGGCCGGCACCCGCATGGGTGTCGATGACGCGGAAGGCGGCCGGCTTGTCCTGCAAATAGGTCAGGATGCGCGCCAGCACGATGTGCTTGATGACATCGGCGAAGTTGCCGGCGTGAAAGGCGTGACGATAGTTCATGCAAGAGCACTACGCCACGCGATGGCTTGAGCAAAGAGGCACGACAGCCTGAACTACCCACCCCTGATCGGCGGCATCGTCACCTGGTCGCGTCGGCAGGCGCGGCGGTCGAGTTCTTCGCAGGCGCGGAACTGCAAATCCTTGCTGAGGCAGATGCGGACCTCGGAGAGCCGGGTGCGGTTGCAGGTGACCGAGACGGCTGCGTTGCTCAGGCCCGGATTGGCCTTGACGAAGGCTTCTTCCACCTCGCCCGGCGCCACGGTCTTGGCCTGCGACAAATCGAGATATTCGGCCGGAATCTTGATCGCGGCGCGCGCCCTGCGGATCGTCTCGAAGTAGTTGCGGTCGGTCAGCCCCGAGCAGGTGCCGTGCTTGTCCCATTCGTTGAAGATCAGCCCCGGCGCCGGCATCAGATCGAGCATCGAGGAGACGATGTTGCGGTTCAGCCGCGGCGACGGCCGCTGGCAATATTCCGGAAAGCCGTTCTCATATTGCGGCCACAGCCCGTGCACCACGAAGGAATAAGGCCGTCCCTCGCACTGGATATTCGAGCGCCCCCCGCCGCGGCCGCGCTCGGCCGCTTCCTCACAGAAGGACGGTGACCAGGATAGCGACAGCACATAGAAATCGAATTCGCCCGGCGCGTTCTGCCGTTTGTCCTGCGCCTTCGCGCCGCCGGCCAGCGCGATCAGCCCCGCGGCAAGGGTCAATGAGATCACAAGGCGGGAGAGCGAATGCAATCTAAAATGAAACATGGCGACGTCCCTCAACTAGACTGTGCAATAAGCCTAGCAGGCAACAAGAACATTTCAAGAACAAAATTCAGGCGGCCGTCGATCGGCGGCTGGATCGGTTCGAATCAGGGATCTTCGACTTAAGGCTTGGCGGCGCGGCAGGCCGGATTGTAGGCCCAGTTGCGATCGAGCCCGACCACGCACCATTCCACGCCCTGGCCGTAACCGGCAAAGCCGCCGTCCTCGACGATCGAGAAGTGCACCCTGCGCATCTTGCCGTCGTTGAGCATGGCCTCGCCGGTGCAGTAGCGGCGCGGAATGTTGTCGGACGCCCAAGGCCGGAACGCGGTCTCGTGAACGGCCGAAAAGCCCTCGATCTTCAAAGGCGAATTCCAGAACGAGCTTTCCTTCTCCCAGAACTGGTTCGCGATCGTCGGCAGTGCCTTCTCGCAATCGGCGACGTTGCCGTCATAACGGGGCCCGCTCAGCCAGAAATTCAGCTCCAGCGGATTGGCGGCCCTTGCCTCACCGAGCGACAGCGCTCCGAACATGAGGCCGAGAACGGCGGCAAGGCGAAGCGATTTCAGGGAGGTTGAGGCGCGCATGGGCAATCCAGACAGCATGATCCGCGAAGGCAGGACGGTGACGCGAAGGGCGGGAGAGGTCAAGTGCAGCGCGGCAACACTCGGCCACGAGTTGACCATAAGGTCGCAGCCAACGGCCTATCCGTTCTTTTCAGCGGCGGTCCGGCACCGTAAAGTGATGCCAGCCAATCGGAGTGACGGGAATGCGAATCATTGCAGCCGCGGGCCTTCTTGCCTTGGGGATCATGGCGAGCCAGTCGGCGCGCGCCGACATCCTTCCGGTGCCGCCCTTCAAGGGCAACGACACCGGCGGTATCATCGCCTATTCCATGGCGACGCAGACCGATGCGCGCCAGGTCGCGGTGGATCATTGTGCGCGCTATGGCAAGGTGGTGAAATTCCTCGCCGTGCAGGCCTACGAGGGCGGCTACCTCTCCTTTGCCTGCCGCTGGGTGCCTTATGGCGCCGCCGATCGTCCGATCCGCACGCTCTACTGAGGCGTTTCGGGACGCCAGAGGTTGCGCCACGACATCTCAGCCGGAGTCCCTCGCATGACGCGCAAGCTTGCTTTGCTCGGATCAGTCGCTTGTCTCGGGTTGTCGGCGGTTAGCGCCTCGGCCGACGATTTGCCGGTACGCAAGGCCGGTCTCTGGGAATTGAAGATGGTCAGGACCGGCTCGGCGATGCCGGAAATGACCATGCAGCACTGCACCGACGAGGCTGTCGACAAGGAGATGAACAGCAACATCTCGCCGATGGCCAAGCAGGCCTGCTCCAAGCAGGACGTCAAGAAGACCGCCACCGGCTATGTCAGCGATTCCGAGTGCAGCGTCGCCGGCATGTCCACGACGTCGCACGCCGAGATCACCGGCGATTTCAATTCGGCCTACACGGTGAAGACCTCGTCGCATGCGCAAGGTGGCGCGGTCGGCGCCGCGGGGCGTGACTCCATCATGACGCTCGAAGCGAAATGGCTCGGCGCCTGCAAGCCGGACCAGAAGCCCGGCGACATCGTGATGCCCGGCGGCTTCAAGATGAACGTCCGCGATGTCGATAAGCTGAAAGCGCTGCTGCCGAAGTAGGCGGGGGGCTGCTGCAGCTACACCGGAATCCGCACGCTCGCCCTTAATCCGCCCATCGGGCTGTCGCCGAGCGTGATGTCGCCGCCATGCGAGCGGGCAATGTCGCGGGCGATGGCTAGGCCTAAGCCCGTGCCGCCTTCGTCCTGGTTGCGGGCGTTGTCGAGCCGCAGGAACGGCTTGAACACTTCCTCGCGCAGATGGACGGGAATGCCGGGGCCGTCGTCGTCGACGGTCACGGTGAGGTAGCGGTGATCGCGCTGGCCGGAGATGGCGATCGCCTTGCCGTAGCGCGCCGCATTGGTGACGAGATTGGCGAGGCAGCGCTTGAACGAGGCCGGCTTCACCGTCACCACGGGCAGGCCGCTGAATGTCACGGTCGCGATGTGGCCGTGGCGTTCGGCATCGCTGCGCAGCTCCTCGAGTGCCTGGGCCATGTCGGTCGGCTGCGACTGCTCGCCGGAATCGCCGCGGGCGAACGCAAGGTAATCCTCAAGCATCATCGACATCTCGTCGACGTCCTTGCGCATGCCCTCCATCTCGGGGCTGTCGCCGATCAGCGCCAGCTCGAGCTTGAAGCGGGTGAGGATGGTGCGCAGGTCGTGGCTGACGCCGGCAAGCATCGCGGTGCGCTGCTCCATCGCACGTTCGATGCGCGACTTCATCTCGAGGAAGGCGCCCGCCGCGCGCCGCACCTCGCGCGCGCCGCGCGGCCTGAAGTTCGGCGCCTCGCGGCCCTTGCCGAAACTTTCCGCGGCGTCCGCAAGCCGCAGGATCGGCTTGATCTGGTTGCGCAGGAACAGCACCGACACGATCAGCAGGATCGACGATGTCCCGACCATCCAGAACAGGAAGATTTCCGAGTTCGAGGCGTAGGCGGCGCTGCGCTGCGCGAACACGCGCATCACGGCATCGTCGAGCTGGATGCGGATCTCGACGAGGTTGGAGCGGCCGACCGTATCGATCCAGAACGAGCGCCCGATCTGGCGGCCGAGCTGCACCGACAGCGTCTGGTCGAGCAGCGAGAAGAACGGCTTTGGTCCCGGCGGCGGCATGTCGCCGGCCGGCAGGAAGTCGACGACGAGACCGAGGCGCTGCTGCGCGATGCGGCGGATCTGGTCGCGGTCCTTGTCCTGCGGATAGCCCTTGTAGACGTCGATCAGCCCGGCGATGTCCTGCACCACCGCGGCCGACAGCCGGCGTGTCACCGTGTTCCAGTGCCGCTCCATGAACACGAAGGCGACGACCGATTGCAGGATCACCATCGGCACGATCATGATCAGCAGTGCGCGGGCATAGAGGCCGGTCGGCATCCAGCCCTTGAACGCGTTGCCCATCCAGCCATTGGCGGCAGAGACGCGTCCGGCGGCGCTCTTGAGCAGCGTCAGGCCGGTATCGATCGTGCTCATCGGTCGTGCTTCACTGCTTTTATGGCGAGGCTACCAGCCGATAGCCGATGCCGCGCACCGCCTGAAGGAACAGCGGATTGGCGGGATCGGTTTCGATCTTTCGCCTGAGGCGGTTGATCTGCACGTCGACGGCGCGCTCGTTGACGCTGCCATTGCCGGTCAGCGCACTGCGTGGCACGGTCTCGCCCGGCGTCTCCGAGAGAATCCGCAGCATCTCGCGCTCGCGGTCGGTCAGGTGGATGACCTCCTCACCCTGGCGCAACTCGCCGCGATCGAGATGGTAGACGTACGGACCGAATGCGATCTTCTCGACCGTCACGGCCTGCGCCGGCGGCGCGGCGCGCTTGAGGATGTTGTTGATGCGCAGTGCCAGCTCACGCGGCTCGAACGGCTTTGCCACGTAATCGTCGGCGCCGATCTGAAGACCCTCGATGCGGGCCTCGGCTTCATGGCGCGCCGTCAGCATCACGATCGGGACCGAAGAGGACGTGCGGATGAAGCGGGCGAGATCGAAGCCGGTCTCGCCGGGCATCATGACGTCGAGGATGAGCAAGTCGAAATGCAGGCCCAAAAGCTTTGAACGCGCATCACCCGCGCTTGAAGCGGTGGTGACGCGATAGCCTTCGGCCGCGAGGAAGCGCGACAAGAGATCGCGGATGCGGCGATCGTCGTCGACCAGCAGAAGATGCGGGGCGTCGTCAGCCGGTTCTACCGGCGGACGGGCGAGCGTGGCAGCGAGCGGCACGGTCACTCCTTTTCGTCTTGATGGCTGGTGGCGAAGATCGTCTCGAGCACCTTGTCCGGATCGTCGCGGTCGATCATCGCGCGCAGGAAACGCTTGACGGTCTCGGCATCCTGCGGCGCCAGCTCGGCGAGCGCCTTGGTGATGCGCGTGGTCTGCAGGCCGGCGAGCTTCTGCACCAGTGCCTCGCCCTTCGGCGTCGCATAGAGCAGCCGCTGGCGGCGGTCATTGTCGCCGGTCTTCTGCAAGATGTAGCCCTCGTCCAGGAGCTGCTTGAGCACGCGGCCGAGCGATTGTTTTGTGATGCGCAGGACGTCGAGCAGGTCGGCGACCTTCAGGCCGGGATAGCGATAAACGAAGTGCATGACCCGGTGATGGGCCCGGCCGAAGCCAAAAGCCTCCAGCTCCTGGTCGGGGTCGCCGACGAAATCGCGATAGGCGAAGAACAGCAGCTCGATGATATCCCAGCGCAAATTGCCTCCTTCGCCTGCCGCCGGCCGTGGCTCGGCAGCGTCTTGAGAGGGAGTCGCGAAATTTATGTCAGGCATATTGACGTATCTTGGGTTCAATGTTACAAAACGATTGGCCCACACGAAATTTTAGATCGTCTCGTGTCGGGTGGCATTTTCAAGGGCGGCCGGAGCGAGCCGGACAGGCGGCAACGGCCGGATCAGATCTACCGTGCGATTGTCGAGCGGCATTTCGGCAAAACATACTGGACTTCCGCCTTCCGCAAAAGCATGTCCTCGACCGACATGCTGGCCACGGAAACCGGCCGTAACAAGGCTGGCGGTGGTTCGGCCAGAAACCACATCAAGTCAGCCGGGCCCGGAACGGGCAGGCGGGCGCCGGAACAGCGCAGCCACCGGCAGCGGGAGCCAAGGACATGAGCATGAAATTCGACATCCAGCCCGCATCCAATCCGACGCCTGAGAAGGACCGGGTCGCCAAGCTGGTCGATCCCGGCTTCGGACGCGTTTTCACCGACCACATGGCGGTGGTCCGCTACAACCAGGCCAAGGGCGGCTGGTATGAGGCGCGCGTCGAGGCCCGCGCCAATTTCCAGATCGATCCGGCCGGCGCGGTCCTGCACTACGCCCAGGAGATCTTTGAAGGCCTCAAGGCCTACAAGCGCGATGACGGCGGGGTGAATCTGTTTCGTCCCGACGCCAATGCGCGGCGCTTCAAGGACTCCGCTGATCGCATGGCGATGGCGCAGCTCCCCGAGGACGTCTTCATCGAGGCGGTCGAGCAGGTCGTGCGCATCGACCGCGCCTGGATCCCGGGCGGCGAGGGCAGTCTTTATCTGCGCCCCTTCATGATCGCGAGCGAAACCTTCCTCGGCGTCAAGCCGTCGTCCGAATACATCTTTGCGGTGATCGCCTCGCCGGTCGGCTCCTATTTCAAGGGCGGCCCCGCGCCGGTCTCGATCTGGGTCTCCGAGAATTACACGCGTGCCGCGGTGGGCGGCACCGGCGCCGTCAAATGCGGCGGCAATTACGCGGCGAGCCTGCGTGCGCAGGCCGAAGCGATCCAGCACGGCTGCGATCAGGTCGTGTTCCTCGACGCGATCGAGCGCCGCTACATCGAGGAGCTCGGCGGCATGAACGTGTTCTTCGTGTTCGAGGACGGCTCGCTGTCGACGCCGCCGCTCGGCACCATCCTGCCCGGCATCACCCGCGACTCCATCATCACGCTCGCCCGCGATGCCGGCAAGACCGTGCGCGAGGAGCCGTATTCGATCGATCAGTGGCGCAAGGATGCGGCGAGCGGCAAGCTGAAGGAAGCCTTCGCCTGCGGCACCGCGGCCGTGATCTCGCCGATCGGCAAGGTGCGCTCGGTGAGCGGCGATTTCGAGATCAGCGGCGGCGCTGCCGGTCCCGTCGCCATGGGCCTGCGCAAGCAGCTCGTCGACATCCAGTACGGTCGCACCAACGATCCGCACAGCTGGATCAAGAAGGTGATTTGAGATCTCGTGTCCCGGACGCGGCGCAGCGCTTCTTCAGCGGTGCGCCGCAGAGCCGGGACCCATGCCGCCGCGGATGGACCCCGGATCAGCAGCGCACCACGCCGCCAAGAGGCGGCGCGCTGCGCAGCATCCGGGGAACACCATTAGCCGGCAGTTGCCGCATCGCACGTCGGCTGGTAAACGCCCGCATGGCCGAAAAACCCAAAAAACCCCAGAAACTGAAGGCGCGTCTGCCGCGCGGGCTTGAGGATCGCGATCCCGCCGCGATCCGGGCGACGCGCGAGATGGTCGAGAAGATCCGCGCCGTCTACGAGCTCTACGGGTTCGAGCCGGTGGAGACGCCGGCGATGGAATACACCGACGCGCTCGGCAAATTCCTGCCCGACCAGGACCGCCCGAACGAGGGCGTGTTCTCGTTCCAGGACGATGACGAGCAGTGGATCAGCTTGCGCTACGATCTGACCGCGCCGCTCGCGCGCTATGTCGGCGAGCGCTACGGCACCGACGGCCTGGTCCTCCCCTATCGCAGCTACCGCGTCGGCTACGTCTTCCGCAACGAGAAGCCAGGCCCCGGCCGCTTCCGCCAGTTCATGCAGTTTGACGCCGATACGGTCGGATCGGCGACGCCGGCGGCGGATGCCGAGATCTGCATGATGGCCGCGGACACGATGGAAGCGCTCGGCGTTGCGCGCGGCCAGTATGTGGTGAAGGTGAATAATCGCAAAGTGCTCGATGGGGTGCTCGAAGCTGCGGGGCTTGGCGCGACCGAAAGCGCCGAAAGGCGTCTTATCGCGTTACGTGCGATGGATAAAGTTGACCGATTGGGTGCGGCAGGCATCAGCGATCTACTCGGGCCGGGCCGAAAGGATGAGTCCGGCGACTTTACCAAAGGCGCACAGCTCGCACCCGAGCAAATCGAAATGCTGCTATGGTTTATTGGTGGCGCGCATCCGCGATTAACTGCCGAGCAATCCTACTACCAAAAGTACGGGCTTGCTGATTTGGGACCTGCGCAGATCCCGAATTACACGAAGGGCTTTCTCCAGATCGAAAACCACGAACGTGTCGCTCGACTGCGCTACCTCGCATCCAATAATTCGCTGCTTCAGAGCGGATTGGACGAAATTGAAGAGATTTGTCGGTTGGTGCACGTGTCGGGTTATGGCACGGACCGCATCAGTTTCGACAACTCAATCGTGCGCGGCCTCGAATACTACACCGGCCCCGTCTACGAGGTCGAACTGCTGCTCGACACCAAGGACGAGAAGGGCCGCCCGGTGCGCTTCGGCTCCGTCGGCGGCGGCGGCCGTTACGACGGCCTCGTCTCGCGCTTCCGCGGCGAGCCGGTGCCGGCGACCGGTTTCTCGATCGGCGTGTCGCGGCTCCAGGCCGCGCTGACGCTGCTCGGCAAGCTCGACACGCGGCCCGAAGTCGGCCCCGTCGTCGTCACCGTGTTCGACCGCGACCGCGTCGCCGACTACCAGAAGATGGTCGCAAGCTTGCGCACCGCGGGCATCCGCGCCGAGCTCTATCTCGGCAATCCCAAGAACATGGGCAACCAGCTCAAGTATGCCGACCGCCGCAACTCACCCTGCGTGGTCATCCAGGGTTCGGATGAAAAGGCGCGCGGCGAGCTGCAGATCAAGGACCTGATCGAGGGCGCCAAGGCCGCCGCTGCCATCGCCTCCAACCAGGAATGGCGCGAGACGCGCCCCGCGCAGTTCTCGTGCAGCGAAGCCGACCTCGTCGCAAAAGTGCGCGAGGTGCTAGCGCGCCATGACGTCAGCTGGGGCTAGCCATTCGTTTCGATCGTCGTGCCCGGGCTTGTCCCGGGCACCCACGTCTTGTTTGATAGCGATGTCCGTGGATGGCCGGGACAAGCCCGGCGATGACGGAGAGGCGAGAGGGAGAGATAATATGCCTGAGATCACCGTCAGCATGGCCGAAGGCCGCACCGACGAGCAGAAGGCCGGCATGATGCGCGACATCACGCAGGCATTGGTGAAGAATCTCGGCGTCGACGCCGATGCCGTCGTCATCCAGATCAACGAAGCCCCGCTCCGCCACAAGATGAAGGGCGGCAAGACCTTTGTGGAACGCGCCGCGGCGGCGAAGAAGTAGCCAGCGCTCGTTCGGCATCCACCGCCGTCGTCCCGGCGAAAGCCGGGACCCATAACCACAGGGAGTGGTTGTGGAGGCGAGCTGGTAACTCCGAGTCTTCGCCAAACTCGATCCTGTGGTTATGGGTCCCGGATCTGCGCTTCGCTTGTCCGGGACGACACTGAGCAAGCCCCATGGACGCACGCGACTTCATCACAATCGGCATGAGCGCCGAGCGCACGCTGGTGGTGCCGGCCGAGCGCACGGTTGGGCATTTCGTGCCTGATATGCCGATGGTCTATGCGACACCGATGATGATCCTGGAGATGGAGATGACGTCGGGCGATGCGATCCGCTCCGCGCTGCAGCCGGGCTGGGTCACTGTCGGCACCGAGGTCGACATCCGCCATCTCGCCGCTGCCCTCGTCGGCGCGACGGTGCGTACCACCGCGAAAGTGACCGCGGTGGAGCGCCGCGTCATCCGCTTCGAGGTCGAGGCATTCGAGGGCACGCGCAAGCTCGGCGAAGGCCGCCATGCGCGCGGGCTCGTCAATGTCGCGATGTTCAACAAGCGGTTGGGAGCGTAGCGGCGCGCGCCGCGCTACTTCGCCAATTCCTTCGACCGCTTCGTCGCCGCCGCAATCGCGCGGATCATCAGATCGCGCAGGCCGGGCTCGCCCATCAGCACGCCGAGCGCCGCGGCGGTGGTGCCGCCGGGCGAGGTGACGTTCTGGCGCAGCGTGCTGGAGGGAAGATCCGACCGGTGCAGCAGCTCGCCGGAGCCCGCGACCGTTTCCCGCGCGAGCTTTGTCGCCAGCGCCTCGGGCAGGCCCGCTTCGACGCCGGCGCGTGCGAGCTCTTCGGCGAGCAGGAACACGTAAGCGGGCCCGGAGCCGGAGACGGCAGTGACGGCATCCATCAGGCTTTCATCCTCGACCCATTCGACCGAGCCGGTGGCGCGCAGCAATGCATCGGCCACCGCGCGCTGCGAGGTGCTGACGTTCTTCGCAGCAACGGCCACCGTGATGCCGCGGCCGATCGCGGCCGGCGTGTTCGGCATCGCGCGCACCACGGCGCCGCCGCAGACCTCCTCGAGCGAGGCAATCGTGGTTCCCGCCATGATCGAGACCACCGAGGTGTTTTCCGAGACGAACGATTTCAGCTTGGCGCCGGCCTCGCGGAACATCTGCGGCTTCACCGCAACGACCATCGTCTCGACATGGCCTGCCGCCCTCACATCAGGATTGAGCGCGACGCCCTTGGCGGCCAGCGCGGTGATCTCGGGCGAGATGTGCGGATCGATCACCGCAACGCGGCGCGGATCGAGCCCGCCCGCCAGCCATCCGGTCAGCATCGCGCCGCCCATCTTGCCGGCGCCGGCGAGCAGGATGGTTCCGGTGATGTTTTGGAGAGTGCTGCTGCTGGCCACTGCGGTCACCATGAACAAAGGTGTCGTCCCCGGCCTAGTGCGCAATTGCGCATGGGGGCCGGGACCCATATCCCACGAGTGGTTCTAGTGGATCGAGGTGTTGGCAACAAGCCGCGTGCCACAAAGCTAGATCACGCGGTATGGGTCCCGGATCGGCGCTCCGCTTCGCTGCGCTTGTCCGGGACGACGGTGGAGAGGAAGGGCGCGGCCTTACGCCTCACCCGCCGTATCGAACATCGCGGCGTCCATGGCCTGCGCGGTCGTCTTGCCAGCCCACACCACGAACTGGAACGCCGGAAAATAGCGTTCGCAGGCGTGAATGGCGCCGGCGAGCATGGCTTCGCATTGCGCGGTCGAGGCGGTCAGTCCGCCCGGCAGCACCAGCGCCTGACGGTGCATGATCATGCCGGTGTTGGTCCACAGGTCGAAATGGCCGATCCACAATTGCTCGTTGACCGCGGCGACGAGCCGCTGCACCTCGCCTCTGCGTGCAACAGGAATCTTCATGTCGAAAGCGCAAGCCAGATGCAGCGCTTCGATCTCGCCCATCCAGGTGAACGAGATCTGGTAGTCGGTCCATTGCCCCTTCGAGACAATGGTCAGCTCGTCTTCGCCGGAACGTTCGAACGGCCAGTTGTTGCTGGCAGCGATATCCTCGACCACCGCGAGCGGGTGGCTTTTGGAATCGATGGTGCCTTCGAGCAGGGACATGCCGTCTCGACCTCTTGCCTTCTTGTTGTCTTTGATACGCACGCGGTTGGTCCGGCGCGCGCTCCCTTAATGTCGTTAAGGCGATCCCTTTGGAGTCGCTCTCGCGATCTCGGGATCAGCGCGGGCTTGTCGCGGATCAACTGATGTGATTTGCGGAATCTGCGCAACCGGCTGCCGAGTCCGTCCACAAGCCAGGACTCGTTCGTCCACAGCTCATCTCGGCCACAATTATTAACGAAAAGAACAAACCGGAATCGGACTCCCGGACCGCGTACCGTTAATCCGCCCCCCGAGGGCCAGCCCGCCATGGGCGGCATGGGACCATGCGGTTTTCCCATGCGGAACACGCTTGCTGCGGCGCCGGACCGGCGTCATATTTCCACTCAGGTCGCTCAATCCCGAGCGGCCGATGTTCTCAGGGCGGGGTGAAAGTCCCCACCGGCGGTAAAGGTCGAAAGGCCTAAGCCCGCGAGCGCCTTCCCCAAGGTTTTGCTGAAGGGAAGGGTCAGCAGATTCGGTGCAACTCCGAAGCCGACGGTTAAAGTCCGGATGAAAGAGAACGGTCGGTGGCAGACGCATCGCAAGATGCGGCTGTCTGTCGTTCCGTGTGCCCTGATTCTGGTCCTTAACTGAGGAAAGCCATGAATCAGATGTTGCAATATCCCCAAACCGAAACCTCCCAGACACAACCGCCGCCGGTTCCACAGGACCCCGCGACCGAGTATCCGCGCTTTGCGAAACCGCAGCGGGTAGCCTTCGTGCAGGCCTGCTGGCACCGCGACGTGGTCGCGGAGGCCCGCATCGCCTTCATGAGGGAGGCGGAGGCGCGCCACCTCACTCATGTCGACGTGTTCGAGGTGCCGGGCTCGTTCGAGATCCCGCTGCATGCGCAGGTCCTCGCCAAGACGCGGCGCTACACCGCGATCGTCGCGGCCGGGCTTGTCGTTGACGGTGGCATCTATCGCCACGAGTTCGTCGCCGACACCGTGATCAAGGCGCTGATGGACGTGCAGCTTCGCACCGAGGTGCCGGTGTTCTCCGCCGTGCTGACGCCGCAGCAATTCCACGAGACTGAGGTGCATTACGATTTCTTCCGCAGGCACTTTGCGATCAAGGGCGTCGAGGTCGCGGCCGCTTGTGCGGAGACGTTGCACGGCCTGGAGCGCCTGCGCGGCCAGGTCGCGGCGGGGATTGTGTAACTGTCCCTTCACACGCCGCTGATCGTCAATCCCGCCGCCGTTTCATCAGGTCGGTGGCGGGAGGAGGCCGTGTTGAGACGGGGCGGCCGGCAAGATCGGAAGCCGGCTGAAACTCACGGCTCGGTCCGGTCCGGCTTGAGCAGCCGGTAATGCAGCCGGGCATAATTGCCGAGCCACCGGACGGCGGCATTGAGTCCCAGCGCCAGCAACGCAGCGAACCCTGCGCCCGTGGTTACCAGCGCGACGCCTGCGAGCCCGCGCAAGATCAGCTCGACAATCCGCCCGTCGCCGGAATGCTTGTAGACGCTGATGAGCAAACCGATGCCGACGATTCCCAGCACGCACATCACGAAGGCGATCACGAGCAGGATCAGCAGCACAGCGAGCAGCAGCGGCAGCAGCAGGACGATGTCGACCACGGCGAGGCCACTGAGCGCGAACAGCGCGGCCGTGGAGTTGCGGAAGGAGTGATGGTTCTCCCACCGGCGCAATCCCGTCTCGGCGCGCAGCTCGCGTGCCAGCCGTCTGGGGTCGCCAAGCGCGGAGGCGACCTCCTGCTCCGTCCGCCCCGAGGCGCGGGCCTCCTCGAAATGGGCGGCGTAGTCGGCCAGGATGTCGTCGATCTCGGCCGCGGGCAGTCCCGCGAGCCCATCGCCGAGCATCTGAAGGAAGTCGGCGCGGTTCATTTGGCGTCTCCGAGCAACCGGTCCACGGCATCCGAAAAGCTTCGCCATTCGCGCTTCTGCGCGGTGAAGGCGGCGCGGCCGGCGGCCGTCAGGCGGTAATATTTGCGCGGCGGGCCGCTATTGGATTCCTCGAGGCGGGTGTCGACCAGCCCATCATCCTGCATCCGCCGCATCAGCGGATAGATCGTTCCTTCACCCATGCCGACGCCGGCCGACAGCGTGCTCGCGATCTCATAGGCATAGCTCTCGCCGCGTGCGAGCAGGGCGAGCACGCAGAGCTCCAGCGCACCCTTCTTGAGCTGAACCTGATTCGACGAGTCGGCCATTTCCTCCTTGACTACACCGCTTTCGGGGGAGCTTATATAGCAAGGTACTGTGTATTACAAGGTACCTGTTAATAGCCAATTCCGGAGGAGAGGATCAATGGCTTATCTCAACCGTCGTCATCTGCTGGCAGGCCTTGGTGTGAGCGTTGCTCTGCCATGTGCGTTCCCATCTGCGTTCCCATGGGCCGTGCCCGCCATTGCCGCATCATCAGATGCGGCGGAGCGCCTCGCCGGGCTTATGCAGACCGGAAAGGTGCCCGGTCTGCATGTGCTCCTGGTCAGCCAGGGCGGCAAGCTTGTGTTCGAGCATTACGGCCGGGGCGCGGACGAGCGCTTGGGCACTCCGCTCGGCGACGTCGTCTTTGGTCCCGACGTGCTGCACGATCTGCGCTCTGTCTCGAAGAGCGTCGTCGGTCTCGCCTATGGCATTGCGCTCGCGGAAGGCAAGGTGCCGCCGCCTGACGCAAAGCTCTACGCGCAGTTTCCGGAATATGCCGATCTCGCCGCGCAGCCCGGCCGCGACAAGCTCACCATCCACCATGTGCTCTCGATGACGCTCGGCCTGGAATGGGAGGAGCTTGCAATTGTTTACGGCGATCCACGCAACGCCGAGACGGCGATGGAAGCCGCGCCCGATCGCTACCGCTTCATCCTGGAGCGACCGATCGTCGGCGAACCAGGCGCGAAATGGACTTATTGCGGCGGCGCGACCGCGCTGCTGGGCCGGCTCATTGCCAGGGGTACCGGCGAAGCCCTGCCGGCCTATTGCCGCCGCGTGCTGTTCGATCCCCTCGGCTTTGGTCCGTCCGACTGGAACGTTGGCCGTGACGGCGAACCGCGTGCGGCGTCAGGGGCGCGTCTCCTGCCGCGCGATCTCGTCAAGATTGGTCAGCTCATGCTGGCGGACGGCAGCTGGAATGGAAAGTCCGTCGCTCCGTCTGACTGGGTGAAGCGCGTGACCACACCGGTCGTCCCGACCCGGGTTGGCCGCGATTACGGCTATCACTGGTACATGGGCGATTTCGTCACGGCGCAACCCCTGCATTGGTTCGGCGGTGTCGGCTGGGGTGGCCAATATCTGTTCGTGATGCCGGCGCGCGATCTCGTCGTGGTGATCCACTGCGGAAACTATCAGCGATCCGGCCGGGAGCAGACCGAAGTGATGCTCGCGCTGATGAAGGAGGTGGTGCTGCCGGGCTTTGCGGCGTGAGGCGCCGCCGGCGTCGCAAAAGAAAAAAGGTGGGCACGGCGCGTCGCGCCTTTGCCCACCCCAGGACAGCGTAAAACCAGGTCAGTCGAACAGGCTCGACACCGACTCTTCCGCCGCGGTGCGCGCGATCGCGTCGGAGATCAGGCTCGCGATCGGCAACGTCCGGATGTTCGGGGCCTTGGTCACCGCTTCGGTCGGCAGGATCGAGTCGGTGATGACGAGCTCTTTCAGCTTCGAGCCGGCGATACGGGCCGCCGCGCCGCCGGAGAGCACGCCGTGGGTGATGTAGGCGGAGACGTCCTTCGCGCCTTTGGCGATCAGCGCATCGGCTGCGTTCACCAGCGTGCCACCGGAGTCGACGATGTCGTCGACCAGGATACAGCTGTAGCCGGCGACGTCGCCGATCACGTTCATGACCTCGGACTCGCCCGGACGCTCACGGCGCTTGTCGACGATGGCAAGCGGGGTGTTGATGCGCTTGGCGAGGCCGCGGGCGCGGGCCACGCCGCCGACGTCGGGCGATACCACCATCACCTTGCCGAGATCGAAACGTTCGCGGATGTCGCGCACCATCAGGGGGGCAGCGAACAAATTGTCGGTCGGGATATCGAAGAAGCCCTGGATCTGGCCCGCATGCAGGTCGAGCGTCATGACGCGGTCGACACCGGCATGGGTGATCAGATTGGCGACGAGCTTGGCCGAGATCGGCGTGCGCGAGCCGGAGCGGCGGTCTTGCCTGGCGTAGCCGAAATAGGGGATCACTGCGGTGATGCGGCGCGCCGAGGAGCGGCGCAGCGCGTCGGTGATGATCAGCAACTCCATCAGATTGTCGTTCGCCGGAAACGAGGTCGACTGAATGATGAAGGCATCCGAGCCGCGGATGTTCTCCTGGACCTCGACGAAGATCTCCATGTCGGCGAAGCGCCGGACCACCGCTTTGGTCAGCGCCATGTCGAGACCCTGCGCGATGGCCTGCGCGAGAGCCGGATTGGAGTTGCCGGCGACGAGCTTGATGGAGCCGTTTTTGGCCGACATGGACGCTTCCTCCCGCGCTTTGCTGGATACGACGTTCAACATCAGAGAATACCCACTGGCAGCACGGTTACGACGGGCGAGGAAATATCAGGCCGAAGCCCGCAATGGCAACCCGGGATGCTACGTTTTCCCTCTGAAAATCCTGAGTCGGGCCAACGGCTTGGCTGGTACTTGGGCCCGTGGTTTAGCGGTGGTTATTGCTGGGCATAGCCGAGCGCCGAGGCCTGCCTCTCCGGCGCCCCAGAATCGGGTGCCACGCTTGCCACGGCGGGTCCGCGCAGGCCCGGAACCGAGCCCGGCGAGTCCGCCGGCGCTCCGTTGATCATATTGGAAAGTCCGCTGAATCCGGCCTGGGCGATCTTCCGCAGCACGAGGTCGTCGGCCGCCTGCCAGGGATCACGCGCCGCGTCCCGGCCGCCCTTGGCCGCGGTCGGTTCCTCGCCGGAGAGACGCAGCGCCCGCTGCTGGTTGGCGTCATAAACGTCCCAGACCCAGGCGATCACGGTCTTGCCGCGCACCACCTGGGCGGAGAGGTAGCTGCGCACCCGGTAGGCGGCCGTCCCCTCGCGGGAGACCACGGACAGACTGCGAAGCTTGGATTCGCTGTCGAGCACGCCGACCATGCGGTCGAACACCTGCGGCGGCGGCCCGTCGATCGACTCGAAGGCGACCGTCGCCCCGGAGCCGGCGCTCGGCGCCATCGCGTAGGAATTGGCGGGCGCGTTGCCGCCGGCGCAGCCGGCCAGCACGGTTGCTGCTGCCAGCAGCATGACCGCGAGCCCGCGCGAGCCCGCGCGGCGCAAGATGGATGACGCTTCCCTCATTGAGGGCAGCGATATCGTTAAAATCGATTAAGGTCTAGGGCAGAGGCGACACGGAGACAGAGTGACACAGAGACGGAGCATTCCAGGACTCGCCGCTTGCAGGGGAAAGTTGAACGTACCGAGAACCCGGCCGCATCTTTCTTCGACGCCACGATCGTCAGTGCACCACGTACGCGAACATCTTCGCCAGGCTGACTTGCAAGCTGGATAATTTGAGGGGGCAGTCTCGCTCGGGGACAAATCCGACCAAAGGTACGTTGAATCCTCTCCTGAACTCCAGGCGCTGGCCTTCCGTTGTCCACACGAAAGTCTCCCTGCAGTCAGCCTGATATGACGACGTCTGGACTTGGCTGCCCAGGGGTCCCAATTGTCCGAGTGAGGTGCCGTTCTCTCCCCATAGTTCGTGAACTCCGCCCGGCCGGCGCCGCATCACGAGATGATCGTCTTCGCTGAATAGCCAGTCGCTGTTGTCGATCCCGTCGACGTGCGCGAGTATCCGGGCTTTCCGCTCGTCAAGATCGATGCTCCATAGATCGACGCCGCCCTCTTTGGATATGATAACGAGCCGGCGTCGATCTCTCGAGATCAGGATTCGATCGTTGAAACGAATTTGCAATCCCTCGATGCGACGAGGCACGTTGTCTTGTTCAAGCCAGATCCTCGCCAAGCCTTTGCTATCTTCGGGCATCCATGCGTAGCCCTCCATAGCCCCCTCAATGTGGGCCGTTTGTGCTGCGATTTCCGGCGGTTCGAATTGCAGGGTTCGGCAGTTGAAAATCCAGAAGATTGTGCGCGTCGGCGAAGAGTCGGGAAAGATGATGCGGTCACCGAGCACAATCGTCTGCGCGCTTGATTCGGCAGGTTGGTTCAGCAATCTCATGGGCATGTCAGCTGGCAGAGGGGTCTCTCTTGTTTCACCGACAGAGAATCTTGCAGCAGATCCGTTTTCTCCCGCCACATGATCAATGGCTATCGTACCTAGACTTCTCTCGCGAGCGAACGACAGAATGGTACGTGCTCCGAGCTCGATGAGGCGCGTATCTCGCACCGGGCCTTGATATCTCTGATCTAGCAGTTGCTGACCGAAGCCTGTCGTCCACAAAGTCACTCGCGACGTTTCGTTGTCCTGACCGGTTACGGCGGTCAAGAGCGCAGAATCGCTCCGCTCCGTATCGACCGAACGGCTAGGAGACACGTTGTCATGGTCTATCGAAACCCACTTGCTGCTCTTCGTGTCGAAGAGCACCGCGAACGTCTCGAACGTCTCGAAATTCACGAACGGCCCTTTGACGGATGAGATTTTCGTTGTTTTGTTCGGCCGGCCCTCTTGCGGGGTTGTGATGCCGAGACTTTGGGTTCCGTCGATGTTGAGGCGGGTCAAACGGCCTGCAGGCGGATCGTAGTTCCAGATCGAGTCTTCGACAACAAATCCGAAAGCTGCGCCGAGAAAGGCACCTGTCTCGAAATCCCAGGCAGTGACCCTGCTGCTTTCCATCCCTGTACCCGAGACCAGAACGGTTCGCTTGCCTGGCCGTGCCGCAACATTGGCGGTCGTCGTTCTGACATAGCGGAAGGAGTCTGCTGTTGCCGTCGATTTGTCGAAATGATTGTTTTCGTCGACGATCTGCCAAACCCGCGTGGTAGTTGTCGCAATGACGACCACGACGCCGAGAAAGGTCGCTCCGACTATTGCAGCCACCGGGACTCCGTATCCCACGATCAGGCTGCGGCGAATGAGTCTCCGGGCGTCCGGCTGATGTAGCGCGGCCGGAGGTGCGTCTCGGCGAATGAGATGCAGGTCGGGCCGGGGAATGACGCCGCCCGAGGTCTTCGCTCTTGTCACGAAGTAATCGAGACGAGCGGTCGCAGTCTCGCTGCGCGTGTTCTGCTCTTCAGTTGCGATCTTGATCGGTTCGACCAGATAGTCGTGAATAAGAGACCATCGAAGGTCGTCGATGTTCTTATCGATTCTTGTCAGGACGCGTGCTTGTTCCAGCTCGCGCAGAATGGAGTTGATCGCGTCCAAGGTCGCGCGCTCTCCGGCCGCTCCGGCTTTTGCCTTCTCGACGATTTCCTCGGCGCGCGCGGGTTCGGCTTTCTTGTTGTTCGGGATGTCGCATAATTGACGCAACACCGCCCGCGCCAAAACTGCGTCGCCAGTAATGTCGATGACGCCCTTCACGAATTTCGAGCGCAGCCCGGCGGCCCGGCCGGCACTGCGATAACGCTCGACGGTGAGGTCCCCCGACAGGGCGGTGCATACGATCTGCAGGTCGGCTGGCCTCACCTTCCCCTCGATCGCGAGATCGTTCGCGATCAATTCCGGTAAGTCCAAATCGAACTCAAGATGATCTTGCCTGGCACACTCCTGAATGATCTCTTCTGCCTCATTCGTTTCGAGGTTCTCCACGAGGAACGTGTCTTCGAATGAAACGATATGATCGGGGCCGCGCGAGATGCTCTTGAAGTCGATAAGATATTCTTTCCGGATGCCGATAATAATCCGATTGCCTTCGCCGACGATTTTCCAGAGCTTGTCGCTGAGAAGCTTTCGGTCGTTTGCATTTCGAAACCGCGACAGAAGCTCTTCGAATTGATCCAGAATGACGACGGTCGGCTTCTTCTTGTCCTGTCGAGAGTTGGAAATCCTGTCGCTGATCTCGGCGATCGCATCTTCAATTCTGAGCGAGTGATCGGGCGTGGTGGTGTGAGACAAACCCAACTCGCCCGAGTTGGATATCATTGCGACCGAGTACCCCGATTCTTCAAGCTTCTTGACCAGCGCGCATTCGAGCAGTGAACTCTTGCCCACTCCGCTGTCACCGGTAACCAGAGCAATCTTGAAGCCCGCGCGTTCGATTTGACGGGTGAGTTGTGTTGCTTGAATGCGGCGTACGGATCCTGGCAGTTCATCGCCCCTCAGGAAGCGCCGCAACCCTCGGAAGGCCCCCGCGGCTGTCGATGTCTCGACCTTTTTCTGTTTCGCCGCTGCCTGCTGGCGGGCATCACGACGATATATCAGGAACGAGATCAGAAGGCCTGCACCGGCGATAATGAACGCGACGATTTGATTTGCGGGTTCAGGAATTTTGATGAACGATCCACTAGCGCTCGCAATCGTCGTTCCGAGCGACGCGATTGTTCGCTTCCACGCCTCGACGAGCTTCAAAAACTCGCGGGCGTCTGGCGCCTTGTCGGCGGGCAAAGACATATGTCGGCTAATCCAAAAACTGGCAAAAAACTCTAGTATCTCGATGCAACTATTAAGTGTATATAATTTATCCAGAGGGTACAACCAGTTGTTGGCCGTCACCCCTCCAGCGCGATCGCGTGAATGTGGCGGCCGTAGTCCGGCTCCTTGCGATGAACTGAACGGCGATAGCTGAAGAAGCGCTCGTCCGCATACGTGTCCAGGCCAAGATCGTCGATCATCAAAATGCCGGCGGCTTCCAAACGCCTACGGATGAAGCCGGCGAGGTCGAACATCGCGTGGCCCTCGCGCACCGACGGGATGAAGAACACGGCGTTGTCCGCATCCGCATCGAGGAAGCGCGCGACGAACTCGTTGCCGACCTCGTAACTGTCCTGCCGGATCAAGGGCCCGATCGCGGCGATGATGCGGTTGCGGGTGGCGCCGAGCTTTTCCATCGCCAGAATCGTGGATTCCAGCACGCCCGTGAGCGCACCCTTCCAGCCGGCATGCGCGCCGCCGATCACCCGCGCATTGGGATCGACGAACAGCACGGGGCCGCAATCGGCGGTGGAGACGCCGAGCGCGATGCCGGGTGTTTTGGTCACCAGTGCATCCCCCTTCGGCCGCGGGCCGCTTGGCCAGGGCGCGTCGGCGACGAGGACGTCGGGCGAATGGATCTGATGCAGGCTGAGGAAGCGCTCCGGCGCAACGCCGACATGCTCGGCCATGCGGCGGCGGTTCTCTGCGACTAGGGCCTGATCGTCGCTGGAGCCGAGCCCGCCGTTCAGCGCGGCATAGATGCCGTTTGAGACGCCGCCTTCACGCGTGAAGAAGGAATGGCGCAGGCCGGGCACCGCCGACAGCAGCGACGAGGTGAGGGTCATCAATGGCCTCCGGCCTGTTCGAGATTGCTGAGACCCGCAAGGCCCGTCAGTCGCGGCTCGGAGATGCCGAGCACCTTGAACATCGCGCCCATGCCGCCACGCCCGGTGTCGGTCAGCCGCTTCAGTGCCACGGAAATGTCGGTCGCCACCTCCGGCGTCGCCTTCTGCATCAGCGCGGCTGCGCGGGTGTCGATGCCGACACGCTTGAGGAAATCGCCTTGCGTCACCGGCCCGTGCACGCGAGCGCCGACGTCCTCGGCCGCGCGTGCGAGCGCCTGGAAGTCGACATGGGCGGTGAGGTCGGCCTGGCCCGGCGCCTTCAGGGGATCGGTGAAGGAGTGACGTGCGATGGCCTGAAAAGTGTCGCCGGCATCGCTGCGCAGATGGCCGTAATCGATGATCAGCGCCGCGCCATCCTGGTCGCGCACGCGCGTGGCGAGCTTCATGATCTCGGTATCGGGCCGCCATTCGAACACCGCGCCGACCGGCGCCGCACGCACCAGGGGCGGCAGCAGCACGTCGAATCGTGGCGTCGGCTCGGCGGCCGCGTCGAACTGAAGCTTGCCGTTGGGGTCGATCTCGACCACACGCTCGTGCCAGCCGGTCTCGCGCTTCACCATCTGGTGGATCGGCAATACGTCGAAATATTCGTTGGCGAGGATGATGCTCGGTCCCTCAGGCACGTCATCGATGCTGTCGTGCCAGGCGATATTGTTGCGCACGCCCGACAATGTCGCACTCTGCCGCTCGCGCAGAACCGGATTGACCTCGACCAGATGAATGCTCAGCCCTTGATAGAGCGGCGGCAGCACGCGCAGTGCGCGCAGCGCGTCCGCCATCATGGTGCCGCGGCCGGGGCCGATCTCGATCAGCCGCAGGAGTTGCGGCGAGCCCATCTGCTTCCAGACCGAGGCGGACCACAATCCCAGCAATTCGCCGAACATCTGGCTGACTTCGGGCGCGGTGGTGAAGTCGCCCTCTCGTCCCAATGGATCGCGCGAGACATAATATCCGTGGCGCGGATGCATCAGGCACGTTTCCATGTATCGCCAGACCGGCATGGGGCCTGAGGATTTGATCAGCGCCTTGATCTCGTTGAGCAATGGCTGTTCGGTCACGATCTGTCTTCTCGAAATGAATTAACGAACGGGATCGAGCGCCTTCGGCGCACCGCGCCTGACAGCCCATACAATAAGTATACCTCCGACGATAAGCATCGGGATCGACAGCAGCATACCCATGGTTAACCCGCCCCAGAGGAAGCCGAGCTGCTCGTCCGGTTCGCGAAAATGCTCGCCGGCGATCCGCGTCAGCCCATAGATTAGGATGAAGCTGCCGAGGATCATACCCGGCCGTTTCAGCGCGCCGAAGCGGATCATGATCGCGAGCACGGTGAACAGCAGGATGCCCTCCATGCCGGCTTCATAGATCTGGCTCGGATGGCGGGGCAGGTGGGTCGGATCGTGGGGAAAAATCATCGCCCAGGGCAGGCTCGCATCGGTGGCGCGGCCCCATAATTCGCCGTTGATGAAATTGGCGATACGCCCGAGCAGAAGCCCTACGGGAGCGACCGCGGTGGTGATGTCGCCGAGCGACAGGATCGAGATGCCGTTGCGATAGGCAAACCACATCACCGCGACGACGCAGCCAAGGAAGCCGCCATGGAAGGACATGCCGCCCTCCCACAGCCGGAAGATCGCGGCCGGATGATCGATGAAGAAGGGCAAATTGTAGAACAGCACGTAACCGGTGCGGCCGCCCAGGATGATGCCGAGCGTGACCCACAGAATGAAGTCGTCGATCTGCACCAGCGACATCGGCGCGGGGCCGTCCCACAGCCGCTCGTTCTTCAGCAGCGAGCGCGCATAGAGCCAGCCGATGACGATGCCGCCGATATAGGCCAGCGCGTACCAGCGGATCGCGAACGGCCCGATCGCGACCGCGATCGGGTTAAAGGACGGAAAGTCGATGAGCAGAAAGGGCATCGTGCCTTCTATGACTGGACGAGATTGCGGCGATAGAGCGCCAGCAGGCGCTCCCAATGCCGCTCGGCGGCGTCGCGGTCATAGACCGGGCGCTTGGGAAAGGCGAAGCCGTGATGGGTGCCGGGATAGATCTCGACCTCGGCTTTCGCGCCGCTCATGCCCTGCTTGACCCTCTCGATGATCTCGGTCGGCGCGTAGATGTCGGTCTCGGCGCAGGCGAAATAGAGCTCGGCCTTGGTCTTGCTCGCGGCGAGATGCGGGCTGTCGTCCTGATCGGTCGCGAGCTGCGTGCCGTAGACCGAGGCGGCCGCCTTGACGCGATCGGGGAAATGCGTGGCGGCGTTGACGGCATAACGGCCGCTCATGCAGTAGCCGACGGTGCCGATGATCTCAGTGTTCGCGGCCGTCTGGCCCTCGGCATAGGTGAGCAGCGCGCGCGTGTCGTCCATGATCATGGGAATCGTGAGCGAGCCCATCAGCGCGAACATGCGCTTGCGCTCCGGTGCGTTCGGATCGGCCGGCAGCGCGCCGAGCTCCATCACGCCGGAGCGGTAATAGAGGTTCGGCAGCATCACGTAATAGCCCGATGTCGCGAGCCGGCGCGCCATGTCGCGCAGCTCTTCGCGGATCGCCGGCGCGTCCATGTAGAACAGGATGACAGGGAACGGTCCGGCGCGCTCGGGATGAACGATGAAGGTCGCGGTGTGGCCGTCCCTGGTGGGAATTGCGATCTGCTGCTCGATCATGTCTTGCGTTCCGCTTTGTGATTCTTGTTATGCAGGGACGTTGAATACGATTGCAAGGAAACCGGGGCATGACAAGGATACCGCCGCGCGGCCCTTGAACCGGCCTCCGCGGATTGCCATTGTCTTATCCGCCGTTCGCGCAAAGTTTATCGCAGGCCGCCAAGAGACCGATCAGGAGACCGACATGACCCAGACCACCAACCGGTTTTTCGACGAGATCGGCCGCTTGATGAACGACGCCGCCGGAGCTGCTCAGGGCGCCAAGCGGGAGTTCGATACGGTGCTGCGCAATCAGGCCGAAAAATTCCTGCGCGACATGGATCTGGTCAAGCGCGAGGAGTTCGAGGCGGTCAAGGATATGGCCCGCCTCGCTCGTGAGGAGAACGAGGCCCTGAAGGCGCGTATCGCGGTGCTGGAGGCCAAGCTCGGCGGGTGAGGTCGCTTACCTCCCCTGGAGGGTGGGAACCCGGGCGGGCAGCCCATTCTCCTTGTCATTTCTGCATCTTCCGGGTAAAAGCCCGGCAGTTCGTGGCCCCCGCACCCCTGGAGGCTTGCTGCGAACGATGCCATGGGCCGCGCTGCGGCCCATTAACTTTTGCAAAAACAAGGACTTAGACTATGGCGACGACCGTCAAGGAATTGAAGGCGACCGCACGTCCGAAGAGCGGCAAGGGGGCCGCCCGGGCTGAGCGTCGCGCCGGGAAAGTGCCCGGAGTGATCTATGGCAACAAGCAGCCCCCGCTCCCGATCTCGGTTGACGATCGCGAACTGCGCCAGCGCATCCTCGCCGGCCGGTTCCTGACCACGCTGGTCGACATCGACCTCGAGGGCCAGAAGCACCGCGTGATTCCGCGCGATTATCACCTCGATCCGGTCAAGGATTTCCCGATCCATGTCGACTTCATGCGGCTCGGCGAAGGCGCCACCATCCGCATCAGCGTGCCTCTGCACGTGGTGAAGGCGGAAGGCTCGCCCGGCGTGAAGCGCGGCGGCGCCGTCAACATCGTCGCCCATGCGATCGAGCTCGAATGCGGCGTAGAGAGCATCCCGCAATACATCGAGGCCGATGTCGGCTCGCTCGAAATCGGTCACTCGCTGCATCTGGCAGACATCAAGCTGCCGGCCGGCGTCAAGGCGCTGACCCGCGAGGACGCGACCCTCGTCACCATCGTGCCGCCGTCCGGCTACGCCGAAGAGCAGAAGGCCGCGGCTGCGGCTGCTGCTGGTGGCGCGGCTCCGGCGGCTGGTGCAGCTGCTCCGGCGGCAGGTGCTGCTCCGGCTGCGGGTGCTGCTGCTCCGGCGGCCGCTGCCAAGGCTCCCGCCGGCGGCGACAAGAAGAAGTAATCTCTCATAGCTGGCGCGCGGTCTCTGATCGCGCGCCGAGCGAGGGGCGTGCCGCGTCATGCGACTCTTTGTTGGGCTCGGCAATCCCGGCGCGAAATACGCACGTAACCGGCACAATATCGGCTTCATGGCCGTCGACGAGATTGCGCGGCGTCATGGTTTCGCACCATGGCGCCGTCGTTTTCAGGGTGAGACCTCGGAAGGCACGCTCGGCACCGAGCGCGTGATCCTGCTCAAGCCGACGACCTATATGAACGAGTCCGGCCGCAGCGTTCAGGAGGCGGCGAGCTTCTTCAAGATCGCGCCGGGCGACACCACGGTGTTTCACGACGAGATCGAACTGCCGCCGGGCAAGGTGCGGGTGAAGATCGGCGGCGGCATTGCCGGACATAACGGCCTGCGCTCGATCTCCGCCCATATCGGCAACGAGTATCGCCGTGTCAGGCTCGGCATCGGTCATCCCGGCGTCAAGGACATGGTGCACGGCCATGTGCTGTCGGACTTCGCCAAGGCCGACAACGACTGGGTGACGACGCTCTGCGACGCGGTGGCCGAGCATGCCGCACTGATCGTCAAGGGCACGGACGCGACCTTCGCCAACAGGGTGCATCTCGCGATGCAGGCGAAGGGATTTTTGACCAAGGACGAGAACGGCAAGGAATAACGCTCGTGGGATTCAAATGCGGGATCGTCGGATTGCCCAATGTCGGCAAGTCGACCTTGTTCAATGCGCTGACCGAGACGGCCGCGGCGCAGGCCGCGAACTATCCGTTCTGCACCATCGAGCCGAATGTCGGCGAGGTCGCCGTGCCGGATCCGCGGCTCGACAAGCTGTCGGCGATCTCAAAATCGGCGCAGATCATTCCGACCCGGCTGACCTTCGTCGACATCGCCGGCCTGGTGCGCGGCGCCTCCAAGGGCGAAGGCCTCGGTAACCAGTTTCTCGCCAACATCCGCGAGGTCGACGCCATCGCGCATGTCGTGCGTTGCTTTGAAGATTCCGACATCACCCATGTCGAGGGCAAGATCGCGCCGCTCGCCGACATCGAGACCATCGAGACCGAGCTGATGCTCGCCGATCTCGACAGCCTCGAGAAGCGCGTCGACAACCTCACCAAGAAAGCCAAGGGCAACGACAAGGACGCCAAGGAGCAGCTCGACCTCGTCAACCGCACGCTGGTGCTGCTGCGCGAAGGCAAGCCCGCGCGCCTCGTCGAGCGCAAGGCTGAGGAGGAGCGCGCCTTCGGGATGCTCGGCCTGCTGTCGTCGAAGCCGGTCCTCTACGTCTGCAACGTCGAGGAAGGCTCTGCCGCGACAGGCAACGCCTTCTCCAAGGCGGTCGAAGAGCAGGCGGCGAAAGAGGGCGCGGTCGCCGTCGTCATCTCTGCCAAGATCGAATCCGAGATCGCCACGATCTCGCGTGACGAGCGCGCCGACTTCCTGGAGACGCTGGGTCTCGAAGAGGCCGGGCTCGATCGCCTGATCCGCGCCGGCTACACGCTGCTCGACCTCATCACCTATTTCACGGTGGGACCGAAGGAAGCGCGCGCCTGGACCATCTATCGCGGCACCAAGGCGCCGGGCGCTGCCGGTGTGATCCACACCGATTTCGAGAAGGGCTTCATCCGCGCCGAGACGATTGCGTATGAGGATTACGTCGCGCTGAACGGTGAAGCCGGCGCCCGCGATGCCGGCAAGCTGCGGCTCGAAGGCAAGGAATACGTTGTCGCCGATGGCGACGTGATGCATTTCCGGTTTAATACTTAGCGCAGGTTTCGTGCCCCGGACGCTGCGCAGCGCTCTTGCGGTGCGCTGCAGAGCCGGGGCCCAGGAATCTTGATTGCGGATGCATGGGTCCCGGCACTGCGTCGCGTCATTTCATGCCGCGCCGCGTCCGGGACACGAGAGCCTCACCGCACCCCGCCGCCCTGGTCCCGGATCGCGCCGAGATGCTCGTTGATGCGGAACACGATCAGGATCAGTTCCGCGGCGATGCGCGAGAACACGATTCCGACGACGACGCCCGCGATCGACTCCAGCACGACCAGGAAGCCGGCGAACGGACTGATCGCCATCGCGGTGAGACCAGCAAAGATTCCGGAGAGTCCGAACAGGCAGATCACGCCAATCACCAGCCAGTAGAAGGTCTTGATGATCGTCGGCGTGATGAAGCGGTCCCATTGAAACAGGTCGCTGAATGAAAACATCTCTCTCCCCCGGGCAAATGGCGCCCCCGACTGCGTCAATCCGACAATGAGGCAGGTCCGGCCCGACTCGCCGAATGTAGCACGAGCCATGCGGGCCGGCGGGTTGAGATTGCCGCAAAGTGCGGCCACAATCTGTCATTCCCGCAAAGCTTTCCCAAGATGACCCTGACCTTCGAAGATTTCCCGACCGGCCGGTATGGAACGTTCGGCCCGCGCCATGTCACCCGCGACGAGATCCTGGCTTTCGCCGCCGAGTTCGATCCGCAACCGATGCATCTGGACGAAGAGGCCGCCAGCAAAAGCATGCTGCGCGGCCTGTCCGGCTCGGGCTGGCACCTCTGCTCGCTGATGATGCGGATGATGGCCGACGGTTTCATCACCCGCGCCGCCTCGCTCGGATCGCCCGGCGTCGACGAGGTGCGCTGGCTGTCTCCTTTGAGGCCCGGCGACGACCTCATGCTCGATGTCGACGTCGTGGAAGCCCGGACCTCGAAGAGCAGGCCGAATCTCGGCATCGTCAAGTTCAAATGCACGATGCGCAACGGCAGGGGCGAAGCCCTGTGCGAGATGACCTCGCCGATCCTGATCGAGCGGCGCGCGGGAGCGGTCTGATGCCATTCTTCGAGGAGATCGATATCGGCCATCGCCGCGACATCGGCGCCTACACTTTCACGGCGGAGTCCATCAAGACGTTCGCGGCGAAATTCGATCCGCAGCGCTTCCATCTCGACGAGGAGGAAGGCAAGAACTCGCTGTTCGGTGGGCTTGCGGCGTCGGGCTGGCATGTCGGCTCGGCCTGCATGAGCCTGCTTGTCGCCGATGGCCAGCGCCTGGCGCGTGAAGCCGCAGCGCGTGGCGAGGAGGTCGCGGTGTGGGGGCCGTCACCAGGCTTTCGCGACCTGCGCTGGATCAAGCCGGTGCTGGCCGGCGACACCATCAGCTATTCCAACGTCGTCATCGACAAGCGCACCTCCGCCTCGCGCCCAGGCTGGGGCATCCTGACCGCCTGCACCACCGGCACCAACCAGCGTGGCGAAGAGGTCTATTCCATCACCGCCAGCGCCTTCGTGCCGATGCGGCAGGGCGGTTAGACCAGTTCCAGGATGAACGGCCGAAATCGGCTCGCGAGTGTTGCCCGCGCGCTATGGACGCGATTCTGGGCTGCTGCCATAAGCCTCGGCGAGATGGCCGGTCCTTGCGAAGCAGTTACCGGAACCATCGAGTTGCTAACCAATTATGAACCTGTCGCTGTCTATTTGAACGAACTGGGCGGGGTACAGGGGACGAGCACGATGGCAGACCGCGGCGCACTCAAGCTGGTTGGATTTATCTTCGCGACCGCGACACTGGCCGTGATGCTGGTTGCCGGCATGGTGGTGAAGGGCTATGCCGACGGCGCCTACACCCTGGAAGCCTCGAGCATCGACGCGAGCCGTTAAGAGCTGGTTAACTTTCGCGGGGCCACGAAGTGGCCTCCGCGCGGTGCCGCGACACGGCCTCCGCCCTCAGCGGCTATAGACGAACGCCAATATCGCGATCGCAACCGCTAGCAATCCGACAAAGCGCAGCATGATGGTCCCGAACTGGTTCGGCGCGGGCCGCAGCGGTATCGGGTCCGTGTTTTCGGGCCGAATGCTTTCCATCTGAAAATATCCCCGGGCCCGGCCGCAAAGGCTGCGGGCGCTTGGCATTGGTCGGTGCGAGGGCGGGGAGGGTTCAATAGCGCACTCTCGTGTCCCGGACGCGCAGCAGCGCCTTAGCGCTGCTGCGCAGAGCCGGGACCCATCGTAACGCGCGTTCCGTATTAACGTGGGCCCCGGCTCTGCGACGCGTCACTGCGTGCCGCATCGCGTCCGGGGCACGAGAGCGGCACCCCTGAATCAAAACCGCCGCGTCCCGTCCGGAACGCGGCGGCTGTGATGACTGGTGCTGCGATCAGCTGTTGCGCAGGCCGTCGGCGGCGCGTTTCCACTGGGAGACGTTGTCGGCAATCATGCGGGTCGACTTCATCGCGGCCTGGCTGAGCTGGGCGTAGCCCGAGATCTCGCGCTGGACGCGTTGGCCTTCGGCATGAAGCAGGTCGCGCAGGCTCTCGAGTTCGGAGATCAGATTCTCGATCTCGGCAAGCGAGGTGCCGGCGACGCGCTGGATCAGCGAGTTGACGTTGGTGACGGTGGCTTCCGCGCTCGGATCGAGCGGCGGCGCGTCGGTGGTGGTCGCGGCCGGCCGGCGCAGATAGGCGATGTCGTTGCGGACGAAATCGCGGATGCCGGCTTCGACTTCCGTCACGGCGGCGAGGTTGGTGTCGACCGTCTCGGTCTCGGTGGTCTCGGTCTTTTCCGGACGCATGGCGTTCATCGTTATTCCCCTGTTCGCGTTGAGCGCAGCGCGAGTGTCCCCCGCACGACGATGGGTGTCAGGCCGGTGCATGAGGGCGTCCGATTTTGACCGCAACGGGGCCGAGATGCGGCAAGGGCGGACCATTCGGGGGTTTTGCCGTGGCGTATGGTTACGGGATTCTAAAGATGGCTCACCAGCTCTTCTTGAAGCCCGCGGTCAGGCTCTTGTTGATCGCGCCTTGCGAGGTCTCGCCGACCGAACCGGAGACGGTGACGTTGTCGAACAGCTTCTGCTCGGCGCCGAACTTGCGCAGCCATTTGTCGTCGGTGGTCGACATGGTCTGGCCGGCGGTGATGCTGGTACCGGTGTCGACGATCGTGACCTTGGCGGACTGGTCAGTCTCGTAATTGCGGGTGATGTGGCCGCCGACGCCGGGCAGTGCCGTGGTGCCTTGCTGGTTGACGCTGTAGCCGTTCTGGAGCGTCAGCGAATAATCGCTCGACAGCGGCACCGATTTGGTCAGCGACGCCCCAAGCTTGCTCTGCTCGGCGCCGGGATCGACGCGGGCTTCGACCGCGGTCTTGTCCCAGACCGGACCCGCCCCCGGCGCGGTCGCGGTGGCCCAGGCGCTGCCGGAGGATTGCGGCAGGTTGCCGCCATTCGCGGCCTTCTGCGCCATCAGCTCCGACATCGTGGTCGGCTCTTTCGCCACCGTCATGTCGGCGCCGATCCGGGTGTCCCAGAATGAGGACACCGACTGCTTCACGGTCACGGCCGAGGAGCCGTTCGCATTGGCATTGCTCGACCAGTTGATGCCGTTATTGGCGGCGGCCTGTGCGCGCTTCTTGGCGGCGGTGAGGTCGTTGAGCGTGCCGGCGTCGATGGCGAGCTGGCTCCAGTCGAGCTTGTCGACGTCGATACCTTTGAGCACGTCGGGGTCGTTGACATCGGCGGTCTCGGCGGCGTCGGCCTCCTCGTCTGGCGCGGTCGCGGCGGGGGCAGGGGAGAAGGGCGCGATGATCTGTGCCGGGGCTGTCAGAACCGAGCCGAAAATGAACGCGGCCGCCAGCGGCAGCCGGATCCAGCCAAAACCTGTCGAGAATTCCATGACCTTGCCCGCGAGCCCAGTTCGCGCACAGGATGCGGCGCTATCGTCGCAAAATTGTGGCGCCAAGAATTGTGGCACAGAGAATTGTGGCGCAGAGAATTGTGGCGCCAAGAATGCCGAACCAACGGGCCGCGCACAAGACGCGCGCGCCCGATGACGAGCATCTCCACGAGGGCGTCCGGCGGGGCTGGAGGCCGGAATGCGTCGCGGGAGCATCAATCGATCGGTCCCGCATTTGCGGAGCCCGTTGGTGTCTCCCTCAGCCGACGCCGGTCATCTTCGGCAGATGAATGGCGCGGCCGAGTGCCTGCTCGACCAGGTCAAAAGTGTCGACCAGCACGCGCATGCTGATGAGCCGGTCCGCCCTGAACTGGGCGAACTGCGCCACGCGCAAGCTGATCGGCTTGTCGGAATCCAGCGCGGTCAGCGAATAGCGCAGCATCGAAGAGGCGGAATCGACGCCCAGCATGATGCTCTCGCGCTCGAAGCGGCGGACGTGGAAATTGTCGGCGAGCTGGCGGATGACCTGGAGCACGGCCGCCTTGCCGTGGCGCGCGCCGAGGAACGGAAACATGTCGATCGGGCCATAGATCGCCCACTCGACGTCCTCGTCGATCAGGGCCTTGATGTCCTCGAAATGCCGGTCGTTGATCGCGCGGTGCAACGCACGCGAGAAACGCCAGAGGCTGTGCTCTGTCATTTTGGGGCGTCCTGAAACTGGCTTGCAGAAAAACGGAAAACAACCCCATGCACAGTAAGGTGCGAGGCGGCTGCTCAATTCATTCGTGTACGAACAAAATAGACTTGATCTGCGAAAATGCAAATCACGATTTTGCAATGCACAATTGAGCGCACATTGTGAGATTTACAATAGAACCCCGTAATTTTACCGGGAGTCGGGTCAGTCCTCGTGTCGGGAACCCGAACCCGCCACGTCAGTTGAGACGCCGACACCGCATCCGGAGACATCGCTCATGAAATCCCCCCTCATCGCCATCGCTGCCGCGCTCCTCATGCTGGGCGCAACCTCCGCCGCCGACGCCAAGGGCTGCATCAAGGGCGCCGTCGTCGGCGGCGTCGCCGGCCATTATGCCGGTCACCACGGCGTCCTCGGCGCCGCCGCCGGCTGCCTCTACGGCAGGCACCATGCGAAGGAGCAGGAGAGGCAGCAGCAACAGCAGAGCCAGGCGAGCGGGCAGGGCAAGCTGTAACCCACCGTCATTCCGGGGCGCCGCAAAGCGGCGAGCCCGGAATCCATGACCACGAACGGCAGCGGATTGGAGAGCTGTGCAGGTGACTACACCAAATGCCAGCTCAATCGGGCTGGTGATCGCCTAAGAATTCCTTCGCCGCATCTCGCGTCGGAAAGCGACCCAACTCCTCATAATCGGGATCGTCCTCGGCCTCGTCGGACGAGCGGAGCACAGCGAATTTGCCGCCCTCTTCCACAATGAGCTCGGTCAAATCCTCGCTATTGAATGGCGTCATGTCGCGGAAGCCGCAGCGGGGGCATTCGTCGTCGCAGGTGCATGACCATTCATCTGTCCATATCCTCCTGCACCGACCGCATCGATAGAAATTCAGAAACCAAGCCATATCGAACCTCACGATCTCAAACGGTAGCTCCCGCGAGAAACGAACTCGATAAATCCACGATCCCGTAGATACTGAAGCTGTTGACGTATCTTTGGCCTGACGTTCTGGTTGCCGGGATAAAGATCGCCGAGATGCAGGTCGAAGGCATAGGCCTCCTCCAGTGTGAACTCACGCTTGCCCAACGACTCCACGCATTTCAGCACATCCAGCAACCAGCCCCGCGCCTCCAGAGACTTGCTTCGCAGAAAGAGCGTCTTCTGCCATTCTTCAAGTACCAGTTCTTTCGACCGGATTACGCCGTTCTGAACGATATGGATTTTGCCGGACTCCGGCACCTTGCTCAGCAGAATGTTGGAGCCGACCCAGCCGGCGCGCCGGGCGGTAGCCGCGAGTGGCTTTCGTTCCTGAATGATGTCCGGCACGAAGAAGTGCTTAGGCACGATGAAGAGATTCACGACCGCAAGCGACATGCGGTCGTAATTCATCAGCAGGAGATTCGGATTGTTGCTCGCCGCGAGCCGCTCGCATTTCGTCTTGTAAGCGCCGTCCGATACCTTTGGTCCGAACTTCCCCCTCTGGCTCTTGAGCTCAAACTCCTCATTACAAGTGTCGCAGAGAAAATCAGCGACGGGGCTATTGTTCGGAAACTGCGACATCTTTGCGCTGCCGCAGTGAGGGCAATAAGCCCAGGCCCTGACCCATGCCTCGGTCCAGGCTCGGGCGCTTTGTGAACCGCTTGTGTAGGCGGACTGGATTTCCTCGAAGCCCAGCTTCATGCTTCGATATCGTTTGGCTGCAAAACGGACACAAGCTCGTACCTCTTAGGGCAGTCCGGATCGCGATCATCCTCCCCTTTGTCGATCAAGCCAATTGCCAACGAAGAGACCAAGACCTTCTCAGTCAGAGCAACCAACAAGTTCTCAAACAAGCCTAGAATGTTCTGTTCCAGGAGGCCCAAGGTATCAATGAGCGCCTGAGGTCTAAATAGATCGAGCTTGTCGTTCCTTAATTGCCATGTTGGGAGTTGAATTTCGCGATTTGCCAAAAGCCGGAAATTGTTGACCCTCACAAAATAATTCTCTTTCGGATGCTCGAAGGCGTTTCGGACTTCTCCCCAGGCGTTTATCCAAATTTCGTCAGCTCGAAGCATTCGTGAAAGCGGGTCGGCCTCTCCAAAGGTGCGCGATGCCCATCGCGGGATACGGTCAAACTTGCCCCTCTTGAAATCTTGTTCAAAGAACACGGGAAACAGCTCTGAGATTGAGTTCAGCGTGTGGTTTGCGAGCAAAACCACGGACCGAAAGTCGATTTCTAGACTCTCCACTATCGGCGCGGGCGGTGGAGAAGGACCGAGAGCGTAGAGCGAATAGTCAGGCAGAATTTCGTCTCGTTTTGAATCAATCGCGGATCGGAGTCCAGTGATCTGACTCGAAATTGCCAAGAGCGACGTCATCACTTCCCATGCAATATCCCGAACTCGGCGTTGTCGTTCCTCGTTTGGAATAAATCGCAAGAAGTCTTCAGCCTGTAGAATCGTCCGCGCGATTATGGGATTTCGTGATCCCTTACTCGCCACTAAGGTTTGCGCGATGGGAGCGTCATCGTGCTCCATCTCCGGATCGAGATCATTCGGCAAATTCACGCGAATGGTTTTGTCCAAACTGATAGCATACAGCCCATCTCGCCGCGGAATCATCGCAACGATTCTATCTTTAGCTTCAATGCCCAATGTCGCGAAAATCGCGCCATCGCGCCGATGCTTGATGCTATCTTTATCGATCATCCGAGCCGTAGATCACCCCTACCTTTTCTTCCACCCACCCCTGTGCCCCGGCATCCCGCCCGTCGACTTCGGCGCCGGCCCGAACTCCGGCCCAGACTGCCGTGAATCCGTCGGCTGGATGATCCGGCTCTCGCTGCCGAACGGCTTCGCCGGCAGTGCACGCTCCGCCCGATAGGGTAGCGACTCCGGGCCGTGCATCTCGTCGAGATGCGGCTTGTGGACTCTCGAGCCACCACCGGCACCACCCGTGGACTGCCCCTCACCCCGACCCTCTCCCCGTGAAGAACGGGCAGAGGGGGAGGAGGCACCGCTGCTGGCCTTGAGTGCAGCGGAAACAGTTTTCTTCTTCATCGCGCTGACCGGCAAGTTGGCGGCGTCGCCGTATTTCTTCGCTCCGGCATAGGCGCCGGCCTTGCCGGCGACGGCGCGCTGCTTGACGGTGGGGTCGTCGACGACGGCGAGTTCGGTGGCGCGCAGGCGCTTGACTTCGTCGCGCAGGCGCGCGGCTTCCTCGAAGTTCAGATCGGCGGCGGCTTCGCGCATCCGGGTTTCCAGATCGGCGAGCACGGCTTCGAAATTGTGGCCGATCGAGATGACGTCGTCGGTCATGTCGTGGCCGCCGATCTCGACCAGCACATGATCGCGCTCGTAGACGCTGTTCATGATGTCGCCGATCGACTTCTTGATGCTCTCCGGCGTGATGCCATGCGCCGTGTTGTACTCGACCTGCTTCTCGCGGCGGCGGTCGGTTTCGGCGATGGCGCGCTCCATCGAGCCCGTCATCTGGTCGGCGTAGAGGATCACCTTGCCGTCGACGTTGCGCGCGGCGCGGCCGATGGTCTGAATCAAGGATGTTTCGCTGCGCAAAAAACCTTCCTTGTCGGCGTCGAGGATCGCGACCAGCGCGCATTCGGGAATGTCGAGGCCTTCGCGCAAGAGGTTGATGCCGACCAGCGCGTCGAACGCGCCAAGCCGCAAATCGCGGATGATCTCGATGCGCTCGATGGTGTCGATATCGCTGTGCATGTAGCGCACGCGAATGCCCTGCTCATGCAGATATTCGGTGAGGTCCTCCGCCATGCGCTTGGTCAACACCGTGATCAGCGAGCGATAGCCGGCCTGCGCCGTGGCGCGGACCTCGCCGACGAGATCGTCGACCTGGGTGCGGGCGGGGCGGATGTTGACGGGCGGATCAATCAGCCCGGTCGGGCGGATCACCTGCTCGACGAACACGCCGCCGCTCTCGTTGATCTCCCAGGCGCTGGGCGTGGCCGACACCGCGACCGTCTGCGGCCGCATCATGTCCCATTCCTCGAAGCGCAGCGGGCGGTTGTCCATGCAGGAGGGCAGGCGGAAGCCGTATTCGGCCAGCGTCGCCTTGCGGCGGAAGTCGCCGCGGAACATGCCGCCGATCTGCGGGACCGTGACGTGGCTTTCGTCGGCGAACACCAGCGCATTGTCGGGGACGTATTCGAACAGCGTCGGCGGCGGCTCGCCTGGCAGGCGGCCGGTGAGATAGCGCGAATAGTTCTCGATGCCGGCGCAGCTTCCCGTCGCCTCCATCATCTCGAGGTCGAAGGTGGTGCGCTGCTCCAGCCGCTGCGCTTCCAGCAGGCGTCCCTGGTCGTGCAGCTGGTCGAGCCGCTGCTTCAGCTCGGACTTGATCGACTTGATCGCCTGCACCAAGGTCGGGCGCGGCGTCACATAGTGCGAGTTGGCGTACATCTTGATGAATTCGAGCTCGTCCTGCTTGTGGCCGGTGAGCGGATCGAACTCCTCGATGTTCTCGATGGTGTCGCCGAACAGGTTCACGCGCCAGGCCCGGTCCTCATAGTGCGCCGGGAAGATGTCGATGACGTCGCCGCGCACGCGAAACGTGCCGCGGGTGAAATCGGCCTGGGTGCGCTTGTACTGAAGCGCGACGAGATCGGCGATGAGCTGGCGCTGGTCGATGCGCTCGCCCTTCTTCAGCGCAAAGGTCATCGCGGTGTAGGTCTCGACGGAGCCGATACCGTAGATGCAGGACACCGACGCGACGATGATGACATCGTCGCGTTCGAGCAGCGCGCGCGTCGCCGAGTGGCGCATGCGGTCGATCTGCTCGTTGATCGACGAGTCCTTCTCGATGTAGGTGTCGGTGCGCGGGACATACGCTTCCGGCTGGTAGTAGTCGTAATACGAGACGAAATACTCGACCGCGTTGTCGGGGAAGAAGCTCTTGAACTCGCCATAGAGCTGGGCGGCGAGCGTCTTGTTCGGCGCCAGGATGATGGCGGGCCGCTGCGTCGCCTCGATCACCTTGGCCATGGTGTAGGTCTTGCCCGAACCGGTAACGCCGAGCAGCACCTGCGAACGGTCGTTGCGCTGGATGCCTTCGACCAGCTCCGCGATCGCGGTCGGCTGGTCGCCGCGCGGCTCGTAGTCGGACTTGATCTCGAAGCGCACGCCGCCTTCGGACTTTTCCGGCCGCGGCGGCCGGTGCGGGGTCCACACTTTGGTGGAGCCGTCATCCCTGCGGAACTCCGGCCGGCCCTCGCGGATCAGCGATTCCAGCGCTTCCGCGGTCGCCTTGACGCCGAGCGCCTCCATCTTGTTGCGCGGCGGGCGCGCCAGCGCCTCGGCGTCGTCCTCCTCCGTGGGAAGGCCGAGCTGGCGGGCCAGTTCCGGATCGAGCGTCGGGATCGTGGCCGCGGTTCCGTAATTGGCCTGCGGCGCCTCTTCAAACGCATCGGCCTCTCCGCTCCCTCCCCCCTTGGTTGGGGAGGGGGGTAAACCACGAGTCGCGCTGCCCGACGCGATGTCCTGCGGAAACTGCTTTTGAAGGTCTTTGGGCGTCGAGGCGCGCGCCCGATGCGCGGCGGCCTCGCCTCCGGCGCGACGGTCGCGCGAATTGTCCGGCGGCGGCTGCAGGCCGGTGCCGGATCCAAGCCCGGCATCGCCGCGATTGATCGCGGGATTGAGCAATTCGGCCAGGGCCGGCCCGATCGGCTGCACGTCGGGCCGATGAGCCTTCGAGTTCGGAGCTTTGGATTTAGGAGATTTTGGGGGAGCAGGTTTCTTCGCCATGCCGCGAATATGGGACGAGTCCGCCCCTCAGAAAAGAGCGAATGCCCGTCCGTGCGTAGGCTGCTGACAGCAGGTTGGCAGCAGGGCCATCGTTCAGCGGTTTCGCCTCACGCCGCCGGCAGCGGTCCTTCGCCGTCCACGACCGGAAGGCGCGGCTCGAGGATGTCGAGATGGATCCCGCCGCAATCGGCGCAGCGCATGGTCCAGTACTCGCACCCGGCGCGGCCGCCGATCACACGGAGCACCGTGAGATCGCCGTCACATTCCGGGCATACCGCCAGCACCTTGCGCGAATAAATCCGCGGCCGCGGCGCGCCTTCGAAGTCGATGACTGACATGAACCGGTGTCCCCCCTGTTACGCCACGCTGTCGCTCAGCCCTGTTGCCGTCTCGCTGGGTCTATTCGTCGTCGCCCTCGTCGGCACGCCGGCGGAAACGGTCGATGTGATGCTTGGCATCGGCGATCGCGGCGTCGGGATCGGGCCAGGCGAAGCCGACTTCCATGGCCGGAAACAGCACGCCGTCGATGGCAACCGGGCTGAAATCGGCGCGCCGGATCCGGGCGTGCCACAGTCCCTTGCCAGCTTCGAAGGATTCGATGTCAAAGCCGTCGTAAAGGGTCGTCATTGGTAGTCCCCAAATGCTCTCTTGTCGGAGGGTTAGACGACCACGTTTGCGGATTTCGAGATGTGAAGCCGTTCACAAGCGGCCGGCTTTTTCACCCGAACGGGTGATGGGCCAGAGCGTTTTCGAGCGAAGTGGATACCGGTTCGCGTAAAGAAAACGCGTCAAAACAAGAATCTAGCCCCGTCCGGCGGCGCGCCCGGACCGCCGCGGCCGGGCCGCGGGTTCCGCCGCCGCCCGCATGATCCAGCGGCGGAACGCGGCAAAGTCGCGCTGCTCGGTCTGAAAGCTGCGGTAGAGCAGATACCAGCGCATGCCCTTGGGCACCGAGAGGTCGAATGGCGCGATCAGGCGTCCGGCGGCGAGGTCGTCGTCGATATAGGGCCGGATGCCCATGGCGATGCCGAGCCCGTCAACGGCGGCCTGGAGCGCCTGGCCGTAAAACTGGAACTCCGGCCCGCGCGCGTTGATGCGGGGGAGGGCGGCGGCCTTGAGCCAGAGCGGCCAGTCCTCCGGCGAATGCGTGACGCGGATCAGGCTCGGGCCCTTGAGATCGGCGGGGCGCTTCAGGCTGGCGGCGAGGCGGGGCACGCAGACCGGCGTGAGGTCGCCGGCGAACAGCGGCTCGGCAACCAGCCCCGGCCAGTCGCCGGTGCCGAGCTTGATGCCGCAGCTCCAGTCCTCGCCGAATGCGACCTCGGCGCCGCCGGTGGTGAAGCGCACCTCGATGTCGGGCTCCTCATTGCGAAACTCCGACAGCCGCGGGATCAGCCAGCGCATCGCAAAGGTGTGGCCGACGCCGATCGTGAGCACGCGGACGCCGGAGGGCGCCGTGACCTGCGCGGTGAGGCTCGCAAGCGCATCGAAGATCGGCGTCAGCCCGCTCTGATAGGCGCGGCCTGCCGGCGTCAGCACGAGCTTGTTGGCCTTGCGCTCGAACAGTGCGACGCCGAGCCGCTCTTCCAGCAGATGTACCATGCGGCTGACGGCGGCCGCCGACACGCTCAGCTCGACGCCGGCCGCGGCAAAGCTGCCGGTCCGCGCCGCCGCCTCGAATGCCTTGATGCCGTTGAGAAAGAGCAGCCGCCGCAAATGCAAACACCCTCAGGAAAGCTGATGCCAGGCCAAGATAACTCAGTTTGCGAAGCAGGGGCAAGCGAGGCACAAACATCAGCGTAATTCATGCTGATTTGTTGCGGCGGAGGCGGGGCCCTTCGCCTCTCCCCGCCTGCGGGGAGAGGCCGGAATTTGCGAGAGCAAATTCCGGGTGAGGGGGACTCTCCGCGAGTCCAGCTGGCAGCTCCCTTGCGGAGACTCCCCCTCACCCCACCCTCTCCCCGCAAGCGGGGCGAGGGAGACGAACAGCTTGCGTCCCTTACTCGCCCACCACAGGAGAACCCCTTCGTGACGCCCATCATGATCGCTGCCCTTGGATTGCTGATGGTCGCCACCGCGTTCCTGTCGGGGCTGTTCGGCATGGCGGGCGGGCTGATCCTGATCGGCGTGCTGCTGGCCTTGATGCCGCTGCCGACCGCGATGGTGCTGCATGCGATCACGCAAATGGCCTCGAATGGCTGGCGCGCCCTGTTGTGGCGCGCGCATATCCGCTGGCGGCCGGTCGCGAACTACATGGTCGGCGCCGCCATTGCGCTGGCGGCCTGGTCGCTCACCCGCTACGTGCCGGACAAGCCGATGGCGCTGCTGATGCTCGGCGCCACGCCGTTCATGGCACGGTTGCTGCCGACCAATATCAAGCCCGATCCGGATCGCCTCTGGCAGGGTAGCGTTTACGGCACGATCTGCATGGGCCTGATGCTGATGACCGGCGTCTCCGGTCCGCTGCTTGACACCTTCTTTCTCGGCGGCGATTTCGGCCGGCGCGAGAAGGTCGCGACCAAGGCGATGTGCCAGCTCGTCAGTCACTTCACCAAGCTGATCTATTTCGGCGGCGTCATCGACCAGGCCGCCACGCTCGATCCCGTGCTCGCGGGCGTCGCGATCGCAGCCTCGATGCTCGGCACCACGCTGGCGCGGCGCATTCTCGAAGCCATGACCGACCAGCAGTTCGTGGCCTGGTCGAACAAGCTGATCTCCACCATCGCCTGCTACTACATCGCCTATGGCGGCTGGCTGCTGGTTCGCACGCCGGTGCTGGCGGCCTTCGACAAGGGAGGTTTGCAATGAGCGAAACCGCCGATCCGCTGGTGCTGGACTTCGTCGAATGGATCGCGCGCGAGCCGCGCGCCTATGCCGAGGTGATCGCGACGTGGAAGACCTCGTGCCCGCGGCTCACGATCTGGGAGGACGCCGCCGATCGCGGTTTCGTCGCGCGCGAGACGCTGCCCGGCATCGGGCTGATCATCGCGGTGACGGAAGACGGCGAAAGACTGCTGCGAACCAACGGGCGGTAGCGCCACAACGTCATTGCGAGCGCAAGCGAAGCAATCCAGAATGTCTCCGCAGCGGCAGACTGGATTGTTTCGCTGCGCTCGCAACGACGGAACCCCACTATGTCGCTCAAGCTTTTCGAACTCGTCGGCACCGACGCCTCGCGCCCCTTCAGCCCTTACTGCTGGCGCACGCGGATGGCGCTGGCGCATAAGGGGCTGACGGCGGAATCGCTGCCCTGGCGCTTCACCGAGAAGAGCGAGATCGCGCCTCACGGCTCGGAGAAGGTCCCGGTGCTGTTGCATGATGACAAGCCGGTGGTCGATTCCTGGACGATCGCGAATTATCTCGAAGACCATTTTCCGGATCGCCCGTCGCTGTTCGGCGGCGAGGGCGGCCGCGCCATGGCGCGCATGCTGAACGCGTGGGGCGACATCGCCATCATTGGCGGCATCTTTCCGCTGATCATCGCCGACATTCCGAAGAATCTCGCCGATGTCGATGCCGCCTATTTCCGCAAGTCGCGCGAGGCGCGGTTCGGCAAGCCCCTGGAGGAAGTCCAGGCGAGCCGCGACACCGGAGTCGTCGCGTTCCGCAAATCGCTGGAGGTGATGCGGCAGACCTTCAAGACGCAGGCCTATCTCGGCGGCAGCGCGCCAAACTATGCCGACTACATCGTGTTCGGCGGCTTTCAGTGGGCGCGAGTGGTGAGCCCGTTCAGGCTGCTCGAGGCCGATGATCCCGTCTATGCCTGGCGCGAAAAGCTGCTCGATGCGTTCGACGGCATGGCGCGGAAGTCGCCGGGGTGTCCGGTCTAGGCTTCGTAGGGTGGGCAAAGGCGCAAAGCGCCGTGCCCACCATCTCTTCACATGCAATGAAAGTGGTGGGTACGCTTCGCTTTGCGCACCCTACGATACCGCCGCCGCCTTGCGCAAACACTCCCGGCATAGGCAATCCTCGCCCTTGACCGGCATCGGCAGCTTCGCGGTCTCCTCCGCGCACCAGCAATTGCCCGAGAGGTCGCAGCCGAACTCGGTGCCGCAGCGGGAACAGGCGAGGCGGCGCGGAGCCGGTGGCGTGAGCGTGATTTCTTTCGGATTTGTCATGATTTACGCAAAAGCTTTGCCGTCATTTTCATGTCGGGTTCATCTCCGGCTGCGGTATATTAGGCGCCGCGCACAGAGCAGGGAAGCGGTTGGCACCGCGCGGAGGACAAATCGATGGCCCGCGATTCGCAAGCCGCCCTCGTCGCGCTGAACCGCTTCGGCTTCGGCGCCCGCGGCGGGGCCTCCGGCGATCTCATCAATGCGGCCTCCGATCCGCGCGGCTTCGTGAAGGCTGAACTGGCGCGGCCCTTTGGTGCGCTGCTGGAGGCGCCGGGCCTGCAATCGACGCCGCAACTAGGCCAAGCCGCGTTCGCCTATCAGGACCAGGTCAAGCAGGCGCGCGAGGCGGCGGCAAAGGCCGGCGCGCCGGCTGAATCGCCGCCGCAGGCGCCGGCCGATCAGAAGCTGCGTCGCAATCTCTCGCTGAACACGGTCGCGACCGAGATCGCCGCCGGCCAGATGGCCGAGGCGAAGCCGGCCGACAGTGCGATGAAGCCTGACGGCATGCAGCCCAATGCCGCCGCGCCTGCTGCTGCAAAACCGGCGCAGCCGCTCAACGTCATCCAGAAGACCTTTCGCGCCGAAGCGCTGGCGCGCCTGCAGCGCGCGACGCTGGTCGAGTGTGGCTTCACCGAGCGTCTGGTCGTGTTCTGGTCCAATCATTTCTGCATCTCTGCGAACAAGGGCGAGCTGGCGCGGATGTGGGCCGGCGCGTTCGAGCGCGAGGCGATCCGTCCGCACGTGCTCGGGCGCTTTGCCGATATGCTCAAGGCGGTCGAGCAGCATCCGGCGATGCTGTTCTTCCTCGACAACCAGCAATCGCTCGGACCGGATTCGCGCGCAGGCCAGAACCGCAAGCGCGGGCTGAACGAGAACCTCGCGCGCGAGATCATGGAGCTGCATACGCTCGGTGTCGGCGGCGGCTATACGCAGGAGGACGTCACCTCGCTGGCGCGGATCATCACGGGATGGACCTTTGCCGGAAGGCAGGGGCAGCTCGGGCCACCCGGCTCGTTCGCCTTCAACGCCAACGCACACCAGCCCGGGCCGCAGCTGCTGCTCGGCAAAACCTACGAAGCGACTGGCCTGGCGCAGGGCGAGGCGGCACTCGCCGACATCGCGCGCCATCCCTCAACCGCGAATTTCATCGCCACCAAACTCGTCCGTCACTTCGTGGCCGACGATCCGCCTCAGGCATTGGTGGCACGGTTGCGCGATGTCTTCGTCAGGACCGATGGCGACCTCAAGGCGCTTGCCACGGCGATTGTCGATTCCGACGAAGCCTGGAAGGCGCCGCTGACCAAGATGCGCTCGCCCTATGATTTCGTGATCGCGAGCGGGCGGCTGCTTGCGCGCGTGCCGGAAGATCCCGGCGGTTATCTCGGCAATCTGAACCTGCTCGGCCAGCCCTTGTGGACACCGGCCGGACCGAACGGTTTTCCGGACACGAGCGCCGCGTGGGCCGCGCCCGAAGGCATGAAGCTCCGGCTCGACATCGCTTCGCAGATGGGTGCGCGGCTCGGACCCAACATCGATCCGCTTGATCTTCTGGAATTTGCTGCAGCCGATGCTGCGTCAACCGAAACACGCAAAACCATCGAGCGCGCGGAATCGCGCCAGCAGGCGCTGGCGCTGCTGCTGATGTCGCCGGAACTGCAGAGGAGATGATGATGATCGACTGCGTCGAAAACCGGCTCCTCACCTCGCGCCGCGGACTCTTGCTCGGCGGCGCGTCCTTTGCTGCCTGGGCCTATTTGCCGAAATTCGCGCGCGCGGCCGATGGGCGTGACCCCCGGCTGGTCGTGGTGATCCTGCGCGGCGCGCTTGATGGGCTCGCGACCGTCGCGCCGGTCGGCGACCCCGACTATGCCGGCCTGCACGGCTCGATCGCGCTCACCGCGGATGGCGCGCATCCCGCGATCATGCTCGATACTTTCTTCGCGCTGCATCCGGCGATGCCGGAATTCGCCCGCATGTATCGCGCCCAGCATGCCGCGGTGATCCATGCGGTGGCGACGCCCTATCGCGATCGCTCGCATTTCGACGGACAGGACGTGCTCGAGAGCGGCTATGCGGGCCCGGGCCGCGTGCAATCCGGCTGGCTCAACCGCGCGCTGGAAGCGCTGCCGCGCGGCGAGCGCGTGTCGAGCGGGCTCGCGGTGGGGCCCACCACGCCGCTGGTTCTGCGCGGAAATGCGCCGACCGTCGGCTGGGCACCGGTCGCGCTGCCGCAGGCCGACGACGACACCGCAATGCGGCTGGTCGATCTCTACCGTCATCGCGATCCCGCTTTGGCCTCGGCGCTGTCGCAAGGCCTCCAGTTGGAAAAGGCCGCGAGCGGCGACGACATGAAGCCGAAGCCCGGCAATGCGGTCGCCCAGATGCGGCAGGTCGCGCGCGGCGCCGCAAAACTGATGGCGGCCGACGATGGTCCGCGCATCGCCGCACTCGCCTTCGACGGCTGGGATACGCATGCCAACGAAGGCGGTCCGGTCGGACGTCTCGCCTTCCTGCTCGGCGGTCTCGACGGTGCGCTCGCCGAATTCGAAAGCGGCCTCGGCGATCGCTGGCGCGACACTGTTGTTGTCGTCGCCACCGAATTCGGCCGCACCGCGCGCATCAACGGCACCGACGGCACCGATCACGGCACAGCGACCGTCGCGCTGCTCGCCGGCGGCGCGGTGAAGGGCGGCCGCGTCATCTCCGACTGGCCCGGCCTCAAGCTCGCCAACCTCTTTGAGGCCCGCGACCTCAAGCCCACCACCGATCTCCGCTCCGTCATCAAGGGCGTGCTGCAGGGCCAGTTCGGCCTGTCGGATCGCGTGCTGGCCGAGACGGTGTTCCCGGATAGCGCAAGCGCAAGGCCGATGAAAGGGCTGGTGGTGTGATTTCAACCTCTCCCCGCTCTTTGCGGGGAGAGGTCGGATTGCGAAGCAATCCGGGTGAGGGGCAGGTCATCGGATACATCTGCGACTTTGTTTGTCGCGAGAAGCGGCTCATCATCGAAGTCGATGGCGGCCAGCACAACGGGTCGGCAGCCGACGCGATCCGGGATGAACGCTTGCGCGAAAAAGGCTATAAGATCCTTCGCTTCTGGAACAACGACGTGCTCGGCAACATTGAGGGCGTTTTGACATCATTCAAACCGAACTCGCGGAGGCAGCCCCTCACCCCACCCTCTCCCCGTAAGAACGGGGCGAGGGAGCGAGAGAGCGGCGCTTGCCTCACATCAGGAGACCACCCGCATGTACATCGCCATGAACCGCTTCCGGGTCACCAAGGGATCGGAAGCTGCCTTCGAGCAGGTCTGGTTGTCGCGTGACACGCATCTGGACAAGGTGCCGGGCTTCGTCGAATTCCATCTGCTTAAAGGGCCCGAGCTCGAGGACCACACGCTGTATGCCTCGCACACGGTGTGGGCCAATCACGCGGCGTTCGAGGCCTGGACCAAGTCGGAGGCGTTTCGCGCCGCACATGCTCGCGCCGGCGACAACAAGCCGCTCTATCTCGGCCATCCCCAGTTCGAAGGCTTTGAGGTGATGCAGACGGTGGGACGCGGCGCCAAGTAGCGCCGCGTTTCAAAAGCTCAGCCCTTGGTGATCTCATCGATCTCCGCAAGATCGTCCGCGCTGAGCTGCCAGGCGATAGCCTTGACGTTCTGCTCGACCTGCTCGACGCGGGTGGCGCCTGCGATCACGCTCGAGACCTGCGGGCGCGCGGCGAGCCAGGAGAACGCGAGCTCGAGCATCGAATGGCCGCGCGCCTTCGCAAAGGCCTGGAGCTTCTCGACGATGTCCTCATTGCGCGGCGTGACGTAGCGGTCGCGTAGCGCCGGCGCCTTGCCGAAGCGCGTGTCGGCAGGGGCTGCTGCGCCGCGCTGGTACTTGCCAGTCAAGAGGCCGCTCGCCAGCGGGAAGAACGGCAGCAGGCCGAGCTTGTATTCCTGGGCCGCGGGCAGCAAATCCTTCTCGATGTCGCGGACGACGAGGCTGTACTCGTCCTGCGCCGAGACGAAGCGGCTGACGTTCATCGCGCGCGCGGTGAACTCGGCCTCCGCGATGCGCCATGCCGGAAAATTGGAATGGCCGATGTAGCGGACCTTGCCCTGGCGGACGAGATCGTCGAGCGCGCGCAGCGTCTCCTCCAGCGGCGTCAGCGGATCGCAATCATGCTGCTGGTAGAGATCGATGTAATCGGTCTTCAACCGCGTCAGGCTGGCCTCGACCGCGTTCATGATGTAGCGGCGCGAGGCGCCCTGCTTGGTGCCGTCGGCCGCCATCGGCTTGGAAAATTTGGTGGCGAGCACGATGTCCTTGCGGCGGTCGCCGAGCACGGTGCCGAGCACCGTCTCCGAGCCGCCCTGGCCGGCATAGATGTCGGCGGTGTCGAACAGCGTGATGCCGAGATCGATCGCGCGGTGGATCACCTTGCGCGAGGTCTCCAGATCGGTGCGCTGGCCGAAATTGTTGCAGCCGAGTCCGACTGCGGACACGCGCAGGCCGGAGCCGCCGAGATTACGAATTTCCATGGGAGATCCTGTCAGACGAGAGCAGACGCCCATTGTGACCGCGGTGCGACACAGCGGCAAGCGTCTGCCTGCGTTGCAGCCATGCTGAAAGGAACTGCGGACAAAAAAATGCGGCCCCTGTCAGACGCGGCGACTGACGGGGACCGCTTGGGGCGCTTGATCGGTGACGGGGGGCCTGATCAGACGCAGGCGCAACTTAGTCCCGGTGTGTTACGCGCCGGTGACAGGCCGAGTTATCCACAGGGTTAGACAGCAGGATCAGAAGATCTTGCGATAGACGATGAAGCCGGAGCGTTCCGCGACCTTGTCGTACAGGCTCTGTGCCGTGACGTTGGTCTCGTGCGTCTGCCAGTAGACCCGCGGCGATCCCGCGAGCTTGGCGCGCTCATAGACGCCGTCAATCAGCGCCGACGCGACGCCCTTGCCGCGCGCGGCCTCCAGCGTGAACAGGTCCTGCAGATAGCACGACGGCTCGATCGCGGTGGTGCTGCGATGGAACAGGTAGTGCGTGAGCCCGAGCAGGCGGCCATCGCTTTCGGCGACCAGCGCATGCACCGGCTCGTAGGCATCGAAGAAGCGCTGCCATGTCACCTTCGTAATCTCAGGCGCGAGTGCGGTCGGACCGGAGCGGCCGTAGAAGGCGTTGTAGCCGTCCCACAGCGGCAGCCATTGATCGTAATCCTGTCGAGTGACGGAGCGAATGGTGAGCGACATCTGGAAAATCCACGATCGATGAGGTGTCCTTCATACTGATGAAGGGCGTATCGATCAATTGCGATGTCGCGCATCACTCCGCAACGCGCAAGTACCGGGTCAGCTTCCGCCCTGTGGGATCGCGCAGCGAGCGATAGTAATCGGCGCGCGCCGGCGCGTCGGTGTGGCGCACGAGGTCGGTCACCGGCGTGTAGCTCAGCATGCGGCCGCCGTCGGGCAGTGCGGTGCAGACGAAACGCAACACCTCGCCATTGCGCAAATTGATATTGATCGGCGTGGCGTCGCCGATCCGCACCATCTCCATGCGCTGCGCGATGAAGGCGCCCAGCTCGTTCTCCGGCAGCTCGAAGGCGCCGGTGTCGCGGCCGTGATACATCAGCGCGATGAAGGGCGGCTTCTCGTCGGCCTTTTCGTCCGGCAGCGCGAAATAATCGCGGAAGGCGCCGTTGATGAATTCGGCGCGGGTCTCGGCATCGAGCAGCACGATGCCGATATCGACCTGGTCGAGCGCTGCCGACAGCCGTGCCGCAGTGGTGTGGTTGTGCCGCTCAGTGGCAAAGGCATCGACCAGACGCTCGCGCATCAGCCCGGTGATGCCTGCGGTGCCGGCGGTCGTCAGCGCGAGCAGGCCGAGTGGCGCGAGATCGGTCAGGTCAAAGCCGGCGGTGCGGTGGCCGAGAGACAGCAGCGCCGCGCCGATTACGGCGATGGCGGCGCTGCCGAGCGCAGACGCAAAGCCCGAGAGCGAGCCGGCCAACGCCACGATGCCAACGAACAATGGTGCAAGCGAGAGCGCGGGAGCGTGACGGTCGAGCGGGATCGCCAGCAGTGCGATCGCTGCCGTCAGCACGGGACCGGAAATGACACGCCATCCGAACCGCATGGGCCTGGCTCGTTCCTCCCTGAACGGGATAATTCCGCCAGACTGACCAATGGTTGCGCAAGCGCAATCCGATTTCGCGCGGTGCGCTTAAGGGGCGCTTGCCTTCGTGCTCAAAGCTTTCGGATGATTTTAGACCAAATGCACGTGCATCATGCGCTGCTGCAGCGCGGGCGCATTCCACGTCGACGTCCCCGGGCCCTTGCGGGTGCCGACGACAATCAAAAGCGACACCGCGACCAGGATGGCCGCAGTCAGGGTGATTGCAACGACTACCACAGGCGATTTCATCATTGTCCTGTCGCGGTGCCGGCCGGCGCGGGGCCGCGCGGCACCTTGAAGGCTATCCAGGATGAAACGGGGATCAGACCGGCAGGCCCATCGCCATGGTCGCCTTGGTCGACAGCACCGTGAGGGTGACGATCAGACAAAGCGAGAGGGCAGCGACGGCGAGCGAGGCCGCGACCGCGTTGGTTAGCCGGGAAGACGAGACGGTATCGGTTTGGCCCTGAAAGCCGACCGCGCCGGACGCCCGAATCATGGCCTAAATCCTTCAACGTGCGAGCGAATCACCCGCGACGCCGAACAACTTCACAATTTCAGCGGGCAATAATGGGGCGGCAGTTGCACCGAAAGCGGCGGGAATAGGGCAAAGGTTAACGCAGTGCCCGCTATTTCTTAACGTTGCACCGGTTCTCAGGCCTCCGCCGCGATGCTGGCGGAGTCGTCGATCTCGGCGGGGCGCCAGTCCATCGCCACGAAGCCGGGCGCAGCCTCGACGCGCTTCAGCCAGTCCCGGATCGCCGGGAAGGGCGAAAGGTCGAAATCGCAGCGGTCGGCGAGGTGGGTGTAGCCGTACAAGGCGATGTCGGCGACCGTGAGCTGGCGGGCGGCGAAATAGGCGCTGGTCTTGAGGTGGTTCTCCATCACCTGGAGCGCGCCATAGCCGCGCTCCATCCAGTCTTCCAGCGCGTGGGTCTGCAGGTCGCGGCCGCCCTTGACCAGCGATAGCCAGAAATAGGCGGCGCCGATATTGGGCTCGAGCGCGTGCTGCTCGAAGAACATCCATTGCAGCGCCTCGGCGCGATCGATGCGGTTCTCCGGCGCGAGCGGCGTGCCGACGGCGACGTACCACAGGATGGCGTTGGACTCGGCGAGATAGCGATTGTCGCCGACCTCGAGCAGCGGCACCTGTCCTGACGGGTTCTTCGCCAGGAAGTCCGGTGTCTTGCTCTCGCCGCGGAGAATGTCCACCTCGATGGGTTCGTAGGGCACGTTCAACAGCGCCAGCGCAAGGCGGACCTTGTAGCTGTTGCCCGAGCGTTGCATCGAATAGAGCTTGTACATTCTGGGAGTTCGATTCCGAGGGACGGGAAGGTTCGGCGCTTGTTGCCCCGCACCGCGGCTAAACAATGATGCCGATGCGAATCCGCCGCAAGGGCTGGCCCGTAGAAAAACTCGAAAACCCTACCGCACTGCAACGCTGCAGAAGATCATGTTCGTGCGACGCTGCAAGTGAGATCACGCTTGCGTCAACATGCACGACGCATCGCTTCGCGCGATCGTGTGCGAGGCGGTGACGGGTCGCGAGCTCGCCACCGGTTGACGATCGGCCGCAGGCCTTGCGCGTCAGCCGGCGGTCAGTCTTGTGGCGCTCGAGCGGCGCAAAATTGCTCCGAGGACAGGCCTTGCCGGATATGAGGGGTTTGCCCGGCAAAGTTGCTGAAAATTGCGGGAAATCGCGCCTTGCAACGCTCCAGACCCGTAAACTTTTCCGGGATCGGGCCGAAGTTTCTTGCGGCGCAGCGGCACACGTTTTAGGGTGTCTCCATTCCCACAATCAGAGTCGTGAGGCCAAAGGGTTCACGACGCTTGTCAGGAGATGACGATGGCCTTCCTTGCTGCTGCGCTCGACCGTGTGAAGCCGTCCGCGACCATCGCGGTCACGGATAAAGCACGCGCGCTGAAAGCGGCGGGCCGCAATGTCATCGGCCTCGGCGCCGGCGAGCCCGACTTCGACACGCCCGCCAACATCAAGCTGGCGGCGATCCGCGCCATCGAATCCGGCAAGACCAAGTACACCGCGGTCGACGGCATCCCCGAGCTGAAGGACGCGATCATCGCGAAATTTCAGCGCGAGAACGGCGTCGTCTACAAGCCGAACCAGATCATCGTCGGCACCGGCGGCAAGCAGGTGCTCTACAACGCGCTGATGGCGACCATCAATCCGGGCGACGAGGTGATCATCCCGGCGCCCTATTGGGTCAGCTATCCCGAGATGGTGGCGCTCGCCGGCGGCGAGCCGGTGCCGGTGGTCTGCACAGCCGCGGCCGGTTTCAAGCTCCAGGCCGAGGCGCTCGAGCGCGCGATCACGCCGAAGACCAAATGGGTCATCCTGTGCTCGCCGTCGAACCCGACCGGCGCGGCTTACACAAAGGCCGAGCTCAAGGCGCTTACCGACGTGCTGGTCAAGCATCCGCATGTGTGGGTGATGACCGACGACATGTACGAGCACCTCGTCTATGACGACTTCCAGTTCACCACCGTCGCGCAGGTCGAGCCCAGCCTCTACGACCGCACGCTCACCGTGAACGGCGTCTCGAAAGCCTATTGCATGACCGGCTGGCGCATCGGCTACGCCGGTGGTCCCGCGCAGCTGATCAAGGCGATGTCGACCATCCAGTCGCAGTCGACATCGAACCCGTCCTCGATCTCGCAATGGGCGTCGGTGGAAGCGCTGAACGGTCCGCAGGACTTCATCGCCGCCAACAACAAGGTGTTCAGGGAGCGTCGCGATCTCGTCGTCTCCATGCTCAACCAGGCCAACGGCATCGAGTGCCCGCGTCCCGAGGGTGCGTTCTACGTCTATCCGTCCTGCGCCGGCACGATCGGCAAGAAGGCGCCGTCGGGCAATGTGATCTCCAACGACGAGCAGTTCGTCACCGAGCTCCTGGAGACCGAAGGCGTCGCCGTGGTGCAGGGTTCGGCCTTCGGCCTCGGCCCGGCGTTCCGCATCTCCTACGCGACCAAGACCTCGGACCTCGAGGACGCCTGCAAGCGCATCCAGCGCTTCTGCGGCAACCTGCGCTAAGCTTGCAGCAACGATGTAACATGAAGGGGCCCGCTCGCTGCGGGCCCTTTTTTTCTTTGTGGCACGCGTGATCTGGCACCACCCCAACTATTGTGGCATAGACCATCGCGCGCCGCTTGCAGGCTGCTTCTCTGCTCGCATCACATTCATAGCCGGAGACATTTCATGCGCCGCTCACTCCTCCTTGCCGGACTCACCATTGCGAGCCTCGTCGCCTCCATCGCGGGCGCCAGCGCGCAGTCGCGGATGGTGCAGGTCGGCGTGCTCGAATGCCGCGGCGGCGCCAGCGTCGGCTTCGTGGTGGGATCGGTGACCAATCTCGGCTGCGTGCTGCGCGCCGACGGTCTGCCCGAAGACCGCTATGTCGCGACGATCCGTAAAGTGGGCATCGACCTCGGCATCACCCAGGAGACGGCGCTCGCCTGGGGCGTGTTCGCGCCGGTCAACCGGCTCGGCCCCGGCGATCTCTCCGGCAATTATGCCGGTGCGCAGGGCAGCGCCTCGGTCGGCGTCGGCCTCGGCGGTAATGCGCTGGTCGGCGGCTCCAACAATTCGATCGCGCTTCAACCGTTGAGCGTGCAGGGCCAGGTCGGCCTCAACGTCGCCGCAGGGCTCGAGAGCCTGGAACTCCGTCCGGGCCGTTAACGCCCGACGACGCTGTCGCGCTTAGCTCTGCCTTCGAGAGAGGTTAAGACACTGACGACGCACCGCAGCGACGTTTGACGCTTGCCAAATCTCGGGGACGGGCAGAGCATCTGCGTTTGCCGACCCAATCATGGGCCGAGCTCCAAACAAGGAGGCGGCGAATGGGACAAGACGTCAGAAGTCCCCGAGGTCCACGGTGCATTGCGCTGGTGGGCCCATTCCAAAGCGGTAAAACCACACTTCTCGAAGCAATCCTGGCGCGAACGGGCGCAATCCCGCGCGCCGGCAGCGTCGACGCCGGAACCTCCGTCGGCGACGCCACGCCTGAGGCCCGTCATCACAAGATGACTGTCGGGCTGACTGCCGTCACCACGAGTTTCATGGGCGACAGCTACACTTTCCTGGATTGTCCCGGTTCCGTCGAGTTCGCCCACGACATGCGCGCCGCGCTTCCCGCGGTCGACGCCGCAATCGTGGTCTGCGAGGCCGACGAGAAGAAGCTGCCGCAGCTTCAGATCATCCTGCGCGAGCTGGAGGAGCTGAAGATCCCGCGCTTCCTGTTCCTCAACAAGATCGACCGCGCCAACAAGCGCATCCGCGAGACGCTCGCGACGCTCCAGCCCGCCTCGCGCGTGCCGCTGGTGCTGCGCCAGATCCCGATCTGGAAGGACGAGCTGATCGAGGGGTTTGTCGATCTCGCGCTGGAGCGCGCGTTCGTCTATCGCGAGCACAAGGCATCCGAAGTGGTTGCGCTCGAAGGCGGCGACCTCGATCGCGAGAAGGAGGCCCGCTTCTCGATGCTGGAGAAGCTCGCCGACCACGACGATGCGCTGATGGAGCAGCTGCTCGAAGACATCCAGCCGCCGCGCGATGCCGTGTTCGACGACCTCGCCCGCGAACTGCGCGAGGGACTGATCTGCCCCGTGCTGCTCGGCGCTGCCGCGCGCGAAAACGGCGTGCTGCGTCTGATGAAGGCGCTGCGCCACGAGGCGCCCGGCATTGCGGAGACCGCAAAGCGTCTCGGCGTGCCCTCCGCCAAGGACGCGCTCGGCTTCGTCTTCAAGACGCTGCACTCGCAGCACGGCGGAAAGCTGTCGCTGACGCGGCTGCTTGCCGGCCATCTCGACGACGGCGCCACGCTGCAATCGTCCTCCGGCGGGGTGAGCCGCATCTCGGGTATCCTCGCCGTCAACGGCGCCTACGACACCAAGCGTGCCGCTGCCGAAGCCGGCGACACCGTGGCGCTCGCCAAGCTCGATCCGGTCAAGACCGGCGACACGGTCTCGAGCGGCAAGACCGCGCCAGCCGCGCTTGCGGCCTCAGAGCCGACGCCGCCGGTGCTCGCGATTTCAGTTGCGGCCACCGACCGCAAGGACGACGTCAAGCTCGGACAGGCGCTGACGCGGCTGCACGAGGAGGATCCCTCCCTCGTCGTCGTGATGAACGCCCAGACCCACGACACCGTGCTGTGGGGGCAGGGCGAGATGCACTTACGTGTCGCGAGCGAGCGGCTGCGCGATCGGTTCGGCGTCAAGATCTCCTCGCATCCGCCTGCGATCGGCTACCAGGAGACCATCCGCAAGCCGATCGTCCAGCGTGGTCGCCACAAGAAGCAGTCCGGCGGTCACGGCCAGTTCGGCGATGTCGTGCTCGACATCAGACCGCTGCAGCGCGGCGAGGGCTTCAAGTTCGACGAGAAGGTCGTCGGCGGCGCGGTGCCGCGCAACTATATCGGTGCGGTGGAGGAGGGCGTCGTCGACGGGCTCGCGCGCGGGCCGCTCGGCTTCCCCGTCACCGATCTGCAGGTGACGCTGACGGACGGCTCCTATCACAGCGTCGATTCCTCCGACCTTGCCTTCCGCACGGCGGCGAGGGTCGGGCTCAACGAAGGCCTGCCGCAATGCCAGTCGGTGCTGCTTGAGCCGATCCACGTGGTCGAGATCGTGTGTCCGACCGATGCCACCGCCAAGATCAACGCGATCCTGTCGGCGCGGCGCGGCCAGATTCTCGGCTTCGACACCCGCGACGGCTGGAGCGGCTGGGACTGCGTCCGCGCCATGATGCCGGAAGCCGAGATTGGCGAGCTCATCGTCGAGCTGCGTTCGGCAACCGCAGGCGCCGGCAGCTTCACCCGTCAGTTCGACCACATGGCCGAAGTCACGGGCCGCGCCGCCGACCAGATCATCGCCGCGCATCAGCACGCGGCGTGATCCAACTCGCGCAGTAAGGGACGCACCGCTTTCTCCTCTCCTCGCCCTTGCGGGGAGAGAGGGGGCCGCGCCCTCTCGACTCGTCATTGCGAGCGCAGCGAAGCAATCCAGAGTCGTTCCGCAGAGGGATTCTGGGTTGCTTCGCTGTGCTCGCAATGACGGGGGGAGGCAGCGAGAGCACTTGTATTCGGCCTCATATGATGTATTTTACGTGATTGTACATGTACTAGACATCACTTATAAGCTCTGACACGTGAGGCCAAGGTGATCACGTCGTTCCAGATGCGGGCAGCCCGCGCGCTGCTTGGCATTGACCAGAAAACCCTGGCCGAGCTCGCCGGCGTTTCGCTGCCGACCATCCAGCGGATGGAGGCGAGCACCGGCAACGTTCGCGGCGTGGTCGAGACCCTGATGAAGGTGGTCGAAGCGTTCGAGCGGGCCGGCGTCGAGCTGATCGCCGAACACGCGCGCAGCGACGGCGGCGGACGTGGCGTTCGGCTGAAAGAGCCGGGGCCGCCGCGTCGGGTGGGAGCATGATCTTGCGATGATCATGCTCGGAAGCAGTCTGAACTAACGCACCGTCGCGCCGGAGCACGCGGCCGCACGATGCACGGGCGAACACGCAGGCAAGCTGCACCACCTTCGTCAGCCGACCTTTACCGAACTCTATCTGCCAAAGTTCATCACCGTCTGGCGCGAAGGCTATGGCCTCGCGGATTTCCGCGCCGATGTGTTTGCGGGCCTCACGGTCGCGATCGTCGCGCTTCCGCTGTCGATGGCGATTGCGATCGCCTCCGGCGTGACACCGGATCGCGGCCTCTACACTGCGGTCGTCGGCGGCTTCATCGTGTCGCTGCTCGGCGGCAGCCGCTTCCAGATCGGCGGGCCTGCGGGCGCCTTCATCGTACTGGTCGCGGTGACGGCGGAGCGGCATGGCGTCGACGGCGTCATCCTCGCCACCATGATGGCGGGTATAGTGCTGATCGCTGCGGGCCTGCTGCGCATCGGCACCTACATCAAGTTCATCCCCTATCCCGTCACGGTCGGCTTCACCGCCGGTATCGCCGTGATCATCTTTGCGAGCCAGCTGCGCGATCTCTCAGGCATCACGCTCGCGGGGAAAGAGCCGAGCGAGTTCGTGCCGAAGCTCGCCGCGCTGGCGGATGGCCTTCACACCATCAATCCGTCCGCGCTTGGCGTCGCTCTCGTCAGCGTCGCCATCATCGCGGGCTTGCGGCGCTGGCGGCCGTCCTGGCCCGGAATCCTGATCGCGGTCGTGCTGGCGGCGATCGCGACGGCTGCACTGTCGCTGCCAATCGAAACCATAGGCAGTCGTTTCGGCGGCGTCCCGCGTGAATTGCCCTCGCCTGCGTTGCCGGCGTTCTCGCTTGCGAAGGCGAAAGCGGTGCTGCCGGATGCGATCTCGTTTGCGCTGCTCGCGGCCATCGAATCGCTGCTGTCGGCGGTGGTCGCCGACGGCATGACCGGGCGCCGTCACCGCTCCAATTGCGAGCTGGTGGCGCAAGGTGCCGCCAATATCGGCGCGGCACTGTTCGGCGGCATCTGTGTCACCGGCCTGATTGCGCGCACCGCGACCAACATTCGCGCCGGCGCGCGCGGGCCGCTGGTAGGCATGCTGCACTCCGTCTTTCTGCTGCCGTTCATGCTGGTCGCTGCACCGCTCGCGAGCTACATCCCGCTTGCCGCACTTGCCGCCGTGCTGGTCGTGGTGGCCTGGACCATGGCGGAGAAGCAGGAATTCGCGACGCTGCTGCGCTCGTCCTGGGGCGATGCCGTCGTGCTGCTGGCAACCTTCCTGCTCACGATCTTCCGCGATCTGACCGAAGGCATCCTGGTCGGCTTCGCGCTCGGTGCGGTACTGTTCATCCATCGCATGGCGGAGATGACCGGCATCGAGGAGCGCTCGCCGCTGGTCGCGGCCGATCGTCCCGATGACGGCAATGGCGAGCGCGTACCTTACGATCCCGCGCTCGCGGTCGACCGCGACGTCCTGGTCTATCGCATCATCGGCGCGTTCTTCTTTGGTGCTGCGTCTGCGATCGGAGGCGTGCTCGACGGCATTGCCGACAAGCGCAAGGCGCTCGTGGTCGATTTCGCCGCAGTGCCGTTCCTGGACTCCACCGCGGCGAACGTGTTGGGGCGCGTCGCCGCCAAGGCCCAGCGCAAGGGCATCCGGCTATTCATCACCGGGGCTTCGCCCGCGGTCCGCCGCGCGCTGCTGACCCTCGGCGTGAGCCCGAAGCGGGCGCGCTATCGCCAGACCATCGAGCGCGCGGTCGCCGATATCAAGGCGGCTCCCGGCGTGACCGAATCCACGGTGCCGTCCCCGCCTGCTTGACAGGACCGGCCGGACGCGAAATGGATCGCCCTCGACACGACCCGAGGGAAAGATGACCGCGCTCAAATCGCCCGCAGCCTGCTTGATCGGATGGCCGGCCGCGCATTCGCGCTCGCCGCTGATCCATCATTACTGGCTGCGCACGCTCGGCATCGCAGGCGGCTATGTCATCGAGGCGGTTCCGCCCGAGAACCTGCGCGATTTCGTGCTGCGGCTGTCACTTCGTGGTTTTGTCGGCGCCAATGTCACCATTCCGCACAAGGTCGGCGTGCTGGAGCTGTCGACCCCCGATGCGCGCGCCAAGGCGATTGGCGCCGCCAACACGCTGTGGTTTGCCGACGGTGAGCTGCGCTCGACCAATACCGACGTCGAAGGCTTTCTCGGCAATCTCGACGCCAGCGCGCCCGGCTGGGACAAGGCGGATGAAGCGCTGGTGCTGGGCGCCGGCGGCTCCTCGCGCGCGGTGGTGTTCGGCCTGCTCGAACGCGGCTTTGGCCGCGTTCATCTCGCCAACCGTACTTTGGCGCGGGCCGAGGCGCTAGCGGCGCAATTCGGGCCGAACGTGCATCCGCTTGTCTGGGACCGGATCAACGACGTCCTGCCGCGCGCAAAACTTCTTGTGAACACGACCTCGCTCGGCATGCACGGCCAGCCTTCACTCGATGTTGATGTGGCGCGGCTGCCGCAAGGGGCCGTCGTCGCCGACCTCGTCTATGTCCCGCTGGTGACGCCGCTGCTCGCGGCAGCCAGGGCCCGCGGGCTCGACACCGCCGACGGGCTCGGCATGCTCCTGCACCAGGCGGTGCGCGGCTTCGAGCTGTGGTTCGGCCGGAGGCCCGAGGTGAGTGCGGAACTGCGCGCGCTGGTCGAGGCCGATCTCACAAAGACTTGAGAGAATAGTGCGCCGTCTCCGGCGTTCACTATCCGTGGGGATAATCGGAGACTGTCATGACGATCCAACGTGCAAATTTCACGCGCCCGCTCATCGCTGTTGCGATGGTGGCTGCTTCCACCCTCGCGGCCGTCGCGCAAAGGGCGCCGGTGCCGACCCGCGTGCGCGGCACGATCGAGCGCGTCGAGGGTAACACTCTGCTGGTCAAGTCGCGCAGCGGCGAGGACGTCAAGCTTCACATCGCTTCCGACCTGCGCGTGGCCGGCGTCACCAAGATTTCGCTGGCCGATATCAAGGTCGGCTCCTTCGTCGGCGCCACCACCGTGCCGGGACCGGACGGTGGCGAGAACGCCGTCGAGGTCCACGTGTTTCCGGAGAGCATGCGCGGCACCGGCGAAGGCTCGCGGCCCTATGACCTCAAGCCCAATTCCAGCATGACCAATGCCACGGTGTCGGAGAGCGTGGTCGGCAACGACGGCCATACGCTGCTGGTGAAGTACAAGGACGGCGAGAAGAAAGTGTTCGTGTCCGATATGACACCGGTGGTGACCTTCGTGCCCGCGGACAAGTCCGAGCTGAAGGCCGGCGCCAAGGTCATCGCCTTCATGAAGCAATTGCCCGACGGCTCGTTCGAGACCAATCGCGTCAATGTCGGCCGTGACGGTATGACCCCGCCGATGTGATCGGAATTCAGGGAATAGCGGCGGTCAGACGGGGTTGCCCTGTCTGATCGCCGCAAACCCTGAAGGGGACCATCATGCCAAGCCCGAACAACTGGATGCCGCGCGCCGTCGCGGCAGCATTCGTCGCCTGTATCGTTACATCATCCGTTTCAGCGCAGCAGCAGGCGCCGACCGTGCGCATTCGCGGCACCATCGAGAGCATCGACGGCAACACCCTCGGCATCAAGACGCGCGAGGGCACCGATGTGAAGGTGAAGATGACCGACAACGTCGCCGTCTTCGCGGTGGTGAAGACGCAGCTCTCCGAGATCAAGGAGGGCTCCTATATCGGCGTCACCGCCATGCCCGAGCCCGACGGCACGCAGAAGGCCATTGCCGTCCATATCTTTCCGGAAAACCAGCGCGGCGCCGCTGAAGGCTTCCGCCCCTGGGATGCGCGCGCCAACTCGACCATGACCAACGCCACCGTAGCGCAGACGGTCAAGGGCACCGACGGCCAGAACATCACGGTCAAATACAAGGACGGCGAGAAGAAGGTCGTGGTGCCGCCGGAGACCCCGATCGTCACCTTCGTCGCCAGCGACAAGTCCGAGATCAAGCCCGGCGCCAAGCTGATCATCTTTGGTGCGGCGAAGAAGGATGACGGCACGCTGGAAGCGAACCGGGTCAATGTCGGCCGCGATGGCCTGACGCCGCCGATGTGAGCGACTGAGCGCTGGACTCGCAGGGTGGGCAAAGGCGCACTGGCGCCGTGCCCACCACTTTCCTGCGTTTCGTAAGAGTTGGTGGGCACGCTTCGCTTTGCGCACCCTACGGCAACTGTTCTAGGGCGCGACCGCAATCACATGATCGTCGATCTCGTCGATCCTGTTGACGCCGCACAGGCCCATGGTCGTGAGCAGCTCCTTCTGGATGATGTCGATCGCCTTGGCGACGCCGGCTTGGCCGCCGGCGCCGAGGCCATACGCATAAGCGCGGCCGATCATGCAGGATTTTGCGCCGAGCGCGAGCGCGCGCATCACGTCCTGGCCGGAGCGGATGCCGCCGTCGAACAAGATCTCCATCTTGTCGCCGACGGCGTCGGCGATCTCGGGCAGCACCTCGATCGAGGACGGCGCGCCGTCGAGCTGACGGCCGCCATGGTTGGACACCACCAGCGCCTGCGCGCCGGTCTTGGCCGCTTCCTCCGCGTCCTCGACGTCCAGAATGCCCTTGATGACGAGCTTGCCCGGCCAGATGCTCCGGATCCACTCGACGTCCTTCCAGTTCAGCGAGGTGTCGAACTGCGAGGCGGTCCATTCGGCGAGGCGGTTGAGGTCCTCGGTGTTCTTCACGTGGCCGGCGATGTTGCCGAAGGTGCGGCGCTTGCCCTGCAGCACGCCGGTGACCCAGGCCGGCTTGGTGGCGAAATCGATGAACTTCGACAGCGACCATTCCGGCGGGATGGTCATGCCGTTCTTGATGTCGGCATGGCGCTGGCCGATCACCTGGAGATCGACGGTCAGCACGAGCGCGCTGCACTTCGCCGCGATCGCGCGCTGGACCAGCTCCTTGATGAAGCCGCGGTCCTTCATGACATAGAGCTGGAACCAGAACGGCTTCTCGACATTGGCCGCGATGTCCTCGATCGAGCAGATCGACATCGTCGATTGCGTGAACGGGATGCCGGCGGCCTGCGCCGCGCGGCAGGCGTGGATCTCGCCGTCGCCATGCTGCATGCCGAGCAGGCCCACGGGCGCCAGGATCAGCGGCATGGTCGAGGGCTCGCCGAGGATCGTGGTCGAGGTGTCGCGCCTGGAGACGTCGACCAGGATGCGCTGGCGGAACTTGATCGCCTGCATGTCCTCGCGATTGGCGCGCAGCGTTTCCTCGGCATAGGAGCCGCGGTCGCAATAGTCGAAGAAGGCCTTCGGCACGCGGCGCTTATGCAGAGCGCGAAGATCGTCGATACAGGTGATGTGCTTCATGAACGTTTCCCCGGCCCGTCTTGTATCAAGAGGCTCATATCAAGAGGCCTATGCTAGGAGCCTTGCATCGGAAGGTTTCGAGGTCATCTAGCATGGTTGGATGCACAGCCAAATCGTTTGCGGGAGGGACGCCATGACCAAGCCGCACAGAGGACCTTCGCCGGAAGAAATCAAGGAGAAGCGCGACCTCGAGGAAGCGCTGGAGGAGGGGCTGGAAGAGACCTTTCCGGGCTCCGATCCCGTCAACGTCACCCAGCCGGCGCCGAGCCGTGCGGACGGTCATGTCAAGCGCACGGACTAAGGTCAGGTTCCGCTTCGTTCCGGCCCTCAAACCGGAAATATAATGTTAACAAGGAGTTACCGGGACGCCGGCGGCCCCGGTCTCGTAATGATTAATCACATTTTTTGAAGCCAATTTAGCGGCGCAGGGATTATAAGATCCCAGCAAATCAGGGATGCGGGGCCCGTTCGGGCACCCGGAGGTTGTCGTGGGGATCCCTGGTTGTTGCGTGGGGGACGATATGAGCCGCAAATATTTCGGGACGGACGGGATCCGGGGCCGCGCCAACGGGCTGATCACGCCTGAGCTCGCGCTCAAGGTCGGCCAGGCCGCAGGCCTTGCGTTCCAGCGCGGTGACCACCGCCACCGCGTCGTGATCGGCAAGGACACCCGGCTGTCCGGCTACATGATCGAATATGCGATGGTCGCGGGCTTCACCTCTGTCGGCATGGACGTGCTGCTGGTCGGCCCGATGCCGACGCCGGCGGTCGCGATGCTGACCAAGTCGATGCGCGCCGATCTTGGCGTGATGATCTCGGCCTCGCACAATCTGTTCGAGGACAACGGCATCAAGCTGTTCGGCCCGCAGGGCTTCAAGCTCTCCGACGATGTCGAGAAGCAGATCGAGCAGCTGCTCGACGAATCCCTCGACAAGCGTCTCGCACAAAGCGCGAGCCTGGGCCGCGCCCGCCGTATCGACGGCGTGCATGACCGCTACATCGAATTCGCCAAGCGCACGCTGCCGCGCGACCTCTCGCTCGACGGCCTGCGCGTCGTCGTCGATTGCGCCAATGGCGCCGCCTACAGGGTGGTGCCGGAGGCGCTGTGGGAGCTGGGCGCCGACGTTGTGCCGATCGGCGTCGAGCCCGACGGCTTCAACATCAACAAGGAATGCGGCTCGACCTCGCCGGAGGCGCTGTCGAAGAAGGTGCGCGAGATGCGGGCCGACATCGGCATTGCGCTCGACGGCGACGCGGACCGCGTCATCCTGGTCGACGAGCGCGGCCATGTCGTTGACGGCGACCAGCTGCTCGCGGTGATCGCGCAGAGCTGGAAGGACGACGGACGGCTGTCACGTCCGGGCATCGTTGCAACCGTGATGTCCAATCTCGGCCTCGAGCGCTTCCTGCAAGGGCAGGGGCTCGATCTCGTGCGCACGCCGGTCGGCGATCGCTACGTGCTCGAGCAGATGCTGAACGGCGGCTATAATCTCGGCGGCGAGCAGTCCGGCCACATCATCCTGTCCGACTACGCCACCACCGGCGACGGCTTCGTGGCCGCGCTGCAGGTGCTGGCCGTGGTGCAGAAGCTGCGCCGGCCGGTGTCGGAAGTCTGCCACCGCTTCGATCCGCTGCCGCAGATCCTCAAGAACGTCCGCCACAAGGGCGGCAAGCCGCTCGACGATTCCGAGGTGCAGTCGGCGATCTCCGACGGCGAGAAACGGCTCAACGGTCACGGCCGCCTGCTGATCCGCTCCTCCGGCACCGAGCCCGTGATCCGTGTCATGGGCGAGGGCGAGGACCGCGTCCTGATCGAGGACATCGTCGACACCATCGTCTCCGCGCTGGGCCAGGCGGCGGCGGCTTGAGCCGAGAGCGCCTTCCTTCTCCCCTTGTGGCAGTATCGTAGGGTGGGCAAGGCGAAGCATGCCCACCGCTTCTGCTGCAATGTTGGATCGATATTGATGGTGGGCACGGCGCAAGTGCGCCTTTGCCCACCCTACGATTCCAGGCTCGCGGATAGAGACCCTCTCCAGCAAAGGAAGCAGGGCAAACACACGCATCCCAGCTATCGACGATTGGTGGTGGTTCGGCCACCACGGTCATCGTAGTTAGGCAGTGTGGCGGTTTGCCGCGCCTGCCGGGATCGATCCATTGAACAAGCCAGTTCTCGTCTCCGAGGAAACACTGACCGAGCCGGTCGTCGTCGCCGACATCGCGCCCGCCGCCGCAGGGCCGGCCTATGTCGTGCTCGCCGGCATCAGCTTCTCGCACTTCCTCAACGACACCATGCAGTCGCTGATCGCCTCGGTGTATCCGATCCTCAAGGACACTTACGCGCTCGACTTCGCGCAGATCGGCATGATCACGCTGGCGTTCCAGTTCACGGCGTCGCTGCTCCAGCCGGTGGTCGGTCACTACACCGACAAGAAGGCGCAGCCCTATTCTCTGTCGATCGGCATGGCCTCGACCTTCTTCGGCCTGCTGCTGCTCAGCGCCGCGCACCAATATCTCGTCATCCTGATTGCCGCTGCCCTGGTCGGTCTCGGCTCGGCGGTGTTTCACCCCGAATCCGCGCGCATCGCGCGGCTGGCCTCCGGCGGCCGCTACGGCTTCGCGCAATCGGTGTTTCAGCTCGGCGGCAGTTTCGGCACCTCGATGGGGCCGGTGCTTGCAGCCCTGATCGTCGTGCCGTTCGGGCAGGGCAGCATCGCCTGGTTCTCCTCGATCGCGTTCCTCGCGATCGTCATCCTCTGGCGCATCGGCCGCTGGTACGAGCCGCAGATCAAGGCGAAGAAGACAGTGGTCGCGCAGGCCCATCCTGACGCGCCGAGCTCGCGCCGGGTCGCGGTCGCGCTCGTTGTGCTGGTGGCATTGCTGTTCTCCAAGCAGCTCTACGTGTCGAGCCTGTCGAGCTACTACATCTTCTACCTGATCGACCGTTTCAACGTGTCGACGCAGGCCGCCCAAATGTACCTCTTCATCTTCCTTGCGGCGAACGCGGTCGGTGCGTTTCTCGGCGGACCGCTCGGGGATCGCTTCGGCCGCAAGATCGTGATCTGGATCTCGATCCTCGGCGCGCTGCCGTTCACGTTGGCGCTCCCCTATGCCGGGCTTTACGCGAGCGCGGTACTCACCGTCATCATCGGTCTCATCATCTCCTCGACGACGTCGTCAATCATCGTGTTCGCGCAGGAGCTGGTGCCGCATCGCTTCGGCATGATCTCCGGCGTGTTCTTCGGCGTCGCCTTCGGCATCGGCGGGCTCGGCGCGGCCGTGCTCGGCAAGCTCGCCGATCACACCTCGATCGAGTTCGTCTACCAGGTCTGCGCCTATCTGCCGGCGATCGGGCTGCTTGCGGTGTTCCTGCCCAAGCTGCCGCGGCACGTGCGTTAACAGATCCCGTTTCGCTGCATTGCAGCTTCACCAATCGTTAGTAATTGCGGAGCGCGGCTGCCGCATTTTTGCAACGCTTGCGCCGCATCCGCGTGTGTAGTGAGAAAAAATCAACCTTAAAAATTAGGGTTAAGTGGCGCTTAAGCATTTGCTGCCATCGTCCGCCCGTGAGTTTCCAGAACGTGAGGCAGCTGCATTTTGCCTCACCGGCCATAAGGACGAAGCCAATGCGTAGCGTTAAGTCTCTCCTTGCCGCGGGTGCGGCGTCACTGATCTCGTCGATGGCGTTCGCCGCCGATATGCCGATCGCGGCTCCGCCCCCCATGTACGCGCCGCCCGCCCCGCCCGCGGACTTCGGCGGCTGGTATCTGCGCGGTGACGTCGGCATGACCAACCAGAGCGCCAAGAGCATCGAGGGCGCCGTCGGGCCTGGGTTTACGAAGACGACGGAGGGACTTGGCTTCGACTCGTCGCCGCTGTTCGACCTCGGTGTCGGCTATCGCTTCAACAACTGGTTTCGCACCGACGTGATCGGCCAGTACCGTGGCAAGGCTAACCTGCATGGTGCGGATAACGTCATTGGGCCCGGCTTCGTCGGCTCCAACAACTACAGCGGCAGCAAATCCGAATGGGTTGTCATGGCCAACGCTTACGTTGACCTCGGCACCTGGTGGTGCATTACGCCGTTCATTGGTGCCGGTGTTGGCGGCTCCTACAACAAGATCAGCGGCTTCCGCGACGACGGCGTGTCATACACCGTGGGAAATACTCCGCCCCTGGCCAACAGCGTCGCCTACTTCGCCGACAACGGAAAGTGGAACTTTGCCTGGGCCGCCCACGCCGGTCTCGCCTACAAGGTCAATCCCGGGTTCACTGTTGAACTGGCCTACAGCTACATGAACCTCGGCGATGCGGCACCTGGCAACTACCGCTTGTTCGACAACAGCGGCTCGGGCCCGACCTCGATCAAGATCAAGGAGCTCACCTCGCACGACGTCAAGCTCGGCGTGCGCTGGGAGCTCAACAGCCCGCCGGCTTACATGCCGCCGCCGCTCGTCACCAAGGGCTGATCGTTCGCCCCATCGCTTAATGTCTCTTAACGGCGCGGGATGCTCCCGCGCCGTTTTTGCGTGGCATATTTTTCATTGCCCGGCGGCGACGAAAGCCTCCGGCGCAACCATTGGTTAAGGTTAACGAGCCATGATCACGAGCGAAAGTTCGAGTTCGATGGAGCGTTGCAATGCGTAGGCTTTGGTTGGTGGTGGCGGCTTTGGGATCTATGTCCGCCGCACACGCGGCCGACATGCCGGATCTGCCCGTGCTGCGCGGCGGCTTCACCGACGGTCTATCCAAGACGTCCCATAATTGGGATGGCACTTATTTCGGCGGCGGCGCCGGTTACTCCACTGACGCGAGCGACTTCAGCCAGAGCGTCGTCGGCCTGACCAATTTCATCTTCCGTGACAGCGTGCTGCAGCAGCCGACCGCCAATTGGTCGCTCATGAACAAGACTAACACGCAGAGCACCAATTTCAACGCCTTCGTCGGCCGCAACTGGCAATGGTACGATGCCATTCTTAGTCTCGAGGGCACCTACACCTACTTCAACAACCTCGCCACTTCGACGTCGGGTAGCAACTCGCTCACGATCGTCAATCCGGCCGGCGATACGCATGCCGCGAATGTCACCGACAATTACGACGTGACATTGACCGGCACCGCCGCGGCAAAGGTCAAGGACATGATCACGCTGCGCGGCCGCGTCGGTTGGGACGGCGGCGATTTCATGCCCTATGCCTTCGCTGGCGCTGCCGTCGGCCGAATGGACGTCTCTCGCTCGGTGACGAGCACGGTGGATTTGCGTCAGGATGTGACGAATTCGATTGTCGTCGGCGGCGTCACGGTGACGTCGACCACTTTCGGAGCGCCACAGGCCGTTCCAGCTCAGTCGCAGGCGCAGACGCAGCGCCGGACCAACGCCTTCGCGGTGGGCTGGACCGCCGGCCTCGGCGTCGAATACTGCATCTGGGACGGTCTGTTCGCGCGCGTGGAATACGAGTACGTGAAATTTTCGCCCGTCATGAACACCTCGGTGACGCTGAACAATGCGCGCGTCGGGCTCGGCTACAAGTTCTGACGCTGCTGCGCTGCGCCGCGGTTGACAGGCTGCTTCCGTCCTGATGCTCTGCCGGGCGAAAGCGGGGCGGCAGCGATGCAGATTTACGGCGATAGCAACTCGGGCAATTGTCTGAAGGTGAAGTGGGTCTGCGACAAGCTCGCATTGCCCTATCGCTGGATCGAGATCGATACGCGCAAGGGCGAGACGCGCACGCCGCAATTCCTGGAGATGAACGGTGCCGGCCAGGTGCCGACCATAGCCTTCGACGACGGCCGCACGTTGGCGCAGTCCAACGCCATCATCCGCTATCTCGCCCGCGACAGCGCGCTGGTTCCGCGCGACGCCTTTGCCGCGGCCAAGATGGACGAATGGCTGTTCTGGGAGCAGTACAGCCACGAGCCCTATATCGCGGTGTGCCGCTTTCAGCTGGTCTATCTCAGCAAGCATCCCTCCGAGCTCGATCCCGACAAGGTCAAGCGCGGCTATGCGGCGCTCGACCGCATGGAGGCGCATCTCACAACGAGCCGCTTCTTCGCCGACGATGAGATCTCGCTCGCCGACGTCTCGCTGCTTGCCTATACGCGCCTTGCGCATGAAGGCGGTTTTGATCTCGACCGCTATGCCGCCATCCGCCGCTGGATCGCCGAAGCTGAGGCCTGTCTCGGTCTACCGCCGGCGCGCTAAATCCCTCGCGCGGAATCCGTCGCACGGAATCCTGGAGTTTCCCGTATGAACGACAAGTCCGTCTCCATCCGTCCCGCGCGCCGCGAGGACGTTCCCGCGATTGTGGCGATGCTTGCCGACGATCATCTCGGCCGCGCCCGCGAGCGCGTCGAGGATCCGCTTCCTGCCGTCTACTATCAGGCGTTCGAGCGGGTCGAGCGTGACCAGAATCTCGCGCTCGTGGTCGCCGAGAGCGAGGGCAGGGTGGTCGGCTGCCTGCAACTCGCGGTGCTCGCGGGCATCAGCTCGCAAGGCGGCATTCGCGGCCTGCTCGAGGATGTCCGCGTTGCCTCCGATTGCCGCAGCCGCGGCATCGGCGAGCAATTGGTGCAATGGGCGATGACGGAAGCCAAGGCGCGCGGCTGCAATCTGGTCGAATTGCTGACGCATGCGAGCCGTGTCGACGCGCAGCGCTTCTACAAGCGTCTCGGATTTGCATTGAGTCACGCCGGCATGACTGTGCGTTTTTGATGCAGGCCGTGGGGACCGTTGCGCGGCTTGCGAAATCCGATCGCGCGTTCGTTCATCTTAAGAGCTGATAAACTACCCCTTGGTCGTTCACGTTGATCGGGGAACGAACGGTGCTACGCCAGCGTCTGAAACCGGGCTCGGTCGGTTCGGGGATTTCGATGGCAAGCTATTCCATGATCAAGGTTGGCAACGATTACGTTGTGCAGGCCAACGACAAGTGCATTTTGAAGGTCGGCAGCCGCCGTCGCGCCGCGCAATTGATCAGCGAGGCCACGGACTTGCTGAACGCACTCGCCCCGGTTGCATCGCCGGATATCGTGCCGGAGGAGCCATCACTCCAGCGTGAGACGCCGGAACTTCCTTGACTGCACTTCCCGATTCCCGTATCAGCCGCGGCGGGACACCTCCCCCCAACGGGAGGCTTACTATCTGGAAGGGTAGATTATGACTGTAGCGAAGCCCGCTTCGCGGCCGAACGTGCCGCATTTCTCCTCCGGCCCCTGCGCCAAGCGCCCCGGCTGGAACGCCCAAAATCTCAAGGACGCAGCGCTCGGCCGTTCGCATCGCGCGAAGGTGGGCAAGACCAAGCTCAAGCTCGCGATCGATCTGACGCGCGAAGTGCTTGAAGTGCCGGCCGATTATCGCATCGGCATCGTGCCGGCGTCGGATACCGGCGCGGTCGAGATGGCGCTGTGGTCGCTGCTCGGGGCACGGCCCGTCACCACGCTCGCCTGGGAATCCTTCGGCGAAGGCTGGGTCAGCGACATCGTCAAGGAATTGAAGCTCAAGGACGTCACCAAGCTCAATGCGGCTTACGGTGAAATTCCCGACCTCTCCAAGGTCGATCCCAACAGCGACGTCGTCTTCACCTGGAACGGCACCACCTCCGGCGTCCGCGTGCCGAACGCGGATTGGATCAGCGCGACCCGCGCAGGCCTGACCATTTGCGACGCGACGTCGGCTGCATTCGCGCAAGCCCTCGACTGGGCCAAGCTCGATGTCGTCACCTTCTCCTGGCAGAAGGCGCTCGGCGGCGAAGCCGCGCATGGCATGCTGATCCTGTCGCCGCGCGCGGTGGAGCGGCTCGAGACCTACAAGCCGGCCTGGCCGCTGCCGAAAATCTTCCGCATGACCAAGGGCGGCAAGATCAACGAAGGCATCTTCGTTGGCGAGACCATCAACACGCCGTCGATGCTCTGCGTCGAGGATTATCTCGACGCACTAAGCTGGGCCAAGTCGATCGGCGGCCTCAAGGCGCTGATCGCGCGCGCCGACGCCAACACCAAGGTGCTGGCCGACTGGAAGGCGAAGACGCCCTGGATCGACTTCCTGGCCAAGGACGCCGCGATCCGCTCCAACACCTCGGTGTGCCTGAAGTTCATCGATCCCGCGATCACCTCGCTCTCGGAGGACGCGCAGGCCGAGTTCTCCAAGAAGCTGGTCGCTCTCGTCGAGAAGGAAGGCGCCGGCTACGACTTCGCCTATTACCGCGATGCGCCGGCGGGTTTGCGCATCTGGTGCGGCGCCACCGTCGAGGCCCGGGATGTCGAGCTGCTGACGCAGTGGATCGACTGGGCTTTTGCCGAGACCAAGGCGCAGCTCGCCAAGGCAGCATAAGTTTTCTTTTCGCCTCTCCCCGTCTTACGGGGAGAGGCCGGGTCGCTCCCGGCGATGCGGAGCATCGTCCGGTGCGATCCGGGTGAGGGGCTCTCTCCACGAGCACCTCGCCCGTGGCTGCCCCTCACCCCAACCCTCTCCCCGTAAGAACGGGGAGAGGGAGAGCAAAGAGCTTCCGCGCAATTACCCATTTCGGCCCTCGGGCCGATCCCCCTTAGGGACGGCGAAGGACACATCCCCATGACCAAACCCAAAGTTCTCATTTCCGACGCGCTCTCGCCTGCTGCCGTGCAGATCTTCAAAGACCGCGGCGTCGAGGTCGACTTCCAGCCCAACCTCGGCAAGGACAAGGACAAGCTCGCCGAGATCATCGGCAATTACGATGGCCTCGCGATCCGCTCCGCGACCAAGGCGACCGCCAAGATCCTGGAGAAGGCCACCAACCTCAAGGTGATCGGCCGCGCCGGCATCGGCGTCGACAATGTCGAGATTCCGGCTGCGACCGCCAAGGGCATCATCGTGATGAACACGCCGTTCGGCAATTCGATCACGACCGCCGAGCACGCCATCACGCTGATGCTGGCGCTCGCCCGTGAGATCCCGCAGGCCGACGCCTCGACCCAGGCCGGCAAGTGGGAGAAGAACCGCTTCATGGGCGTCGAGATCACCGGCAAGGTGCTCGGCATCGTCGGCTGCGGCAACATCGGCTCGATCGTCGCCGACCGCGCGCTCGGGCTGCGCATGAAGGTGGTCGCGTTCGACCCCTTCCTGTCGCCGGAGCGCGCCAAGGACATCGGCGTCGAGAAGGTCGATCTGGATGACCTGCTCAAGCGCGCCGACTTCATCACGCTGCATACGCCGTTGACCGAGAAGACCCGGAACATCATCGATGCGGCCGCGGTCGCCAAGATGAAGAAGGGCGTGCGCCTGATCAACTGCGCCCGCGGCGGTCTCGTCGACGAGCAGGCGGTGGTCGATGCGCTCAACGCCAAGCACATTGCCGGCGCTGCCTTCGACGTCTTCGTCGAGGAGCCCGCGACGACGAACGTGCTGTTCGGCCATCCCAACGTGATCTGCACGCCGCATCTCGGCGCCTCCACCACGGAAGCGCAGGAAAACGTCGCGCTGCAGGTCGCCGAGCAGATGTCGGATTATCTGCTCACCGGCGCGATCTCGAACGCGGTGAACTTCCCCTCGATCACCGCGGAAGAAGCGCCGAAGCTGAAGCCGTTCATCGCGCTCGCCGAGAAGCTCGGCTCGTTCGCCGGCCAGCTCACCGAAAGCGGCATCCTCAAGGTCGAGATCACCTATGAGGGCCACGTCGCCGAGATGAAGATTAAGGCGATCACCTCGGCGGTGCTGTCGGGCCTGCTGCGGCCGATGCTGGGCGAGGTCAATGTGGTGTCCGCGCCGGTGGTCGCCAAGGAGCGCGGCATGGTGGTGGACGAGATCGTCCGCGCCGCCCAGAGCGACTATGAGAGCCTGATCACCGTCACGGTCACCACCGAGCGCCAGGAGCGGTCGGTCTCGGGCACCGTCTATCACGACGGCAAGCCGCGCCTCGTCGACATCAAGGGCATCCGCGTCGACGCCGAGTTCGGCAAGTCGATGATCTACGTCACCAACGAGGACAAGCCGGGCTTCATCGGCCACTTCGCCGGCCTGCTCGGCGACGCCAAGATCAACATCGCGACCTTCCATCTCGGCCGCGTCGCCCAGGGCAGCGATGCCATCGCGCTGGTCGAGGTCGACGGCGCGGTGCCGGCGGATGTGCTCGCCAAGGTGCAAGCGCTGCCGCAGGTCAAGCAGGTCAAGGCGCTGACGTTCTGATCGAGCTTTCGCCTCTTGCGTCATGGCCGGGCATAGCCGTCCGAAGGACGGCGTCGCTTCCGCTCGCCTATGTCCCGGCCATCCACGCCTTGCCGCGCGGTCCGAAGAACGTGGATCCCCGGGACAAGCCCGGGTATGACGAGCGGATAGAGCGACGCTCACATTGATATTCCGACCCGCGGAACAACGCCGCCTCAATCATCGGAGGCGGCGTTTTTATTTCTCCCGCACCCTCCAAACTTTGTGTACCAATGGCGCCAGCACGCTCCGTACCAATCGTTCGAAAAGGGAGAAAACAATGCGTGAAGCCGTCATCGTTTCCTACGCGCGCACGGGCCTGGCCAAGTCCGGCCGTGGCGGGTTCAACATCACGCCGCCGATGTCGCTCGCGGCCCACGCCATCCACCACGCGGTCGACCGTGCCGGCGTCGACAAGGACTATGTCGAGGATTGCTATCTCGGCAATTGCGCCCATGGCGCGCCGAACATCGGCCGGCAGGCCGCGCTGCTCGCAGGCTTGCCGAAGTCGACCGGCGGCGTGTCGGTGAACCGCTTCTGCTCCTCAGGGCTTCAGACCATCGCGATGGCCGCCAACTCGATCCGCTCCGACGGTGCCGATTGCATCGTCGCCGGCGGCGTCGAGAGCATCTCGATTCCGGGCGGCGGCTCGCCGAAGGAATGGGTCGATCCCGAGCTGCTCAACACCGCGCCTGACATCTTCATGGCGATGATCGACACCGCCGACATCGTCGCCGAGCGCTACAAGCTCAGCCGCGAATACCAGGACGAATATTCGCTGGAGTCGCAGCGCCGCATGGCCGCAGCCCAGCAGGCCAACAAGTTCAAGGACGAAATCGTCCCGATGAAAACGAAGATGAAGGTGGTGGACAAGGCGACCAAGGCCGAGAGCATTGTCGACTACGTGGTGGACCGCGACGAATGCAATCGTCCTGAGACCACGCTGGAAGGATTGGCAAAACTCGAGCCGGTGAAGGGCCCGGGCAAGTTCGTCACCGCCGGCAATGCCAGCCAGCTCTCCGACGGCGCCGCCGCGGTGGTGCTGATGGAAGCCAAGGACGCCGAGAAGCGCGGCCTCAAGCCGCTCGGCCGTTTCGTCGCCTGGGCTGCGGCAGGCTGCGAGCCCGACGAGATGGGCATCGGGCCGATCTTCGCCGTGCCGAAGCTGTTGAAGCGTCATGGCCTGAAGATCGACGACATCGATCTGTGGGAGCTCAACGAGGCCTTCGCCAGCCAGTGCCTCTATTCGCGCGACAAGCTCGGCATCGACCCCGAGAAGTACAACGTCAACGGCGGCTCGATCGCGATCGGCCATCCCTTCGGCATGACCGGCGCCCGTCTCACCGGCCACCTGCTGCAGGAAGGCGCCCGCCGCAAGGCCAAGTGGGGCGTCGTGACCATGTGCATCGGCGGCGGCCAGGGCGGCGCCGGCCTGTTCGAGATCTACAGCTGATCAAGGCCATCTGAATGTGAAAGGCACGGCGCCGCAAGCGCCGTGCCTTTTTCGTATGTAGCTCGACGTGCTTTGCCGCCGTGCCAAACAGCCGGCACGGGCGCTTCATGTGTCCGCCCGTTCATGCTATTGTGTGCTCTCGGTACTAAATGTTTCCAGCCGGCGTTGCACAAGACGCTCGGGGGATCTACCGATGAAAGCTGATTCGGATTTTCTGACAGCCGATGGGGTCGCGACAGCCGGAGCTGGCGCACTGCTCCTGATTGGCCGTATTCTGCTGGCATGGGTGTTCGTTGGAAGCGCGTACGGAGCAATAGCCGACTTCAGCGGCTCGGTGGGCTATTTTCGATCGCTGAATCTTCCAGCGCCTGAGCTGTTCACGATCGTGAATATCACGCTGGAAGTCGTCATATCCGCAGGCTTGATATTGGGCATCCGTACGCGCTATTGCGCAGTTCTGATGTTTGTCTTCGTGCTGATGGCAACCGCGATTGCACATCGCTACTGGGAATATCCCGCCGGTGGGCAGCAGATCAATCAGTACAATAATTTCTTGAAGAATATCTCGATCATGGGCGGGGCCATGTTGATCTTCGTCACTGGCGCGGGCCGGTTCAGCTTCGATCGAGTATTGTGGCCGGCAATCACTTCACGTAGAGCTTGAAAGCTTGCGCGACCAGTCGGCGGATGCTCTTTGAGAGCGGTTTGAGAATCTCGCCGACGATTGCGAAGAGAAGCATCAGCCATGTCGCCAATGCTGCGCACCACAACAGCACTTCCAATATGTCAGGCATGATGCCCTCATAAAATGGCTATTCTGAAATTGCGCGAATGTTGCTCAGCCGAGTCGACGCTGCAAGTCCTCTTCAGGGGTAGTCTTCAGGGTAGCAAGACGCCCAGATGCTCGGAAAATGAGCGGCGAAGAGTTCTCGGTGCTGCCGTCCGCGAACCCTTGATTCGCGATGAGCGCCGCGGTGGTCATAAACCGGCTTGTGCACGTCACAGTGCAGAAGCCGCCATCAGCGGTATCGTGGGGTACGGTCAACACATCCTGACGGCGAGCTTTATGACAAAAACACGTAGTTCCACGTGCCCGCAAATTAACGGAAGTTTCTACGCATCAGGGTTTCATCAACCGCATCGGTCACTCTAGCTTGGTACCAAGATGCGGCTTCTCGCTCTTCGCCTCACCCACAAGATCACTGCGATCGGCGTCATCGGCGTCGTCGGTGTCGTCCTCATCGGCGGCATTCATCTCTACGGCGAGCGGGCGATGGGCCTGTCGCGCGACGCCGCCGAGAACGCGCGCACGGTCTTCGAGCTCAACAACAATATTGCGGTCGAGCTGCTCGAAGGCCGCCGCGCCGAAAAGGATTTTCTGCTGCGCAGTGACCCGGCGAGGGCGCAGCGTCAGCTCGAGATCTCGCGCCAGGTCGCACGCGATATCGAAAAGCTCCGCGGCAGGATCGCGGCGCTCGGCAAGCCAGAGCTCGCGCAAAAGATCGATGCGATGAACGAAGCGCTGAAGATCTATCAGATCCGTTTCGCCACGGTGGTCGCGGAGCGGGAGCGTCTCGGGCTTGACGAGAATTCGGGCCTCGAAGGCCGCCTGCGGACCTCCGTCCACGAGATCGAGAGCAAGGTCGACCAACTGCAGAATTCCGCGCTCAAGGTGATCATGCTGATGATGCGCCGGCACGAGAAGGATTTCATGCTGCGTCGTAATGCCAAATACGGCGACGAGATGAAGAAGCGCGCGTCGGAATTTCTGGCCGGCGTCGACGCCGCCGCAGTTCCCGACGACGCGAAGGCCGAGCTGCGCGCGAGGCTCGCCGACTATCAGCGCGACTTCTCCGCCTGGATCGAGACCGCGCTGAAGCTCGCGACGGAATTGAAGGCGATGTCGGAGGCGTTCTCGACGGTCGAACCTGTCATCGAGCAGGTCTCGAAATCGGTCGACAGCATCCGCGCCGAAGCCGACCGGCGCAACGTTGCCGAGCGGGACGGCATCCAGTTCTGGATCGCCGTGGCGATCGCTCTGATCGCGTCCGGCGTGCTTGGGCTCGGCATCTTCATTGGCCGCTCGGTCGCAAAGCCGCTTGCCGCGATGCGGGCGGCCATGATCGAGCTGGCCAAGGGCAATTTCGCGATCGTGCTGCCCGGCCTCGGCCGCCCCGACGAGATCGGCGAGATCGCGCAAGCCGTCGAAACGTTCAAGATCAACGCCGAGCAGAAGGCGCGCGAGGAGGCGGAAGAAAAGATCAGGCAGGACAAGCTCGCGGCCGAGCGCCGACGCGCCGACATGATCAGGATGGCCGACGATTTCGAGGGTGCGATCGGCGAGATCGTCGAGACGGTGTCGTCCGCTGCCACCGAGCTCGAGGCGTCGGCGACGTCGTTGACGACGACCGCGAGCCGTTCGACCGAGCTTGCCACGCTGGTCGAAGCTGCGTCGGAGGAGGCCGCGACCAACGTGCAGTCGGTGGCGTCCGCCGCCGAGGAGCTGACCGCCTCCGTCACCGAGATCAGCCGCCAGGTGCAGGCCTCCGCGCGCATCGCCGGAGAGGCCGTCAGCCAGGCCGGGCACACCAATGATCGCGTCGGCGAATTGTCAAAGGCCGCCGCGCGCATCGGCGATGTGGTCGAGCTCATCAACGCGATCGCGGGCCAGACCAACCTTCTGGCGCTCAATGCCACCATCGAGGCGGCGCGTGCGGGCGAAGCCGGGCGCGGCTTCGCCGTCGTGGCCTCCGAGGTGAAGGCGCTGGCTGAGCAGACGGCGAAGGCTACCGGCGAGATCGGTCAGCAGATCGCGAGCATTCAGGGCGCGACCAACGAGTCCGTCGGCGCGATCAGGACCATCGGCGGCACGATCGAGCGCCTGTCCGAGATCTCGTCCACCATTGCGGCCGCCGTCGAGGAGCAGGGCGCCGCGACCAGCGAGATATCGCGCAACGTCCAGAGTGCGGCGGCCGGCACCACGCAGGTCAGCGCCAACATCAGCAATGTGCGGCAGGGCGCGGTCGAGACCGGCTCGGCATCGACCCAGGTGCTCTCCGCGGCCAGGTCGCTGTCGGGCGACAGCAACCGGCTGAAGTTAGAGGTCGGCAAGTTCCTGGATACCGTGCGCGCGGCTTGAAGCTTCCGCGCCGTCATGCCCGGGCATGACGTGAACCTCACGCCCGTGCCACCACCGGCGCGAACGCCACTTCGATCAGCGTGCCGGAATTCGACGCGCTCTTGATGTTGAACTGGGCGCGGTTGGCCTCGACCAGCGCCTTGGTCAGCGACAGGCTCAGCGCGGAATTGTCCGCGGCGTCGCCCGGTGGCGGGGTGCGGAACGGCTCCATCGCGGCTGCGACTTCCGTCTCGGTCAGCCCATGGCCGGTGTCGCGGATCCGCAGCGCGATCTCGCCGCGATCGTTCAATGCGGTCGAGACGATGACCTGGCCGCCGGCGCTGGCAAGCCGGATCGAGTTCGAGATCAAGTTCATCGTGACCTGACGCAGCGCGCGCGCGTCCGCCGTCACCTGGGGCAGCGCATGCGCGAGCGAGGTGCGGATGATGATGCGTTCGCGGTTGGCCTGCGGCTGCATCACGGTGACACAGGCTTCCACGAGGTCGTTGAGGTTGAGGTTCGTGAAACTGAGATCGAGCTTGCCGGTCTCGATCCGCGACAGCTCCAGCAAATCGTCGATGATGGTGATCACGCGCTCGCCGGAGGCGCGGATGTCCTTCATATATTCGCCATAGCGCTCGTTGCCGAGCGCACCGAAACGTTCGGAGATCATCACCTCGGCAAAGCCGATGATGGCGTTGAGCGGCGTGCGGATCTCGTGGCTGATCCGCGCCAGCATGTCGGCCTTGGCGTTGGCTGCGCCGTCGACCAGGCGTCGCGCCTGCGTCAGCTCGCTCTCGCCCTTCTTGCTTTGCGAGAGGTCGCGGAACACGGCAAAGAAATTCGGGCCGTCGGGCCGCGTGCGGCCCATGATCATGGCGAGCGGAAGCACGCCGCCCTTCTTCTCGCGGCCCAGGACCTCGCGGCCGTGGTCGAGCAGGCTCGCGATGTCCTCGCTCCTGATGCTTTCGAGATAGTCGACGACGATCTGCTGGCTCTCGGGCGCGAACAGCGTCAGCAAATTCTGCTGCATCAGCGCTTCGCCGTCATAGCCGAACAGCGCTTCGGCGCTGCGGTTGCAGGCGTGGATGTTGCCTTCGGCATCGAACATCACGATGCCCTCGGCCGTGGTGTCGAGGATCGCGGCGAGATCTTCGGCCTCGGCATCGCCGGCCTCTAGCTCGGATTCCAAGTCGGCCTCAGACTCCGGCAGGTCGGGGATCACCACCACCGGCTCGGCCATCGCGGGCGCTGCGAAAACAGGCGTGGCCACGACAGGTGCAGGATTGGGCAGCGCGCAGATCAGCGCATGCGCGCTGGCGCCGTCCCAGTCGATCGTGTGCAGATGCGCTTCCGTGGTCGCCAGTGGCTGCTCGCCATTGGCGATCGCAGCACTGATCGTCACCGGCGTGCCGGCCTGCGACGTGCTGCTGGCAGCGGAGACGCCGGGCTCGACATAGAGCGCATCCAGCCCGCCGGCATCCTCCAGCGCGGTCAGGCTGGCATAGCCCATCCGCGTGAGGAACGCAGGGTTGGCGTAGAGCAGGCGATCGAGCCGATAGATCAGCATGCCCGTCGGCACCAGATCGAGCAGCGCGCGGTCGCGCGTGCTGTCGCCGCGCGCGGGCGGTGCGGGCGCGGTCAGCCATTCGGCCGCGGCCGCCGGCGCCTCAGGCTCCGGCGTCGGTGCTTCCTGCGTGGTCTCTTCCGCCGGCGGCTCGGCCGCGACGGATGCAATCGTCTCGCGCTCGCGTTCGAGTCGCTCGGATAATTGTCGCGCGAGCTCGTTGAACGCGCTGTTCTCGACCGGCGTCAGCGTCGGCGATCTCTGATCACCCTGTGATCTGGCGTCGCCGGGCGGACGGAACGGTACGACATTGGGAGGCGTTTCCACGGATGTTTCCAGATCGGTTTGCTGTGAATTCGCTTCGGTGATGAGTACGGGCGGTTCAGGTTCAGGTTCAGGTGGTGGCGGAGGCGGCTCGATCGGCGGAGGCGGCGCCCCCTCCTCGGGATCAGGCTCGACCATATCGGCGCAGAGGCTCTGCGGCACAGTCTGCTCTGACAACAGCTCGTAACGCCGGAGCGCATCGAGCCGGTTGAGACCGTCGAGATCGCGGCAGACGCCAAAACCCTTGAAGCCGGCAAAATTGCGCTCGCGGTCGTAGACCGGCAGGCCTGCGAGCTCGACCGGCAGATGCTCGCCGCCATCGGCCGGCCAGTTCACGGTGATGCCGGCCCAGGTGTCGTGGCTCGCAAGCGCCTGCGCCACGCGCCCGTCCGGATCGAGCGCAAACGCTTCGGCGATCTCGCGCCAGGGCCGGCCGAAGCCGGCCGCAGTGTGCGGGCCGATCAGGTGGATGAACTCGCTCGACGCCAGCACAAAGCGCCCCTCCGCATCCATCTGCCACAGGAAACGCAGCGGATGCTGGCGCGGTGTCTCCGCATGTCCAGGCGGCTCGACCATGGTGCCCGTGATCGGCGCGGCTTGCGGCGGCACGATGGCTGCGGGCGGGTTTTCAACCGGTGTTTCCGGCGCCGCTTCGCGCGCGGGCGGCTCGGGCGTGAGCGTCTCGGCCGTCTCAGGCGTTTCGTCCAGATCGGCAAAGGCGTCGAACAGGTCGATTCCCGCGGCGGGCTCGTTCGCTGGTGGCGTCTCGATGGCCTGCGGCGCAGGATCAGGCGCGCTCTCGGCCACCGGCGCAGCCTGCACGATCGCCGGCTCGATCAGCGCGACGAGTCCGACATCGGCGCCAGTGCCGACCCGTTGCAGCACCATCTTGCCGATCCCGATCGGCAGCTCGACGCGGCCTTGCGCCAGCGCATCGCTGCGCGCCTGCTCGAGGCCGGCTTCGCCGAGATCGCGAAAGCCGAGCAGGGGGCGGGCGGCTTCGCTGGCGCCGGCGAACATGCCATCGGGCGCGAACGCTGCCATCGGCACGGCCGCACCGTCGACGAGCCGATGCAGCCGCTCGACCAGCGACATGGTGCGCGCGCCCGCATCCATCGCGGTGACAAGCACGCCTTCGCCGCCATCGGCAAAGACAAGCCGCGCGCAGGCGCAGGTCATCAGCGTGCCGAGCCGGGCGCCGAAGCCGCGCAGCCGTTCGAGCCTGATGGCGCCGCTCGCCGGCAGCTGGCGGGCGAGGCGGGTGATCTGGCGGCGATGGACGTCGGCCGGCCCGAACGTCTTTGCCGCGAGGATAGCCGCGTTCGCCGCGCCGAAGAATTTTGCCCCGACGGCATTGGCCCACAGCACGCGGCTGCCGTCGGGCGACCACAGCCAGGCCGGCAGCGGAGAGGTCGCATGCACGGACAGCCTGGGATCGCCGACGCCGCGCAACTGGAAATCCGAACTCGTCATCCGACCGGCTTTAAGTCTCGCTTGTTGGCGTCACGTCAGGGACTGCCGGGAATGACAGCCTTAAGAAAGGGTTAGTATCGCCCGCGGCGGCGGGCAGGTCCACGGCCCGAGCTTAACGGGCGCGTCCTAAAGCCGCGATAACCTTAATGTGGCTGAACCCGCAAGCCGCCGCGTCGTTGCATCCGCAGGATTCGGCAAAACCGGCACAACATGACAGGAGCCGCAGCCATGACCGATCAGTCCCATGAGCCTATCGACCTTCCGCCGGAGATGCGCAACGTGGCGGAATCCAGTCTTAAGCAGGCCCGCGACGCCTTCGAGAAACTGCTCGCCAACGCCGAGGCCGCCGCCGGCTCGATCGAGGAGCGCGGCGCCTCCATGCGCGCCGGCGCCAAGGACATCGGCGCCAGGGCGATCGCCTTCGCCGAGACCAATGTGCACGCCTCGCTCAATTACGCCCAGTCGCTGGTCCACGCCAAGGATGTCGCCGAGGTGATGCGGCTGCACAGCGAATACGTCCAGGCCCAGATGAAGGCCCTGGCCGAGCAGGCCAGCGAAATAGGCCAGATCGTCAGCCGCGCGGCGATGGATGCGACCAAGCCGAAGCATTAGCCCGCTCTGTCATTCCGGGGCGCGACGAAGTCGCGAGCCCGGAAATCCATCGGGCGGCAAAATGCCTCAACCCCCGGTTCCCCACCCCGGGAACCTCACTCTCCCCGGGATTAAATTTCCGCACGCGCCCCCGGATCGCGTTGCGCTGCACAATGTTGACATGTTAGGCAGCGATACTGCTGGGCGCTGGACGAGCCATCTCGTTTGTTCTGCGTTTTCCAGTCTTTCGTACCCGCCAGTTCGCAAGAAGAAATGGCCCCGGTTGGGTCGGCGGGCGCGCCAGAAGGCTCACTCCATTTTTCTTTATCGTGAGGGACAACCATGACAGGTGCGACTGATCCGTTTTCTGCCTCGATCATTCCGTTCGAGGTCCCCGAGCAGGTGCGCGCGTTCGCCGAAAAGGGCGTTTCGCAGGCCCGCGAGAACTACGCCAAGTTCAAGGACGCCGCCGAAACCCACAACGGCACCATCGAGGCCGTGTTCGCCAACGCCTCGAAGGGCGCGAACGAGTACACCGCCAAGCTGATGGAATTCGCCAAGGCCAACACCACGGCCCATCTGGACTTCACCCAGGAGCTGCTCGGCGTGAAGTCGCCGACCGACGCCTTCCAGCTCTGGACCGGCCACGCCAAAAAGCAGCTCGAGACGTTCCAGGCCCAGGCCAAGGAGCTGGCCGAGATCACCCAGCGCGTCGCCAGCGCCACTGCCGAGCCGATCAAGGCCTCTGCCTCCAAGCTCTACCCCGCCGCCTGAGCGGATTGGGCCTGAATTGATTAGGAAACCCGGGCCGCGAAGCCCGGGTTTTGCTTTGGAAATAACGTTGTTCGAGGCCCGATTATCGGGTTTTGCGGCCTTGCCAAAAACGGCCGTTGCACCTAGTTTCCGCCCCGTCCAGCCCCCCCTCGGTGACCGGCCCTCTCAGGGCGCCCAAGGTGCGGCTCGCAAGGATGCAGTTGTAGCTCAGTTGGTTAGAGCGCCTGTCTGTGGAACAGGAGGTCGGTGGTTCGAGCCCACCCAACTGTACCACCGTTGCGGATAACTCCGCATTCCCAGCATCTTATTGATAGACCTGACCTATTTGCGCCGCCTAAAATACAAAAGGCGCTACAAATGGCATTGCGGATGGTCGGGTTAGTTGCAGTCAAGGGAGGCGGTTTTGTCGCTCGCAAAGGTATCCCTGCCGACGTTCGCGACGACTATGCGCGCTTGTACGTAGTGCGCTGGGAGGCGCAGCTTCGCATACCTGCTGGCGTGCCCTCTGCCTTCGCTAAGACCCAGTACAGCGAATGGCTGGCAGAAATAGAAACCCGCATCGCCACGCTGCGAGCCCAACGGAACGGCGAGGGCCAGCCGCTCACGAAGGTCAACGCAATTGGTCTCGCGGGCCGCTGGTACAACTGGTTCGTAAAGCAACACGAGGCGGTCCCCGGTAAGCCAAAGTATTGGCGCGAGTTCAGCGACCACATCCTTTGGAACGTGATCCGCCCTGAGGCACCCGACGATTACGAAGAGGACACCAAAGCCGATTCTCGGTGGGAGTGGGCAAGAGAACCGGACGTGCGCGAGGCGGTGAGACCGCAGATTGCCGAGTTGGCGCGCGTAGCGACCTTCTTGGCGAGCGAGGGGAAGGCGCTGGACCTGACCGCCTATGCGTTGTTCGTGGATGCCGTCAGTGACAATCTCTTGGCCGCTGTATCAACGCTAGAGAAGCGCGCGACCGGCGATTACTCCCGCGACGAGACGCCAGACACGTTCCCGTCTTTCACGGACGGACCTTCGCGTGCGGCAGGCATGAGTTGCTGGGACCTTTTCGAAGCCTTCGTTCTTGCGACGAAGCCAGCGGACAAGACTGTAAGCCGATGGCGTGCCGTTTTCCTTGAAATGCAGCGCGAGTTTGCTGACGTGGGAGCGGACGGGATCACGGAGGACGCTGCCCGTAAGTGGGTGCACGGCCTTATCACCGAGGAGCGTCAGGCGATCACTGTCCGCGAGGTGTGGCTATCGTCTTCTCGGCGCGTATTCGGTTGGGCTCGCGAGCATAAACGCATCGGGCAAAACCCTTTCAAGGAAGTGCGGGTAGACGTTCCTCGAAAGGTGCAGACCCGCGAGGAGGGCCGCAGCTTCACTGATGTGGAAGCCAGCACCATTCTTCTAGCGAGTTTAGCCATACAGAAGCCCAGCACGCCCACTGAGCGGACACGTCGTTGGGTGCCGTGGTTGTGTGCCTACTCGGGAGCACGTCCGGGCGAAATCACGCAGTTGCGTGGCATCGACGTGGAGGAGCGCAAAGGCTTCTACGTGATGAAGCTCACGCCCGAGGCAGGCACGATAAAGACAGCGAAGCCCCGCACCGTGCCTATCCATGAGCACCTGTTGGCTCAAGGTTTCATTGAGATGGTGAGGCAGGTCGGCCAAGGCGCGCTGTTCTACAACGACAAGACACCGCAACGACTGAGCGCTGATCCCTTGAGGCAATTCTTAAGCGCGAGGTGATGCCTGAGTACGTCCAGGCTGTAGCGAATGACCCTCAACGGGCGCTGGAGCGTGCCGGTATCACCGTTCTGCCAATTGACCTAAAGCAACGACCGAATACGCACAAATACTTCACGGACGCGCAATACGAAGACTTCTTTGCTTCGATCAATTGGCTTCATGATGTTGTGCCGAGAGAGCACGATGCGGAGAGCCTTGCGCTCACGATGCGTCTTAGGTCGGGCAGACACAGCGGAGATATTTTTCAATGTGGCTACATTTTTGTCACGCGTAATCCGCGGTTCGTGCAGCACTCGCGCCAATATTGTCTTGCAAGTCGACTTCTGTACGAAACTCAGGAAAACGCAGTCATTCATCAGCGTGAACTGGCAACGGTTGCTTGGCTAAGAACAGGACTCGGTGTTGCCGAACGCATACCTCGGGGGCAATTGCTGGCCGCCTGCGAACGCGTGCTGCGCGTACGGAGCGAGGTGCGGGACGCGGTTGCCGAGCGACTAAAGGAATTCACACCTGATAAAATGGAGGAATTCGAGCTTCTTATCAGCGATCACCGTAGCCTTCGGCGCTTGGCGGACCAAACGCTCAACAACGAAAAGGTGGTCACGGCTGACAATGCGGCGGAGCTTTTAGAGGCGATGCGCCAAGCGACCATAGCTGAGGAGAAGAAAGCTTTTGACGAGCAACTGGCGGCTCAGACGGCCGAGCATCTCAGACTTGACGCCGCTCAGAAGGCCGAGCATCTCAGACTTGAGGCTGCTCAAAAGGCAGAGCATCTCAGACTTGAAGAAGAAAGTGCCGCTGAAGCAGAGCGTCTACGTGCCAATGCCGCCACAATTGCTTCGGAGCGAGATTCGGCGCGCGATGCAGCCAAATCGCTTAGAACGTCACGGGAAACTAGTGTGCACGCCATCGCAGCGTGGACTACCGGAACGGTGCGGATATTTGATCTAGTCGGAACGGGCATCATCCTGCTGTTCGCTGGTGCAGGGATACTCAACTATTTTACCGGCTGGCTGACTAAATCCTCTCCGCTGTCGATTGTGTTTGGCGTCCTACTTGGATTGTTCGGCGTCTATCACGGCATCATGAATGCTCTGGAGCGGCCTAAGATTGGCCTAGCCTCGCTTCTCAACCGGTTGGCTAAAATGCTCCTTAGGCAGAGGTTGGAAAGGGCGGGCCTTGCCGAAGCTATCGATATTGATGCTGTGAAGTTCGCGAATGGGCGGATCAGTGTACCCCCTTCTGCGATCAGGGCGGACTAAACGATTGTTGGTGTAGCAGTGCGTGGTAGTGTCCCCGCCCGTCTCCCCTAGGGAGCGGTCAGCGTAGTGATCGCCTGAAACAGAGTGGCGAGCCCAGCCGTACCCGCTGCGCAAGCGTTCCAAAACGTTTGCCGTTTGAAACCGTAAGCTACGTCTTCCATGCCAACCAAAGCACCGAAGCCACTTCCTAGCTTATCAGTGGGGACGCGCACCAGCGCAGCAACGAACCAAAGCACCGCCGACAACAATCCGGCTGCGATTGAGAGCCAAGTAGTGGTTTGATGGATGTGGATCATTGTGACTATCCTTTTCCGCTAGGCGCTGCGTGGGCTAGCACAAATACAAAAGACTGCTACAAACTCAAACCACCGGCGAGAAAATTCGCTAGGTTTATCAATGCTAACGGTCGCGGTTTGCGGTTCCCACCCAACTGTACCATGCCACTTAAATTGGCCCGTAGTTCAGCATCTTACTGATAGGCCTGACGTTTTTGATTACGGTGACAGTGCACAAAACTGTCCATCCTGCAGGGCGCGCCCTATCCGCAATGCCGGTCAAAGACAATTTTGTGCACTGTCCGCGTAACTCCGCCGCCGCCGACCTCCCCCGCCTCACTCGCGCGATATGGACAGTCCCGCGAGAAGCGGCGCGTACGCGGCGAGCCTGCGGGATACGAACTCCGTGAACAGCCGCACGCGCTTCGTCTTGCGTGTGTCTCCCTGTGTGAGGAGCCAAACCGTTCCGTACATGTGCAGCTCGGTACCCGGCACCCTCGCCAGCAGGGGGTCGGCATCGCCGACGAAGCACGGCAGTGTCGTCATCCCGAGCCCTTGCCGTACGGCAGCGATCTGCGCCTCGGCGTCGGTGATCCTGAATGGAACGCCTGTGGTGCGAACCTCACCCTCGCTGGCCCAGTCCGGGGTGCCATGCATGCTGATGACGATCCACCGGATGGGATCAGGCGCGCCCGCACGCCATGCGGCCAGTCGATCGCGGGACATGTAGACGCCGCCGTACAGCTCCGGTCCCTTCATGCCGTGAAGATTGAGCGGCAGGGTCTTGCGGTCGTAGACGACGCGGATCGCGACGTCGGCCTCGCGGTTGGTCAGATTTGCCAGCTCGCCGGACGACAAGATCTCCATCTCGATATCAGGATGCAGACGCGCGAAATCGGCGAAGTCCGGCATCAGCAGGTGTGTCGCCAGCGGCGGCGCCAGCGTCACCCGCAGCAGCCCGCGCACGCTCTGGTCGCGGCCGAAGACGCGCGTCTCCAGCTGGTGCGACGACGCTTCCATCTGGTCCGCGAACTCGAGCACCTCCTCGCCCGCAGCCGTCACGCGGTAGCCCGACGGCAGCTTTTCGAACATGTGGACCCCGAGGCGTTCCTCGAGCTGGGCGATGCGTCGCAGCACGGTCGCGTGGTTCACGCCGAGGCGCTCGGCGGCCGCCCGCACCGAGCCTCCGCGCGCGACGGCAAGAAAGTAGCGAACGTCATCCCAGTCGATCATGGTGCAATCCCGCACCGCGCGGTGCGCCTTCCCGAATCCCATCTCTAACACATCGACCAGCAGTAGGGGCGGTCGTCCTAGCCCTATGGCGGCAAGCGCGGTCCAATTTCCGAACGGCGGACACCGATTGCGGCCGACTGCAGTCGTTCAGCCGGATCGATTTCGCACCACCGATGTGCGCGCTTCCGCACTCGCCGCGTGAGGCCGGCAGACCCATCTCGAGCTTCTCGGGGGCAGATGCTGTCCCGACATCACGACAGGAGAAGTTATGGGAAAGCTTGAGGGTAAGGTTGCCGTCGTCACGGGTGGATCGAGCGGCATGGCGCTGGCGAGCGCCAGGCGCTTCGTTGACGAAGGCGCCTATGTTTTCATTACCGGCCGGAGGCAGGAGGCGCTCGACCAGGCCGTCAAGCTGATCGGCCGGAACGTGACCGGCGTGCGCGGCGACGCGGCCAATCTCGGCGATCTCGACCGCCTGTTCGACACGGTCAAGCGGCAGAAGGGCGGGATCGACATCCTCTACGCGAGCGCCGGCACGGGCGAAGCCGTCCCACTGGGCGAGATTACCGAGCAGCATTTCGATGCGACCTTCAACCTGAATGCGCGCGGCACGCTGTTTACGGTCCAGAAGGCGTTACCGCTGTTTCGCGATGGCGGATCAATCTTCATGACCGGGTCAGTTGCTTCGATCAAAGGTTTTCCTGGCTACAGCGTCTATGCGGCGAGCAAGGCGACGTTGCACGCATTCGCACGCGGTTGGCTCAACGAGCTGAAGGGCAGGAATATCCGGGTGAACGTGCTGCACCCGGGGCCGATCGCCACACCGATGCAGGACCAGGTTCTCACCGAGGAGGCGAAGCGGATGTTCGAATCCCTGATCCCGCGGGGAAAGATGGGTCGTCCTGAAGAAATTGCAGCGGTCGCGCTGTTCCTTGCTTCAGACGATTCGAGCTTCGTGAATGGGGTGGAGTTGTCCGTCGACGGCGGCTTCTCGGCGATCTGAAGCGCCAGCAAATCAATATCAACAACACGGATCGGAGAAGTTCAAATGAGCTATGCGATTGTAGGATTCGGCAAGATAGGCCAGGCGCTCGCCCACGCCTTCGCCCGCAAAAACATCGACGTGACGGTTGCGAGCCGCCGGCCGCCCGAGGCGTTGGCGCCGCAAGCCCGGGCGATTGGACCCAGTGTCGTCGCCAAATCGCTGCGGGATGCACTCGAGGCCGACACCATCATCCTGGCGGTCCCGTTCGGGGAGCATCGCGAGGTTGCGAAGGCCCTGCCGAGCTGGAAAGGCAAGACGATCATCGACGCCATGAACGCGTTTCCAGTCCCTGAAGAGCTGCACGGTCTCCCGTCCTCCGCGTTCGTCGCGAAGGCGTTCACCGGGGCGAGGCTCGTCAAAGGGTTCAATCACCTGCCTGCGGCCGCCCTGGCTGCCGATCCGGTCGTCGAGGGCGGTCACCGGGTGGTCTTTCTGTCTGGTGACGACGAGGACGCGATCGCTCCGGTGGCGGCCCTGGCCAAACAACTCGGGTTCGCACCGGTCGACTTGGGAAAGCTCAACGAGGGTGGCGCGCTGGTGCACGCACGCGGCCGCACCTGGGGCCGGCTCATCTTCAAGGATCTGTTCAAGAAGGAGCAGTAATCGACGCATTGCGGATTACGGGGTTACGCGGGGTTACGGTGACAGTGCACTTAACTCGCCGTAACGCCCGTAACCCCAGGATCGGCGGATGATCACCACCTACCATTGGAGATGAATGACATGAATATTGAACTCAGGGGCCGCAAGGCGATTGTCACCGGATCCACCGCCGGTATCGGCCGCGCGACGGCGGAGGGGCTGGTCCGTGCCGGCGCATCGGTCGTCGTCAACGGCCGTGGGAATACCCGGGTCGACGAGGCGGTGCGGCAGATGCGGCAGGCCTTTCCCGGAAGCGACATCTCGGGTATCGCCGCCGATCTTGCGACAGCGGAGGGTGCCGAGGCCTTGATCGCGCAGGCGCCGGACGCCGATATCCTTGTGAACAACGTTGGTACGGCTCACATCCGGGGCTACAATGGCGTCGAGGACATCGCGAAGATTCCCGACGAAGACTGGCTCGGCCTCTTCCAGTTGAACGTCATGAGTGGCGTGCGCGTGACCCGTCATTACCTGCCGCGGATGGTGGCGAAAGGCTGGGGCCGCGTCGTGTTTGTAAGTAGCGAGTCCGCGGTCAACATCCCCAAGGAAATGCTCGACTACGGCATGACCAAGACCGCTCAACTCGCGGTCTCGCGCGGGCTTGCCGAGGCGGTCGCGGGCACGGGCGTCACCGTCAACGCCGTCCTGCCGGGACCCACCCGCTCCGAGATCCTGGGCGACTTCATGGCGAAGCAGGCCGAAGCAAACGGAATCACGCAGCAGGAAGCCGAGCAGGGCTTCCTGAAGGCAATGCGTCCGACCACCCTCATCCAACGCTTCGCGACCACCGATGAGGTAGCCAACATGATCATCTACGCATGCTCGGAGCAGGCTTCGGCGACAACCGGCGCGGCTTTACGGGTGGATGGCGGCGTGGTCCGTTTCGTCGCGTAGCGCAACACAATCGATGGCTGGGCACTCGAGCAACTGAGATTACGGATTACGGTGACAGTGCATAAAACTCCCGATCCCACAGCGTGCTCGCTGTCCGCAATGCGCAATCTCGTGCACCGTAACTCCGTAACTCCCCGATCCCGCGCCATCGTTCGCTAGGCGATCGGCAACAAGAAGCTCACGGCGCCGTGGATGCCAACTTCGGAATAGGCGCTTCCGGCGCCGCGGGCTTGTGGATTGCGACCCCTGACATGACGAGCAATACGCCGATCATGTCCTGCCCGCTGGGGATTTGCGCCAGGACCATGAGGCCGAGCAGGGTGGCCGTCGCTGGCAGCAGCGCGAGCATCAGGGCGAAACTCGCCCGCGGCAGGCGGGACATCGCCAACTGATCGCAGACATAGGGTATGACGGATGAGCAGGCACCCACGGCGACACCCGCGAGGACCAGCACGGGCGTCGCGAAGGCCTTTGCGGCTTGGACGAACCCAATCGGCATGATGAAGAAGAACGCTATTGCCATCGCCGCTCCGAGCCGCTCAACGCCGCCGCTCGCGCCGCCCTCGGATATCTTGTGTCCCAGTATGATATAGCCGACGAACAGTGCGCTGTTCAGAAACGCCCAGAACAGCCCGAGCGGGTCGGTTGACCATTTCACGTCGATCAGCAGAAACACGCCGAGCGCCGCGAGCGCTAGCGCCGCAAAATTGCGAGCCGTCCGGAGTCCGTACAACGCAACGCTTATCGTCCCAACAAACTCCATCGCCGCAACCAGGCTCATGGGCAGTCGATCAAGCGCCAGATAGAACGACGTGTTCATTATCGCGAGACAGCCGCCAAGGCTGATGAGCATAAATCGCGTTCGCGGGTCGGCGCGCTTGATCGTCCTCCATGGCTTGGTCCACGGCGCAAAGATGACCGCAGCGGACGCGATCCGCATCCAGGCGACGCCAAGGACGCCGACTGGCGGGAAAAGCAGGACGGCAAAGGACGGGCCCAGGTAATGGAATATGGCGCTCACGCCGAACCAGGCATGTGGTGGGGCGGAATGAGCGACCTTGGTGAACGTCAGGCCGAGATTCGGCATGCGGTTCCTCTCACCTAAGTATGAGAGCCACGGCAGCCTTCTTAAATGCCATCCGAGAGACTAGACTGCGGTAATCTTCCATTGATCAAAGGTGAATCACGTGAAACGCCTTCGATATGAAAATGGCGATCTGGACGCAACCGATGTCCGCATTCTGGATGCCTTGGTCGACGACGCCCGGATGAGCATCGCCGATCTGGCCCGTTCAGTCGGTCTATCGTCGCCGAGCGTGTCCGAAAGGATCAAGCGCCTGGAGGAAGTCGGTGTGATCGAGGGCTACACGCTGACGATCAATCCAAAGGCCTTGGGCCTGCCAATCGCGGCTTGGTTGCGCATCAAGCCTATTCCCGGACAACTGCAGAAAGTCGCGGACGTCCTGCGCGGACTACGGGAGATCGTGGAGTGTGATCGAATTACCGGCGAGGACTGTTTTATCGCGCGAGCCCATGTCCAATCTGTCGACGACCTGGAGAAACTGATCGACCAAGTCATCCCCTATGCGATGACCAACACGTCGATCATCCAGTCTTCCCCGGTCAAGAGGCGCTTGCCGCGACTCCTCCGCGGCGACAAGTTGTGATGCCGTGCTGCTGACAGTTGTTGCAAACGCCCGGACATGAGGCCTGCTGGCTGCGTTCGGCTGGATCATGTTCAGCATTTGGAGTAAGCTTTTGGATACAGCAACATGTCAGCGGAGGTCCTCGGTGGAACATCGCGGCGTAAGCTTCTCGATCGCTAGAATGAGCTATTTATCCGGTTGGCAGTGGACCGTCGGAAAGGGCCGAACGGTGTCGGTCGGGGTCTGCGCCACGAGGCTGGATGCGATCCGCCAGGCTCGGACTTTCATTGACGCGATTGTGGACTGGGCTGCTTAAGCTGCGCGGCGCTACTCACCCCCGCCACCACCATCACCGCGCTGGCAACGTCAACGCCGCCAGCAACGTCCCCAGCGCCACCCGCCCGACACTGTGTTCACCAGCCGCTGATGCTGCGCCGCGAAGATGTAGGCGTTCACGCCGGTCGGCATCGCTGCGAACAGCACGACGACGGCGGCGGACGGCAGATCCAATAGCTTCGCGCTTCAGAGATCATCTCGCGGACCAACGAACCTGATCAAAGGACCAATATCATCCTGGTCCGCAGCCTTGAGGGCCGCAATGTAAGCGGCACGTCGTTCGTTCATCTTTTGAAGATCATGTCCGCCTGCCCAATCGATTGGCTTTGCCTTGCAGACGCGGTCCAGGACAGCATCCGCCATGATGCGGGCGTGCCTGCCGTTGCCATTGGGAAACGGATGAATTTTGACGAGGCGATGGTGCAAGCGAATGGCAGCTTCGGAAGGCGGGTAGATTTTGTTGTCAGCCCAATACTGGGCGTCACCCATGAGGGTTCGAAGCTCCACAGGGATGTGGACGGGATCGATGCCGATGTTCTTTCCAGTCTTTCGGAACGTTCCCGCCCAGTTCCAGACGTCGCCGAACAAGCGCTTGTGCAAGGTGATGACGAAGTCGTCGGTCAGAACGTGGGCTCTCTGCCGACCGAGCCAGCGCAAGCCGGACCCGATGTTGGCCTGTTCCAGTTGATCGAGCTCGCCTTGCGTCGTGATGTGTTTATGCTTCAGCCCGTCAAGCTCGTTTGGGTCGAGCGGCGTCGCTCCGTCGGGATACTGGAGATCCCCGATCATTGATCGCTCCAGAAATTCGGAGGCATTTCCTGCGCGATCTCACGGGTGAGACGTTCGACTTCCTGATCAATTTTGTCATCCGGCAGTTTCTGGTTTTCGAGGGCCATGTGCGTGCTGGCTGTGCCAACGATGGCCATGGCCTTTTTTCGAGCTTGGGCGGTGATGATATCCTCGACATGTCCCGATGCCGGAACGATCGCATAGACGAAGCGACACCCCATCGCCTCGGCTGCCGCCTGCATTGATTTCAGGGTGACGCCGCCTGCGAGTTCGGCGCGCTCTGCCGCGGGAACGCGTGCGCGGGTGACGCCCATTTTCTTTGCGACGTCGGCACCCGACATGCCGAGCGCGCTGCGGACCGTGCGCAGCCAGCCTTCGGGCGGCGCTTTCAGGCCGGCCGCGCTTGCGGCCGCGCTGTCGACGATGTTGCGATACTGCTGCTGAACGATAGTTTTGACGCCCATTTGTCGACTCATTGAGCTACGTGGAGACTTGTGTTGGATATTTATATATATCCGTTTAATAAGATTTTGTATATCTATATATATCAGAGGATCTGAACTTTGGATATATATGGGTATACGGTTTAGAACCGTGCTCTCGAACCCGCTAAAATGGATCATTTTCGTGATTCCGGCACGAGGTCGCCGGGCGGGCACAGCGAGCCCTACCTCACCCCCGCCACCACCATCACCACCACCGGCAACGTCACCGCCGCCAGCAGCGTCCCCAGCGCCACCGCGCCCGACACCGGGTTCACCAGCCGCTGATACTGGACCGCAAAAATATACGCGTTCGCGCCGGTCGGCATCGCCGCGAACAGCACGACGACACCTGTCACGACCGGCGGCAGGTTCAGCAGTTTTGCCAGCACGAACGCGATCGCCGGCATCGCCAGCAGCTTGAGCGTGCTCATCGCGACGACGCTCGGCATTTCGCCCTTTACCTCGAACCGGAACAGGTTGATGCCGAGCGCGATCAGCGCGGCCGGCGATCCCGCCTGGGCGAGCAGCTCGATCGTCTTGTCGACGACGGGGTTGAGCCCGAGGCCGGTGAAGCGCCAGGCGACGCCGAAGCCGATGCCCAGCATCAGCGGATTGCGCGCGAGATCCGCCAGCACGGGACGGATCACCGCCAGCGCCGAGCCGGTGCGCTTGCGGCTGACAAGCTCCATCTGCAAAATGCCGCAGAGCCAGAGCAGCGGCGTGTTCACCGACAGGATCAGCGACATCGGGCCGGCGGCTTCGTTGCCCAGCGCCGAGAGCACGAGCGGAATGCCGAGCATCACGATGTTGCCGTAGACCGAGCCGATCGCGAACACGACGCCGTCCTCGCGGTCCTCGCGCCGCTCGCGCAGCAGAACCGAGATCATCAGCGCCGCGATCCAGGTAAGGGAAAGCGCGCCGTAATAGGCGCCCCACATCCGCCAGGGGCTGACGTCGGGGAATTCCGAGACGACGATGGTGCGAAACAGCAGCGCGGGGATCGCGATGCTGAAGGCGAATTCGGAGATGCCCTTGTGTGCGCCCTCGGAGACGAAGCGAAACAGCACCGACGCATAGCCGGCCCCGATCAGCGCAAACACCGGCGCGACGATCAACACGGTGGCCATGCGGTCCTCCCCCTCACGGGGAGATTAGGCCGACCACCCCACGCAGCTCTCGATCCTGCCATCATGCCGGTGTTTTGCCCGACGTGTCAAAGGAAATTCGTAAAATCCGCAAGGCGCGAGAATTCGCGAGATGGCTGAGGGCCCTGGCTACTGTGCATGGGGTTGTTTTGCGGTTTGGCCGGACGTCGCCTCGCACACAACTGTCGTCCCCCGCGAAGGCGGGGGATCCAGTACGCCGCGCCCTCTCAGGGAACGTCGGGCGTCTCTGGAATACTGGATCGCCCGGTCCTGATGCGCAATTGCGCATAAGGCCGGGCGATGACAGCGGAGAAGATGGCCGGAGGCCTCCCTGTTGCCGAGAGCGCACAGCGCCCGGGTTTCGCCTCGCCCCTCGTTGCCAACCAACGCCCGTTCACCCACTATCTCCCTGACTCGACATTTTGGGGGGATCGATGCCGGTATCTCGCTTCAGGACATCCTTGGCTGCTGCAACCTTCGCCCTCGCGCTCGGCGTTCTGGCCCTGCCGGGCACAGGCTTCGCCTACACGCCGGAGCAGCAGCAGGCCTGCACGCCCGATGCAATGAACCTGTGCGGCGAGTTCATCCCGAACGTCGATGCCATCACCGCCTGCATGATCCGGAAGAAGTCCCAGCTGTCGCCGCAATGCGCGGTGTTCTTCCGCCGCGGGCCGGAGCCGGGCGAGGTTCGCGCCGGTCAGCCTACCAACATCAAGCCCGTCGTGGCGAGGAAGACCAAGCCGAAGGCCAAGAGGAAAAAGACCGCCGACGGCTAGGCGTGCGCCAGCTTTGCGACAGCCACCGGACTCGTTTTGTTCGCGCGGCGTGCCGCGAGCCTGCAGCGGTTGCGGCCCGCTCGGTGAACAAAAGCCGCGCGAGGATTTGCGCGGCAAAGTTGTAGTCTTGTCTTTCCCGCGCAATTGCCTGGAAAACATGCGGTTGCCGGCGTGAACAGCCATTCGTGACGGTTCGTGTCTGTCGTCGCACACAGCAGTGTGACTCAAAAGCCAACACGTCTTGTTATTTCGTGGCGGCGACGCCACTCCCGATAAATTTTTCTTTCACGAATCAGCGCGGTGATTCATTTTCGTGGCCTGGGGTCAATCTGGAGGCCAGAGGTATGAACGTTATTGTTTTTGCATCGCGTAAAGGCGGCTCGGGCAAGAGTACCCTGGCCGCACATCTCGCTGCGCAGATCAAGCAGAGCAAGCAGGTGATGCTTGTGGACGCGGATCCGCAAGGCTCGCTCACGCTGTGGCACAAGCTGCGTGGCACCAACGAGCCGCCGATCAAGGCGGCCGTGAACTCGGTCAGCGGCATCGTCTCCGCTGCCAAGCGCGACGGCTATGAGTGGGTGTTGATCGACACGCCGCCGAATCTCTCGGCCGTGGTCGACGACGCGATCAAGAACGCGACGATGGTGGTCATCCCGGCACGTCCCGGTGTGTTCGACGTCAACGCGGTGCAGGAAACCATCCAGATGTGCCGCGCGGCGCGCAAGCCCTACGCGGTCGTGCTCAACGGCGCTCCGGCGCGTCGCGACGAGTCCGAAAGCCCGATCGTCACCATCGCCCGCGAGGCGCTGGCCAAGTTCCGCGCTCCGGTGTGGGGCGGCCAGATCACCAATCGTTCGGATTTGTTGATGGCACTCAGCCACGGCGAAGGCGCGCGTGAGTATCAGGCCGAGAGCCGTGCAGCTCAGGAAATTGCAAGGCTGTGGGCGGCGATCGAGCGTTCAGTGAAAGCCATTCGCGGCACGGCGTCGGCGTCCGGCGCAATGCACAAGCAGGCGGCATAATTTCATCAATCATTTCCCCGGACGACAAACGCGCGGCGCTCCGCGCGTTTTGCGTTCGTGGGGTGAGGATGAAGGCTAAGCCACCATCAGCATGTAGAACACGATGACCGGCGACAGCGTCAGGATCACCGACCAGATGCCGACGGCCCAGATGATGTCCTCGGTGGAAAAGCCCTGCTGTCCGGCGCCGTAATGCGACGCCGCATCATTCTGATTGTTCAAGATCGCCCCCGCGATTTCTTCGCTTATGGGCCGAACGATACGCAGGATGTTTTAAGATTCCGGCTCGCAGCCGCGCTCGCATTTTGAGCGCATTTGTGACCTCGGCTTAACCATGCAAGCGGTCTCTCGTGATCAGGCGAGCCAGACCCGAAACAGCAGCACCGGCATCAGGCCGAGCATCACCGCCCAGAAGCCGAACGACGACACCACCAAAATTCCCTGCAAAAGATCGGCAGGCGCGAAGATTTCCGCCGCGGTCGGGCGAACGCGTTGCCCCATGGTCATTCCCCCTATTTGAAGACTTTGCGGGGGAACGATAGGCGGCATTGCGTAAACGAGGCGTGGATGCGCCATGCCGCAGCTGCGAAGGGAGTTGGTGCGCGGTTAACCACAGGCGGTGCTCTCTCGCGCCGCGACTTTCATCCGCCGCTCGATCTCGCGATCGAGTTGGGCGGCGAGCTCGCTGCTCACCTCCACCATCGGCAGGCGGACCTCGGGGCTGTCGATCAGGCCGCTTCGCCACAGCCAGTACTTCGACGGCGCCGGGCTCGGTTCGGTGAAGAGCAGCCGCGTCAGCTCGGCTACCTCCTGCCAGCGCGCCTCTGCCGCATCCGCGTTGCCAAGCTTCAGCTCGGCATGCACGGCTGCGAAGGTTGCGGTCTCGATATGGGCTGACAGCAAAATGCCGCCATCGGCGCCGTCGCTGAGCGCCTCAAAATAGTTCGCGTCCTCGCCGGTCAGCACGCGAAAGCCCTTCGGCCTGTCGCGCAGCAGCGCGATCGACTGCTCGCGGCTTGCGCCGCAATCCTTCAGCCCGATGATGTTGGGATGCTCGGCGAGCCGCAGCAGCGTCTGGTTGGTGATGCCGACGGCGCAGCGATACGGAATGTTGTAGAGCGCGAGCGGCCAGGCGGCGTGATCGGCCAGCGCCTCGAAATGCGCGAGGATGCCGCGCTGCGACGGCCGGACGTAATAGGGGCTCGCGATCAGATAGAAATCGATCGGCCAGTCCGCGGTCTCATCCAGCCGCTCCTTCATCCGCGAGGTGTCCGCGCCCGAAAGGCCAAGGCCAATCGGCAACGTCCGGCGGCCGGCCGCCATCTCGTCGCGCACGACGGCGACGAGGCGCTCGAGCTCGGCGTCGCGCAGCGTCATGCCTTCGCCCGAGGTCGCGCCCAGGATGATGCCATCGATCGCCTGCGTGCAGTAGTGCCGCGTCAGCCGCCGCAGCGATGTCTCGTCGAGGCGACTGTTCCGAAACGGCGTCACCAGCGGCAGCCAGAGTCCATGCATATGGGTTCGCAAATCGGTCATGTTCTTCTCTCCTTCTCGGGAAAAACCTGAGACGGAGGGCACATGAAAAAACCCCGTCCAGGCGGCGGGGTTTTCGGGATTTGGCTCGCGATGACGAAGTCAGCCTAGCGCGCGCAAAAATCCGAGGTCCCCGAATGGGGGCCTTTTTTCGAGACGATTGCGCACGACTTCGTGATCATTTGGAAATGATGCGGGGTATGCCTAAGACTGTCAATACACGCGGAAGGCGAAAGCCGAATTGGGCAGAAAAAAAGCCGGACCCGAAGGCCCGGCTTAGGTATTGGCCACGTGAGGCCGACACAATCACCTTCCAAGAGGGATTACTGAACTCCCGCGCCACTGGAGGAGGGGGACAAATGCGCAACGCGAAGGCTCAGCGTCCAACTAGTATGGGCTCGACGAGCGGCATGCAGCAACAGCCGGAGCCGCATGTCAGACATGCGGAAATCAGGACGGCCAGCGCTGCGCCTTGCTCACCACGAAGTCGCGGAACACCTGCACACGCGCGACCGTCTTCAGCTCTTCCGGATAGACGAAATACGTATCGAGCTGGATCGAATCCGATTCGCCGAACAGCTGTACGAGGCGGCTCTGTTCTTCGATCAGGTAATCCGGCAGCGCCGCGATACCGAGGCCCTGCTGACAGGCGCGCACCAGGCCGAGGATGTTGTTGACCCTGAAATAGGCCTCGCGCGGACCCGAGCCGTTGCGCCCGGCTTCGACCAGCCAGTTGCGGTTCTGCAGATGCGGCGCGAAGTTGCCGTCTGACAGCGTGATGATGCGATGGGAGTCGAGCTCCTCCAGCGTCCGCGGCGTGCCGAAGCGCTTGATGTAATCCGGCGAGCAATAGGCGTGGAAGCCCATCGCGAAAAGCTTGCGCTGGATGAGATCCGGCTGCGTCGGCTTGCGGGTGCGGATCGCGACGTCGGCCTCGCGCATCGACAGATCCAGCTCCTCGTCGGTGACGATCAGCGAGATCCGGATCTCCGGATAGAGCGCGGTGAATTCGCCGAGCCGCGGGATCAGCCAGTTGATGCCGACGCCGGGCGTGGTGGTGATCTTGAGATCGCCGCTCGGCCGCTCGCGGCTGTCGGTCAGTTTCGCGCGCGCCGCCTGCAGCTGCATGAACACGTCATGCGCGGTGCGGAACAGGAGGTCGCCCTGCTCGGTCAGGATCAGGCCGCGGGCGTGGCGGTGGAACAGCGAGACCGAGAGCTCCTGCTCCAGCGCCGAGACCTGGCGTGACACCGCCGATTGCGACAGGCCGAGCTGCTCGCCCGCATGCGTGAAGCTGCCCGCTTCTGCCGCCGCGTGAAACACCTTCAGCTTGTCCCAGTCCATGTCCGTAAATCCGTCGCGTGTTCGTGCCATGATCGTTATTCCGCTGCCGCGCGCTCGCTGGCGCGCAGGGCCAAGAAACGTTCGGCCTCGAGAGCTGCCATGCAGCCGAGGCCGGCGGCCGTCACGGCCTGGCGATAGGTTTCGTCAGCGACGTCGCCGGCGGCGAACAGGCCGGGCACGGAGGTCGCGGTCGAGTTCGGGGCCACCTCGACATAGCCTGACGGTTTCAGCTTGATCTGGCCTTTCACGAGCTCCGTCGCCGGCGCGTGACCGATGGCGATGAAGACGCCGTCGGTCTTCACGTCCGAAAGCGCGCCGGTCTTGACGTTCTTCAGGCGCACATGGGTGACCTTGTGCGGGTTCTCGGTGCCGCAGATCTCGTCGACGGCGGAGTCCCAGATCACCTTGATCTTCGGGTGCTTGAACAGGCGCTCCTGCAGGATGCGCTCGGCGCGGAAGTGATCGCGGCGGTGCACGATGGTGACCTGCGAGGCATGGTTGGTCAGGTACAGGGCCTCCTCGACCGCGGTATTGCCGCCGCCGACCACCACAACGTCCTTGTTGCGGTAGAAGAAGCCGTCGCAGGTGGCGCAGGCCGACACACCGCCGCCCTGGAATTTCGCCTCGGAGGGCAGCCCGAGCCAGCGCGCTTGCGCGCCGGTGGCGAGGATCACGGATTCGGCGAAATAGACGTCGCCCGAGTCGCAGGTCAGGCGAAACGGCCGCTGCCCGGTCTCCAGTTTGGTGACGAGGTCGGTGACGATCCTGGTGCCGACATGGACTGCCTGCTTCTCCATCTGTTCCATCAGCCAGGGGCCCTGGATCACGTCGGCGAAGCCGGGATAGTTCTCGACATCGGTGGTGATGGTGAGCTGGCCGCCCGGCTGGATGCCCTGGATCAGGATCGGCTCGAGCATCGCGCGCGCGGCGTAGATCGCCGCGGTGTAGCCGGCGGGGCCGGAGCCAATGATGACGACCTTTGCATGGACAGGGGCGGACATATTCACGGACGCCTTTCACCGGGGGATTGCAGCGCGGGCGCGGAACGTGCCGGGAGGCCTCGCGGAGGCGCTGAAATATCAGAGCTAATCTAAGCCTTCTGATGAGCTATGCAAGAATTGCATTCCCAATCGGCGGATTTTTCCAACAAGGAACAAAAGTCGGTTGGGTGAACGCGCAATAAAATTGCGCAAACGGGCGGGGCTGGGCTATGAGGATGGGCATCAGACCCACCCGATACCGCCATAAAGGCCAGGAGTTCCAATCACGTGTCGCGGAACCTAGACGAGATCGACCTCAAAATTCTCGCCGAGATCCAGGCCGACGGTCGAATCACCAATGTCGAGCTCGCCAAACGGGTCGGCATTTCGCCCCCGCCCTGCCTGCGCCGGGTCCGGGCGCTGGAGGAGGAGGGCTATATCCACGGCTACCGCGGGCTGCTGGATGCACAAAAGCTCGGCTTCGACGTCACGGTGTTTGCCGCCGTGCACCTCTCCAGCCAGGCGGAAGCCGATTTGCGCGCTTTCGAGGAATTCGTGCGCGCCGAGCCGCTGGTGCGGGAGTGCTGGATGCTGTCGGGCGAGGTCGATTTCATCCTGAAATGCGTGGCTCCGGACATGGCGACCTTCCAGGATTTCGTGACGCACCTGACAGCCGCGCCCCATGTTCGCAATGTGCGGACGTCGCTGGTGCTGCATAATTCGAAATACGAGGCGGCCGTGCCGCTGGACGTGAAGGGAAGACGGTAGCACCTCCTCCGCAACGACGCGTGTGGAGCGGGCAAGCCTGCCTCACAGCAGCAACACGACGAAACAAAAGGCCGCGCAAATCGCGCGACCTTTTCGAAACGTAGTGCGCGCAACGGCAGATCCTTACCGCCACTCCACCTTGGTGATCTCATACGCCTTGGCGCCGCCGGGGGCGTTGACCTCGACGGTCGAGCCCTTCTTCTTGCCGATCAGCGCGCGCGCCAGCGGCGAGGTGATAGAGATGCGGCCCTTCTTGGCGTCGGCCTCGACCTCGCCGACGATCTGCCACACCGCCTTCTTCTCGGTGTCCTCGTCGACCAGCGTCACCGTGGCGCCGAATTTGATGGTGTCGCCGGAGAGCTTGGAAATATCGATGATGTCGGCGCGCGCGAGCTTGTCCTCAAGCTCGGCGATGCGGCCTTCATTGTGAGACTGCTCTTCCTTCGCAGCATGATATTCCGCGTTCTCGGAGAGGTCGCCGTGCGAACGCGCCTCGGCGATATGCTCGATGATGCGCGGACGGTCCTCGGACTGGCGCTTCTTCAATTCTTCCCCGAGCGCGGCAAAGCCGCCCGCAGTCATCGGAACCTTTTCCATCTCTTCTCTCGTTCTTCGGACCCGCGCCCCACAAGAACGGTGGGCGCGGCAACCTTGATTCGTCGGTATTTCCGGGGCTGAAAACGCCGCCGCCGGAACGTTATGTGGGTCTGGCGCCGGAACAGAACAACCACATGGCCGGACAGTTCCCCCGGCCATTGTGGCTTCATCGCCAATCACTTAGCGAGAGGCTTGGCCCTCTCGCTCGCGATCAGGTTTCCGAAAAGTAGCTCTGCAGGGTACGAACCTCAAGGTCTCCGCCAAGGTAGGCGCGGATGCCCTGCGCAGCCGCCACGGCCCCGGAAAGAGTGGTGTAATACGGCACTTTATGCAAGAGGGCCGCGCGCCGCAGCGATCGGCTGTCGGCGAGCGCCTGCGGGCCCTCGGTGGTGTTGAAGACGAGCTGGACATCGCCATTGGTGATGGCGTCGACGATGTGCGGCCGCCCCTCCAGCACCTTGTTCACCTTTTCGGTCGGGATGCCCTCATCGGTCAGGAAGCGTGCCGTGCCCGAGGTCGCCAGCACCTTGAAGCCGAGCGAATGCAATTCGCGAACGGCATCGGCGATGCGCGTCTTGTCGCTCTCGCGCACCGAGACGAACACCGTGCCCTTGCGCGGCACCCGTGTGCCGCCGCCGAGCTGGCTCTTGGCGAATGCCACCGCGAAGGAGCGGTCGATGCCCATGACCTCGCCGGTCGAGCGCATCTCCGGACCGAGCACGGTGTCGACGCCGGGGAAGCGGGCGAACGGAAATACCGATTCCTTCACGCCGACATGCTTGAAGTCGGCCTTCTTCAGCTTGAAGTCGGCAAGCTTCTCGCCGGCCATGATGCGCGCGGCGATCTTCGCGACCGGCGTGCCGACCACCTTGGCGACGAACGGCACCGTGCGCGAAGCGCGCGGATTGACTTCGAGCACGTAGATCTCGCTGTCCTTGATCGCGTATTGCACGTTCATCAGGCCGATGACGTCGAGGCCGAGCGCGAGCTCGCGGGTCTGCCGCTCCAGCTCCTCGATCATCCTGGCGTCGAGCGAGTGCGGCGGTAGCGAGCAGGCACTATCGCCGGAATGGATGCCGGCTTCCTCGATATGCTCCATGATGCCGACGATGAAGGTGTCCTTGCCGTCGCAGAGGCAGTCGACGTCGATCTCGGTGGCATCGGACAGATAGCGGTCGAACAGCAGCGGGTTCTTGCCGAGCACGGTGTTGATCTGCCCGGTCTTGTCGTTCGGGTAGCGCGCCTTGACGTCGGCTGGCACCAGCTCTGGCAGGGTGCCGAGCAGATAGTCGCTGAGCTGGTTGTCCTCGCGGATGATCTGCATCGCGCGGCCGCCGAGCACGTAGGACGGGCGCACCACCAGCGGCAGGCCGAGATCGGTCGCGACGAGGCGGGCCTGCTCTACCGAATAGGCGATACCGTTCTTCGGCTGCTTCAGCCGCAGCTTGTCGAGCACGCGCTTGAAGCGGTCGCGGTCTTCGGCAAGATCGATGGCGTCGGGCGAGGTGCCGAGGATCGGCACTTCGGCGGCTTCCAGCGCCCGCGCGAGCTTGAGCGGGGTCTGGCCGCCGAACTGCACGATCACGCCGTGCAGCGTGCCGTTGCTGCGCTCCTTCGCGATGATCTCCAGCACGTCCTCGGCGGTGAGCGGCTCGAAGTAGAGCCGGTCGGCGGTGTCGTAGTCGGTCGACACCGTCTCCGGGTTGCAATTGACCATGATGGATTCGTAGCCGGCGTCATGCAGCGCGAAGCAGGCGTGACAGCAGCAATAGTCGAACTCGATGCCCTGGCCGATGCGGTTCGGGCCGCCGCCGAGAATGATGACCTTCTTCTTGTCCGATGGCATGCTCTCGTCGGCAACGCTGCCTGCAAACGGCGACTCGTAGGTCGAGTACATGTAGGCGGTGGGCGAGGCGAATTCGGCCGCGCACGTGTCGATGCGCTTGTAGACCGGACGGACTCCGAGTGCGTGACGCTTCGCCGTGAGCTCGGCCTCCGTCGTCTCGGCGAGCACCGCAAGACGCGCGTCTGAAAAGCCCATCGCCTTGAGCGTACGCATGCCGAAGGCATTGCCGGGCAGGCCGTGCTTCCTGACCTTCTGCTCCATGTCGACGATGCCGCGCATCTCGCCGAGGAACCACGGATCGATCTTGCAGGAGTTGAAGATGTCCTCGTTCGACCAGCCGAGCCGCATAGCCTGCGCGACCTGGAGAATGCGGTTCGGCGTCGGCGTGCCGAGCGCGGCGCGGATCGCATTCTTGTCGTCGTCACGACCGAGACCTTCGATCTCGATCTCGTCGAGGCCGGTCAACCCGGTCTCGAGCCCGCGCAGCGCCTTCTGCAGGCTCTCCTGAAAGGTGCGGCCGATCGCCATGACCTCGCCGACCGACTTCATCGAAGTCGTCAGCGTGGAGGAGGCGCCGGGGAATTTCTCGAAGGCGAAACGCGGGATCTTGGTCACCACGTAATCGATCGTCGGCTCGAACGAAGCCGGCGTCGCGCCGCCGGTGATGTCGTTGGCGATTTCGTCGAGCGTGTAGCCGATAGCGAGCTTGGCCGCGACTTTGGCGATCGGGAAGCCGGTGGCCTTGGAGGCCAGCGCCGACGACCGCGATACGCGCGGATTCATCTCGATCACGACCATGCGGCCGTCTTCGGGATTGACGCCGAACTGCACGTTGGAGCCGCCGGTCTCGACGCCGATCTCGCGCAGCACCGCCAGCGAGGCGTCGCGCATGATCTGGTATTCCTTGTCCGTCAGCGTCAGCGCCGGAGCGACCGTGATGGAGTCGCCGGTGTGCACGCCCATCGGATCGAAATTCTCGATCGAGCAGACGATGATGCAATTGTCCTTCTTGTCGCGCACCACCTCCATCTCGAACTCTTTCCAGCCGAGGACGGATTCCTCGATCAGGACTTCGTTGGTGGGGGACGCGTCAAGGCCGCGCTCGATGATGTCGAGGAACTCCTCCTTGTTGTAGGCGATGCCGCCGCCGGTGCCGCCCATGGTGAAGGAGGGACGGATGATCGCGGGCAGGCCGATCTCGGACAGCGCCATCATGGCCTGGCCGAAGGCATATTCCTGGTAACGCTTGCGGCGATCGCCTTCGCCGAGCGTCCATTGGCGGTCGAGCTCTTCGAGCGCCGCGCCCGACAGCTTCTCGCGTTCGGCGTGGTATTTGTCGCGGAACGACTTCTTCAGCTCGGACGCATTGGCGAGGCGCGATTTCGGCGTCTCCAGCCCGATCTTGGTCATGGCTTCGCGGAACAGCTGGCGGTCCTCCGCCTTGTCGATGGCATCAGCGGTCGCGCCGATCATCTCGATGTCGAACTTGTCCAGCGTGCCCTGCCGGCGCAGCGACAGCGCGCAGTTCAGCGCGGTCTGCCCGCCCATGGTCGGCAGCAACGCGAAGCCACCGGGGATGACGTGACGTTCCTTCTCGATGATTTTTGCGACGATCTCGGGCGTGATCGGCTCGATGTAGGTCGCATCCGCCAATTCCGGATCGGTCATGATCGTGGCCGGATTGGAATTGACGAGAACGATGCGATAGCCCTCTTCCTTCAGCGTCTTCACCGCCTGCGTGCCCGAATAATCGAACTCACAGGCCTGGCCGATCACGATGGGACCGGCGCCGATGATCAGGATGGTCGAGATGTCGGTTCGTTTAGGCATCACCGCTCGCGGGCTGGAATTCGGGCACAAAAAAAGGGCGCGCTTGCCGCGCGTCCCCTTGTGCGAGAGCGCGGGGTCGTCCCTCGCGCGCGGACGGGTCTTAGACCAGTTTTCGGGGCGGCGAAACCCCGAAAAACGCCCCATCAACCGGCAATTTTGACGGGTTTCGGCCGCGCCTGCCAGCCACGGGCGAGATGCACCAGAAGCGCGGCCGCAACGCTCGTGCCGCCGATCCAGCCGAGGTCGTTTGGCGAGAGGGTGGCCAGCACGGCGCCGCCCAGGGCCCCGCCGATGGCGAAGCCCAGATACATGGCGGAAGCGTTGAGCGAGAGTGCGATCATCGAGGCCTGCGGCTCGACCCGGATGATGCTGGCGATCTGGGCCGGATAGAACGCCCAGCCCGAGAGACCCCAGAGGAAGATCGCGCCCAGCACCGCGTAATGCGCCTGTCCGGGCATCAGTTTCAGGACCAGCGAATGCAGGATCAGCGCGCTCGCCATGCCGGCGAGACCGAGGGCTGCGGTCGCGAGCGTGCCGAGCCGGTCGGCCAGGATGCCGCCGAGCATGTTGCCGATCGCAGCCGCGCCGCCGAACACCAGCAGTGCCAGGCTGATCTGTGAAGCGTCGAAGCCGAGGCCGCGCAGCGGGACCGCGAAATAGGTGAACACGGTGAAGCCGCCCAGCGCCCATAAAATCGTGATCACCAGCGCGATCAATACATTGCTGTGACGTGCCACCGCGAGCCTTTCGCTAAGCGAGGCCGTGTTGCGCGGCAGGCCGCGAGGCAGGCCGAGCAGAAGGCCGGCGAGCGCAACAGCGCCGATCATTGCGACCATGGCGAAGGTCGCGCGCCAGCCGAGCAGGCTGCCGACGAGATTGCCGAGGGGCACGCCGATGACGGTCGCGACCGTGAGGCCGGAGGTGACCAGCGCAACAGCGCGACCGCGCCGTTCCGGCGAGGCGACGGCGACCGAGACGGCGAGCGCCGTCGGCATGCAAAGTCCTGAGCCCAACGCCATCAGCATGCGCGAGGCCAGCAGTAAGCCGTAGTTGGATGCCACCATCGCCGCGAGGTTTCCAGCGATGAAGGTCAGGAGCGCGAGCGCCAGCACGGTGCGGCGGTCGATATTGTTCAGCGTCACCGCCAGGATCGGCGACCCCACGGCATAGGTGAGCGCATAGGCGGTGACCAGTTGGCCGGCGGCCGAGACCGAAATCGAGAGGTCGCTGGCGATCGACGGCAAAAGCCCAGCAATGACAAAGCCTTCGGTGCCGATCGCAAAGGCCCCCAGGGCCAGCCAGAACACGCTCATTGCAAACAAACCCTTATGTTCAACGTTTATTGAACTATCGAAGACGCCGACCTGAAAGTCAATTGGTTCAAGAACTATTGAACATTTCGCCCGCATCGCTATGATTCCCGGACCATGAGCCGCACGCCTCCCCACCCCACCCGCGAGCAGATCGAGCTGCCCCTGGTTCTGGATTGTCTGAGCGATCCGATCCGGTTGGCGATCGTGTATCAGCTTGCCCAGCAGGAACCTGTCAGCAGCGAGCTTCGCTGCGGCGACTTCAACGGCCTCTCCGGCAAGTCGAATCTCACCTATCACTTCGCAAGGCTGCGCGATTGCGGGCTGATGCAGACGCGCGTGGCGGGCACGAACCGCTTCGTACGGCTGCGTCGCGAGGATCTCGAGGCACGCTTTCCCGGCCTGCTCGACGCCGTACTCAACTCGGCGGCCAAGGACGCGGACAGGCTTCAGCTTGTCGCAGAGTGCGACGTGGTCAAGGCGGATTGAGGTTTTGGGCGGAAGCGCGCGATTTGTCCGTCGCGCCATGTCCGGCTTCGCCCTTCGGGCTTCTCCGCGGCAGCCTTCGCCGCGATAGGGCTTGCCGAGCCCAAGCTGGCGGAGCCAGCGAGGGCTGGAGGCCCGGCCTGGATTTGAACCAGGATGAAGAGCGATGCACTGCTCTCGCGTAGACGCTTCCGCCACCGGGCCACGGCGATCATTGCCGATCGAGTTACGACAAGCCACCTCAGGTGATCGTTATGCTTAACGCACCCGGGAAGCTTAACGCACCAAAGGCGGCCGCGCGATAAACGTCATGCGCCAGCGGTTGTGGCCGATATTGGCGCTGGCACGCTGGCTGGCGAAGCCCGCCGCCTTCAGCCTGGCCGCGATCTCGTCCTCGCTGTAGCGCTTGAGCCCGACGCGCGCGCGCAGATGACGGTAATCTGACAGCGCGGTGCTGACCAACCCGACCAGCGCGTCCTTGAGGAAGCCGTGACGCAGGCCGAAGGACAGCAGCGCCGCCACGTCTCGCCCCATGCCGACATGCGGCTGGAGGATATCGCCGAGCACCAGCTTGCCGGACGGTTTCAGGATGCGCCTGACATTGAGGAGCGCGGCATCGAGCTCCTCGGCCGTCATGTATTGCGCGACCGAGTTCATCACGACGAGGTCGATGGACTGATCCGGCATCTTGCGGACGTCGTCGAGCGAGCGGACGCGGATCTTGGTGTTCGGCGCAAACCGCGCGATCAATCGGCCGCGCACGCCGGGCGCGGGCTCGGCCAGGATCAGCTGGCCGCAGGCAGCCGCCACCTGGCCCGCCGACAGCGCCTCGCCGCAGGCATAGTCCAGCACGGTCGCCTCGGGCGAGGTGATGTAGCCGATGATGTCCCGCGCGATGATCTGGAAGTGCAAATCGCGATGCAGCTTGCTGACATAGATCGTATGCGTCGAGTCGTAATAATCGATCCAATCGTCCATGTGTCCCGCCCAGCGGTTCCTGTCCAGGAACCGCGCTACTCGCCTTGCGTTAGGGGTGCGACGGCGTGCCGTCAATGTCCGCGTCCTAACAGGAAGGTTTCCCGTGAGCAAAGTCCCCAGCAAGGTTTCTCCCGACCTCGACACCCCCACCGATCTGTCGCCCCAGGCGGTCAACAAGGTCTCGGAGGCGCTCAACGTGCTTCTGGCCGATGCGTTCGCGCTGTACCTCAAGACCAAGAATTTTCACTGGCACATCAGTGGCCGGCACTTCCGCGACTATCATCTGCTGCTCGACGAGCAGTCGGACCAGATTTTTGCCACCACGGACCAGCTCGCCGAGCGCGTTCGTAAGATCGGCGGCACCACGGTGAAGTCGATCGGCCAGATCGCAAAGCTACAGACCATCAAGGACAACAACGAGGACTACGTCCCGCCACGCGAAATGCTGCGCGAGCTGATGCAGGACAACAAGCATGTCGCGGCTTCGATGCGCAAAGCGCACGAGGTCTGCGACGACGCTGGCGACGTCGCCAGCGCCAGCATCCTCGAAGTCTTCATCGACGAGACCGAGCGCCGCACCTGGTTCCTGTTCGAAGCCACCCGCCAGGAAGGCGGCAACGAGGCGTAGGCGAAGGGCACGCTGCGTAGGCTGGGCAAAGGCGCGCTCTTCGCGCGCCGTGCCCACCGTCTATCCGTGCGGCATACATTGATTGGTGGGCACGCTTCGCTTTGCCCACCCTACCGCACCATTGTTGTGGCTACCGCCACAGCCGCATCAATGCGCCGTGCTTGCCCGTCACGGGATCGGCCGGCGGCTGCGCGACGTTTGGAATCGTCTTCAGCGCCTTAGCGTGATTCTCCGGCGTGGCCCGCGTGACCTCCATCTGTGAGCCCGGCGGATAGGCGCCGATCACGCAGAAATCACCGCTCGCGTTGATGCACTGATGTCCGGTGCCGGCCGGCAGGATCGCGACATCGCCGGCCTTGATATCGAGCTCCTGGCCGTGATCGCCACCGAAGCGAACGCGGGCATGGCCGCGCGCGACACCGAGCACCTCATGCACCGTCGCGTGGTAGTGCAGGTAATCGTAGACGCCGTTGCGCCACGTGCCGCCCCAATCGTTGGTTTCGAACAGGTTTTCGATGGTCTCCTCGGGGCGCTTCGGATCGAGCGTCACCGCGCCCTGGTAGACCAGGAACGGGAGGATGTTGTTCGGCACCAGCCCGTCATCCTCGAACACGATGGCGAGCGGTTCGGCAGAGTCGCGGACGACGGACATGGCAGGGCTCCTGCTACACGAAGGTGCCGTGACAACATTGAAGCGGGAGGAGGCGTTCCTCCAAAGGTCTCGTGTCCCGGACGCGATGCAGCGCGTAGCGCTGCTTCGCAGAGCCGGGACCCAAAACGCCGGCATGGGCCCCGATTCAGCAGTGCATCACGCCGCCGAGAGCGGCGCACTGCACTGCGCCCGGGGCACGAGAGTGATAACGCCTATGCGCTCTTCTTCTGCCGCATCAGATCGGCAAAGCGCTGGAAGAGGTAGTGCGAGTCGCGCGGACCCGGCGAAGCCTCGGGATGGTACTGCACCGAGAACACCGGCCTGCCGTCGAGCTGGATGCCGCAATTGGATCCGTCGAACAGCGAGATGTGGGTCTGCGTTGCACCCTTCGGCAGCGTGTTCTCGTCCACCGCAAAACCGTGGTTCATCGAGGTGATCTCGACCTTGCCGGTGGTCTCGTCCTTCACGGGATGATTGGCGCCGTGATGGCCCTGATGCATCTTCCTGGTCTTCGCGCCGACGGCGAGGCCGAGCATCTGGTGGCCGAGGCAGATTCCGAAGGTCGGCGTGCCCGACTTGATCACGTCCTGGATCACAGGCACGGCGTATTTGCCGGTCGCGGCCGGATCACCCGGACCATTCGACAGGAACACGCCGTCCGGCTTCATCGCCAGAATGTCTTCAGATGAAGTCGTTGCCGGTACCACCGTCACCTTGCAGCCGACGCCGGCGAGCAGGCGCAAAATGTTGCGTTTGATGCCGTAGTCGATGGCGACGACGTTGAACTCGGGCTTGTCCTGGCGGCCAAAACCCTTGTCCCACAGCCAGGGCGTCTCGTCCCAGGTGAAGCGCTGGCCGGAGGTGACCATCGGCACGAGGTCCATGCCCTCGAGGCCGGGCCATTCGCGCGCTTCTTCCTTCAGCCCATGCAAATCGAACTCGCCGTTCCTGGCATGTGCGATCACGGCGTTAGGCATGCCCTTGCTGCGGATCAGCGCAGTCAACGCGCGGGTGTCGATGCCGGAAAGGCCGATGATGCCGCGCGCCTTCAGCCACTGGTCGAGATGCTTGGTGGCGCGGTAATTCGAGGGGTCGGTGATCGCGGTGCGCAGGATCACGCCGCGCGCGCCGGGCGTCGCGGCCATGTTCACCGTCTCGATGTCTTCCTCGTTGGTACCGACGTTGCCGATATGCGGGAAGGTGAAGGTGATGAGCTGGCCGGCATAGGAGGGATCGGTGAGGATCTCTTCATAGCCGGTCATCGCGGTGTTGAAGCAGACCTCACCGACGGCGTGGCCTTCGGCGCCGAGACCAAAGCCTTCGAGCACCGTGCCATCGGCGAGCACAAGGAGCGCGGTCGGTTTATGGTCCGGCCAGGCGGTATCGTTTTCATGTTGTGTCATGAGCCCGCTTCATAAGCCCCCCGCGCGCGCCCGTCAAAGCGGGAAACGGCGGATTCACATGCGTTTTTGCATATTTGACAGGTCCCCTCAGGTACTCAAAGCTGGAACGGGTAATTTTTGCGCAGTTTCGGCAGCCAGTTCGGGAACAATGAACCGTGGGCCCGGTATGGCCTCTTTCCCGCAAACGGCCTAGATCAGGCGCAACGGATTGAAGGGATCACGGTCATGCTGCGCGACGACATCAACAATGCGGTCAAGGAGGCCATGAAGGCCAAGGACGAGCGCAAGCTCTCCACGCTGCGCATGGTCAACTCGACCATCAAGAACGCCGACATCGAGGCGCGCGGGCACGGCAAGCCGCCGCTATCGGATGCCGATCTGCTCGGCGTCTTCCAGAAGATGATCAAGCAGCGCCAGGAATCGGTCGAGCTCTACGACAAGGGCGGCCGCGCCGAGCTCGCCGCACAGGAGCGCGAGGAGATCGCGGTGATCTCGGCCTACTTGCCGAAGCAGATGTCGGACGACGAGGTGAAGAAGGCGATCGCGAACGCCATCACCGAGACCGGTGCCGCCGGCATGAAGGACATGGGCAAGGTGATCGCGGCGTTGCGGGCGAAGTACGCCGGGCAAATGGATTTCGGCAAGGCCAGCGGCCTGGTGAAGGCGGCGCTGTCGGGCTGAGACCGTCATTCCGGGGCGCGCGTAAGCGCGAGCCCGGAATCCATCGGGCCGCCGATTCCGTTGATCAGTGGATTCCGGGCTCGCACCAAGAGGCGCGCCCCGGAATGACAAGGGAGGCAACCGATGACCGCCGCGATCAAGCCGTTCCGCATCGCCATCAGTGACGACATCCTCGCCGACCTCAAATCACGCCTCGCACGCACGCGCTGGCCGGAGGCGGAGCTGGTTGATGACTGGAGCCAGGGCGCGCCGCTGAAATGGATCCGGGAGATCTGCGCCTATTGGGCTGACGGCTACGACTGGCGCGCGCGTGAAGCAAAACTCAACCGCTTCGATCAGTTCACCACCGAGATCGACGGGCTCGACATCCACTTCCTGCATGTGCGCTCCAAGGAGCCGTCCGCGCTGCCGCTGATCATCACCCATGGCTGGCCCGGCTCGATCGTCGAATTCCATAAGGTGATCGCGCCGTTGGTCGATCCGGTGGCGCATGGCGGCAATCCTGCCGATGCATTTCACGTGATCTGCCCGTCGCTGCCGGGCTTTGGCTTCTCGGGCAAGCCGACCGCCACCGGCTGGGGTGTCGACCGCATCGCCGCGACCTGGGCCAAGTTGATGGACCGGTTGGGTTACACGCGTTACGGCGCGCAAGGCGGCGACTGGGGCTCGGCGGTCACGACCTCGCTCGGCGGGCAGGACGCGGAGCATTGCGCCGGCATCCACATCACGCTCGCCTTCAACGCGGCGCCGAAGGTCGAGGGCGAGCCGACGGCGGAAGAGAAGCGTGCGCTTGCGGGGCTCAAGCACTATGTCGATCTCGATTCCGGCTATTCCAAGCAGCAATCGACGCGACCGCAGACGCTCGGCTACGGCCTGACGGACTCGCCGAGCGGGCAGGCGGCCTGGATCCTGGAAAAATTCTGGGCCTGGACTGATTGCGACGGCCACCCCGAAAACATTTTTGACAAGGACGAGCTGCTCGACAACGTCATGCTCTATTGGACGACCGAGACGGCGACGTCGTCCGCACGGCTCTATTGGGAGAGCTTTGGCAAGCGCCGGACGACGCCCAAAGTGACCGTGCCGACCGGTGTGGCGGTGTTTCCCAAGGAGATCATCACGCCGGTGCGGCGTTGGATGGAGCCGAACTTTCCAGACATCACGCATTGGAGCGAGATGGAGAAGGGCGGGCATTTCGCTGCGTTCGAGCAGCCGGAGCTGTTCGTGCGCGATGTCAGAAAATTCTTTGCGACGGTGCGCTGAGCCATGCTGACCCCCGCGAAGGCGGGGGCCCATATCCCCAGGGAGAAGTTGTCACGCTCGACTGGCAAACCGCGAGTCGTCGCCAAACATCTCCTACGGCGTCTTGATCCCCATCGCCTTCAACGCATCCAGCATCCGTTGCGGCGGCCCCATCTTGACCACGAGCGGCGTGCCGGTCTCGAGCATGCTCTTGAGGCTGGACAGGATCGCGGGCCAGCCCGAGCGGCCACCAGCAAGAATGTCGTCGCTGAGCGGCCGATCATGGCCCTCGCTCATGGTGAGCCGCACCGCGTCACCGACCTCTTCGATGTCGTAGGTGACGAGGGTTGGCCCGAGCTTCTCGATCAGATCGGGCCAGTTCACGTTGAACGTGACCGAGAGTTTTCTCGGCGGGTCATATGCGAGCACCTCGCCGCTGATGTGCAGGGCGCCGTCGGGCGTGCGCACGATGAACGCCCCGCCGAGCCGTGGCTCGACCTCCACGGCATTGCCGAAGAAATACCGCCGGCTGAACTCGGCCGAGGTCAGCGCCTCCCACACCTTCTCCGGCGTGGAGGCGATGTAGATGGTATAGACCGTCAGAGGCTTGAACTGATCGAGATTCATTTTGGGTCGAATCCCTTGTTGAGCGCCGCGCGCGTGACGTTGAGCAGCTTGCCGGTCTCCAGCAGGGTCTTGAGCTGGGACAGGATCGCGGGCCAGCCGCTGGAGACAGCACCGAGATATTTGCCGCCCTCGATGAAGCCGTCATGCAGCACCGTCAGCCGCGTGACTGAATCGAAGGGCTCGAGCGTAAAGAGCACCCGCGTGATCGGTTCGCCGCGCAGCTCTTCGAACTTCTGGTGCTTGAAGCTGTAGGACAGGCGCCGCGGCGCATCGGCCTCCAAAATCTCGCCGGAATCGGTGATTTCGCCGTCCAGCAGAAGCGCGAAAGGCGAGCCGACCTTCCAGTCCGACCGTACCTCGGCGCCGAACCAGTATTGCCTGGTGAACTCGCTCGACGTCAGCGCCTTCCACAACTTCTCCGGCGTGGTTTCGATATAGGTCACGTAGACGAATTGCGGCTTACTCATCGCGTTTCTCCAACTGACGTTTCAACTCGCTGAGCGCGGCGAGCTTGCCGCGCTCGAATTTCCTGATCCAGCGTTCGCCGATCTGGTGGATCGGCACCGGGTTGAGATAGTGCAGCTTCTCGCGGCCATGCCTGATGGTCGTGACCAGGTTGGCTTCTTCCAGAATGACAAGGTGCTTTGTCACGGCCTGACGCGTCATCGCGAGGCCCTCGCAAAGCTCGTTCAAGGTCTGGCCGTTCCTGGCGTGAAGCCTGTCCAGCAGCGACCGTCGTGACGCATCGGCGAGCGCTTTGAAGACCTCATCCATGGCGGCAATAATAGGCAACCAAATGGTTGCATGTCAAGAGCTCCGTCATTCCGGGGCGACGCGTCAGCGATGGTGTCTTTGGCGCCCGCAATTGGCTGTGCTAGCCTTGAATCCCAGCCAGCGCAGATTGGTTCCGGGAGGACTTTGATGTTCCGTTGCGTCTTGACTGCTGCCGCCCTTGTCCTTTTCGCCGGCAGCACGTTTGTTCACGCCCAGAAGCAGACCATCGGTGCGCCGCCCGAGGCGTCCAACATGAAGCTGGTGGGCGCCAATGATTTGCAGGCACGCAGCGCCTATCAGCCGACCATCCATCACCAGGGCGACCGCTGGATCGCCTATATCGGACACCACGGCGGCACTGACGACGTGCCGGCGCCCGTCAATCCGATGACGGGCCAGGCGGAGCCGAACGGCACCTCGATCGTCGATGTCACCGATCCCGCGCATCCCAAATATCTCAGGCATTTGCCTGGGCAGGAGGGCAAGTATGAATCCGGCGGCGCGCAGATGGTGCGGGTCTGCGACGGCAAGAGCTTGCCGAAGGGAGATCCGAACGCTGTCTACATGCTGCGCACCTTCGGCAGCGAGGCGCATGAGATCTGGAACGTTGCCGATCCCGCCAATCCCGCGCTGATCACGCGCATCGGCGGCTTGAAGGACACGCACAAGAGCTGGTGGGAATGCGACACCGGCATTGCCTATCTCGTCTCGGGCGCGCCGGACTGGCGCACACGGCGCATGACGCAGATCTATGATCTCTCTGATCCCGCCCATCCGCAAAAAATCCGCGACTTCGGCCTGCCCGGCCAGGAGCCCGGATCGACCGGCGCGGTGCCGACCGAGCTGCATGGGCCGATCTCGACCGGGCCGAATGGCAACCGCGTCTATTTCGGTTACGGCACCAACAAGGGCGGCATTTTGCAGATCGTCGATCGCGAGAAGCTTCTGAACGGGCCGAAGGAGCCGACGCCGGACAATCTGCGCCTTCCCGAGATCTCGCGGCTGCCGATGTCGGCGTTCAACGGCGCGCACACCACGTTTCCGATGCTCGACATGCCCATCGCCGAATTCGCCGAGGACAAGGACGGCAAGACCCGCGACATCGTCATGATCGTCGACGAGGCGATTTTGAACGAATGCGGCGAGGCGCGTCAGATGGTGTGGTTCGCCGACGTCACCACCGAAACGCGGCCGATGATGATCTCGAGCTACACCGTGCCGGAGGCGAGCGGGCAGTTCTGCCAGCGCGGCGGCCGCTTCGGCTCGCATTCCTCGAACGAGAGCATGGCGCCGGTCTACTACAAGAAGATGGCCTTCATCGCCTTCTTCAATGCCGGCGTGCGCGCGCTCGACATCCGCGATCCCTATCATCCCAGGGAAGTCGGCTATTTCATTCCTGCGATCACGCAGGCGACCGACAAGCGCTGCATTCCGGTCGAAGGCGGCGAGCGCTGCAAGGTCGCGATCCAGACCAACAATGTCGAGACTGACGACCGCGGCTACATCTACATCGTCGACCGCGCCAACACTGGCCTGCACATTCTCGAGCTGACCGGGCCGGCACGTGCCGCTGCCGGCCTGCCGAAGAACTGACGATGCGGCGCGCGGCGACGATCGCGCTTGCCCTTGCCGCACTCGGGATCGTGTCCGGCGTCGGGGTGTATCGGCTTGCGCGGCAGCCTGCACCGACATCGGCGCATTGGCGCGAGCTCGCCTGGCCGTTCCCGCGCGACGGTTGGCCTGCGGGCCGTGCGTTTCGCTGCGAGGGCGCTGGCTGCGACGGCGCCGAGCTCTATATCCGCGCCAAGCGCGGCTTCTGCAATTGCGATAGCGGCGTCGCCGATGACGACGAGGTCGATCGTGTTGCCGATATCGATCTGATCTCTCCGCGCTTTACCGCGACCGGGCCGGGCGAGGTGGTGCACGTCGGCGAGATGCGCGGTCGTGCGCGGCGCTATGATCTCGCGAGATATGACGGTACGAGCCACGCCGCGGTCGGCGTCGCCGTCTCGCGGCGCTGCGATCTCTTCGTTGCGGCGGCGCAGGGGCGGGGCGACGCCAACGCGATGCAGCATGCGGCGCTCGCATTGCTGGAGACGCAGGAGATGAAAGCGTGGCTGGTTGCGGCGCTGGACGGGAAGTAAGTGCCATGCATTAATACAAGCAAGCGCCCCCAGCTTGAGTCTTCATCATGATGTCCATGCAAGCCTATCTCGCCTTCATCGCTGCCTGCATCGCGCTCGCGTTGCTGCCGGGCCCGATCGTCACCCTCGTCATTGCCAACGGACTGCGCCACGGCACGCGCGCGGCGCTGACCAACATTCTCGGCGTGCAGGTCGGACTGCTGATCGTGATCGGCATACTTGCGGTGGGCCTCACCACGCTCATGGCGACGATGGGCTATTGGTTCAACTGGGTGCGCTTTGCGGGCGCGGCCTATCTGGTCTGGCTCGGCATCAAGCTGATCCGCTCTCCGGTTGAGGGCGTCGACACCGACGCGCCGCCGCCACCCCCTCGCGGTGGCTTCCTTTTACAGGGCTTTGTCGTGGCGTTGTCGAACCCGAAGCTGCTGGTGTTCTTCGGGGCGTTCATTCCGCAATTCATGGACATGAGCAAGGATCACCTGTCGCAGGTCCTTGTGCTCGGAATCACCTTCATGGTGCTTGCCGGCTTGACGGACGGAATCTACGCGCTGCTTGCCGGACAGGTCCGCGGCTTTTTCTCGGCGCGCCGCACCCGCATGGTGTCCCGCGTGTCCGGCGGCTTCATGATCGGCGGCGGCATCTGGCTGGCGTTGATCAGGGCCAAATGAGCTGACAACCCGGTTGAACCTTCGTCGGCGGCGATGCGTCCAAGGAAGCATTGCCGCTGACGAAGGATTTTTGCCGTGCCGAATTTGCCTCCGCTGGTTTACGCGATGCTGCTCGCGCCGCTCGCGCTGATCCTGATTGCCGCCATCGTGAAGACTTGGCAGGCGCGCGAGGCGAGGAGCTGGCCGCAGGTATCAGGCAAGGTCGTCACGTCAGTTGCCGAGGTGCGCGAGGTCAGGGTGTCCGACGACGAGCGTGAGGACGGCTACCGCATGGAGAGCCGCAACTTCGCCAATGTGACCTACGAATATTCGGTGAGCGGCCGGAAACTGAGCGGTAACCGCGTCTCGATCGGAGAGGACCTCGGCAATTTCCAGGTCGCCGAGAAGCTCGCGAAATATCCGGCCGGCAGCATCGTCACGGTCTACTACAATCCGCGCCACCCCGATCAGGCGGTGCTGGAGCGCGACCTGCCCAAGGGCCTGTGGGGCTGTCTCGGCATCGGCTCGGCCATCGTCGTCGCCATCATCTTAGGCTCGGCGTTTGGCCTCAACCAGAGCTATGCCTGGCTCGCGCGTCACATCGGCCGGCCCGACCTTGCGGGGATGGTCGTGGGCTTCGGCGCGTTCGGCCTCGTCATCGCTCTGATGGGCTGGGCGGTGCGGCGGCAGGCCGCGGTGGCGACGCGTTGGCCAGTGGTGCCGGGCACCGTCAAGCTGTCGGAGATGGAGGAATATCACGAGGCGAGCGAGCCGGGCGAAAGCCGTGGCGTCGAGATGTTCGGCAAACGCGTCACCTATACCTACAGCTACCAGAATGTCCGCTACACCAATGAATGCGCGCGGGTTGCGGCCGGCACGCCACAGGCCTCCACCAAGTTGCTGGAGAAGCTGATGTCGCTCTATCAGGATGGCGCGACTGTGGAGGTCCACGTCAACCCCGACAACCCCGCCGAGGCCACGCTGGATGTTCGCGGCGGCGGTCGCTTCGCCTATGTGCTATGGGGCATCGCCGCGATCTTTGCTGCGCTCGCGCTGTTCGTCGCGACGCGCGGCTAGTCGACCAACAGCTCCGGCTTCAACTCCATCTCGATCTGCGCAAAGATTCTTGCCAGCCGCTCCGCCCATTGCTGCTGGCCGGGTTGATCCGCGATCAGATCCTGGCGGATCTCGATGCCGGTGTTGACGAGGCCGCGGGCCTCGCCGTGGACGGGGATGGTGTAGTCGCTGAGATCGCTCACCGCATAGGGCTCATTATCGCCGACGACGAGATCGCCCTCTGCGCGCAGATGTTTCAACAGCAGCTTCGGCAGCACGGTGTCACGATTGTAGAGCGCCCCAATGTGCCAGGGCCGCGCGACACCGGCATAAACAGGCGTGAAGCTGTGCAGCGACACCAGCACGGTTGGCCGCTTTGCGTGTATCCGGCTGTCGATCACCGTGTTGATGCGATGATGATAGGGCTCGAAGAGCTCGCGCCGCCGTGCCGCGCGCTCGCTGTCCGGAATGCCCTCGTTGCGCGGGATCGCCGTCGCCTCCGATATCACTGGGATCGAGCTCGCCAGGCCCGGCGGCCGGTTGCAGTCAATCACGAGACGCGAATATCGCTGTGCGATCAGATGGGCATCCAGCATCTCCGCCATCCGCTCGGCAACGCCGGCAATGCCGATGTCCCAGGCGATGTGCCTGACGAGCTCGCTTTCCGAGACCCCGAGATCGCCGAGCGAGCGCGGCAGGATGCGGCCGTAATGGTCCGATGTGAGCAGGAAGGGTGATGTGCCAGCTGCATTCACCTCATGCACTGGCGGAATATCGCCTTCGCCGAGGAGTTGATCAGTTGCCTCGGCTGTGTCTAAAGCCATCCTGATTGCCTATGGAAAAAGCAGTCGCCCCGGAAATTGGGCAACGAATCGCTATAGATGGGTCTGCCCAAAATCACCATGATCTCCCGACGATGCCGCTGCTGACGATTCATCACAAGACCGAATATCGCTACAATCGTCCGGTGGCCTTCGGTGAGCACAGGTTCATGCTGCGTCCAAGCGACGGCCATGATCTGCGCGTGCTCGCCTCCAGGCTCGAAATCTCGCCGGAGCCGCTGTCGCTGCGCTGGATCCACGACGTGTTCGGCAATTCGGTCGCGATCGCTGATTTCGACGAGCGCGCGGACCGTCTGATCTTCGACTGGCACGTCACCGTCGAGCACACCCCGGCCGAGGAATTCGCGCTGACGCCGGACGATCCCGCTTACTTCTATCCCTTCGTATACGATAACGCGGAATTGCCCGATCTCGTCCAGTACATGACGCCGCAATATCCCGATCCCGACGGCAAGATCGCGGCATGGGCGCGCGGCTTTCTCGACGATGACGCGCCGTCGCCGACCTTCAAGATCTTGAGCCGCATCACGCACGCCATCCGCAAGCAGTTCAAATACCGCAGGCGTCACGAGCCCGGCACGCAAGCCCCGTTCGATACGTTGCAGTGGGGCACCGGCACCTGCCGCGACTATGCGCTGTTCATGATCGAGGCGCTGCGCCGGCTCGGCATCGCCGCGCGGTTCGTCTCCGGCTACATCTTCGTGCCCGAAGACATCGCGCATCACCATGTTGGCGGCGGCTCGACCCATGCCTGGGTGCAGGTCTATCTGCCGAGCGCAGGCTGGATCGAGTTCGATCCGACCAACGGCATCGTCGGTACCCGCGACCTTATCCGCGTCGCCGTCGCGCGCGACCCGCGCCAGGCCATTCCGCTGCACGGCATCTATATCGGCACCCAGGACGCCTTCGACGTCATGGACGTCAGCATCAAGGTGATCTCGGACGAGCAACGCAGCGGCGCGGAGCTGGCAGCGGAGGTCTTGTAAATACAGCTGTCTCCTTCGTCATTGCGAGCGAAGCGAAGCAATCCAGGGTCTTTCCAACGGCGATAGTCTGGATTGCTTCGTCGCAAGAGCTTCTCGCAATGACAGCGTGGAGAGTTTATAGAGCCCCATGACCTCCGATCGTCTCTTCGTCTACGGCACCCTGATGCGCGGCTTCGACCACCCGATGGCGCGGCTGCTGGCGCAGCATGCGGATTTTCTGAGCGAAGCGAGCTGCCGCGGCCGGCTCGTGCTGGTGAAGCATTACCCGGGATTGCTGCTGTCCGACGCGCCGTCCGACCTTGCGCACGGTGAGCTTTTTCAACTGCGCGCAGGCGACGAGCTCCTGCGCGAGCTCGACATGTACGAGGCCTGTGGCGAGGGCTTTCCGGAGCCGACGGAATATTTGCGCCAGCTGATCGACGTGACCGGCGCGGACGGCACGACTGCGCCGGCCTGGACCTACATCTACAATTGGCCGGTGACGGACCTGCCCCGCATCGAGTCCGGTCGTTTTCTCGACCACTAGGCCGACAGCACTTCCTTTACCAAGCGGATGTCGACCTCGCGCTCGACATAGGTCCATTCTTCGGTCCGCCTGAGCATGCCGACCAGCTCCTCGAACAGCGAAGCGTGGGTGGGCGCGAACTCGAACCAGGTCAGGAAATCGAAGGGCTCGCCGAGGTCGCGGCAGTGATAGAGCTGGCGCGCGATCGCGGGCAGAAAACGAAGACTGCTCGCGATGTGGTGCGATATGTCTTCAAAGATCTTGCGCCGCTCTTCCTGCGTCAGCTCCCACCAGGCCTGCGATTTGCGGATCGGGATCAGCGCCGCGCTGGTTGCCTCCGGTCGGCCGAGGCCGGCCTGCATGCTCACGAGTTGCTGCTTCTCGGCGCGCTCGGTGTAGCGCAAGCTGCTCGGCACACCGACCAGGCGCCACGCGTTGCGCGAGGGCACCAGCGGCAACGAGACGGCGTCGCTGTCGTTGACCGACAGCGCCGGCATGAAGGGCAGGGGCTCGCCTGTCACTGGCGATATCGAGGTCACGCGCCAGCCCCCGCTCTGGCCACCCCGAAAGGTCCTGAACATGGCCTATGGAAGCGTGGAACCGGGCGGGGTTCAAGGGCTCCGTCACCAGCATTCGGAGGTTTTGCCCCGGATCAAGCCCGCTTCTTCGGCTTCGACTTCTGCTGCATGTAGGAGCGCAGCACCGCATTCATGCGCCGCTGATAGCCCTCGCCCTCGCGTTTGAAGAAATCGAGCACGTCCTCGTCGAGCCGGATGGAGATCGCCTTCTTCCTCGGCGGCATCACCAACACGGCATCCGACCAGTCGATATCGATCGGCACCGCATCGGGGTCGTTGGCGACAGCCTCGGCGATGTCTTCGTCGGTCAGCGCGTCGACGCGAGCCCAGTCAGTCTTCCCCTTCCTCGGGGAGTCCCTTGAAACGATTGTAGTATTTCTGCCGTTCGTCTTCACGCGCACGCCGGACCGAGATGAACCGGCAGACCGTCCCGCGGATCGCACAGGCGACCGCGACTTCCCGCCCGTCGATGTAACCGAAGATTTGGTACCTGATTTTGTCATTGCGATCCGACCGGCGGATGAAGGTATGGCCGTCGAGAATTCCGCGCGCGTCTTCGAAGTCGATGCCGTGAATGCGCAGGTTTGTCGCGCGCTTCTTTGGATCCCATTCGAAGTCGCGAACGCTCGCGAACAGCAACTGCAAATCTTCCGTCATGGCAAATTGTCCAAATGACACCGCATTTTGCCGCGCATGAGGTTTGCTATGACGTCTGAAGCCGTAGCCGCGACTTCATCGTGTGCGTGTATATACAAACGTAATCGTTGTATGTCAACAATCCCGGTCCCGCCGGGAAAGGTCGAAACTGATTGCTCCATGGGCGGGTAGTCTAGGAACCCCGGGTAGGGATCTCGTTTCGCGAGAGATTTCCCGCCCTGTGCATAGGTCGAATAACCCGCATAACCCTGACAAACCTGACTTCTGGGCTGGCCGCACCTATATCCCTGATCCTTCGCCCGACTCACTCTGGATTGCGCTACACATGGCCGTGCGCTTCACGCCCCAATTCCTCGACGAGCTTCGTGCCCGGCTTTCGGTCTCCGAGGTCGTGGGCAAGCGCGTCAAGCTGAAGAAGGCGGGGCGGGAGTGGAAGGGGCTGTCGCCGTTCCAGCAGGAGAAGACGCCGTCCTTCTACGTCAACGACCAGAAGGGCTTTTACCACGACTTCTCCTCCGGCAAGCACGGCGACATCATCACCTTCGTGATGGAGACCGACGGCCTGCCGTTCGCAGAAGCCGTCGAGCGGCTCGCCAGCATGGCTGGTTTGCCGCTGCCGGCGGTGACGCCCGATGCGGCGCGGCACGAGCAACGGCGGCGCACGCTGCATGACGTGATGGAGCTCGCGGCCAAGTTTTTCGCCGAGACGCTGGCCTCGCGCGTCGGTGCGAAAGCGCGCGGCTATCTCGCCGACCGCGCCATCTCGCCGGCGACGCAAGTGCAGTTTCGGCTGGGCTATGCGCCGCCACCACCCGAGCGCTTCGCGCTGAAGGAGCATCTCGGCAAGCTCGGCGTGTCCGTCGAGGACATGATCGAGACCGGTCTGCTCGTGGCCGGCAACGACATTCCCGTGCCCTACGATCGCTTCCGTGATCGCGTGATGTTTCCGATCACTGATTTGCGCGGTCGCGTCATCGCCTTCGGCGGACGCGCGCTGGAGAAGGACGTTCCGGCCAAGTACCTGAACTCGCCGGAGACGCCGCTCTTCCACAAGGGCGACAATCTCTACAATCACCAGACCGCGCGCAAAGCCACGCATGACGGCGCATCGCTGATCGTGGTTGAAGGCTATGTCGACGTCATCGCCATGGTCACGGCGGGTTTCCCAGGCGCCGTCGCGCCGCTCGGAACTGCGCTGACCGAAAACCAGCTCGCGCTGCTCTGGAAGATGGCGGACGAGCCGATCCTCTGCTTCGACGGCGATCGCGCCGGACAGAAGGCCGCTTATCGTGCCGCTGACCTTGCCTTGCCGTTTCTTGCGCCGGGCAAGAGCCTGCGCTTTGCGCTTTTGCCGGAAGGGCAGGACCCCGACGATCTCGCGCGCTCCGGCGGGCGCGGTGCGATCGAGGAGGTGATCGCCGCGGCGCGTCCGCTCGCCGACATGATCTGGTCGCGCGAGCTCGAAGGCGGCAATTTTGCCACGCCCGAGCGCCGTGCGGCGCTGGAAGCGCGCATCAAGGAATTGTCTAACGGCATCCGTGATGAGGTGGTCCGGCGTTACTACCGCAACGAGTTCGTCGAGCGGCTCCAGCGGACGTTTGCACCCGACGGCGGGCGCGGCGGCTTTGCTGGCAGGGGCAATTTCCGCCAGGGCGGCGGCGGCCGCTCGTTCCAGCCCCGCGGCGGGGGGCAGGCGAATCGATTCGGTGGCCAGGGATTCGGCCAAGGGTTTGGGCAAGGATCTGGCCAAGGATTTGGCGGAGGCCGCCGCGGCCCGCCCGGCCCGGTCCCGCTCCCCTCCGGCCCCTACCAGGCGGCGAGCCCCCAGCTGGCGGCCAGCCCGATCATGCGGGGCCAGCGCAGCGCCATCTCCCGCCGGGAGGCCCTGATCCTGCAGAGCCTGATCAACCACCCCTGGCTGCTGCATGAGCACCTCGAGGAGGTGGCGGCCCTGGAGTTCGCTCACCCCGAGGCCCACAAGCTCAGGGCCGGCATCATTGCTGCTTTCGCCAACGATCATCATCACTCGCCGGACCCCGGCGAGCAGGCCGAGAAGATGCGGGCCGACATCGAGAAGGGTGGATTTGCGCAGCTTCTTCAACGAGTTGAGGGTGGCATCACCACCGCGGCGGTGTGGGGCGCCCGCGAGGGCGCGGCCCGCGACGACGTTCTTGCCACCTGGCACCAGCTCGTTGCCTTGCATCGGCAGTACCATTCACTACTTAGAGAGCTGAAAGACGCCGAGCTGGCCTTGGGGGACGATCCCAGCGAGGCCAATATGGCGTGGCTGCGTGACGTCAAGGCCCGGCTGGCCGCGGTCGACGGCACCGAGGCCCTGATTGAGGGTTTTGGCGAGCTGTCGGGCCGGTTCCAGAAGAGCGTGTGATGAAAGAATCATGCGGACGGCCGCGCTAGGCACCGCTAAAAGACTCGCCAAATCCAAGGTTTGGCGGCAAAAACAGGGTTAATCGAGGCTTAACGGTCTTGTAGCACTTTGGCCCCCAGGCGGCCGCAGGCAGAACAGACGCGTCAGGAATGAATCCGCGCAATAGCTGTTGGCACTTCACCTGCATCCGCTGCGACAAAGAGGCTCACGAAGCGTTAGGCAAATCCGGCGAGAGAAAGGTCGGGGTGGCGAGAAATGTGCGCGCCGCCCTTTCCGTGTCGAGATCTGGCGAAGCGAGAGCGTCGAGCAACAGGTTCAAGTGATTTCACGCGGGCGCGCGCACGCCTGCATGAAACGCGTTTAGGAGCAATGGATGGCCACCAAGGCAAAGACGCTGCAGGCGAAGGACAAGGAAAAGGACGATAAGGCAGCGGACGCGCCGGAGAAGGACTCCCAGGACGCGCCGTCTCCGTTGCTCGATCTGTCCGACGCGGCAGTGAAGAAGATGATCAAGCAGGCCAAGAAGCGCGGCTTCGTGACCTTCGATCAGCTCAATGAAGTTTTGCCGTCCGACCAGACCTCGCCCGAGCAGATCGAGGACATCATGTCCATGCTCTCGGACATGGGCATCAACGTCACCGAAGCCGACGACAGCGAAGGCGAGGAAGAAAAGGACGAGGGCGGCGAGGACGAGACCGACAACGAACTCGTCGAGGTCACGCAGAAGGCCGTCACCGAGGTCAAGAAGAGCGAGCCGGGCGAACGCACCGACGACCCCGTGCGCATGTATCTGCGCGAGATGGGCACCGTCGAGCTGCTCTCCCGCGAAGGCGAAATCGCGATCGCCAAGCGCATCGAGGCCGGCCGCGAGGCGATGATCGCGGGCCTCTGCGAAAGCCCGCTGACCTTCCAGGCCATCATCATCTGGCGCGACGAGCTCAACGAAGGAAAGATCTTCCTTCGCGACATCATCGATCTTGAAGCGACCTATGCCGGGCCCGATGCCAAGGCCGGCATGAACACTGCGATGATCGCCGGTCCCAACGGCGAAGCGCCGGCCGAAGGTGACCAGCCCGTCGCTGCCGTGGGTGCGCCCGCGCATGTCGCGCCGCCCGCCGCTCCCCCGGCGCCGACCCCGTTCCGCGCCGCGCCAGCCGGCGGCAATGCCGGCGAGGCCGAGAAGGATCCTGCGGAGTCCGCCGCCGAAGCCGACATGGACGAGGACGACGAGTTCGAGAACCAGATGTCGCTTGCGGCGATCGAGGCCGAGCTCAAGCCGAAGGTGGTCGAGATCTTCGACAAGATCGCCGACAGCTACAAGAAGCTGCGCAAGCTTCAGGAGCAGGACATCCAGAACCAGCTCCAGAACGAGTCGCTCTCGCCGCACCAGGAGCGCAAGTACAAGAAGCTGAAGGACGAGATCATCGTCGAGGTGAAGTCGCTGCGCCTGAACCAGGCCCGTATCGATTCACTGGTCGAGCAGCTCTACGACATCAACAAGCGCCTCGTCTCGCATGAGGGCCGCCTGATGCGCCTCGCCGACAGCCACGGCGTCGCGCGCGAGGACTTCCTGCGCAACTACACCGGCTCGGAGCTCGATCCGCGCTGGCTCAACCGCGTCTCGAAGCTTTCGGCCAAGGGCTGGAAGAATTTCGTCCATCACGAGAAGGACCGCATCAAGGACCTCCGCCATGAGGTGCATCAGCTTGCTGCGCTGACCGGCCTCGAGATCGTCGAGTTCCGCAAGATCGTGCACTCCGTGCAGAAGGGCGAGCGCGAAGCCCGCCAGGCCAAGAAGGAGATGGTGGAAGCCAACCTCCGTCTCGTGATCTCGATCGCCAAGAAGTACACCAACCGCGGCCTGCAATTCCTCGACCTGATCCAGGAAGGCAACATCGGCCTGATGAAGGCCGTCGACAAGTTCGAATACCGCCGCGGCTACAAGTTCTCGACCTACGCCACATGGTGGATCCGGCAGGCGATCACCCGCTCGATCGCCGACCAGGCGCGCACCATCCGCATCCCCGTGCACATGATCGAGACCATCAACAAGATCGTGCGCACGAGCCGCCAGATGCTCAACGAGATCGGCCGCGAGCCGACCCCGGAAGAGCTCGCCGAAAAGCTCGGCATGCCGCTCGAGAAGGTCCGCAAGGTCCTCAAGATCGCCAAGGAGCCGCTCTCGCTCGAAACGCCGGTCGGTGACGAAGAGGATTCACATCTCGGCGATTTCATCGAGGACAAGAACGCGATCCTCCCCATCGACGCCGCGATCCAGTCGAACCTGCGCGAGACCACCACGCGCGTGCTCGCCTCGCTCACCCCGCGCGAAGAGCGCGTGCTGCGCATGCGCTTCGGCATCGGCATGAACACCGACCACACGCTGGAAGAAGTCGGCCAGCAGTTCTCGGTGACCCGCGAACGTATCCGCCAGATCGAAGCGAAAGCGCTGCGGAAGCTGAAGCATCCGTCAAGGTCGCGGAAGCTGCGGAGCTTTTTGGATAACTGATCGAGGCATCCATCCAAACGAAAACGGCGGGCCGAAAGCCCGCCGTTTTTTGTCTGCGCTGTCGCTTCGTGCGTTTCGCGCGCGGAGCCTACTTCTTCTTCGCGCCGACCCGGTCGAGGCTTTTGATCTCGAGCGGCGGGCGGCCGGATTTTTCGGCGATCTCGCGGTCCTGCTCCATGATGAAGGCGCGGGCGGGTTCATCGCCATCGAGGCCTCCGAGCAGCTCCGAAGGCACGCGCCGGTTGGAGCGTTGGGAGCCGTCTTCGTAGAAGACGTTGAAAAAGGCGAATTCGCCTTTGGGATTGGTTCCGGGTTTTTTGGCCATGGCGGGCTTTTCGTCGATCAGGGCGCCGCAGTCAAATGACTTTGACGGCCGCCAGCGTCAATCCGGCAGCTTTCTGCGCAACGACAATCTTCGCAGAGGCAATCTGTTTGCCTGACCGGGGCGCCAAGCGTCCCGCAAGGTCCGATGCGACCCCGACCCTCAAATAAACGGCGGGCCGGTAAGCCCGCCGTTTATTTTTGGTCTTCGGCGTCGCCCGGGGCTGGCAGGGCAACAACCTGAGATAGAAGGTTAGAACTTGCGCCCTGCGATGGCAAGATAAATCGTCATGATAAATCGTTGTGGTGTCGATGTCGCAGCAAGCGCACCGGATACGCGGCTGATGGCATCACGGGTTCCTGCAGTTTCGAAAAGCGGATGCTTGGATCCCCAAAGCAGTTTGTTCATCTCACCGCGCTGTCGCAACGCAGCGAGCTCGCGCGCGGTGGCCGGGATTGAGCTGCAGGGGCCTGCGACCATGCGCAGTGGGATGTCCGTGCTGTCGGGCATGATGGTGGATCGCACTGCGTTCTCCGGACGCGGCGCGGGAAAGGGCCGAGGTCTGGAGTCTGCGATGCTGGCACCATACCCCTGTTTTGCCCGACGGGTCAACTCAGATTCGGAAAAATCGTAGACAATCGGCGCTCTGCTCCTACTGTGCATGGGGTTGTTTTTCGTTTTTTGTTTCGGCGCAGTTGATCGCGGGCACCGATATGATCGGGTCCGTGTCCGCTTTGACGCGAATCCAGTTCCCGGGCATGATCGCCCGCCGCTTTCCGCGCATGGCTTCTAAGGATTTTCCCGCATGTTGAGATACGCTCTTGCCGTCGCATCCATCGTTTGTCTGGCGGGCGGGTCGGCCGAGGCCGCGCGTTGTGGTGGCGACTTCAACAGCTTTGTCGCCGGCATGACGGCGGAAGCGCAAGGAGCCGGCGTCTCGGCGGGCGTGACCAGCGCGGCGTTTGGCGGCATCACCCAGGATGGTGCCGTGCTCGCCTTCGACCGGCGCCAGCGCTACACCTTCAACAAGAGCTTCGAGCAGTATGTCTCGACCCGCGTCGGCCCTGGCCGCATCAATGGCGGCCGCGCGTTGCTGCAGCGTCATGCCGCGCTGCTCTCGCGTATCGAGCAGCAGTTCGGCGTGCCCCGGCAGATCCTGGTCGCGATCTGGGGGCTGGAGAGCGATTTCGGCAAGGGCGACATGGGCAAGCTGCCGGTGATCCGCACGCTTGCAACGCTCGCGCATGATTGCCGACGCACCGAGCTGTTCCAGGGGGAGCTGCTCGCAGCCCTCAAGATCGTGCAGCGCGGCGACCTGCCGCTGCGCGACCTCATCGGCGCCTATGCCGGCGAGATCGGCCAGACCCAGTTCCTGCCGTCGTCCTACATCAAGTACGGCGTCGATTTCGACGGCGACGGCCATGTCGACCTCCGCCACAGCGTCGCCGACGTGCTCGCCTCGACCGCGAACTTGCTGCACACGAGCGGCTTCAAGATGGGTCAGCCCTATGACGAAGGCTCGGCCAATTTCGACGCGATGCGCGAGTGGAACAGGGCGGTGATCTACCGCAAGACGATCGGCTATTTTGCGGACCGGTTGGTGGGGCAGTAGGCGGGCACGCTGCTAACCATCGTCATTGCGAGCGCAGCGAAGCAATCCAGAATCCCTCCGCGGAGACAGTCTGGATTGCTTCGCTCCGCTCGCAATGACGAGCTTGTGGCGCGGTCGGCGCGTCCCCGGGCGGAAGCGCTGCAATCCCAGATGCAACTTCAATGTACATATTTTCAGTATGGAACCGAACCATATCGCCTCTCGCGTTCTTAACCCAGGTTAGTTAGAGCGGATGCGAGCATGGAGCAGCCAAATGGCACAGGCCCAGCCATATCAAGCGACCGCATTGATCGTTGAGGACGACGCCATGCAGCGGGAGATGCTCTGTCTCCTGCTCGAAGAGAGCGGGTACCAGGTCATCCAATGCGAAAGCGCGGAAGCGGCCGAGCTTGTGCTTGACAAGAGTGCCGGTGCGCTCTGCCTGATGCTGACCGACGTGCAGCTCGCCGGCCGCATGAACGGCGTTGAGCTCGCGCACGTCGCCAAGGACCGCAATCCGAAGCTCGACGTCGTCGTCACTTCGGGCCGCCCCCTGATGCAGCCCCTGCCTGACGGCGCAAAGTTCTGGGCCAAGCCATGGGCGCCGCTCGACGTCCTGCGCGAAGCCGAGATCGCCCAGCTGAACTGAGACGCATTCGCGCTTTGGCTTCCTGCCTGGTGGCGCTGCTGACCGGGTCGTGACTTCTCGGCAAGCGTCAGGGGTGGTAGGGACGAGGTATGTCCTGGTCCTTCCTGCTCACCTCGCTCATCGTTGTCGCCTCGCCAGGCACCGGCGTGCTCTACACGCTGGCAGCCGCACTCACGCACGGCTCGCGCGCCAGCGTCGCGGCGGCCTTCGGTTGCACGCTGGGGATCGTGCCGCACATGATTGCGGCGATGCTTGGCCTCGCCGCCTTGCTGCACACCAGCGCGCTCGCCTTTGCCGCCCTGAAATGGTGCGGCGTGGCCTATCTGCTCTATATGTCCTGGCAGGCGCTGCGCGAAACCGGTGCGCTGGCAGTCGACGGCGAGATCAAGGCGCGCTCCAGCGGCCAGGTTATCGTCACCGGCTTCCTGATCAACATCCTCAACCCAAAGCTCTCGATCTTCTTCCTCGCCTTCCTGCCGCAATTCATTGCGGCGGATGAGGCTTCCGTGCTGGCGCGGATGCTGGAATTGAGCGGCGCCTTCATGGCGATGACCTTTGCGGTGTTCGTCGTCTACGGCTTCTGCGCGGCGTCGGTGCGCGAGCGCGTCATCTCCCGTCCAGGTGTGATGGCCTGGCTGCGCCGCTCCTTTGCGGCTGGCTTTGCCCTGTTGGGCGCCAAGCTCGCATTCGCCGAGCGGTAGCCAATAAAAAAGCGGGCCTCGCGCCCGCTACCTTCAGCCTCACCCGGAGCCCGGGCGGAGCGAGGCTCCACCCGGGCGAAATCAAAAGAAGCTGCGTTACTTCTTCTTCGCCTTCTTGGCCTTTTTCTTCGTCGCCTTCTTCGCCTTCTTCGCTTTCTTAGCCATAGGATCCTCTTAAGGGTTAATGGTGAAACGCGACACGAGGAACGCTCGGCGGAGGGCCAGCCTCGCAACATCCTCGACGACAAGCTCAGCAGATTCGCGGGGCGCTGCCTCGCGCTGTCATATCCGTGTCATCCCGTTATCCACAGCTCAGATGCATTTTTGGGTGATTTTGGTCCGCGAATCCGCTTCGCGAAGCGCGATCGACTGATCGCGCGATGCGCCGGTGACGTACCTAACGATCTGATAATCGAGACGCGGCGTTCATGAATCCAAAACCAAGGGCGCGCTTTCGACGATCGCAGTGAGGTTCCGTTAAGTGCACCCGCGCATGATCCTCCGCAAGAACACGGGGACGGGTCATGGACGAACTTCTGCCAGAGACAGGGGGCGGGACGCTGCGCGTGCTGCGGGCGTCATGCTGAACGTGCCGACACTCTGGACGGTGTTCGTCGTCAACTTCCTGGCGCTGGGCCTGATCTGGGCCTACGTGATCCGCTCCTATCCCAAATTCGAGGCCGCGCGGTTCTGGATGGCATCGGCCTTCGTCGGCGCGGCGGGGGCGTCGACGGCGCTGGTCCGCCTGTTCGTGATGTCTCCTCTGCCGCTTCTGATCGGGGGCGTCGGCATCATCGCGGCGACCTGCTTCGCCGCGATGGGCATCCAGCGCTTCTACGATCGGCCGGTGTCCTGGCGCGTCATGGCCGCGACCGGTGTCTTGAGCATCTGCGGCGTCGTGTTCTTCAGGTTCGTCTTCGACCACATGCCGCTGCGCATGCTCTGCTACACGATCGGTCAGGCACTGCCGCTGTTGCTGACGCTCAATCTGCTGCTGTCGCCGCCGGAAGGCCGCGCCAGCCCGGGGGCCCGGCTGTCCGGCATCGTGATCATCACCATGATCGCGATCTTCGTGGCGCGCACGGCCGGCAATCTGCTTGGCGGCGACTTCTCGTCGATCGCCGGCAGCCAGTCTCATGCCGTCATGGTGCTGGGGCTCATGTTCCTGTCGATGACGCTCAATTTCGGCTTCCTGCTGATGGCGATGGACCGCTTGCGCAACGAGGTTGCCGACCTCGCGCTGCTCGACGATCTCACGGGGGTAGCCAACCGCCGCCATCTGTTGCAGCGGCTGTCGGAAGAATGCGCCCGCTCGGAGCGCAGCGGCGAGCCGTTCTCGCTGCTGGTGATCGATCTCGACGGCTTCAAGACCATCAACGATACCCATGGCCATGCCGCGGGCGATGCCTGCCTCCAGCACTTCACCCTGATGGCGCAGACGCGCTTGAGGCCTGGCGACATGCTGGCCCGCACCGGCGGCGACGAGTTCTGCGTCGTTCTGCCGTCCTCCTCCTTGCGCGAAGGCGCGCTGATCGCCCGCCGCGTGCTCGAGATCTGCCGCCAGGATGCCGCCGCCTGCTCCGGCAACGACATCCCGATCGCGATCTCGATCGGCGTTGCGGAATGGGATCGCGGCATCGGCCAATTCCCGGACCGGCTGATCGCCCATGCCGATCACGCCCTCTATGCCGCCAAGAAGAACGGCAAGAACGACTTTGCGGTCTTTGATCCGGCGCCGCCGCTCTCGCCCGAGCCGGTCGAAGCCGCGCGCAAATTCGCTTGAACCCTGCTAGGCTCGGGTCCGTTGTTGGATCCCGATATGCTGTCCCGCCTTGTCGCGGCTATTCTCGCCGCTCTTCTGATCGCTCCCGCCGCCGCAATGGACGCCGAGCTCACAAAGCTCGCGCGCAGCTCCGGCACGCCCGACATTCCTGGTCTGAAGATCGTCTGGCTCGCGCCATGGGGCGATGTCCGTGATGCTCATGCCTGGCGCAACATCATCGTGCACCAGACCGAAGGGCCAACCGGGTCAGCGCACGGCGGCGCCGAGGCGCAGTCGAAGAATCCCACCCGGCGCGGCGTGATGGTCTGGGTCGAGACCGACGGCACGGTATACTGGTCGGTCGCGGACAATCTGGTGCCGACCCACACCGACGGCGCCAATCGCAACGACAACAAGTACGTCGATAACACGGCCACCTATCATCAGGTCGTTCGCGACAATTCGATCGGCGTCGAGTTCGCCGGCAATTATCCCGATGTCACGATCGGTCCGACGGCGGCGCAGGTCGCTGCCTGGAAGATCCTGGTCCAGGTCCTGCGCGCGCGTTACGGCATCCCGCTCGACCACGTCTATGCCCACAACTGGATCGACTTCAAGGACGCGCGCTATTGCGAAGGTTGCTGGCTCGCGACGCTGGCGCGGACGTGGGGGGAGTGACGGTCGAGACTACACCGGCTGCGTCATCCAGCCGAACAAGCGCCGGATCAGTCCCGGCTGCTCCGGCAATTCCGGCGGCCCGTCTGCGGCCAGCACGCGCTTGAGGAAGTAGTCGAGGAACACCATGTCATTCGGCTCAGTGACGGTGAATGTCTCCTCGCCGAAATACACGCTGTAGTTAAAGAAGAACGGCCCGATGATCGGGATCGTCGCGGTCGAGGCATAGTCCTTGGAGATCACGAATTCCGATGGATCGAGCCCGTGGTCGCGCATGGCCTGTTCGACCAGCGGCAGCTTGCGCATGAACTGGGCGGAGAAGCCGCCGACGGTGGATTGCAGGATGATCGACACGATGTGTGCCCGTTCTCTGGATGTGGCCCGGTCATATTGGTCGTCTGACCCGTCGCGTGCGTTCAATATGCCCCGCCGGCGCCTCCCGCGAACATGCTGCAGCTCACACACAATAGAAAAGCCGGCGTTGCCGCCGGCTTTTCGTCTTCTCGATCCGCCAATTCGTGGGCCGCGGAAGCCTGCGCTTAGTGCGCGGCTTCCAGCGCGGCCTGTTCGGCCCTTGCGATCGTGCCCTTGACCGCGGACTGCACCTTCTCGAAGGCGCGGACCTCGATCTGGCGGACGCGCTCGCGCGACACGCCGAACTCGGCGGCAAGGTCTTCCAGCGTCATCGGCTCATCGGCGAGGCGACGGGCCTCGAAGATGCGGCGTTCGCGCGGGTTGAGCACGCCCATGGCGCCGTTCAGCGCGTCACGGCGGTGATCATACTCCTCGTGCTCGGCCAGCATGGCTTCCTGGTTGGGCGTATTGTCGACCAGCCAGTCCTGCCATTCGCCGGCTTCGCCGTCGTCGCGGATCGGAGCGTTGAGCGACGCGTCGCCACCGAGGCGGCGGTTCATGTCGATCACGTCCTGATCGGTGACGCCGAGGCGCTTGGCAATGATCTTCACTTGGTCGGGGCGGAGATCGCCTTCGTCCAGCGCGTTGATCTTGCTCTTCGCCTTGCGCAGGTTGAAGAACAGCTTCTTCTGGTTCGCGGTGGTGCCCATCTTCACGAGCGACCAGGAACGCAGGATGTACTCTTGAATCGACGCCTTGATCCACCACATCGCATAGGTGGCGAGACGGAAGCCCTTCTCGGGCTCGAAGCGCTTGACCGCCTGCATCAGGCCGACGTTGCCTTCCGAGACGACCTCGGAGATCGGCAAGCCGTAGCCGCGATAGCCCATGGCGATCTTGGCGACGAGCCGGAGATGGCTGGTCACGAGTTGGTGCGCCGCGTCGCGATCGTCATGCTCGCGCCAACGTTTGGCGAGCATGTATTCCTGCTGGGGTTCCAGCATCGGGAACTTGCGGATCTCGGCGAGGTAGCGAGAGAGGCCGGATTCTCCATTGAGGACCGGCAAAGCAGCGGTACGGGCCATTGTGAAGCCCTCCAGAGGTTCAGGCCCCCGATAGCGGCGGGCCAGGCAGACGACCGCTTGGTTAAAGCCGGTCGTAGCTGCGATGTTCCACGTTGGTCATTTCCAACGCAGGCGCAATATACCCTATCGGGGGTCAAAAAGGGAAGGATTGCTGACGTCACGTCCCCGTGTGGCAGCTATAACTTTTTGTAAGGTAACGGTTTTCTCAAAACCCCTGCGTCATAGCGCCGCTTTTAAAGCGCGCTCCAGGAGAAGCAAATCCTCCGGCAGGCCGGCCTCCCAGTGAAGAAGTTCTCCGGTTCGGGGGTGCTCAAGTACCAGCAAATAAGCATGCAGGGCCTGACGGCCAAGCGCCGTCAAAGCGCCTTGCGACTCCGGTCCGAGCTGGTTCGCCTTGGTCTTGAAATGCGGGCCATAGACCGCGTCGCCCATCAGGGGGTGGCCGATATGAGCGAGGTGGACGCGGATCTGGTGAGTACGTCCGGTCTCGAGCTCGCAGGCCAGCAGCCCCGCGATCGGCTTGCCGTCGCGCCCTGTAAAACTCTCGAGCAGCTCCCAATGCGTCACCGCCTCGCGGCCGCCCTGGCGCACCGCCATCTTCTCCCGCGCATACGGGTGGCGGTCAATTGGCGCGTCGACGGTACCGCGATGGCGGCCGGGCAGCCCCCAGGCGAACGCCATGTAGCCGCGCCGCATCGGCCCGGTGCGGCCATGGTCGGCGAATTGGGCGGTGAGCGAGGCGTGCGCCAGGTCGTTCTTGGCGATCACCATCAGTCCGGTCGTGTCCTTGTCGAGCCGGTGCACGATGCCGGGCCGGCGCACTCCGCCGATCCCCGACAGCGAGGTGCCGCAATGGGCGATCAGCGCGTTCACCAGAGTGCCGGTCTCGTGCCCGGCCGCGGGGTGCACCACCAACCCCCTAGGCTTGTTGATGACGATGATGTCGTCGTCCTCGAACACGATATCGAGGGCGATATCCTCGCCCTTGGGCTCCGGTGGGGCCGCCTCCGGCACGTCGATTATGATCGTATCGCCGGATGCGACGTGATAAGCGGGGTCGCGGACCGCGGTGGCCTTCAAGCTCACGGCACCCGCCAGAATCAGGGTTTTGAGCCTTGATCGCGACAGGTCGGGAAGGCGCGCCGCCAGCACGCGGTCGAGCCGGGCCGAGCCCTCGTCGCCTTCGACCGTGACCTCCAACCTTTGCGCAGAGCCTGAGCTATCCATGACGACGTCTGATACCGCTGTTCCCGAACCGACCCCTGAGCAGGCCGCGCTGTTTGCACGGGTGCGGCGGATGATGCTGATCGCGGGGCTGACCTCGGCGCTGGCCATCTGCGCCGTCCTGATCGCGGTGGGCTACCGCCTTTTCAAGTCGGAGGGAAGGGCGACTGATCCCGTGAGCGACATCGCCGCCACCCTGCCGAAGGGCGCCAAGATCGTTTCCACCGGGGTCGCCGGCGACCGTCTCGTGGTCACGCTGGATATCGGTGGGGTCATCGAGATCCGCACCTTCGATGCCCACACGCTCAAGCCGGCCGGAAAGCTGAAATTTGCCAATGAGCCGTAAAAGGCCCGTTCGGGTCCTTGCGGCGGACAAATTTCGAGGTTATTGGCTAGCCCTCACGCTCCCTTCGTCTAGCGGTTAGGACGCGGCCCTCTCAAGGCTGAAACAGGGGTTCAATTCCCCTAGGGAGCGCCAAATCCGCGATATTCCAGATCGACGTCCACCCACATCGCCTTGCGTTCAAGCCGGCGTAATGGAAAGCGCTTCGCGCCGGCGCCTTTGTGCCGCGCGATGGTTGCATGTTGAAGGCATAGCTCCTTGAAGGCCTAGCTCCTTGAAGGCATGGCTCCAGCCCAGCTCGACGCCTGACCGAGCGGCGATCGCGAGCGGAGCCCTGGCCGTATTTCAGTGGTGCGCCGAAACGCTCCTGACGGTCTCGCTCAGCAAATCACCTGCCGCGGAATGGCCGACGTCACCCAGACTGATGATGCCGACCATCCGCTTGCTCTTGTTGATCACCGGCAGCCTGCGGACCTGTAGCTTCTCCATATGATGCATCGCCTTTGCGAGGTCATCGTCCTCCCGGCAGCAATGGATGCCCTCGGTCATCACGTCGCGCGCCGTCGCGCGGCCGGCGTCGAAGCTGTGGCTCGCGAGCCCTTTGCAGACGATATCGCGGTCGGTCACCATCCCGACCAGCTTGTCGTCCTCGCCAATCGGAATGCAGCCGATGTCATGCGTCCGCATCAACTTGGCGAGCTCGGTGATTGGGGTGTTGGGGCTGACCCAGTCGACACCCTTGTGCATCACGTCCTTGACTTTCATGGCGAACCTCCGTTCGTGGGTTTCAGGTGCATTGAAGCAATGCAGCGGCGCCCCCAACCCCATCTTCCGAATTGTACGACCGTAACAGGCAGTGTGCGAAATGCTCAATCGTGCGCGCTGAACCGCCCGTGCGGCGCATTGGCCGTCAGGCGCGCGAACTGCGCATGACCCATATGAAGCAGCGTCTCGTGATCGCCGGCTTCGATATAGATGTCCGGCTGTGCCTCGATGCTGTCGTCGACGATGATATCCAATCCGTAGCATTTGCCGACGGCAGGAACCGCACCGTGTGCACAGTCGCTGAACAGCCGATTGATCTCGGTCTCATCGGCCATGTGGAGATTGTCGCCGAGACTTGTCCTCAAGTCCGACAGGCGGAGATGATGCGATGCGGGCAAGATGGCCAGCATGTATCCGCCGTCGCGCCGCAATACGATGCCCTTGGCGAGGCGGTCGCCCGAGATATGGCATGCTTCGGCCGTCCGAGCGGACGTCATGCTGAGCTCGTGCGGTATCACCTCGTATTGGATGTTTTCAGCGGCTAGGTATTTCTGGAGCGTGGGAGCAATGGCCATGACATCACCTCCGATGCGGAATGCAAACCATCCACCGTGAGGGTCATCCCAGCAGACTCTCACCACGCGATGGGCGGCTGCCTGACTATGAATCCAACATAGGTCTTTCATCGGCAAGCCGCAATTCGTTGACGGGCTCTGGCTGCTGTCCTTTGAGCACATGCGAGCATCGCATGCGGGGTTTTCGTCGAGGTTATGTAGCGATTTCAATTACATAAGAGTTCGTAGTTTTATTCTGAATGGCGCGCCATTTGCGTACGAGACCGGGCATTCCGAAACCCGGCCGTTTTTCCGCTTGTAGCCGCAACCAGCGTGCCCACGAGCTTTCGCCGTCCAGGCGCTCTCTTACGCGGTCGTGCCGTCGATCGAGCGGCGGATCACCCGCTGCACTTCCGCATTGGACAGAAACAGATCGTGGTTGATGATGCCCCAGCCTTCCTGCGAGGCATCGACCACGCGCACACCGAGCCGCGCGATGGCGGCCTTCTCGGCGGCGCCGACCCTGGTCATACCACCTGCGATCTGTCCCGACAGTGCCAGCGCGCGATCGTTCGTCGCGGCGATCACGGTAATCTTTCCGGCAAGCGGACCGATGCGCTGGATCGCCGACGAGAACACATCCATGTCGATATCAGGCGCGGCAAACACGACCGCGCCGATCTTGCCCGTGACTGTGTCGCCGTATCGCGCATAGAGCTGACGCAGGCTTTCGAGCGTCAGCATGGTTCCCATGCTGTGCGCAACGATGTGCACGCGGCCGCCGCCTGGCGCCGACACCAGCGCAGAGAGCACGCGTTCGAAATCGTCGCGGGACCACATCGCGCTGTCGCGGTCGTAGGCGTAGTCGAATAGTCCTGCTTTGGAGGGCCAGGAGAACACCATGGTCCGGCCGCGAAACTTGATCCCATCGGAGAGATGGGCGCCATCGAGCACCGCCGTCTCGAATGTCTGCTTGAAGCCGTGCACATAGATCAGCACGTCTCCTCCGCCGGCCTGCGCAACGAGATCGCCAACGTCGGCCGACACCGGTTCGACCCGGTCAAGGCGCCAATCGCCAATTCCAACCGACGCGAGAGAAAGACGGCCCTCGTCCGGCGCCACCAGCTTCGCCCGCGCGACTGTCATGGTCGTGGCGCGCTCCGGCCCGAACCAGGGTTTCGTGCGACCGCCGTTCACGGGCTTGCGCGTGGTGGTGACAAGCAATGTGGGGTCAGCCGAGAGGGACGACGCGTCGAAGCGCGCGCCGGCCGCACTCAGGCCGGCGCATCCGCCGAGCGCGAGGGCACTTCCCGCCGACAAAATTCCGCCGAGGAGCGCGCGGCGCGAAATGGAATGACAGGAATCGCGTTGCAGAATACGTCGGACGATCACACGGAACCTTTGGAACTTTGCCCACCGTAGCGCCACCCCGCCTAGCTCACTGAATGACAATGGGGGCGAGAAGACGGCGGAGCAGCTTCACGGCAGGTTGCATGGGTTCGAAACCGATCCTTCGTAGTGGCTGACCGAATACGAGCGGCTCGGAAAATTTCCACTTGAAACTCCCGATCATCAGCCTTTGAATCCCGGCAAGATGGCGTGTGGCAGGCTTTCGTAGCTCGTTTTTCCCGGAATGGCGGGCTGGTCGTGGTTTGCAGCGGATTTGGTTGAGTCACCATGAGCCGGAAGAATAAGGTTCCCCTTGCTGATCGCGTCGTCAGGTCGGCTGAGGCCTCGCTTGCCGCCCGGCACTTTGCAAGTGCCATCGATATTCTCGTCGGGATCGGATGGCTTGACCCTGGAGCGGCGGAGCGTTGGCGCCGTGGCCAGGTCGACTGCCTTGAGGAGGCTATCCCGACCGATCCGGCGCGCGTCTCGGAAGCCATGCGGCTGTTCCGGTCTTGGGCGACCGCGCAGGGACTGCTCGCAAACCCGACGGAATATGTCGCGCGTACGCCGCGTCGCCAACCGCTCCGATTCAGCCGCAGCGGTGATCCGGCTCTCGAGGAGTCGTACCGCACACATTGGGTGTCGCCGGAGCTTTCCGAGAAGAAGCGCGAGCGCCTGGCGGAAAAGGTGAGCCGTGCCCCGGAGCTGGTCGTTGTTCAACCGTTGAAAGCGGACTGGACATGCCATCGGTGCGGCGGCACCGGCGATCTCCTGATGATGGAGACTCCCGGCCCGGCATGCTTGCGCTGCGCTGGCCTCGACGATCTCGAATTTCTTCCCGCGGGCGAGGCTCTGCTGACGCGGCGCGCCAAGGCGAGGAGCACCCGATATGCCGTCGTCGTACGCTTCAGCAAGACCCGCCGCCGCTACGAACGACAGGGGCTGCTGGTCGAGCCCCAGGCCGCAGCGGATGCGGCCCGACCAACTCCCGCGGCCGGAGGCGGCTGATGGCCGGCAGCACTCTGCGTCCCCGCTTCGCCCGTCGGGTAAGCCGGTGGCGTTAGCGATCAACATCCGAGCCGACAACGGTTCAGCCGGGGAGATCGAGCGGCTGTGGGATCACGTCGCTGCGTTCGAAGCCGAGCCGTCGATGCGTGCGCTCGGCTACCGGCCGCATCTTACATTTGCGATCTACGATGCGCCTGAGATCGACGAGAAAACCGCATGGGGCGCGATGCGGGCCGCTGTCGCCGACGAGGCGCAGTTGCGCATCGAGTTCAAACGACTTCGTTGGTTCGAAGGCTCGCCGTTCGTTCTCTGGGCGGAGCCGATCTCCAATGCGGCGCTAACCCGCATCCACAGCTCCATCAGCGCCGCAATCGACCCGGCGCATTGCCGTCCGCATTACCGGCCGGGAACATGGACCCCGCACTGCACGCTCGGCATGCATATCGCCGACGAACGGCGCAACGATGCGATTGCCTTTGCTCAGGCGTTCGATCGCAGCATCGAAGTGATGTTCGACGTGGTGGATTGCGTTGCGTTTCCGCCTGTACGGATCGTCGCCGAGCGGAGATTGGCGCAGTAGTTGGTTGTCGCCTCACAACCGGGCGACAATTTTTCCCTCGTCGCGACGACCCGCGACCTCCGGGCCTTGGCCCGGAGCTCTTGACTGCGCGGAGAACCTGGGGAGCTGCACGTTGTTCACCTCGTCCCCTGAAGGTTGGGACCGAAGTCGATTCCTCGAGGGCGCGCCATTTCGAGGCGTTGACGCGCCGATCAGGCCGACCGGCGCCACCCTTCTGCGGTCAAAGCTTCGAGCTCAGCGAAATAGCCCTCATTCGGATCGTGGCCGGACGTGGTGTCCAGGTCGTCGCCGTCCGATTTGATGCCGCGCATCAGATCGTTGATGTGTCCGGCAAGCACAGAGCCGATCGCATGTATGGCTTCGTGACGATCGAGCCCTTCGGACATCAATCGCTGCGCGGTTCCTCGCACCGGCAGCTCGGCATCCGCAATCTGGCTCTCGACAACGGCGTGAATGACAGCGTGCAATTTCTCCCGCGGGAGGCGGATGCCAGCATGTCGATGATACGCCAATACGAGATCGACCCGCTCTTCTTCTTCCAGCGCAAGCCACCGATCCGGGCGTGGCTCCACGAATGGATCATATCGCCAGGTCGCGCCTTTCTCTTGCTCGATCGCTGTTCGGGAAACGTCGCGCGCTTGCGGATCAGCTCGCTGCAATCCGGACGACGGCTCGTCCAGGCGTTGTGAATTGAGGCAGCACTTCTTGAATTTCATGCCGCTGCCGCAGGGGCAGGGGTCGTTTCGTCCGACACTTCTCTGAGGATTGACCATGGAGCACGCCTTCACACATCCTGCCCGAGCGACCCCGCAATGTCGCTCCGCCGGGTGAACCGAGAGCCTCAGATTAGCGAGTTCTTCGACTAGAGGGCATTGAATGAATCAACCAGCTCAGCTGGGCTCGACGTAGGCCAGGCGATCCATGACGCCGTCGGCCAGCCCCACCTTGTATACGGCTTCCGCAAAACGTCTGTCGTCGGCGACCTGGCTCAGCTTGCTGTCGGCCACGCGCCGCGGCAGCATCATGCAGATCGGTTCGAGCATATCGATCTCGAACGGCACGTTGACGCCGGCGGTCATCGAGAACGTCTCGACGGTGAGCAACCGGGTCGCGAATAATTGTCCGCTGTCCATCGAATGCTCGAGCCCGACGTCGATCAGCCATACCTTGGAATTCCGAAGGATATCGGTTGCGATCAGGCCTACCGTGTCGTGACGTCGCTCGACCATGAGTATCGCGAATTGCGAGGCGCGCATCGCCTCCAGCATTCGCCGCTCGTCAGACTGCGCTTCGAACCTGGCCGATTTCGCATAGCGATCGATCGCGCGAGAACGATCGGCCGGTGCGGTGTAGATCGCCAAGTCATAGATATAATACACCTCGTCCGGGTCTTCGAGAGCCAATGTCCTCCCTTGCGCCAATTCCAGGCGACGTGCACGATCCAGCAGCGTGTCATCAGATATCGACTTGAGCACCTCGTCATGAAGGCGTTTCGAGATTTCCCGCAGGTGAAGATACCGGGCGAGAAGATCATCGCGTGTCGAGCGACATTCGCCGCCCCAGGGCAGCGTCAATTGCCGTTGAGTGTGGAGCAAGGCCATGGAACTCCTCCAGGGTCGGAATGTTGCTCCGCATGGTAAGCGCTCTTCACCGATTCGCGGAGTGAGAATGTTCCGATTAATCGGGACCGTTGGTGTACACGGGGAGTGTCCATAGGGAGATCGAATGGGGTTTCCCTCGCCGCTCTCAAACGGTCTCGTTTGCCGAGCTGCGGCGCAGTGTCTACCGTGACGGCAGGCCCGCCGAGCGAACGGACCGCCGCCACCGAATGATAGATCCCAAATCCTATTGCCGGATCAGCCGAACCACATCCCGCCTCAGCAGATAGAACGATACCGCCAGCAGGACGACGTCCTTCATCAGGAAGGGGACGTTGCCGGTCATCGCGGGGAATCCTCCCGCAGCGACGTCCCAGCCATCCGGCATGAACGGAATGATCGTGACCGTCGCGATGAAGGTACCGGTCGAGCCGAGGGCGCCGAGGACACCGAGCCGCGTGTTCCAGAAGCCGGCGAGCAACAGCGTCCCAAACGTCCACTCCGAAGCGCCAAGGAAATAGCTGGCGCCCGCGTGACCGAAGACGGGATAGAGCCACCAGATTAGCGGTCCGTTGCTGATGAACGGGACCAGTCGCTCGAATTCATACGGGAACCACTTCTGGTAACCGAAGAAGAGAAACATGATCACCATCGACGCTCGAACGACGTGGTAGTCGAGATCCTTCGCAAGCAGGCCGGACTTTTGCAGTGCGCGGACAAACGGATTTTGCATGTTGCTGGTTATCGCGGTCATTGTCGTGATCCTTTCATTCAAGATCTGACTGGCGCAGTCGCTTCAGGCGAGCGCGGGAAAGTCGATCTCGGTGTCGTTGATGCGGTTGAACACGTTGGTGAAGACGGTGGTCGCGAAGGCAAGGCTGATCTCGACGAGTTGCGCGTCGGTGTAGCCGGCAGCCTTGATCGCGGCGAAATCCGCGTCGCTGACAGTGCCACTGGATTGCGCGAGCTTGCGGACGAAGCGGATCAGCGCATCGCGCTTGTCATCGCCGGTCGCCCGGCGCTCGCGGATCTTCTTCAACTCGTCGGGCTTCAGGCCCGCGAGTTTTCCAAGCAGGCTGTGCGCGGCGACGCAGTAGTCGCAGCCGGCGACCTCGGAGATGGCAAGCTTGATGGTTTCCTGGTCGCGCTTCGCGAGCGTGCCCGACGCGAGCACGCTGTCGGCAAGCAGGATGGCCTTGAGCGCGTCCGGCCCATGGGCGCCGATCGCGGCAAAGGTGTTGGGCACGCTACCGATCGCCTTCTTGATCTGAGCATAGATTTCAGCGGTCGCGCCGGTTGCGGAGTCGATACGGGGAACGGAAAGACGGGACATGGTGCCACTCCTTGGTTCGGGTTGGTGAACGATTGCGGAGTGACAATAGGGTCGCGAACTGATACTTTGAATGTCAATAAATCTCGATTATATGCTCAAACGTCTCGAGATGAGATGGTCTTAGGAGACCGCATGGATTGGCTGAGCCGGCTGTTCGAGATGATGCCCGTGCGCGGACGGCTCGACCTGCGCTGCGCCTACGGCGCGCCGTGGCGCATCGACCAGGGGCCGGGCGAGCCGAACGAAATTCCGTATCACGCCGTGCTTGCCGGTTCGGCGATGCTGGACGATCCGGCGGGGGGCCGGCCGCTCAAGCTTAAGCCCGGCGACATCCTGCTGCTTCCGGGCAATCCCCGACACGTCATGCACGATGGCAGCGGGGCCGTGCCGCTGCCGGCGCGCAATCGCGCATCTCTCAATTTCACGATCAGCGAAAATCCCGGCTCGGAGGAACGGCTCGATCTGTTGTGCGGACACTTTGCCATCGCGCCGCCGCATGACCGCCTGCTACGTAGCTATCTGCCACCGCGCCTCGTCGTGCATGCCGGCTCTGATGCTGGCGACAGAGACACGGCGGGGCAACTCGCCGGTCTCGTCGCCTTGATGCGCAGCGAGTCCGCAGGCGATCGCCTCGGTGGACGTGCGATGTTGAACGCACTGTCGAGCGCGATGTTCGCGCTGGTGCTGCGGCTCGCCAGCCTGACGGACGACGCGCCACGCGGTCTGCTCGCATTAGCCGGTCATCCGCGTCTCGCGCCGGCGGTAGCCGCCCTGTTCAAGGAGCCGGCGCGCGCATGGTCGCTGCCCGAGTTGGCGCGTCTGTGCGGCATGTCGCGCGCCACGCTCGCGCGGCAATTCCAGGAGAAGCTCGGGCGCTCAGCCGCTGATCTCCTGACCGATATCCGGATGGCGCTCGCCGCGAACGAACTGCGGAAGTCGTCGCTGTCGACGGGCGGCGTGGCGGAAACTGTCGGGTATCAATCCGAAGCGGCGTTCCAGCGCGCCTTCAAGAGCCACATGGGCGTCACGCCGGCTCAGTGGCGCAAGAGCCGGGAACTCAGCGGGGAGGCTCCCGAAAGGCCTGCAGCTTGATCCGGTTCGGCCGCACCAGCGTGCAGTCGGACGAAACAGCAAATCCGCTGTCAAGCCGCAACACCAAAAATATTCCACTTTACCGAAATTCGGAAATGTCGTATGTGTCGGCCATCCCAGCCCACAAAAGGGGCGGTCGTACGTCGTCACGAAACGCGGGCTGGGTTGCGGTGGACGCGGGCGGCGTCAAGGCGGAATCGAGCGTGCAGGGCGAGATGAACCTCGTGAGCATGGCGCGAACCGCGTCGACGAACGGCGCCCATACTTGCGGAGTTGTTGGCAGAGCAGGACCGTATCCTGCGAAGCCTCCTGGCGAAGCAGGATGCCTGCGTACGGCGAAACCGTGTGGTCCTGGCCGTCGTCGCTACGGTCAAGCGTTTGCGAAGGCGTCATCGCGTCAACCGGCGCGATGGTCGTGAATTTCGCGATCGCGACGGAGGCAAAAGGAATTCGTCTCCGGGGAGAGCGCGCATAAGCCGTCAACCATCGCGCAGGGAAGGCCGAGTTTCGGTTGCCCTGTGTCTCCCCTGTGCATTGCGTGTGCATCATTTTCGCATGGGGGTTTTATGGGTGCCAGCCGGCGCCCGGTCTTCCCTGCGCCCTTTTCCGTCAGGACGAGGGTGTGAAGAGGAGCGCATAGCTCGGGCAAAACATGCCGCGAGGACGAGAACGCGCGTCCGGACCTCCCATGCAAGCATGATGCATCGGCATCCTCGGAGGTGGTCGTTGTTGCCAGAATCTGCCTCTATGTGACCGAACCTGCCTCCGAAGCTGCTGCCGGGCCTTCGGAGGTTCTGGCATTCTGCTTTCGGGAGTGACGATATGAGCGGTTTGGTGATCTCTGGCGGCCGGGTGGTGGATCCGGCGAGCGGAATGGACGCCATCGGCGACGTGGCGGTGGTGGACGGCAGGATCGCCGCCGTCGGCTCCTCGCTCGGCGGCGCCGAGCGGGTGATCGATGCGACCGGGCTCGTGGTTGCGCCCGGCTTCATCGATTTGCACGCCCATGGCCAGTCGATCCCGGCCGACCGCATGCAGGCCTTCGACGGCGTGACGACGACGCTCGATCTCGAGGCCGGCGTGCTGCCGGTCGCCTCCTGGTATGAGCGCCAGGCCCGGAAGGGCCGGGTGCTGAACTATGGCGCCGCCACCAACTGGGCGTTTGCGCGCATCGGCGCGATGACGGGCTCCAACGCGGAGAGCTCGCTCGAAGCGTTCGGCAACGCCATGCGCGATCGCCGCTGGATGGACAACGTCGCAACCGATGCGGAGGTCGCCGGCATCCTCGAACGCCTCGCGCGCGGACTGAACGAGGGCGGTATCGGCATTGGCATCCTGAACGCCTATGCGCCGGGCGCCGGCGTGCAGGAGCTGACCGCGGTGTGCCAGCTCGCCGCGAAGCAGAACGTGCCGACCTTCACCCATGTGGCCTACATGTCGCGCATCGACCCTGAAAGCGCGGCGGAGGCCTATATCCGCCTGATCGGCTATGCCGGTGCCACCGGCGCGCACATGCACATCTGCCATTTCAACTCGTCCAGCAAGACCGACATCGAACGCTGCCGCGTGCTGATCGAGAAGGCGCAGGCCCAGGGCCTGCCGATCACGGTCGAGGCTTACCCCTACGGCACCGGCTCGACCGTGCTGGCGGCCGCCTTCTTCAGCGATCCCGAGTTCGTCGAGCGCAACGGCACCGGCTACGACTCCGTGCAGCGCGTGACCGACGGCCATCGCTTCCACGACCGCGAGGAGCTGCTCAAGGCGCAAGCCGAGGAGCCGTCCTCGCTGGTGCTCTGGCACATCCTCGATACCGAGAACAATGCGCATCATCGCGACCTGCTCGACATGTCGGTGCTCTATCCCGGCGGTGCGATCGCATCCGATGCGATGCCGTGGACTACGTCCGACGGCAAGACCTACACCGGTGATGCCTGGCCGCTGCCCGATGACGCCACCTCGCATCCGCGCTCGGCCGGCTGCTTCACAAAATTCATTCGCGAATGGGTGCGCGAGCGCAAGGCCGTGTCGCTGCTCGAAGGCGTGCGCAAATGCGCGCTGATCCCTGCACAGATCCTGTCGCAGAGCACGCCGGCGCTGCGGGCCAAGGGCCGGCTGGCGAAGGACGCCGATGCCGACATCGTGGTGTTCGACTATGAGAAGCTCTCGGACCGCGCGACCTTCACGGCGATGAACCGTCCGTCCGAAGGCGTCCGCCATCTCGTCGTCAGCGGCCAGCCGCTGATCAGCGACGGCATTCTGGATGTGACCGCGCGGCCCGGTAAGCCCGTCCGCCGGCCCGTCGTCGAGAGCTGAGCCATGCCGGTCCCCATTCTCCTGGTCACGGGCTTTCTGGGGGCAGGCAAGACGACGGTCGTCAACCATCTGCTGGCAAACGCGGACGGACGGCGCATCGCCGCAATCGTCAATGATTTCGGCGCGATCAACATCGATGCGGAGCTGATCGCGGGCGCGAGCGACGGCGTGGTCAGCCTTGCCAATGGCTGCATCTGCTGTTCGCTCGAAGGCGATTTGTTGCGCACGCTCTCGACGCTGCTGCGGCGTGATCCGAAGCCGGAGTACATCGTGATCGAAACCAGCGGCGTCGCCGATCCCGCCGACATCGTGCGCAATCTGCTGGACCCCGTGATCCTGCGCGAGGCGCCGCTGGAAACCGTGCTCTGCGTGATGGACGCGGCGACGCCGCCGGCCGCCCTGGACGACGCGCTGATGCGATCGCAGTTGCGCGTCGCCGATATCGTGGCGTTGAGCAAGCTCGATCTGGCGGACGAGGAGGCGGGGGAGCGGATACGCAATGCTATCCGCGCGCTACGCTCACCTGCCGTGGTGGTCGACGCGCGGCATGGTGAAATTCCCGCAGCATTGTTGTTTCCCGCGAGCACCGAGCGCGCGCCGGCACGGCGCGAGCCGGGGCCGAAACGGCCGGCAGAAGAACGCTTCGAGACGCTGAGCTGGACCTCCGACCGGCCGCTCTCGCTGCCGCGCTTGCAGCAGGCGATCGGCAAGCTGGCGCCGAAGCTCGCGCGCGCGAAAGGCCTGTTCGAGACGATCGAGCAGCCCGGACGCCCGATGGTGTTTCAGTTCGCCGGCGGCCGGGCGACGCTGGCGCCGGGCGATGCGCCGACACCAGGCGTGCCGCGCGCACGAATCGTCTTCATCGCCGAGCTCGGGGTGCTATCGAAAGCCGAGCTCGACGGAATCATGGAGGGGTGCGTTGCGAGCGGCTGAGGTGAGGCGATAGGATGGATTGCAGTCACAGGGATGAGCCTTGCATGTCGCCCAAAATCGCACCCGCAGACGCCGCTTCGCGCCGCGCCGCCAAACCGACGATCGTCTATCCGGCGGGCACAATGCCCGGGCCCGACATGGCGGCGCTCGAGCAAGCGCGCAGCACGATGGTCAAGACGCACGAGCTCACCGTGCCGCCTCGCGACGCCAGGACATTTCGCGTGGCGCGCGGCCAGTTCTTCCGCATCGTCAGCATCGAAGGCCCTCAGGTCGGCGACCTCAATCTCTGGAACGCGGACGTTCTCTCCGAGCGTTTCTTCAGCGGCAAGACGCGGGCGCTTCATGGCACGCATGTCGGTGCCGGCGACCGGCTCTGGAGCAACATGCCCTATCTTAGGCCGATGGCGACCATCAGCCACGACACGCTCGGCTGGTATGGTTTCGATGAGGACGGCGCCGGTATTCACGATGTCATCGGCACGCGCTGCGATCCCTATACCAATCTGATGCTCAACGGCGGCAGCTATGATTTCTGCTGCCATTCCAACCTGTCCCGCGCGCTTGCCGCCGAGCTGAGGATGGAGCCGCGCGCGGTCGAGCACCACGTCCACGATGTGCTCAACGTCTTCATGTGCACCGGCTTCACCGGGGACACACACCAATATTTCATGAAGGCAAGCCCCGTCCGTCCCGGCGACTTCATCGAGCTCTTCGCGGAGATCGATCTGCTCGGCGCGTTGTCGGCCTGTCCCGGTGGAGACTGTAGCGCAACCCATTCCAGCGACGCTGCGGCATGCCATCCGCTCAAGATCGAGATCTTTGAGCCGGATCGAGCGATGTTGAAGGCCTGGAGCTGGCCGTCGCCAAGTGGATATCACCGCGGCCACGGAGCGTCTTCCGCGCACAAGAGCCTCTGATCCGTCTGATCACGGAGAAAAGTAAGCTGCGACTACGTCGACTTCACGCAAAGACAGGGATTTGGGGACATGTGCCCCGGAGCTCGGGGGCGTCACAGGCCGCGGCGGCCTCACGCGAATTGCGCGACGCCGTTCCCAACAGACCAGTTCTCCGCGGGGGCATCGAGCACGTTGACGAATATGTCCTCGGGGCGGATGCCCGGGTTGTCGCCGAGCAGTTCCGCGATCCGGCGGTACAGCGCCTTCTTCTGCTCGGGGGTACGCGAGGCGAACACGGTGATCTGGATCAGCACGGCGTCGTCGCTGCGCTTGACGCCATAGGCGTTGCCGCAACGGAAGTTTGCAGGCGACAGCTCGCTGATGGTCATGAACTCGTCACCTTCAGGCACGTTCAGCGCCTCGCGCATCGCGCAATAGAGGCCGTCCAGGATTGCCTGCCGGTAGGCTTCGGGCTTACCAGCGCGCATGAAGATGTGAAGCAGAGGCATCAGCTGGTCCCTTTGCATGCGAGCCCAATCGACCGGGCGCATGCAAGCGCCGGCCGTTCGGCCCATTGACGAGACGGGCTATCAATCCCAATTTATTTTTGACACGATGTCCAGAAAGCATATTTTTGACATCGTGTCAAATATGCCGTCGACAGGGAGCATGATGTGAGGCCGCGCGAGTTCGATCACGACGACGTCCTGCGCATCGCGTTCGACCAGTTCTGGCGCAAGGGCGTGCGCGGCACCTCGCTGTCCGACATCGCGCGCGATGCCGGCGTTCAGCGCGGCAGCCTCTACAATGCGTTCGGCAGCAAGGAGGCCTTGTTCCTCCAGGCCTATGAGCGCTACGCCGGCGACTATCTCGTCGCCTTGCAGAAGGCGCTCGGCGCGGGCTCGTTGCGTAAGCGCCTCATCGCATTTTTCGACCTGACCATCACCAATTTCCGATCCGGCTCGCCGCCGCGCGGATGTCCGACGACGCGGGGGCTGATGGAGCTCGGCGCCGCTGAAGGCGAGGGGCTCGACGAAGACGCGCGGAGAGCTTTTGCGAACCTGGTGTCGCGCATCACCGCGCTGGTTGAGGACACATTGTCGGCGGGCGCCGAGCGCGGCGAGTTCAGCGGCAACCCGGCGGCCGCAGCGCTGCACATCATCACGGTCACGCGCGGTCTCGCGGTGCTCGAACGCGCCTTCGGTGACGAGCCCCAGCTGCGCAAGATTGCTGCCCACACCATCGACCTCGTGCTCGGCAGGGGTGCTCGCTAGGCCTCAGCAGAATGCAAGCGCGTTGACGGCCTGCGTGGCCGCGCTCTCCTGCTCGATCCCGACGAGCTGGCCGACGGCGGTCTTGAGTTCACCTGGGTCCCTGCGACGCGCAACAGCCAGGAGTCGCATCAATTCCGCCTCGTCCTTTGACAGCCGCCGGCACGACGGCGGCATGAAGCACAGATCGCAGGCACGTCCGCAGCGCAGGATTCGGACCAGCGCGGCAACGCGTGCGACCAGCAGCGGGCTGTCGGAAATGCCGGGCGCCTCGTCCGCGAAGCGATAGGCCGCCTCCCAGCAATCGGACGCGCCGGTCGCATAGGCCGCGCCGATGAACCGGAACAGCGAGAGCGCAGTGCGGCAGAAATCATCGCAGCCTTCCATGCCTCGCGGATTGTCCTGCATCATCAACGATCTCGTCAGTGCAATGTGGGGCTTCCGACGAACCAGCTCTTCATCGCCATCGTCTGCATAACGCCGGGAGCCCGGACGTGTCGATCCGGCAAGATGAGACCGGCCATGCGGAAGATCGTCGCAAGTCCTCTGACAGGGGCGAGCGCCCAATCCGCGCCAACTGGAGGCAGCCAGCTTTCGAACTGCTCGCGCGCGACATCGATGCGCTCCTCTTGCGTCGCGGCGATCGCGTGCAAAATTCCGTGCTCGCTCTCCGACATCTTCGGGCAAGTGGGGCAATGAACCTCAATGGCCGTATGTGCCGTGCACGCAAAGATCTCGATGATCGCTTCCAGCGAGGGCACGGCGTCGCCGACGCGAAAATGGTCGTAGACCTCTCGGACATCCGCCGCGTTCGGAACGGCGGCTCCGCGGCGTGCCTTCGCGCGGAATCCCCAGATGAAGAGCCGCTCGGCTGCGCACAACGCTGGAAGGTCAAGCGTCCTGGTGTCTGTCGATTGATGCATGGAGCCTCTGGCAAATGGCTACGCCTTGCGCCGATCGTTCTGCCAGGGGAACGCGCAAGTCAACGCCGGCAAGACCGATATCGAGGTCTTCTAGAAACGCGCAAGCATTGGACGCTCGGTCTTTGGAGCCATTCCAATGCGATCGCAAAATGTCGACGAATTCCAAAGTGCGCATCAGACGGACCAGCCCTGGCGGCTTCCGGGCACCTTTTGCGGGAGTTCGGGAACCTGAATGCTTAAGGCTTTGCTAAGACGATCAGGATAAAATGGCATATCAGCCCCGCCAATTTTGTGAGCACCGATGATTTTCTCCCGCATCAGTTTCAAGCTGGTCCTCATTGTCGGCATCAGCCTCCTCGGCATGATCGCGCTGGTGCCGATCGCGCTGTCGACCCTGCGTAGCCAGATGGTCGCCGACCGCCAGGCCAAGACGCAGCACATGGTCGATGTCGGCTACGGCATCCTGGCGCATTACCAGAAGCTCGAGAGCGACGGAAAGCTCACGCGCGAGCAGGCGCAGGCCGCCGCGATGGCCGAAATCAAGAGCCTGCGCTACGACAAGGTCGAGTATTTCTGGATCAACGACATGGCCCCCAAGATGGTCATGCACCCGATCAAGCCCGAGCTTGACGGCAAGGATCTCTCCGGGATGAAAGATCCGGCCGGCAACGCGCTGTTCATGGGGTTCGTTGACGTCGTCAAGACGCAGGGTGCGGGCTTCTACAGCTACCTCTGGCCGAAGCCCGGCTTCGACCAGCCCGTAGCCAAGATTTCCTACGTGAAGGGCTTTGCGCCCTGGGGCTGGATCATCGGCACAGGTATCTATCTCGACGACGTCGATGCCGTCTTCCGCCAGGACGCGATGACGTTCGGCCTGGTGTGCCTCGCGGTGTTCCTGCTCGTGCTCGGTGCGTCCTTCGTGATCGGCCGCAGCGTGACCCGGCCGCTGGCGAAAATCACCGACTTGACCGAGCGCCTCGCCGCTGGCGACGGCGCCTTCGAGGTGCCCTACACCAACCTCAGCAACGAGGTCGGCGGGCTCGCCAGGGCGCTCGCCGTGTTCAAGGACAATGCGTCGGCGGTAGGCCGGATGCATGCCGAGCAGCAGGAGACCAAGCAGCGGGCCGACGACGAGAAGCGCAAGACGATGACCGATCTCGCCGGCAGGTTCGAGGCAAGCGTCCAGGCCGTCGTCCGCGACGTCTTCAACGAGGCGCGGACGATGCGGCAGGCTGCGCAAGGCATGTCTGAGACCGCGAACAAGGCGACCGATCGCGCGAGCTTCGTCGCCACCGCCTGCCAGCAGGCTTCGAGCAATGTGCAGACGGTGGCTTCGGCCGCCGGCCAGCTGTCGTCCTCGATCACCGAGATCAGCCAGCGCGTCGCGCAGGCGGCGTCCGTGGCCGACAAGGCGGCCGCCGACGGTCAGCGCACCAACGACACCGTGCAGGGGCTGGCCGCGGCCGCCCACAAGATCGGCGAGGTCATCGACCTCATCAACCAGATCGCTTCGCAGACCAATCTGCTTGCGCTCAATGCCACGATCGAAGCTGCCCGCGCGGGTGAGGCCGGCAAGGGATTTGCCGTGGTCGCGAGCGAAGTGAAGTCGCTGGCGAGCCAGACCGCGAAGGCGACCGACGAGATCGGCGCGCAGATCAGTGCGATCCAGGCCGAGACCAACCACGTCGTCGGCAACATCGACAACATTCGCAAGACCATCATGGAGGTTAACGAGATCTCCTCGTCGATCGCAGCCGCAGTCGAGGAGCAGGGCGCCGCGACGCAGGCCATTGCGCACAGCGTGCAGGAAGCGGCCTCCGGCACCGACCAGGTCTCGCAAAACATCTCCGGCGTCACCGATGCGACGGCGGAGACCGGCCAGGCCGCTGGCCTCGTGCTGAAGTCGAGTGGACGCCTGACCGAGAAGCTGCAATCGCTGGAGGACGAGGTCAGTGCGTTCGTTGCGGGCGTGCGAGCGGCCTAGTATAGCCGGGGGATGGGTCAAAACTCCGATCTCCGCGCGCGTATCCTGCTGATCAATCCGAACAGTCTTGAGGCGACCACCGCAATGATGGTCGCGATTGCGGCGTCTGTCGCCAGCGATGGCTTCGACATCGTCGGCGTCACGGCGACGCGTGCGCCCGCGATGATCGTGACACCCGACGCGCTCGACACTGCCGCGCCCGAGGTCGAAGAGATCGCACTCGCACATCAGAGCTCCTGCGACGGCATTATCGTCTCGGCGTTCGGCGATCCTGGCCTTGCGAGGATCAAGTCGGCGACGAATCTGCCTGCGGTCGGCATCGGCGAATCGTCGATGCTGGAAGCCGCAGAGAACGGCCGCCGCTTCGGCGTGGCGACCACGACGCCGTTGCTGAAGGCGAAGATCGACGCGCTACCGGTCGCGTTGGGATTGCGATCCCACTACACCGGTACCCGCTTCGCCCAGGGCGATCCGCAAGAGTTGATGCGCGATCCGGCGCGGCTGCGCGTAGCGCTCGCCGGCGCGGTCGAAGCCTGCGTCGCGCAGGATGGTGCCGAGGCGGTCATCATCGGTGGCGGGCCACTCGGTGAGGCCGCGCGCGACCTGCGGCTGATGTTCACCGTGCCGGTCATCGCGCCGATCCGGTCTGCTGTGATGCGGATTATTCGCCTCATCGAAGCGCCACCGGCCAACTGATATTCCGGCCCGCGGGAGTTGTTACAGCGACCGCTTCCTCTCCCTTGACGACTGCGGCTAAAGTGAAGAAGCAGGATCATCGAACCTGCCGCCCGGCGTCTGGCTGCGGGGCCATGGAGACCGCTGCATGTCGTTCAAAAAACTCCTGATCGCCAATCGCGGCGAGATTGCCATCCGTATCGCGCGCGCAGCGGCCGATGCAGGCATAGCCACGGTCGCGATCCACCCGGCCGACGATGCGCTGTCGCTGCATGTGCGCGTGGCCGACCAGGCGGTGGAAATTTCCGGCCGCGGTGCGCGGGCCTATCTCGACATCGAAGCGGTGGTGAAGGCGGCGAAGGCTGCCTCCTGCGATGCCGTGCATCCCGGCTATGGTTTTCTGAGCGAGAATGCCGCGTTCGCCAAGGCCTGCGCGGACGCGGGCATCGTCTTTGTCGGGCCTAAGCCGGCAGCGCTCGAACTGTTCGGCGACAAGGTCGCGGCACGGCAACTCGCAAAACGCTGCGGCGTGCCGATCATTGCGGGCACCAGCGGTCCGTCGTCGCTCGACGAGATCACGGCGTTCTTCACCTCGCTCGGCAGCAACGCGGCGATCGTGATCAAGGCGATGGCCGGCGGCGGCGGCCGCGGCATGCGTGTTGTCGAGAACGCAGCCGATCTCGCGGAAGCCTATGCGCGCTGCCAGTCCGAGGCCAAGGCGGCGTTCGGCTATGACGGCGTCTATGCCGAGCGGCTGATCCGGCAGGCGCGCCATATCGAGGTACAGATCATCGGCGACCGCCACGGCGCGATCTCTCATCTCTGGGAGCGCGAATGCACCATTCAGCGCCGGCACCAGAAGTTGATCGAGGTCGCGCCGAGCCCGTCGCTCAGCGAGGGCTTGCGCGGTCGCATCATCGAGGCAGCCAGGCAGCTCGCGACGGCGGCGGCTTATGACAATCTCGGGACTTTCGAATTCCTGGTCGACGGCACGGCCGAGGACAGCTTTGCCTTCATCGAGGCCAATCCGCGGCTCCAGGTCGAGCACACCGTGACGGAAGAGGTGCTCGGCCTCGATCTCGTCCGCGCCCAGCTTGCGATTGCTGCAGGCAGCACATTGGCCTCGCTCGGTCTGGCGCAGGGCTCAATTCCGAAGCCCCGCGGCTATGCCATGCAGCTCCGCGTCAACATGGAGACGCTGGACGAGACCGGCGCGACGCATCCGACCGGCGGCGTGCTCGCCGTGTTCGAGCCGCCGTCAGGGCCGGGCGTCCGCGTCGATAGTTTTGGCTATGCCGGCTACAAGACCAGCGCGGCGTTCGACTCCCTGCTGGCCAAGGTCATCGTGCATACGCCGGGTGAAGCTTGGCACGATGTCGTCGCTAAGGCGTCGCGTGCCCTACGGGAGTTCCGGATCGACGGCGTCGTCACCAACATCGCCTTCCTCCAGGCAGTGCTGGCGCACCCGGATTTCCAGACCAATCACATTGCGACCGACTTCATCGATCGCAATGTCGCAAAGCTGGTCGAGGCGGCCGATGGCGTGGCCAAGCCGCTCTATTTTGCTGCGGCCGAGCGAGGCGGCGCTCACGCCGCCGAGACCCACGTCGCGCAGATCGTGCCAGAGGGTACGGTGATGGTCGCCGCGCCCTTGCAAGGCACCATCGTCACCATCCAGGTGAAGGAAGGCGAGATCGTGCGCCCGGGGCAGCAGCTCGCCGTGATCGAGTCCATGAAGATGGAGCATCTGGTGATGGCCGAACAGGGCGGCCGCGTCATGAAGCTCGCGGCCGGCGACGGCGACACGCTGATGCATGGCGAGCCGATCCTCTATCTCGAGCCGCTCGACGTCGCCGCGGATGCGTCGGCGGTCGAAGCCGATGTCGATCTCGACCACACCCGACCCGATCTCGCCGAGCTGATCGCGCGCCAGGCCAACACGCTCGATGCGAACCGCCCGGCCTCGGTCGAGCGCCGCCGTAACACCAATCAGCGCACCGCGCGCGAGAACGTGGCGCAGCTCGTCGACGACGGCTCGTTCATGGAATATGGCAGCCTCGCCATTGCCGCCCAGCGGCGTCGTCGCAAGCTCGACGATCTCATCAAGAACACCCCGGCCGACGGCCTCGTCATGGGCGTTGCCACCGTCAACGCCGGGAAGTTCGGCGGCGATACCGCGCGCTGCATTGTCGTGGCCTATGACTACACCGTGCTCGCGGGCACGCAGGGTCACATGAACCACAAGAAGATCGACCGCATGCTGACGCTGGCGGAAGACTGGCGCCTGCCGCTGGTGTTTTATGCCGAAGGCGGCGGCGGCCGGCCCGGCGACACCGACCGGCTCGGCATGACCGGCCTCGACGGTCCATCCTTCGTGCAGTTCGCAAGGCTCTCCGGTCTCGTGCCTGTCATCGGCGTGGTCTCCGGCTATTGCTTCGCCGGCAACGCCGCAATGCTCGGCTGTTGCGATGTCATCATCGCCACCAAGAATGCCTCGATCGGCATGGGTGGCCCTGCGATGATCGAGGGTGGAGGGCTCGGCGTCTATCACCCGGCCGAGGTCGGTCCGGTCTCGTTCCAGTCGCCGAACGGCGTCATCGACATCGTGGTTGAGGACGAAGAAGAGGCGACATCCGTCGCGCAAAAATACCTGTCCTATTTCCAGGGCGCGGTGACGGAGTGGCAGGCGGCCGACCAGCGCCTGCTCCGCCGCGCGATCCCCGAGAATCGCCTACGTGTCTACGACATCCGCAGCGTGATCGATCTCGTCGCCGACAAGGACAGCGTGCTGGAGCTGCGCCGCGACTACGGCGTCGGCATGATCACCGCGCTGATCCGCATCGAAGGCAAACCGTTCGGCCTGATCGCCAACAATCCGCGCCATCTCGGCGGAGCGATCGATGCCGATGCCGGCGACAAGGCCGCGCGCTTCCTCCAGCTCTGCGACGCCTTCGATCTGCCGATCGTCTCGCTGTGCGACACGCCCGGCTTCATGGTTGGCCCGGAAGCCGAGAAGACTGCGATCGTGCGCCACGTCTCGCGCATGTTCGTGACGGGTGCGAGCCTCACCGTGCCGCTGTTCGGCATCGTGCTGCGCAAGGGCTACGGCCTCGGCGCGCAGTCGATGATCGGCGGCGGCTTCCACGCCTCGTTCTTCACGGCGGCCTGGCCGACCGGCGAGTTCGGCGGCATGGGGCTGGAGGGCTATGTTCGCCTCGGCTTCCGCAAGGAGATGGAGGCGATCGCCGATCCCGAGGAGCGCGAGACCTATTACCGCAACAAGGTCGCCGAGCTCTACGCCAACGGCAAGGCGGTCTCGATTGCCTCGGTGTTCGAGATCGACAACGTCATCGACCCCGCCGAGACGCGGCGCTGGATCATGGCGGGGCTCCGTTCGGTGCCGAAGCCGCCGGTGCGGACGGAGAAGAAGCGGCCGTGTATCGACACGTGGTGACGGCGGTGCAGCAAATCAGAGTCGCTTGAGACAATCTGCTTCCACATCGTCATGCCCGGGCTTGTCCCGGGCATCCACGTTCTTTCGCATGCGCGGCAGAGGCGTGGATGGCCGGGACAAGCCCGGCCATGACGGCGATGTGCGCCGTTGGGTCGTCCCGGTTCCCGATTGACATCCCCGCCTGTGGTGCCAGACTTTGCACAATAATACAGGGTGGAGACGTCCGCGATGGCCAGCCTTTCGGCCTCGAATCATGTCGCCCGTGTCTTGTCCGTGGCCAATCATGCGGCTGACGTCGACGCGGAGTCGCGGATCGCGACCTCCTGGCGGCGCTGCCTGATCAGCCACAAGCTCGATCCCGCCCGCCAGGGCCCGCCGCAGACGCTCACTGAAGCCGAAGTCCGTCACGTCGCCGAGCCCTTGGAACAGACCATCAGGCTGCTCACGCCGGAGCTCGACGATCTCGCCCGGGTGCTGCGCGATGCCGGCTATTGCGTCAATCTCGCTGACGCGAATGCGACCATGCTGTTCAGTCGTCTGCCAGGCGAGGCCGACGCGCGGATGTTCATGGACTGGAAGATCTACACCGGCTCGAACTTTGCCGAGACGTTTGAGGGCACCAACGGGCTCGGTACCGCGCTCGCAGAGCGGAAGCCGATCCTGGTGCATCGCGATGAGCATTTTCGTGCACAGTGGCACATGTTCTCCTGCGCGGTGGCTCCGCTGTTCGATCAGGCCGGGCGCCTCGCCGGCGCCGTTAACATCACCTCCTGCCGCGAGGATCTCGAACGCGCCGCGCATCAGCTTGCACTTGCGGTGACGATGGAGGCGACGCGGCGCATGGAGGGCGCGATCTTCCGCGATCATTTCCGCAATGCGTGGATCGCGACTGTGCCGGGCGATGGCGGCAGCGGCCTGCTCGCCTATGATGACGATCGCCGCATCGTCGGCGCCTGCCGATCGGCGCGTGCCTTGCTGGGCCTGACCGATGGCCTGATTGCATCCGGCATCGATCTGTCGCGCTACGTCAAGATCGACCATTCGCGCCATGCGGACGAGATCGTCGAGCTCCGCCGCGCTGATGGCCGCCCTTTGGGCCAGGGCCATGTCGCGCCGCCGCTGCGTGCAAAATCCTCGACGCTGCGCCGTGATGCGTCCGTCGATCGGTTCGACGCGTTGCATCGGCTAGCAGGCAATGATCCCGGCCTGGTCAAAAGCATGAAGCGGCTGAGGAGCATCGGCGATCACAATCTGCCGGTGCTGCTGCATGGCGAGACCGGCGTCGGCAAGGATGTGTTCGCGCGCGCGATTCATGCCGCGAGCAACCGTGCCCGCAACAACTACGTTGCACTGAACTGCGCGGCGATGCCGGAGAGCCTGATCGACGCCGAGCTGTTCGGCTACGAGGCCGGCGCCTTCACCGGCGCACGCCGCGACGGCTCGAAGGGCCTGATCGTGCAGGCCGACGGCGGTACGCTGTTCCTGGATGAGATCGGCGACATGCCGATCGCGCTGCAGACGCGGCTTTTGCGCGTGCTGGAGAATCGCGAGGTCTGGCCGCTCGGCGCGCTCAAGCCGGTGCCGGTGGATATCCGATTGATCAGCGCGACCCATCGCGATCTCGGCCGCATGGCCGAGCAGGGCGCCTTCCGCGCCGACCTCTATTTCCGCTTGCGCGGCATGGAGGTGCGACTGCCGGCGCTACGCGAGCGCGCCGACCGGGATGACATCATCCGCCAGATCGCGCGCGAGGAGGCGCCGGACTGCAGGCTGTCGCCGGAAGCCTGGTCGCTGCTGTCGGCCTATCCCTACCCCGGCAACATGCGCCAGCTCCGCCACGTGCTGCGGCTCGCCGGCTGCACGGCGGAGGAGGGCGTCATCACCGACGCCGATCTCGACCTGCCGGCGTTTGGCGGACGCGCAGCAGAGCCAGATCTCGCGGCGGCCGAACGCGCGACGATCGTCGAAGCGCTGCACAGGCACGGCGGCCGGGTCACGGAGGCGGCGCGAGTGCTGGGACTCAGCCGCGCGACGTTGTATCGGAAGATCAAGCAGCTGAAGATCGAGACGGCGCAGTAACTTACGAAAAATCGCTCCAGCTCAGATGCCGCGAATCGAGATCGCCGACCGAAACGATCTCGCGGATTTCGTGAGGCGTGTGGAAACTGCTGCGCAGATAGACCAGAGGCGAGGCCCCGTCGGAATGCGTCGCGCCGCGCACCTCGCCGACGAAGATCGAATGCGTCCTGGTCTCGAATTCCTGCGTCAGCACGCAGTCGAACGCGGCCACCGCATCCGTCAGCACCGGTGCCCCGGTTGCTCCGCGTGTCCACTGGCCGAACGCAAAGCGGTCGTCGCCATTGATGCCCTTCTGGCCGCTGAAGGTCAGCGCCAGCAGCGCGTGGTCTTCGTGCAGGAAGTTGATCGCGAACGCACCTTCCTCGCGGATGCGCCCATGCGCGCTGGCGTTGCGGTTGACGCAGACAACCAGCGAGGGCGGATTATCCGACAGCGAGCAGGCCGAAGTCACCGTCAATCCCGAGCGCTTGCCGTGCTCGGAGCCGACCGTGACAAGCGCGACGGCGCCGGCGCATTGGCGCATCGCCTGCTTGAAATCCTTGGCGTCGACGCTCACGCGAAAATCTCCGAATTGAATACGGGTGCGGCAGGTTCGCGCCGCACCCGCATTCGGTCAAGCCGCCTTCTTCGCGGAGCCGAGATGCTTCAGGCGCGGCATCACCTCGTTCTTGAGCAGCGAGAGCGAGTGGTGCCAGGCTTCCGGCTTGTGCTTGTAGTCGAAGCCAAACACCAGCAGCACGCCGAAGCCGCCGACCTCGTCGTAGATCTTCTCGATCTTCTCGGCGACCGTCGCGGGCGAGCCGACGACCCAGTTCCGCTTGGCGCAATATTCGACGGTGACGTCGCTATCGGGCACGTCGGGCGCGTGCTTCAGATAATCCTTGAAGCCGAAATGGCCGAGCAGCGGCAGGAAGTACTCGTGCATCATCCGGCCCATCATGTCGCCGGTCGAGAGCTTCCAGGCCTCCTCGTCGGTGTCGGCGACGAACACCTCACGCACCAGACGCCAGTCCGCGCGGTTCGGCTTGCGTCCGGTCTTGGCAGCGCCAATCTCGACCGAATCCCAATGGCTGCCGACATAGGCCGGGTTGAGGTTGAGGCTCATCGGGATGAAGCCGCGCTCGCCCGCGAGCTTGAGCGTATCCGAGTTCTTCGACAGCCCGGCAACGCCGATCGGCGGATGCGGCGCCTGCAACGGCTTGATGTGGGGCTTGAGGAAATCGAACATCGTGTCCGGCTTGGTCACCGTCCAGAATTTGCCCTTGTAGGTGAAGGGCGCGGGATCGGACCACAGCTTCAGGATGATCTCCAGCGCCTCGCGGGTCATGTCGCGGTTCTGCCCGCTCATGCCGTCGACGTTGAACATCGCCCAGTCGCTCGGCAGGCCGCTCGCCGCGACGCCGAAATTAAGCCGGCCCTCGGAGAGGTGGTCCAGCATCGCGACGCGGTTGGCGAGCTCGGCCGGGTGGTGATAGGGCAGCAGGAAGCCGCCCGGGCCGATGCGGATATTCTTGGTCTGCATCAGCGCCTGCGCGATCAGAAGGTCCGGGGTGGGATTGGGTTCCCACGGCGCAGTGTGATGCTCGCCGACCCAGGCCTCCTGATAGCCGAGCTCGTCGAGCCAGCGCAGGGTCTGCAGGTCCCAGTCGTTTCCTTCCTTCAGGCCACACTCCGGCGGGTGCGAAGGCATCGTGAAATAGCCGATCTCCATGGGTTTCCTCATCTGATGTTGACGCGTCTTGCTGCGCGTTCCGGGACGTAAACAAGAACAGCTTCAGCAAGCGGTGTGCCAGCGTGGGCCGTGCCCCAGACCTGCGAGAAAAGGCTGGTTTGGGGCACCAATTGCCGATATCCCGGGGCAGATTTGCGAAGCGCCCGTCTCATTGTCGCGAGACGACGTCTTGGCCGTGAGACCAAGGGAAGACCAAGGGATACGATTCGAAATGACCGAACCCGCTTTTGTCGCGGTGGACTGGGGCACCAGCAGCTTTCGGCTCTGGCTGGTCGATCGCGCAGGTCACGTGCTGGCCGAGCGCCGCAGCGACGAGGGCATGATGGCGGCCGCCAGGACCGGCTTTCCCGGCGTGCTGCAATCGCACCTGGCGGCGGTTGCCGCGCCGGATCATCTGCCGGTGCTGGTCTGCGGCATGGCCGGCGCCAAAACCGGCTGGGTCGAGGCCGGCTACGTCGACACGCCAGCGCCCTTGCCGGCGATCCTCAAGCAGGCCGCGCGTGTGCCGGGCGAAGGGCGCGACATCCGCATCCTGCCGGGCATCGCGCAGCGCGACACAGCCGCGCCGGACGTGATGCGGGGCGAAGAGACGCAATTGCTCGGCGCACTCGGCCTGGAACCCGCCGGCGAGGCGCTGGTCTGCATGCCCGGCACGCATTCCAAATGGGTGCGGGTGAAGGACGGCACGGTCGCGCATTTTTCGACCTTCATGACTGGTGAGCTCTTCAGCGTCGTATCGCGCGAGACGATCTTGTCGCTCGCGGTGGCCGGCGCCGATGAGGCCGAGGATGTCGCGAGCTTCAATGCGGCGGTGAAAGCCGCCTACGGGGCGCCGGCCTTCGCCGCAAACCTCCTGTTCGGTGCGCGGTCGCGTCAGCTGCTGTTCGGCGGCACGCCGGCGGCGGCGCGTGAGACGCTGTCGGGCACGTTGATCGGTGTCGAGCTCGCGGCGGGTCTCTCAGGCACTATGCCGAAAGCCGGCATCACGCTGATCGCGTCCGGGCGGCTGGCGGCTCTGTACCGGCAGGCCTTCGACGCGCTGAAGGTCGACGTGAACCCGATCGATGCCGATGACGCGGTGCGCCGCGGCCTGTCGATGGCCGCTGCGGCAATCTGGACGACATAGAAGGACCTTCGAGATGAGCGTTCCCTTTCCGCCGATGAAACGGCCCCTGGTCGCGATCCTGCGCGGCGTCAAGCCCGAGGAGACCGAGGCCATCGTCGGCGTGCTGATCGAGGCCGGCATGACCGCGATCGAGATCCCCCTGAACTCGCCGGACCCATTCCGCTCGATCGGCACCGCCGTGAAGCTCGCACCCGCCGGCGTGCTGATCGGCGCCGGCACCGTGCTGGCCACGGCGGATGTCGATCGTCTCAACGACGTCGGCGGCACGCTGATGGTCTCGCCGAATGTGGATACACAGGTGCTCGCGCGTGCGCATCAGTACGCCATGATCACGCTGCCGGGCGTGTTCTCGCCGACCGAGGCGCTGCTTGCGGCGCGTTCCGGCGCGTCCGGCCTGAAATTCTTTCCGGCGAGTGTGCTCGGCGCATCCGGCATCGCCGCGATCCGCGCCGTGCTGCCGGCCGGTGTGATGATCGCCGCCGTCGGCGGCGTCTCCGACCAGAACTTTGCGGAATACATCAAGGGCGGCGTCACCGCGTTCGGGCTCGGCTCCAGCCTCTACAAGCCCGGCATGACGGCTACGGATGTCGCGGCGCGCGCGAAGGCGACGATCGACGCCTATGATCGGGCGATTGTGAAAGACTGAAACCGCAATAAACAAGCCGTGATGTCGTCACGGTCGTGCGTTGTCCTATCTTGCTGCTATCCGCGAGATCAGGAGACCGACATGGCGATCAACAACATAGCCGATCTGTTCGTGGCAACGCTCGAACAGGCCGGCGTCAAGCGCATCTATGGCATTGTCGGCGACAGCCTGAACGGTCTTACCGAGGCGCTGCGCCGCCGCGGTACCATCGAATGGGTGCACGTCCGCCACGAGGAGGTCGCGGCCTTCGCGGCCGCCGGCGAAGCCGAGATGACGGGCAGCCTTGCGGTGTGCGCGGGTTCCTGCGGGCCGGGCAATCTGCACCTGATCAACGGCCTGTTCGACGCCCATCGCAGCCGCGTTCCGGTGCTGGCGATCGCGGCGCAGATCCCCTCGGCTGAGATCGGCGGCGGCTATTTTCAGGAAACTCATCCGCAAAACCTGTTTCGCGAATGCAGCCATTATTGCGAGCTGATCTCGGATCCGAGCCAGCTACCTTTCGTGCTGGAGAACGCGATCCGCGCGGCGGTGGGCCTGCGTGGCGTCGCCGTCGTTGCCATGCCCGGTGATGTCGCCTTCCGCACGCCGCCGAAGCGCGCGCTGTCGACGACCCGCGGGCTTGCGCTCGCAGCGCCAAAGGTCGTACCGCAGGCCGACGAGCTGAGGACGCTCGCGGATCTCCTTAACGGCGCCGAGCGCATCACGCTGTTCTGCGGCCGCGGCTGTGCCGGCGCGCATGCGCCGCTGATGCAGCTTGCCGAAGCCCTGAAGAGCCCGATCGTTCACGCGCTCGGCGGCAAGGAGCATGTCGAATACGATAATCCCTACGATGTCGGCATGACCGGTTTCATCGGATTCTCCTCGGGCTACGCCGCCATGCGCGCCTGCGATGCGCTGGTGATGCTCGGCACGGATTTTCCCTACAGGCAGTTCTTCCCTGATGATGCGAAGATCGCGCAGATCGACATTCGCCCGGAAAATCTGGGACGGCGCTGCAAGATCGATCTCGGCCTCGTCGGCGACGTCAAGCTGACCATCGAGGCGCTGCTGCCGCTGCTCAAGACCAGGACGCAGCGCAAGCATCTCGACGATGCCGTCGCGCACTACAAGAAGGCGCGTGAGGGCCTCGACTCGCTTGCCAAGGGCACGCCGGGCAGCAAACCGATCCATCCGCAATATCTCGCAAAAGTCATCAGCGACCACGCGAGTGACGATGCCGTCTTCACCGCCGATGTCGGCACGCCCACTGTGTGGGCTGCGCGCTATCTCAATATGAACGGTCGCCGCCGGCTGATCGGCTCCTTCGTGCACGGCTCGATGGCCAACGCCATGCCGCAGGCGATCGGCGTGCAGGCCTCGCAGCCCGCCCGTCAGGTGATCTCGCTCTCGGGCGACGGCGGCTTCACCATGCTCATGGGCGATCTGATCACGCTGACGCAGATGAAGCTGCCGGTGAAGATTGTCGTCTTCAACAACGGCGTGCTCGGCTTCGTCGCGCTGGAGATGAAGGCGGCGGGCTTTGTCGACACCAATGTCGATCTGGAGAATCCCGATTTCGCCGCGATGGCACGTGCGATGGGTATCTTCGCCAAGCGCGTCGAGGACCCCGGCGAGCTCCCGGGCGCGATGAAGGAGATGCTGGCCCACAACGGTCCGGCGCTGCTCGACGTCGTCACCGCCAAGCAGGAGCTGTCGATGCCGCCGACCATCACCGCGGAGCAGGTCAAGGGGTTTAGCTTGTGGGTGCTGCGTGCGGTGATGAACGGCCGCGGCGACGAGGTCGTGGATCTCGCGAAGACGAATCTGCTGCCGCGCTAGCCGCGCTTCGCCGACGGCACAGGCAACCGCTCATGGCGGCGCTGGAAGCGCTGCCAGTGCAGCACGATGCCGATCAGCGCCGCCGGCACGAAGCCGAGCACGATCAGGAAATGCGGCAGTTCCTTCGGCGAGATGAAGGCAATGCCGATGTCCGAGATCAGCCAGAGCGCTGCGAAGATCACCGCGAAATCCATGCGCGGGCAGCGCAGGTAATAGAACACGGCGGTGATGACTACGGCGGGCCCGATCGCGATGGCGATCATGACCGCCGTCAGCTCCTTCGGCGTCAGCGCGTCGAGCACCATCGACGCCAACAGCCAGATGGCGGCGAACATGGCGACGATGTCGATCGGATGCCGCACGGACGGTACCTCTCGTGGAAACCGCGGTATCGTTGTAGGCGCGGGTGTCGCCCGTCAAGTCCCAATGTGGCGAGGACCGGGCGTATCGATCCGCGCGGCGTTACCCGGCCCGCAAGCCTGTTGGCGTCTCATACGCCTGCGGCTCGCCCCGTGCCACCTGTCAGGCCGCGCAAATTCGCGATTGCGCCCTCGATGTGCCGGCATTCCGAGAGCTGAAGGTCGAGCGATCGGAGACGGTTCTCGACACGTTTTAACTCCGACTTGGACGGCTGCACGTTGCTGGCGGAACTCCATTTCGCGAGAGTTTCGGGTTCATCCAGAAGTCGCTTCACCCGCCGAATCAAACCGGTCCGCTCGGCGATGAGTCCGGCAATGACCGCATCAATGGATTCCGCGAGCGATGCAATCCTTGCGCCGTCGATCGCGGCGTTGCGTTTCGACGAGCGAGCAGTGAAGCCGGCGATTGCGCGCTCCAGAACGGTCGGCATGATTTTACGACTTCTCGCGCGACGGCGATCGTGGCGCGGTAACAAAATGAATCCCGATATCGCTTCCATCTTTCCAGACCATCTTGGCTCGCCTGGAAACTCTTCCGTCCGGCGTGATCATGAGGAAGAACTCCTCGTTGCACGCGCGCTCTGCGACTTCACTACTGATGCGAAGCTTGGCACCGCTGTCTGAAATATCATGCAATTTCGCATTGTGCGACCAGGTGCCATCGATGGCGACGAGGGTAGTGTCGTACCAATTGTCGAACGCGACGCGCATCTTGCGGCGCTTTTCCCGCATGCTCATGTACTGCACCGCCCGCTGATCAATGATGGGCGATCATAAGACGTGCAACTTAAGCGCTCGTGAAGGAGACGATCGGTTTTCGGTACCTCCGGGAGTCTACGGAGCATTGTCGCGGTGGCCGCATGGCAGCCTCGTGTTCGTCACCGCGAGATCTCGGCCTGATCCTGCTCCATCCCCGGGGCTCTGGCGCAGCATGAAATGACCGAAGGCCGAGGCGATCGGCTTGTCCGGATCGTCCTGCCAGGCCCGCGCCTCGAAAGCGACAATACGCCGGCCCTGCTTCACAATGGAGACATTGGCAATTGTGTCCAGTGCCCGGCCGGAGCGCAGATAGTTGACGGTCAGCCCGATCGGCTTCGGCAGCGTCGCGATCCCGAGCTCGCGCCGCACGCCGAGGATCGCGGTGGTCTCGAGGAAGGCACCGGTCATGCCGCCATGGATCGCCGGCAGGATCGGGTTGCCGATGATTTTTGGCGAGAACGGCATCGTCAACGTGCCGTCATCATTCAGGCGAATACCGAGGCAGCGCGCGAACGGGCTGTTGGCGAACGGCCCATCCGGATCCTCCGGCGCCTCCAGCGTCGGAATGCTGCGCGACTCCATCCTGCGGTCTGCAAGCATGTTGGTGCGGTTGGCGCCGATCATGAAGCAGGCGGTGGCGGTCGCCACCGGATCGTCCTCCGACTCCTGGTAAGCCGTGGAGCGCACGAAGGCGATCGAGCGGGTGGTGCGGTAGCAGACCGAATGCGCCTTGATGTCGAGGCCGGGCGTAGCCGGCTTCTGGTAGTCGATGCGCAAATCGAGCGTCGCGATCGCGCTGGTGCCGTCGAGCGCGAGCTGCACCGCCATGCCGCAGCTCTCATCCAGCATCGCGGTGACGACGCCGCCATGCAGCACGCCGGTCTCGGTGTCGCCGACGAAGACGAGGCGATAGGGCAGGCTCGACCAGGCTTCGCCCGGTGCGAACCGGTCGAGCTGGAGTCCGCTGAATTGGCCGTAATCGGAGCGGCGGCCCTTGATGGCTTCGGCGAGTTCCTCGAAGGGAAGTGTGGTCGGTGTGGTGGACATGCTGACGTTTTAGACCAGTGTCGGGAACGGCGCAAAACTCTGAATGTGCCCCGCGGCGGCCCTGCGGCCGGTTTGGCCTCGACAGAGCCGGCCGAAGCAACGATGGTGGGCGCGCTTCGTCCGTCGACTAGCCCTAAGGAGTGCCCATGGCCGATCCCGAAACGCCCGCCACCAGCCAGGGCCCTGTCACCATTTCCAGCTCGAGCTCCGAGCGCGCGCCGATCATCTATTTCGACGGCGCCTCCTGCTTCGGCCATCACAACGGTGCGATCCAGATCGAGCTCGCTGCGAACCTCCTGATGCCGATCGGCGCCGCCGTCAGGGTCGACGTGGTTCAGACCGCGCATCTGCGCTGCAGCCCGGCAGCGGCGCTGGCCTTGCGCGAAGCGCTCGACAAGGCGCTTGCAATGCTCAAGCTCGGACAGCAGCAGCCCGACGAAGCGATTCCGACCGTGAAGAACTGAGGCTCATCAGCATTTTCATCATGGATGATCTCGCACAATGGCTGCGGGTTGCCATCGAACACGGAGGCCATCACGCGGTGAGTCGTCTCGGTGATTGCACCGCCCAAGACGACTCGACGATGTCGGGGGGCTTGCGCAAGAATGTTGCAAGCACGGGGTAGGCAGGGTTCACGCGCCATTCGCCAAGGAGGTGAAACGCGAAGAACAAGGCTGCTTTGTAATCCGTTTGACCAGGAGATTCGACTTCTTCGAAGGCACGTAAAAAGACAGGAATGACCGAGTCTTTATCGGCCCGCGCCGCTTGAATCGCTTCGGTCCGAAGACCCTCTTTCTTGTTGAGGCTGTCCAGGATCTGTAACGGGTCCACGTCGTGTCCTCCGATGGATCAGCGTAATATTACTTCATCCCTTCGCCACGTGAACCTTTGCCGTGTTGCCGCCGTTCCACTTGCCGTCGAGCGCGCGCTCGATCTGGGCGGCGAGCTGCAGCAGCAGGCCGTCATTGGCCTGCTTCGCGATGGCCTGGATGCCGAGCGGGAGACCATGCTCTTGCGCGGCCATCGGCATCGAGATCGCCGGCATGCCGCAGAGGTTCGCAAGCGGCGTGAAGGCGAAGAAGCGCCAGAGATTGCCGAACCAGTCGAGCACATCGGGATTGTCGGAGAGGGTGAGATATTCCTTGGTGCCGACCTTCGGCGTCGGCAGCGCCGTGATCGGCGTCAGGATCACGTCCCACTGCTCGAAGAAGCTGCCGAAGCCGCGCGAGGTCGTATTGAACACGGCCTGCATCTTCGCCCGATCGGCGAAGCTGGTGTGAAGCCCGGCTTCCCAGATCCGGATGTTCATCGGCTCGATCAGGTCCTCCGGCGGGCGCTCCAGCCCGCGTGCGGCGAGCATGTTGGAGATCACCACGGAAAAATTCGAGATGTAGCAGGTGGTCTGCGCCGCGAAGGCGGCGCGGAAATCGAGCTCGGGCAGCGCGTACTCGACATGATGGCCGAGACCTTCGAGGAAGCGGCCGGTTTTCTCCAGCTCGGCGGCGATCTCGGGCGTCGCGGTGTAATCGCCCCAGGTGTGCGACAGCGCGATGCGCAGCTTTGACGGGTCGCGCTTGATCATCTCGCTGTAGGGCTGTGCCGTGGTCCAGAACGGCATGAACTCGCCGGGGGCGGGCCCGCGGGCATGGTCGACGAAAGCGGCTGTGTCGCGCACCGTGCGCGACTGGCAACCCTGGATCGAGACGAGGCCCGTGAGATCCGACATGTGCGGCGCCAGCGAGAACACGCCGCGCGACACCTTCAGCCCGAGATTCCCGTTGACCCCGGCGGGAATCCGGATCGAGCCGCCGCCGTCGGTCGCGTGCGCGATCGGCACCACGCCGGCCGCGACCATCGCGGCGCTGCCCGCGGACGAGCCGCAGGTGGTGTAGTCGGTGTTCCAGGGATTGCGGGTGACATACACGGCGGGATTGTCGGCTGAGCTGCACACGCCGAATTCGGGCGTCGTCGTGCGTCCGATCAGGTTGAGGCCGGCGTGGCGGAATTTGCCGGTCAGGAACGTGTCGGCCGCGGCGCGATTGCCGCGCATCAGCAGCGATCCCATCTCCTGCAGGCGGCCCTTCATGGTCGGCCCCAGATCCTTCATCAGGAACGGCAGGCCGGCGAACGGACCGGCGAGATTGGCCCCGTCCTTGGCGGGATCGGCGATCACGTCATCGAACAGCTCGACCACGCCCGACAGCGTCGGATTGACCTTGGCAACGGCCGCTGCGGCCTGACGTGCCAGTTCCTTCGCAGTCAGCTCGCCCTTGCGGACGCGCGCCGCCAGGCCCACGCCATCCTGCTGCGCCCATTCGTTCCAGCTCATCGGCAAAGTCATGAAATCAAATCCCTCAAGGTGCGGGGGCCACCTTTTTCGCAAGCGCTCGCGTGAATCAACTGAGCCGGCGCGAAGGGCAGGGTTGCGCCGGGCGGAGAGGTCGCCACCTCAGTCCGTAAGCCTCGCAATCACCGCGACTGGTCCGCCGCCGGCAGGTCCCTGGTGCTCGGCGCCGCCGGAGACGTAGACCGCGCTGGTGCCGGCAAGGCCCGCAATCAAGCCGCCGACGGCCGCGCGGGCGTGGCGTGTCGAGCTGATATCGGTGTCCTCCAGCATGGTGTGACGGAAGCCGCGGACGCTGCCGTTCGGCGAGGCCTCGGCCTTGGCGAAGATATTGACGAGCTCGCGGCCCGGTTGCGGCGTGGTGCCAAGATCGACGTCAAGCCCAACGCTCTTCAATGCGGACATCACCGCCGCGGAATCGATGGCATCGCTCATCACGGCATGCCCGATCTCGAACTCGCTTACTGATGAGGCCGAATTACCGAGCACGATGACGACATTGTGCATCAGCTCGATCCCTGACGAGGTCGAGGCGACCTTCGAGAACAGATCATAGCGCCGCAGCACGACATCATCGCTGATGTCGGATGCGACCTCGCCGAGCGCAACCGCAACCCCGAGTGCGGAGGCGCCGCGCGAATAGGCCATCGAGCTGTAGGCGCTGATCGTCGCCGTCTTGTTGCCGCGCGCGGCCGCCGCCTCGACGCGCTCGCTGGTGAGCAGCGGGCACTTGATCTGGACGAAATGGACGTCGGCGGCGTCAGCGATGCCGGCATCCGCCATCGCGGCCTTCACCGCCGTGGCGGTCTCGGCGATCTGTGCCGAGCGGCCGAGCTCTTCAGGCAGAAAATCGCGCGTCTGCGCCATGCCGATGCTCAGGCGCTTGCCGGAGATGCCTGCCGGGCGCGCCGGCACTTCCTGGCGCGTGAACACCGTGATGTGCGGGCTGAGCACGCCCTCGGTGCCACCGGACATCACAAACGCAATGCGCTGCTCGACCTCGTGCGGCGTCAAGCCGAGCTTCGGCGCCAGCGCCGCGCACAGCGCAGCGACGGCATATTCGCGGGTGAAGTCGTTGACGCCGCCATTGCCTTCGGTCTTGCCGAGGATCGCCAGGATGGATGTCGGATCGATCGCGCCCGAGCCGATCAGGCTCATGAGGCCGGAAACGTCGCCGGGGCCCCTGGTGGCGATCTTGAAGACGCCGACCGATATTGTCCGCATGGATAGTCCTCGTGGGAAGTTCGGTGGTCCGGCAGGGGGCAACCAGCCGTGGAAGTGGGGTATCTGTCAAGCGGCAACAAGATCTGGCGTCGTCCATCAGGCAAAACACGATCGCTGGGTCAATCGCCGCTTGCCAAAATATTCCACTTTACCGAAATTCGGAAAGGATGCGAAGATGTTTCTGCGGACGAAATGCGAGCTGGAAGAGTGACGCTGTTGCTCCCGTCATTGCGAGCGCAGCGAAGCAATCCAGAGTCTTTCCGCGCAGGGATTCTGGATTGCTTCGCTGCGCTCGCAATGACGATTGTGGAGACAGCGTGCGCCATAGTCCGTTCTCGTGCCCCGGACGCAGCGCAACGCCTCTTCGGCGGTGCGCTGCAGAGCCGGGGCCCATCTCGCCGCATGCCGTGCCGCCTTCTGGGTCCCGGCTCTGCGCAGCAACGCAAGAGCCTTGCAGCGCGTCCGGGACACAAACAATGGTAACCAAGGCCGCGACATCCCCACGATTGTGGCGAGATCGCATCGGCTCAACAAAAAATCCTCTGTCGACGGTTGCGCACCGCACCTTGATGAATCAGCCTCGGTTGGTCCATAAGCGGCGTCCCGCAGCCGGTGGTTCGCCCCCGCGTCGCGTGCTTGGATATAGAGGGATTCTCGCGTGGCAAATATCAACCAGAAAATTGCGCAGGAGCTTGGGGTACGGGCGGAGCAGGTCGAGGCGACGGTGGCGTTGCTCGACGGCGGCGCCACGGTTCCCTTCATCGCGCGCTACCGCAAGGAAGCGACCGGTGCGCTCGACGACGCGCAATTGCGCACCCTGGAGGAGCGCCTGGGCTACCTGCGCGAGCTCGAAGACCGCCGCAAGGCGATCCTCGAATCAGTCCGCGAGCAGGGCAAGCTCGATGCCGCGCTAGAAGCCTCCATTCTCGCCGCCGACAGCAAGGCGCGCCTCGAAGACATCTATCTGCCGTTCAAGCCGAAGCGCCGCACCAAGGCCGAGATCGCCAGGGAGGCCGGCCTCGAGCCGCTTGCCAACCAGCTGATGTCTGAGCCCGGCAACGATCCCAAGGTCGCCGCCGAAGGCTTCATCAACGCCGAGAAGGGCGTCGCGGATGCCGTGGCCGCGCTCGACGGCGCCCGCGCCATCCTGGTCGAACGTTTTGACGAAGACGCCGACCTGATCGGCGTGTTGCGTGAGGAGATGTGGACCAACGCGCGCATGGCCTCCAAGGTGCGCGACGGCAAGAAGACCGAGGGCGAAAAATTCGCCGACTATTTTGATTTCTCCGAGCCGCTGACCAAGCTGCCCTCGCACCGTATCCTCGCGATGTTCCGCGGCGAGAAGGAAGAGATCCTCGATCTCCAGATCCAGGCCGAAGCGGAAGTACCGCCAGCCGGCGTGCCAGGTGCCTATGAACTGAAGATCATGAAGCGGTTCGGCATCGCCGACCTCAAGCGCACCGGCGACCGCTGGCTGATCGACACCGTGCGCTGGGCCTGGCGCACCAAGATCCAGGTGCATCTCAATATCGACCTGCGCATGCGGTTATGGAATGCGGCCGAGACCGAAGCCGTGCGCGTGTTCGCCTCGAACCTGCGCGACCTTCTGCTCGCCGCGCCCGCCGGCACCCGCGCCACCATGGGGCTCGATCCCGGCTACCGCACCGGCGTCAAGGTCGCCGTGACCGATGCGACCGGCAAGGTGGTCGATACCGCCGTGATTTATCCGCATGAACCGCAGCGGCAGTGGAACGAATCGCTCGCGACCCTCGGCAAGCTTGCGATCAAGCACCGCGTCGAACTGATCGCGATCGGCAACGGCACCGCCTCGCGCGAGACCGACAAGCTCGCGGGCGATCTCGTCAAGGGCCTCGCCGAGCTGAAGATGTCCAAGATCGTGGTGTCGGAAGCCGGCGCGTCGGTCTATTCGGCCTCGGCTTTCGCTTCGGAAGAGTTGCCGGATCTCGACGTCACCCTGCGCGGTGCGGTCTCGATCGCGCGCCGTCTGCAGGATCCGCTCGCCGAGCTCGTCAAGATCGAGCCCAAGGCGATCGGCGTCGGCCAGTATCAGCACGATCTCGGCCAGGCCAAGCTTGCAAAATCGCTCGATGCGGTGGTCGAAGACTGCGTGAACGCGGTCGGCGTCGACGTCAACACCGCTTCGGCACCGTTGCTCGCCCGTGTGTCGGGCGTGGGCTCCGGCCTGGCGCAGAGCATCGTCGCGCACCGTGACGCCAACGGCCCGTTCAAGTCGCGCAAGGCGCTGAAGGACGTGCCGCGGCTCGGCCCCAAGGCGTTCGAGCAGTGCGCCGGCTTCCTGCGCATCCTCGGCGGCGAGGATCCGCTCGATGCCTCCGGCGTGCATCCGGAAGCCTATCCGGTGGTGCGCCGGATTCTCGCAGCGGCCAAGAGCAACATCAAGGCGCTGATCGGCAGCAGCGAGGTAGTTCGTACGCTCAAGCCGAAGGATTTCGTCGATGAGACCTTTGGTCTACCGACCGTCACCGACATTTTGCGCGAGCTGGAAAAGCCCGGCCGCGACCCTCGTCCGGCGTTCAAGGCCGCGGTGTTCAAGGAGGGCGTCGAGGAGATCAAGCATCTCCAGAAGGGCATGATCCTCGAGGGCACCGTGACCAACGTCGCCGCCTTCGGCGCCTTCGTCGATATCGGCGTGCACCAGGATGGCCTCGTGCACATCTCGGCGATGTCGAAAACCTTCATCAAGGATCCGCGCGAGGTGGTGAAGCCCGGCGACATCGTCAAGGTGAAGGTGCTGGACTTCGAGGTCGCCCGCAAGCGTATTTCGCTGACCCTGCGCCTCGACGACGAGGTCGGCGCCAAGAAGGACGCCCCCGGCATGCAGCGCGACAACACACGCAACAGCGCTCGCATGACCTCGTCGGCGCCGCGCAACCAGGACTCTTCCGGTGGCGGCGGCGCCCTCGCCGAGGCGATGCGTCGTGCGGCGGAGAAGAACGGCGGCAAGCGGGCGTGAGTCCTTACCTCTGCCCGTAAGGACGGGGAGAGGGAGTGAGAGAGCTTCGCTTCCCTAACTTCCGCGTCAGAATCTGGCGCATTTGTAAGTTGAAGGTGAGGGCGCATTTTCCTCATCTGATCCCTGGAGCGGCGAGACTGTCGCCGCGACAAGGAGGATAGTCAGATGAACAACAGGCTTCTCACTGGCATCGTCGCGGCGGCTATGGCTGCGACGATGGCGGTCGCTTCGCCCGTTCTCGCTCGCGGTGGCGGAGGCGGGGGCGGCGGCCATGGGGGTGGTGGCTTCGGCGGCGGCGGACGTGCTGGCGGCGGCTTCGGCGGCGGGATGCACGGCGGTGGCTTCGGTGGCGGCATGCACGCAGGCGGCTTCGGCGGCATGCATGTCGGCGGCATGGGCGGCGGTGCGCACTTCACCCATGTCGGTGGACCGGGCTTTGGCGGACCGGCCTTCGGCGGCGCGCGCTTCGCGCATGCGGCGATCGGGCCGCGTTTCGCCGGCACAGGCCTGCATGGTCGGCCTTTCATCGGCCGTCACGCCTTCTTCTTCCGCCATCACCATTTCCGCCGTTTCGCCGTCTTCGGCGCGCCCTACTACGCCAACTATTACGACGATGGCTGCTGGCGCAGGAGCTTGACGCCGTATGGGTGGCAATGGGTCAATGTGTGCGGGGATAGTTGGTACTAGCATCGCCGTACCGCACCATTGTCGCGATCGCCACCGGGCGGTTCCGCTCTGCCCCGGAACGGGATAGTCTGGTGGCGATCGTCGCGCGGAGTTTGTCATGACCGGAGGCCACCGCCGCATCCTCGTCGTCGAGGACGATCCGGAAACCGCAGGCCAGCTCGTCGAGGAGCTGACAACCTCCGGCTACGATGTCGATCTCGCCGCTACGGGCCGTGAAGCGCTCAGCCACGGTGTCGCGCGCGACTACGCCGTGATCACGATCGACCGCATGTTGCCCGACATCGATGGCATCACCGTGATGCGGCAAATGCGCGACGATGGCGTTGCCGCGCCCTTCCTGATCATCTCCGCGCTAGGCGAGGTCGACGACCGCGTGCGCGGCCTGCGCGCCGGCGGCGACGATTATCTCGTCAAGCCGTTCTCCTTCGTCGAGCTGCTCGCGCGGCTCGAGGCGCTTGGTCGCCGCAGCGAGACCATCGCCAAGGAAACCATCTTGCGCGTCGGCGATCTCACGGTCGATCTGATCGCGCGCAACGCCAGCCGCCGCGGCCGCAAGATTCCGCTGCTGCCGCGTGAGTTCCAGCTGCTCGAATATCTCGTTCGTAACGAGGGCCGCGTCGTCTCCCGCGCGATGCTGCTCCAGCATGTCTGGGATCTGCATTTCGATCCCTCCACCAACATCATCGACGTCTATGTCGGACGCGTCCGCCGCAAGGTCGACGATGCCCAGGCCTATCCATTGATCCACACCATTCGCGGCATCGGATATTGCCTCCGTGCTCCTGGCTAACACGCTTCGTTCCTCGACCTTCCGCCTCGCGCTGATCGCGATCGCGATCTTCGGCCTGATCGTGGCGGCCATCATGGCGTATGTCTATTTCGGCACGCTCGCCTATGTGCGGAGCCGGGTCGGCGATGTCGGCGACGACAGCGGCTTCATCGCGATGCTCGAGCTCGCGATGATCGCGGTCGCCGTGCTGCTCGTGGTGCTGGCAGGCCTCGCCGCCGTGCTGGTGACGCGGCGCACGGTCGGGCGGATCGAGGAGATCAATGCCACCAGCCGCGCCATCATGCTGTCCGGCCTCGATCGCCGCATTCCCCTGCGCGGCAGCCACGACGAGTGGGACCGTGTCGCCGAAAACCTCAACCAGATGCTCGATCGTATCGAGACGCTGATGGGGGAGGTCAAGCAGGTCAGCGACAACGTCGCCCACGATCTGCGCACGCCGCTGACGCGCATGCGGGGCCGGCTGGAAAAGGCCTATCACCACGAGCGCAGCAGTGAGGCCGATGCCGCGCTGATCGGCGACACCATCGCCGACCTCGATTCCGTGCTTGGCATGTTCGCCTCGATCACGCGGATCTCGGAGATCGAGACCCGCGCCCGCAGGCGCGCATTTCGCGCGCTCGACCTCGCCGAGATTGCCGGCGAGGTCGTCGAGCTCTACGACGCCGCCGCCGAGCAGGTCGCGACGCGCCTTAGTCTCGGCGGTGACCGCGAGGTCGCCGTAACAGGCGATCGCGACCTGTTGTTCGATGCCATCGCCAATCTCGTCGACAACGCGATTAAGCATGGCCGCCCGGGCGGAAAGGTCACGGTGACCTGCCGCAATGCCGGCAACAGTGCGACGATCGCCATCGCCGATGATGGTCCGGGCATTGCCGCCGACCAGCACGATCACGTATTCAAGCGCTTCTACCGGCTCGAGCAGAGCCGCTATACGCCGGGCAACGGCCTGGGCCTGAGCCTGGTCGCGGCGGTGTCGCGGCTCCACGGCGCCGAGATCACGCTGCATGACAACGCGCCGGGCCTGACCGTCCAGCTCAGCTTTCCGATCGCGCTATAGCTCGATCACGCCGCGGCGCGCCGCATGCGCGACAGCATCGGTGCGGCCGGTGGCATCCAGCTTGTCGAGCAGCGAACCGACGTGGAATTTCACGGTATGCACGGAGATGTTGAGCTGCCGCGCGATCATCTTGTTGGAGGCACCTTCCGCCATCAATGCCAGCACGTCGAGCTCGCGCTGCGTCAGCGCAATATCTTCCGGCATGACGCGCGGATCGCGCGCGACGACGCTCGCCGTGGCGGTCTCGCCGGGGGCGGCAAGGCGAAGCCCCGCGACACTGCCGAGCAGCGTCGCGAGGCGGTCGGCCAGCGCAGGATCGTCGATCTCGAGGGACAGCACGATCTCGGGTGCGTTGTCCTCGCTCACGCCTCCGGCCTCTCGCCAATCGTGACCTTGAAGCTCACAGGCTCGCCGCCGCGGCGGACTGCGACATCGACCACCTGGCCGACGCTCGCGGGTCCCAATGTTCGCAACAGCGCGCGCACGCCGGAGAGCTTCTGGTCGTTGACCGCCACGATCACGTCGCCCTGGCGGATGCCGGCCGCGGCCGCCGGACCGGCCTTGTCGACATTCATCACCATCGCGCCGATGCCGTCGTCGAGCCGCAGCGGCTGCAGCCCGAGCCCGAGATATCCGCGCGCGATGCGGCCGCGCGCCTCGAGCTGCGCCGCGACGCGCTCGATCGTGGCCGTCGGGATCACCAGCACCCGCCGTGGTCCGAGCACAGTCATGCCGAAGGCCTCGCCGGATGCGTCAAGGGCAAGGCCGCCTTCCTGGCTGGGACGCAGGCGGACATCGAGCTCGATCCGCGCATCGATCTCGCCGCCGCGCAAGGATCGCCAGCTCTTGCCTGAAACCGACACCATTCCGAGCGCTGCGCTCGGCGCATCCCGATTGGCGGCGACCACGACCGACAGCCCGCCGAGGGCAGGGACCGTCGTGGCCAGCTTGACCGGGGCGATGCCGGTATCAGCGCGCAGCAGCGCGATATCGGTGGTGTGGTCGCGGCCGACGATCGTGGCGGCCGTCGTGCTGCCATCGGGAAGAACGATCTGGACGTCGCCCTCATCGGCCAGTGCCTCGTCGGCGGTCACGATCAGGCCGGGCTTCCAGACGAAGCCGGTTGAGCGGGAGCGATGCGAATGCACGGAGATGACGGACGGCGCGATGTGCGCCACGACATCCGCGAGCGCGGATGACAGGGAGGTGAGGGGGGTGAAGTCGGTCATGGAAGGCTCCTGTAAGCTGTCCACAATCTGGGATGTCGCGGCCCCTGGCGAAACTGGCCGGGTGGCCAGTCCTCCGGTGGACGAAGGGCCGACGAACATGTGATTGGGAGCCGCTCACGGCAACGTGTAGCACTCAGAGAGTTGCGCCGTACGGCCTTAAACGTTTCCAGCGAGCCCTGACCGATGACCATCGACCTCACCCGCCGCACCCTGCTTCAACTCGCCGGAGCAGCCTCGCTCGTTATGGCTGCAGCGGCAGCCGCGCGCGCCGAAGGCAATCCGCAAGGCGTCGGGCCGACCTATGCCAGCCGCACGCCGATGCGGGTCGGCATGGTGACGCTGCGGGTGAAGAATCTCGACAAGGTTGCCGACTACTACCGCGACGTCATCGGCCTCACCGTGATGGCGCGTTCGGCCAACGTCGCAACACTCGGCACGGCCGGCATCACGCTGCTGGTGCTGGAAGCCCATCCCGACGCCGCGATCGAGCCGCGCAACGCCGCCGGCCTCTATCACACTGCGTTCCTGATGCCGACGCGCAAGGACCTAGCGCGCTGGCTGGTGCACGCCGCCTCGCACCGCGTGAAGCTGTCGGGCTTTGCCGATCACCTCGTCAGTGAGTCCGTCTATCTCGACGACCCCGAAGGCAATGGCATCGAGGTCTATGCCGATCGCGATCCCTCGCAATGGCAGTGGAGCGAAGGCAGCGTCAAGATGGCGGCCGACGAGCTCAACATCCCCGACCTGCTGTCGCTGACGAATACACGCGTTGCCGATTATGCCAAGGCGCCGGACGGCCTCCGCGTCGGCCACATGCATCTGCGCGTCGGCGATCTCGCACAGGCCGAGCGCTTCTATCATGGCACGATTGGCCTCGATCCGACCCGCCGCCGTGGCGGTGCCGCGTTCCTCTCATCGGGCCGCTATCACCATCATCTCGGCATGAATGTCTGGCAGAGCCAAGGCGCCGGCCAACGCGACGACGCCACGACGGGGCTCGTCTGGTTTTCGCTGGTGACGGAGAAGCAGGAGCTGCTTGCCGCGCAGGAAGAGCGCCTGCGCGAGGCTGGCGCGCGGGTCACGGCGCTGGCGGATGGCGTCGAGGCGATCGACCCCTGGGGTACGCGGGTGCGGCTGCTCAAGGTTTGATCGCCGGCGCGGGCATTGCTAATACCCGTCTGGCGCTACCCAGCTTTCCGGGGGTCACCCTGACATGACCGACTTTCACGGCGTCTTTCCCTATCTCGTCTCGCCCGTCGATGCCAACGGCGAGGTGCGCACCAACGTGCTCGCAAAGCTCTGCGACGATTTGATCGGCGCCGGCGTGCACGGGCTGACGCCGCTCGGCTCGACCGGTGAGTTCGCCTATCTCAACGCCGCGCAGCGCATGGCGGTGGTGCAGACCACGATCGAGGCTGCGAAGGGTCGCGTGCCTGTGGTTGCTGGCGTCGCGTCGACCTCGACGGCCGATGCGGTGGCGCAGGCGCAGGCCTATGAGAGGCTCGGTGCCAGCGGCATTCTGGCGATCCTCGAGGCCTACTTCCCGCTCGCCGATGCCCAGGTCGAGTCCTATTTCCGCAGCATCGCGGACGCCGTGAATATTCCGGTCGTCATCTACACCAATCCGCAATTCCAGCGCTCGGACCTGACCCTCGACATCATCGCGCGCCTCGCCGAGCATCCGCGCATCGGCTACATCAAGGATGCTTCGACCAACACCGGGCGGCTGCTCTCGATCATGAACCGCTGCGGCGATCGCTTGCGCGTGTTCTCGGCCTCCGCCCACATCCCGGCTGCGGTGATGCTGATCGGCGGCCTCGGCTGGATGGCGGGACCGGCCTGCATCATCCCGCGCCACAGCGTCGCGCTCTACGACCTCTGCCAGGCCGGCCGCTGGGACGAGGCCATGGCGCTCCAGCGCAGGCTGTGGCGCATCAACGAGGCCTTCGCCCGCTTCAACCTCGCCGCCTGCATCAAGGCCGGGCTCGCGATCCAGGGCTATGACGTGGGCGATCCGGTCCCGCCGCAGGCCCCGCTGACCGCCGACGCGCGCAAGGTCGTGGAAGCGGCTCTCAGAGAGCTGGCGTAGGCCCCTCCGGGCATGACGAATCCATGGTCCCGCCGCCCAAAAGCGCGGCTGGTCTCGCATGGCTCGTTCCGCTAAAAGGCAGCCCGAATTTCAAGAGACCCCGAGGATCCAGCGGAATGAACATTCTTCCCGGCAATTTGCGTTTCGGAGCGGGCCAGCCCGTCAAGCGTTTGGAAGATCAGCGGCTGCTCACCGGGAAGGGGCAATTCATCGACGACAAGCCGGAGGACGGCGCGCTGTGGTTGCACCTGCTGCGCTCACCGCATGCGCACGCCAAGATCGCCTCGATCGACACCAGCGCTGCGGCATCGATGCCTGGCATCACCGCGATCTACACCGGCGCTGATCTGGTCAAGGACGACGTCGGCACCATCCCGACCCTGAGCATCTTCAAGCGCCCCGACGGCAAGCCGATGACGGTGCCGCCGCGGCGGCTGCTCGCCCATGAGATCGTGCGCTACACCGGCGAGGCGGTGGCGGCCGTGGTGGCTTCGTCGCGTGCAGAGGCACAGAGCGCGGCCGAAGCGATCGTGATCGAATACGACGTGCAGCCCGCCGTAGTCGATCCCGTCGAGGCCGTGAAACCCGGCGCGCCCGTGGTGTGGCCGGACGCCCCTGATAACATCGTCGGTGCGATGAGCTATGGCGATGCCGCCAAGGTGGATGAGGCCTTCGCCAAGGCCGCGCACACAGTCGAGCTCGATCTCGTCAGCCAGCGCCTCGCGCCGTCGGCGATGGAGCCGCGCTCGACCATTGCCGAGATCGACAGGAAGACCGGCCGCCTCCTCCTGCACGTGCAGTCGCAGACCCCGGCCTCGACCCGCGATGTGCTGGCCGAAGCCGTGCTGAAGCGCCCCAAGGACAGCGTGCGCGTGCTGGTCGGCGACATCGGCGGCGGCTTTGGCCAGAAGACCAACCTCTATCCGGAAGACGGTATCGTCGCCTATGTCGCGACCAAGCTGAACCGGAAGATCCGCTGGCGCGGTGACCGCACCGACGAATTCGTCGGCGGCACCCACGGCCGCGATCTCACCTCGACGGCGTCCTTCGCGCTCGACGAGAAGGGCAAGGTGCTGGCCTATCGCGTCACCTCGATCGGCTGCACCGGCGCGTATTCCTCGGGCGCGGCCAACATCATCCCGCTTGTGCTCGGGCCATTCGTGCAGACCGGCGTCTACGACCTGCCGCTAGTGCATTTCGAGGTCAAATCGGTGATGACCCACACCGCGCCGGTCGGTGCCTATCGTGGTGCTGGTCGTCCGGAAGCCGTCTTCATCGTCGAGCGCCTGTTCGACGCTGCCGCGCGAAAAATCGGCATGGATCCGCGCGCGATCCGCAAAGCGAACTACATCAAGCCGGCGCAGCTGCCCTACACCAACGCCGCCGGTCAGGTGTACGATTCCGGCGCCTTCGCCCACATGCTCGATCGCGCGGTAAAACTCGCCGACTGGGACGGCTTTGCCGCGCGCAAGAAGGCCGCGAAGAAGAAGGGCTTGCTCTACGGCCGCGGTCTCACCTCCTACATCGAATGGACCGGCGGCCGCGCTCATACCGAGAAGGTCAGCCTGCATGCGACGTCGCAAGGCCGGGTCGTGCTGCATTCCGGCACCATGGCGATGGGGCAGGGGCTGCAGACCACCTACACCCAGATGATCTCCGACACGCTCGGCATCCCCATGGACAAGATCGACGTCATCCAGGGAGACACGGATCTCGCGATGGGCTTTGGCAGCGTCGGCTCGCGCTCGCTGTTCGTCGGCGGCACGGCCGTCGCGGTCTCCTCCAACGATCTGATCCAGAAGGCGCGCGAGAAGGCGGCGAACATGCTGGAGACCTCGGTCGAGGATATCGAGTACCAGGGCGGCATGCTCACCGTGGTCGGCACAGACCGTCGCATCAGCCTGTTTGACATCGCCGAGAAGGAGAGTAGCGCAAAGCTCAGCGTCGATTCCGAGGGCGAGGTCGACGGTCCCAGCTGGCCCAACGGTACCCACATCTGTGAGGTCGAGATCGATCCGGACACCGGCGTGTCCAAGGTCGTGCGCTACACCACCGTCGACGACGTCGGTGTGGCCGTGAACCCGATGCTGGTGACGGGGCAGATCCATGGCGGCGTCGCGCAGGGCATCGGCCAGGCGCTGTATGAGGGCGTGTCCTATGATGCCGACGGCCAGCTCCTGACCGCGAGCTATCAGGACTATTGCATCCCGCGCGCCGATGACGTCCCGCCGATCGTGGTGACGCTCGACGATTCCGCGCCCTGCCGCACCAATCCGCTCGGCGCCAAGGGCTGCGGCGAATCCGGCGCCATCGGCGGCCCGCCTTGCGTCACCAACGGCGTGATGGATGCATTGGCCGAGCTCGGCATCACCCAGCTCAACACCCCGCTGACGCCGCAGAAGATCTGGAAGGCGATCAAGGACGCGAAGGTGGGCGGCTAACTCTCCTCGTCGTCCCGGATCTGCGCTTGCGCTTGTCCGGGACGACAGTTGAGTGTGTAGCGCCAAAATCTGGTAATTTGCACCCGATTCCACCGGGAGAAATTTTGATGCGCAAGATCCTGACCGTGCTGGCAGCGCTGGCCTCGCTCAGCCTCACCAATTGCGGCTACAACGCGATCCAGAGCGAGGACGAGCAGATCAAGGCCAACTGGTCCGAGGTGGTGAACCAGTATCAGCGCCGCACCGATCTCGTGCCCAATCTCGTCAACTCGGTGAAGGGCTTTGCGCAGCAGGAGAAGGACGTGCTGCTCGGGGTCACCAATGCCCGCGCCAAGGTCGGCAGCATCCAGGCGACGCCGGAGGTGCTCAACGATCCCTCCGCTTTCCAGAAGTTCCAGGCCGCCCAAGGCGAGCTCTCCAGCGCGTTGTCGCGGCTCCTTGTGGTCACGGAAAATTATCCGCAGCTCAAATCGGACGCCCTGTTCAAGGACCTGATGTCCCAGCTCGAAGGCACCGAGAACCGCATCACGGTCGCGCGCAACCGCTACATCAAGGCGGTGCAGGAGTATAACGTCACCGTCCGATCGTTCCCGAACAACCTGACCGCGATGATGTTCGGCTACAAGGAGAAGCCGAATTTCTCGGTCGAGAACGAGAAGGAAATCTCGACCGCGCCGAAAGTCGATTTCAATCCGGCGCCCGCGCCGTCGAAGTAAGCGCGTCCGCTCCCGATGCGCGCTCCACCCACCACTGTCATTCCCCGCGAAGGCGGGGGATCCAGTACGCCGCGGCCTCTCCGTATCCCGCTGGCGTCCCTGGAATACTGGATCGCCCGGTCGAGCCGGGCGATGACAGCTACGTTGTGGCGAGCGATGGTCGTGTTCGCGCTCGTCCTTGGCTGGGCGTTCTCCGCCTCAGCCGACGTCGCCGTGCCGCAGCTCACCGGTCGCGTGGTCGACCGGACCGGCACGTTGTCGAGCAGTGACATTGCCGTTCTGTCGCAGAAGCTCAGCGACTTCGAAACGCGGAAGGGCAGCCAGCTCGCAGTGCTGATCGTGCCGACCACGGACCCGGAGACGATCGAGCAATTCTCCATCCGCGTTGCGGAGGCCTGGAAGATCGGCCGCAAGAAGGTCGACGACGGCGCGATCCTCGTGGTCGCGAAGAACGACCGGCATCTGCGCATCGAGGTTGGCTACGGCCTCGAAGGCGCGCTCACCGACGTGACGTCGCGGCGGATCATTGACGAGGTCATCATGCCAAAATTCAGGGACGGTGATTTCGCCGGCGGCATCTCGGCCGGCGTCGAGCGGATGATGCGCGTCGTCGACGGCGAGCCACTGCCGGTTCCCTCACGCAGCGTGAATTTTGCCAATCTGGACGAGATCGGGCCGCTCGCACCGGTCGTCCTGTTTGCCTCGCTCGTCGTCGGCGGTTTCCTGCGCGCGCTGCTGGGGCGATTGCTGGGTTCGGTCGCAACCGGCAGCGTGATCGCCATCCTGGCGTTGCTCATCATCGGGTCCGCGTGGATTGCCTTGCTCGCCGGGATCGTCGGGTTCGTGCTGTCCTTCATCGCCGATCTGTTTCCGGCATCGACGGGGTCGTCGCGCGGCGGCTCGTGGTCGAGCGGTTCCTCGTCGGGAGGCAGCTGGAGCAGCGGGTCATCGTCCAGTGACAGCGGCAGCTTCAGCGGGGGCGGCGGCAGCTTTGGTGGCGGCGGCGCCTCGGGGAGCTGGTAGCCATGAGCATTGGGCGCATCGTCAGGCATCTCCTCCAGCATCATTGGCGTGCGAGGCAGGTGTTTCCGCCAAGCGTGCTCGACCGCATCGAGCTGGCCATCAAGCAAAGCGAAGCGACGCATTCCGGCCAGGTCCGCTTCGTCGTCGAAGGCGCGCTCGACGGCCGTCCGCTGTTTCGCAATCAGCATGTCCGCGAGCGCGCGCTCGACGTGTTCTCGCATTTGCGGATCTGGGACACCGCGCATAATAACGGCGTGCTGATCTACCTACTGCTCGCCGACCGCGATGTCGAGATCATCGCCGATCGCGGCATCGACGCGAAGGTCGGCAGCGAGGGCTGGGAGACGATCTGCCGCGCGATGGAGGCCGAGTTCGGCGCGGGCCAGTTCGAGCGCGGCGTGATTGACGGCATCGGGGCGGTGTCGAAGGAGCTGGCGAAGTACTTTCCGCCAGCTGGCCCGCATCCGAACGAGCTGCCGGACAAGCCGGTGGTGATGTGAGCCGGGCTGATAACCCACACTGCGTCATTGCGAGCGCAGCGAAGCAATCCAGACTGTCACTGCGGCGGGATTCTGGATTGCTTCGTTGCGCTCGCAATGACGAATCAATCATCCAGCTTGTTCAAATCCCGCACCGACTGCATGATCGGCTCGAAGTTCGAGCGCGCATCCAGCGCGTCGAACAATTGCGCTGTGTCCTCCAGCAGGCCGTGCGAGCGCGCAATGGCAATACGCACGTCGTCCTGCGGCGTGTCCGACAGCCGTCCGTGCCCTGACAGCAGGATCTTCGTGTTCAGCCCCTTGATGCGCTCCAGCGACTGGATGTAGTCGGAGATGCTGCCGGAGCCGAACACGCCGCCCATTACGCCGCCGGGCATCAGGGTGTCTGCGGCGAACAGCAAGCCCTTGTCCTGGTCGAACAGCGTGATGCAGGCCGAGGTATGGCCCGGCGTGTACATCACGTTGAGGCGGAAATTGCCGAGGTCGATCAGATTGCCTTCCTCGAGCCAGATGTCGATGTTGATTGGGACGTTCGGCTCGTTGAACATCTTGCGCAGCATGGAAAAGTCGTCGCGCAGCATGATCTTGTTGGCGGCAAGCCGATGGGCGGCGACATAGGTGCGGCGCTCGTTGAAGTGCCAGGCGGCGCCGATATGGTCGAGATGTTCGTGGCTCAGCACCACCATGTCGATCTTCTCTGGCGGGCAGCCGGCGAAGTTCAGGCACTCGACCATCGCCGGATAGTTCGAGGACAACCCGACATCGACCAGGATGGTGCGCGCCGAGCCGCGCACGAGATAGGCATTGGCGGCGCGGTTGGAGAAGCGGATCTGGTAGACGTCGTCCGTCGCCTGGATCAGCGAGCAGATGTCGTTCTTCATCAGGATCGGGAATGCGGTCGGCTTTCGCTCGCTCATGATTGCGCTGCCCGGTAGGTGACCGCGTTGGAGGCGCGCAGTCGTTTCGACAGCGCGTCCATCACCATCAGCGCGAACGCCGGCTGCTGGCTGACGAGATAGACGAAGCGGGCGTGGTTGATCCGCATCACCTTCGTGTTCGGAGCGGAAGCAATCGCGGTTGCCGAGCGCGCTGAGCCGTCGATCACGGCCATCTCGCCGAAGAACTCGCCCTTGCCGAGCTTGATGATGCTGGTCTTGCGCGCGCCGTCGACCTTGGCGATCTCGACCTCGCCGTCGAGCACGACGAACAGCTCGCGACCGGTCGAGCCCTCCTCGAAGATGACGTCATCGACACCAAACACGTTGATGCATTTCTCGATCGTCATGGCACCCCCAAACGCCTTCTGGCTGACGGGACGGCCTATGTTAGCCGGGGAACAGTGACGGGCAAACAACCCCTTCGGCTAAGCCCCGCGGGTCTGCCGCAGGGCAACATGGGCTGACAATTTGTTGTACGCCGCCACGCCGGTTCCACTTTCCCGACCCAATTCGGCCTCCGACGAGTTCCTAAAATTTCGGTAAGCGGGTCGCGAGGTAAGGAATTCGCAAGCAATGAAAGTTACCAAAAAGTCAACCTGGACTGGAGTATTTGAGCCGTGAGCGAATCAATGCCCGAACTGGCCGGCCAAGAGACGGGTGACCGGACTGGCGACGCCGCTGCGCCGCAGGCCGTCGAGGCTGCCGCCGGCATCGAGGCCCCCTCGATCGCCCCAGACCATGAGACGCCGCCCAAGCCGGACATTCCGAAGGTCGAGCCGCCAAAGATCGAGGCTTCAAGGATCGAGGTCCCGGAATTCGAAACCAAGGCTGACGTTAAGGCTGACGTTAAGGCTGAAACCAAGCCCGAACCTAAACCCGGCAAGCTGATCGTCATGGCGCCCTCGGAACGGTCCTGGGACCGCGAAGAGTTTGCCCCGCATGTGAAGGCCGACGAGGTGCGGGACACCGGCAACAAGCGTCGCCTGTCGGCGATGGCCGCGGTGGTGGCGATCGCGGCCTGCGTCGGCGCCGTAAGCGGCGCGCTCGCGACCGCCGGCATGATGCATTTCGCCAGCCCGGTGCCGGCGCAGGTCGCCGACACCAGCGCGTTGGATGCGTCGGTCTCGCGGATCGATGCCGACATCGTCGCGCTGAAGGCCAATGTCGAGCACAATTCGAAGACCGGCGTCAGCCAATTCAACCGGGCCAACGATCGCCTCGATAAGCTCGAGAAGGCGCAGGCCGAGCCGATGGCCAAGCTCGCAAAGCTGTCCGAGACCGTCGACAAGCTCCGCACCACGCCGCCGGCCGCCCCCGCGCAGGCCGCAGCCGCGGCGCCGGCGAAGGAGACCACCGGCTCCATCGCGCCGGCTCCGACCCAGGTCGCGACGGCCGCTGCTGGCCCGGCGCCCGCGCCCGCTGCGCCGAAGACCGAGGTCGGTCGCCTGCCGACAATTGACGGCTGGAGGCTCCGCGACGTCGCCAATGGCGGCGCGCTGATCGAGGGCCGGGGTGGCCTGTACGAGGTCTATGCCGGCGATCCCATTCCCGGCATCGGCCGCGTCGATGCGATCCGCCGCCAGGATGGCCGATGGGTGGTCGTCACCGCGAAGGGCCTGATCGTCGGGCGCTAAGCGTTCGATATTCGACTTTTCGAGGAGGCGCTTCACCACCGCGTGAAGCGCCTTTTTACTTGAATAGGCTGTCACGCGCGGTGTTACTGGAGGCATGAGCCGCGCGCTGCGAATTCTCCTGGCTGCCATTCTGTTGTTTGGCGGCGTCATGTCGCTCTCGGCAGCTGAGAACGCGCCGCTCGCGCGCGGCACCGCGATCACCGATCCCGATCTCCTCCGCAAGCTTGACCAGAGCGATGTTGTGTCGATTTCCCGCCTGCTGCAGCCTGAGCGGAACGCGAATGTTCCGCTGACCAGCGATCTGCTGTTCGCCTCGCTGCCGCAGCTGAACGCAATTCCGCCGGCGATCGATGCGGAGTTCGATCGCTACATCGCGCAGCACAAGGCGGCCTCGCCAGGCGAGACCATCGGCGTCGGCGAAGCTTTCGACGTCCAGCTGTTCGATCGCGCCGCGCTGAAATCCCCCGACACGCGCTTCGTGCTGGCCGGCATCGTCAACCGCATGGACCGCGCCTATGTCTCGGAAGAGTCCTGCGGCGAGATCCGGCTGATCTATCGGCTGGCCCGGTTCGAGACCAGGCCGGACGGCAGCAACACCGCGACGCGCCTGCCGATGACGTTCAATCTGGTGATGAAGGCGCACGACGCACACCAGACCGATGGCGACGGCAATCCTGTCACCTGCGCCGAGGTCGCGCGGCGCTGGCTGGACAATGGCGATTGGCAAGGGCTGCTCGGCAGCCGCACCGTTCCCTATGATGCGATGATCGATCGCATCGAGACCAACATCCAGATCTCGATCGCACCGAAATCGGCGCTGCACGATTTCCGCTCCGACTATCTGCTCAAGGTGTTCAAATACGACGCGGCCACCAGGACGTTCGAGGAATCGACGCTGGAGAACCAGATCGACCGCGACCGCATCCTTGCCGACGATGCGCTCCGGCGCGACTTCAACGCCTGGCTGCTTGCGCCTGCGAATCTTCGCGAGTTCGATCGCGGCACCGTGCTGATCCCGGAGAAATTTCTCGCCAAGGCCGCCGTGGCGCCGACACCTGCGGGCCTCGACGCCTCGACGATGCAGCCGGAGTTCGGCTTGATGCAAGGGGAAGAAAAAGGCGAGGGCAAGAGCGATCCCGTCTTCACCGACAACGACGTCGTCGGCGCGCTGAAGCAGGCCGCGGCACGCGGCATCGCCATGGAGAACATCCGCTCGGTCGCAGGCTTCCAGCGCCGCCTCAACGATGTCACCTGCTCGGGCTGCCACCAGACCCGCGGTATCGGCGGCTTCCATTTCCCGGGCGTGGACTGGCTTGCGGACAGGCCGTCGAATGCCACCATCGTGCCGGCCTCGCCGCATTTCGTAGGCGACCAGCTCCGTCGCCGCGACATCCTGACCGCTTTTGCAGCGGGCAAACGCCCTGATTTCTCACGCGGATTTGCCAGCCGGCCGCAGACCCGCGGCAGCCGGGAGCTCGCCGGCACCGAATATCAGGACGGCTGGGGCGCCCATTGTTCTCTACAAAACGCGGGATCGGGAACGCCCGATAAGAGTTTTACGTCATGGACCTGTGCTAAAGGTCTCACCTGTCAGGCCGCCGCGGCCTCGAGCCGCATTGGCATGTGCTTCATCAAGACACGCTAAACCGATCGGGACGACCCATGACGGACACGAGCGAAGCCAACAAGGAGCGCAATCGCGAGATCGCGCGCAATGAGGAAGCCAAACAGGTCACCGGCAGCATCCGCGTCAGCACCTGGGCTGTCGCGGTGGTCGTCATCATCGGCGGCATCCTGTTCACGCTCGGCTGGCTGGCACTGCGATAGCCGCCGCCCTCACTTCGCGTAGTTCGTCATCCGCTTGCCGGGCAGCAGCTCATAGGCCGGCTTCCAGCCCGGCAGCGCGGCCAAACGGCCGAGCCAGGCGTGGATGGCGGGATGGGTTTCCGCGAAATCGAAACCGTGCTCGTCGCTCGGATAATGCAGATAGGCCATCATCGAGATATCGGCGACGGTCGGCTTGGTGCCGATCGCAAAAGCATTGTGCTGGAGATGTCCGTCGAGAATGTCGAGGAAGTCCTCCAGCCGCCGGCGAAAATGCTTCAGCACCTGCGGATCGTTGTTCTCGGTGAAGGCCCGCATGAAGCGATAGGTCGCCATGTAGCCGGTGAGCTTGTGATTGTCCCAGAACAGCCAGCGCAGCAGCTCGAACTTTCCGTCCTCTGTCTCGGCGCCGAAACGGCCATATTGCTCGGCAAGCTTGAGCAGGAGGGGCGCGGTCTGCGTCATCTTCACGCCGTCGACCTCGAGCACGGGAATCTCGCCCATCTCGTTGACGGCCTTGCGCCACTCCGCCGTGCGCGTGACGCCGCCGCCGAAGTCGGTCCAGACCGGCTCGAACGTCTCGCCGCAAAGCGTGAGCATCAGCGCCAGCTTGTAGCTGTTGCCGGATTCGGGGAAGTAGTGCAGGCGATAGAGGGGCATGTGACCGCACGCGAGAATTGTGTTCTGCCAATCGTTATATCGCACTGGTCCAGCGTCGTCATTGCGAGCGGAGCGAAGCAATCCAGCAATGCATCCGCGGTGAGATTCTGGATTGCGGCGGCGTGCCGACCCTAACCGACTGCCCCTGATCCCCGCAGTTGCTTGATCGCGGCTTCGTCGTATCCCGCGCCACGCAAAATCTCGTCACTGTGCTCGCCGACGCCGGGCGGCTTGCGCGGCTGCACCTTCCTGGTGCCGTCGATCCAGATCGGGCTGGAGATGGTGAGCATGGTGTCGTTCTCGAACGGCACCAGCACCTCGTTGTCGAGCATCTGCTTGTCGTTCGGGATGTCGTCCAGAATGCCGACGATGCCGAACACCAGCCCGTTGCCGTCGAGGATCTTGCGCCATTCGGCGAGGTCCCTGGTGGCAAACGTCTCGTCAAAAATCCTGATCAGCTCGATCGAGCGGGCGTGACGGTCGGGCTTGGTGGCGAAGCGGGGATCGGCGATCAGGTCCTCGCGCCCGAGGCACTTGGCGAGCGTCGGCCACTGCTTCTCCTCGCTGAGCAGCGACAGGATCAGCCAGCGGCCGTCCTTGCACTGGTAGTGGTTGCCCACCGCATTCGGCGCGCGTTCACGCGGCCGCCGTTCGCCGAACTTGGCGCCGCAAAGTTTTGCCTGCGCCAGCACGCCCGCCGCCCACACCCCGTTCGCCATCAGGTTCGATGCGACATGCGAGCCCTTGCCGGTCTTCTCGCGCTGATAGAGCGCGGTGACGATCGCGCTGTACAACGCCATGGCGCAGGGATGGTCGCCCATGCCGGCGACCGAGCGCGCCGGCGTGGTGTTGGTGTCGGCGCGGACGAGGTCCATCAGGCCGGAGCGCGCCCAATAGGCGTTGCTGTCGAAGCCGGGCTTGTTGGCTTCCTCGCCCTTCTCGCCATAGCCGGTGAAGGAGGCATAGATCAGCCGGGCGTTGAGATGGGCGAGGTGGTCATAGGTGATGCCGAGCCTGCCGCGCACCGGTGGCGGCATGTTGGTGATGAAGACGTCGGCCTCCTCGACCAGCTTGTAGAGCACGGCCTGGGCTTCGGGCTTGGAGAGGTCGAGCGCGAGGCTCTTCTTGTTGCGCGCCTCCAGCAGCCAGGCGAAATTGTGCTCGCCGGTGGGATAGCCGGGCAGGTTCGGCAGATTGCGGTAGGGGTCGCCGGCGCCGGGCGGCTCGATCTTGATGACGTCGGCGCCGAAATCGGACAGCACGGTCGCAGCCGCGGGCGCTGCGATGAAGCTCGCGCAGTCCAGAACCTTGAGACCTGCAAAAATGCCTTTCTCCATCGCGGCGTTGCTCCCTCGCTCTTGTTGTTTCCCGCTGGCTGGAATTGGCGCGGGCACGTCATGGGAGCCATTAGACCGATGTTTTGCCGGGATGCAACGGCGCCGGGCGCAAGGCCTCACTCCTCGCCCGCAAGCAGCGCGGCATTGCCACCGGCCGCCGCGGTGTTGATGGTCACGGTCTGCTCGGTGGCGAAGCGCGCGAGATAATGCGGGCCGCCGGCCTTGGGGCCGGTTCCGGACAGGCCGTTGCCGCCGAACGGCTGCACGCCGACCACGGCGCCGATCATGTTGCGGTTGACGTAGATGTTGCCGACCTGGACACGGTCGATGATGGCCTCGACCGTATCGTCGATGCGGGAATGAACGCCGAGCGTCAGGCCATAGCCGGTGCGCGCGATCGCTTGCAGCACACGTTCGAGGGTCTCGGCGCGGTAGCGCGCGACATGCAGGACCGGGCCGAACACCTCCTCGGTGAGCTGGCCGGCGTCCTTGAGCTCGAAGATATGCGGCGCGACGAAGCAGCCCTCTGGAGCTGCGCCTGCATAGTGCATCCGCGCCTCCGTCTTCATCCGCGCGATGTGCGCCTCGAGGCGCTGCTTGGCCTCGCCGTCGATGACCGGGCCGACATGGGTCGCGATGTCGGCGGGATCGCCGATCTTCAATTCGCGCGCCGCGCCCGCGATCATCTCGATCATGCGGTCGGCGACGTCCTCCTGCACGAACAAGAGCCGCAGCGCCGAGCAGCGCTGGCCCGCGGAGCGGAACGCCGAAGTGACGACGTCGTCGGCGACCTGCTCAGGCAGCGCGGTCGCGTCCGCGATCATCGCGTTGATGCCGCCCGTCTCCGCGATGAGCGGCACGATCGGGCCGTCCTTGGCGGCAAGCGTCCGGTTGATGTGACGCGCGACCTCGGTCGAGCCGGTGAAGACGACACCTGCAATGTCAGGATGCGCGGTCAGCGCGGCGCCGATGCGGCCGTCGCCGGTGACGAGATGCAGCGCGCTTTTCGGGATGCCGGCCTCGTGCAGCAGGGCGACGGCCTCAACCGCGATGCGCGGCGTCTGCTCGGCGGGTTTTGCAACGACGCTGTTGCCGGCCATCAGCGCCGCGGCGACCTGGCCCAGGAATATCGCCAGCGGAAAATTCCACGGCGAGATCGCGACAAACACGCCGCGGCCGCGCATGGTGAGCGAATTGCTCTCGCCGGTCGGGCCCGGCATCGCGACCTCGCTGCCGAACAGCTTTCGGCCCTGTGCGGCATAGTAGCGGCAGAAATCGGCGGCCTCGCGCAGCTCGGAGAGCGCGTCGTCGAGCGTCTTGCCGCCTTCGCGTTGAAGAGCCGCGATGAAGTGCGCGCTGCGGCTCTCCAGCAGATGCGCGGCCTGCTCCAGCGCCGCGGCGCGCGTGGCCGCCGGCGTCCGGCTCCAGGCCACAAAGCCCGCGCGGGCCGCGGCGATCGCCGCGCCCGCCTGCTCGGGTGTTGCGTCCGTGACCGGCTCGAGCTCGGTCGTTGCGGCCTTGACGTCGGTGAGCAGCCGGTCGAGCGCCGCGCGCTCGCCGAATTCGATGCCGCCCGAATTATGCCGTTCCGGCGCGAACAGATCGCCCGGCAGCGGGATTTTGGCATGATGCGCGTGATCAGGCCGGACGATGAGATCGACCGGACGCTTCAGCAGCGCCGGGACGGGGACGCGGTAGTCGGCCGCCTGCGCCACGAAGGAGGAGTTGGCGCCGTTCTCGAGCAGCCGCCGCACCAGATAGGCGAGCAGGTCGCGATGGCTGCCGACCGGCGCATAGGTGCGGTAGGCGATATCGGGGTGATCCTTGGCGAGCTGCTCGTAGAGCGCTTCGCCCATGCCGTGCAGGCGCTGGAATTCGAAGCCGCCAGCGTCGCCGGCGAGCTCCAGCACGGTTGCGACACTGAGCGCGTTGTGGGTCGCAAATTGCGGGAAGATGCGTGGCCGCAGGTTTAGAAGCTTCGAGGCGCAGGCGACGTAATTCAGATCCGTCATCGCCTTGCGGGTGAACACCGGATAGCCGTCGAGCCCGCGCTCCTGCGCGCGCTTGATCTCGGTGTCCCAATAGGCGCCCTTGACCAGGCGCACCATCAGCTTGCGGTCGTGCGCCCGCGCAAGCTCGTGGATGTAGTCGATCACCGCGCTGGCGCGCTTCTGATAAGCCTGGATCGCAAGCCCGAACCCGTCCCAGCCCTTGAGCGAGGGATCGGCGAGCGTTGCCGCGATCACGTCGAGCGATAGCTCAAGCCGGTCCGCTTCCTCGGCATCGACTGTGAAGTTGAGATCGTACGCCTTGGCGCGCCGAGCCAGATCCAGCAGTTGCGGCACCAGCTCGGCCATCACGCGCGCGCGGCTGATCGCCTCGAAGCGCGGATGCAGCGCCGAGAGCTTCACGGAGATGCCGGGCCGGTCGGGCAGGGGATGGTCGCCTGCCGCCTTGCCGATGGTTTCGATCGCACTCGAATAGGCGTCGAAATAGCGCTTGGCGTCGGCAGCCGTCCGCGCGCCTTCGCCGAGCATGTCGAAGGAGTAGCGCGGCTTTTGGCCTGAGCGCGGCCGGCCCCGCTCCAGCGCCTGCTCGATCGTCTCCCCTAGCACAAAATGATTGCCCATCAGCCGCATCGCCTGACGCGTGGCGGTGCGCACGGCCGGCGCGCCCAGCCGCTTCACCAGACGGCCGATGGTGCCGTCCGGTGTCTCGCCGGGCTGGATCACGCGCGCGGAGAGGCCGAGCGCCCAGGCGGAGGCGTTGACCAGGAACGCCGTGGACTTGGTCTCGTGATGGATGAAATCACCCTCGCCGAGTTTGTCCTCGATGAACTGGTCGGCGGTGCGTGCGTCGGGCACGCGCAGCAGCGCCTCCGCCAGCACCATCAGCGCCAAGCCTTCCTTGGTCGAGAGTGCGAACTCGCGCAGCATGTCCTCGACCCCGCCGAGCCGGTCGTCGCGCTTGCGGATCGCCTCGATCAGCCGGGTCGCGGTGCGGTCGATCCGCGCCTCTTGCGGTGGGCCCAGATGCGCCGATGGAAAGAGCCGTGCGGCGATGTCGGCGTCGTCGGGCGCATAGGGGGCGGAGAAAGGAGGCGGGATGTTCGGCATGGCGTGTCCTGTGGCTGAAATTCAGGATAAAGCCCGCATGACCGTGGTTCGATAGACAAGATAGCCATTTTGCCTTAGGAAATGAAGGTCACTGGCATATTGGCCGTACAAAATATGGAACTGGACCGAATCGACCGGAAGATTCTCTCTATTCTGCAGGAGGATGGACGAATCGCCAATGTCGAGCTGGCCGAGCGCATCGGGCTGTCGCCGACCTCGATCGGCGAGCGGCTGAAGCGCCTGCAGCGCGAGGGCTTTGTCGAGGGCTATGGGGCGCGGCTCAATCCACACCGGCTTGGCCTCGGCCTTTTGGTGTTCGTCGAGGTGCTGCTCGACAAGACTACGCCAGACAATTTCGAGCGCTTTGCGCGCGCGGTGAAACTCGCGCCTGAAGTGCTGGAGTGTCACATGGTTGCCGGAGGCTTCGACTATCTAGTGAAGGCGCGGCTGGCCGACATGACCGCGTATCGGCGCTTCCTCGGCGAGACCTTGCTGTCGATGCCGGGGGTGCGCGAGACGCGCACCTATGCGGTGATGGAGGAGATCAAGCGCGACGCACCGTTGCCGGTCGGCTGACGAAATGCGGTCGCGATTGTCACTGCTGCGGCGTTGATTGGCGATCTCTATGGGCAAATAGTGTCCGCGCGCAGTCGCAACGCCTGTCGTCGAATGCACTGATCGTTTTCTAAAATTTTCTTGGCCCGACTCCCGGACAGATCCGGAAGGCAGCAAAGGCTGGCGGGCTTATACTTTGAGGTTCTCTGCGGATGTCTTGCCCCGGTTTGCGATCTCTTCATACTCAACCGTCTGGCCCTCGTTGAGGGAGGACAGACCGGCTTTCTGCACTGCCGAGATATGCACGAACACATCCTTGCCGCCCGACGCAGGCTGGATAAATCCATAACCCTTCGTCGGATTGAACCACTTGACCGTACCTTTAGCCATCACGTCTTCTCCGCGGGTCTTCCTCCGAGATCGCGAACCGCCAGTCCCCGCCAACCGGCCGGTTCGGTCCTAACAGGATACGCGGAATGTGGCGGGCTTGGTAGATCAAACCACATCTGCATCTCGCGGAAATTCGCTCAACTTCGCGGCGTTTTTGCCGGTTTTGCCCGTTTCGCGGTCAATTCTCCGGGCGCATCCCGACCTCCGTCAATAAGTCGCGGCCAGATAGTCCACGATCTTGCCGACGTCGGCGTCGTCGATCGGCGCGCCATAGACCTTGATCATCTTGGTCACCTCGGCCTGCCAGAACCCTTTCTTGTCCTTCATCGGCGGCTGCGTGGCGATGTAGTCGGACGAGTGGCAGGCGGCGCAATTGCCCTGAACCACCTCGAGATTGGGGCCGGGCTTGAAGGCCGCGACCTCATCCGGCGTCTTGTAGTTGACCGGCGCTGCGAGGGCCGAACCCACAGCAGTGGCGACGGCAAATGTGATGGCGAGGAGAACGGTGCGTTGCATGATCATTCTCCTCAGGCCACGCTGACGCGGACGGTTTCGACGACGTTGCGCAAATAACCCGCCGGGTTCCAGCGCGGCGTCTCCGGCTGCGTCTCGCCGGAATTGCTGGTCGCGCGCACCCTCAGCTCGACCTGGCCCGAGGCAAGCTTCACCGGCAGTTTCCATTCGCGGAATGAGTAGTTGCCGAGATCCTTGCCGAGCTTGGCGGCGGTCCAGGTCTTGCCGCCATCGGTGGAGACCGAGACGTCCTTGATGCCCTTGCCGCCGTCGAAGGCGATGCCGCGTAACATTGTGCGTCCGGCCTTCAGCCTGGCGCCGTCGGTCACGTTGGTGATGAACGAGCGGATGGTGAAGCGGTTGATCGGGATCGTCGCCTTCGGCGCGGTGCCGGGCTCGACCGAATTGTTCGGCGTGTCCGGGATGCGATAGGCCGACTTCATCCAGAAGCCGTCATAGACGGTGTCGACGACGGTGATCTCGTTGAGGTGCTTGACCCAGTAGGTGCCGTAATAACCGGGCACGACCAGGCGCAGCGGGAAGCCGTTGAGGAACGGCAAATCGTCGCCGTTCATGCCATAGGCCAGCATCACCTCGCCGTCGGCCGCGTGAGCGAGGTCGAGCGCCTTGGCGAAGTCGGGCGTCTTGTCGCTGACCGGGCCATCCATGCCGCCGAACACCACCTGCTTGGCGCCGGCCTGCACGCCCGCCATCTCCAGCACCGTCTTCAGCGGCACGCCGCGCCAGCGCGCATTGCCCATCGCGCCATTGGCGAGCTGGCCGCCGGCGACACGCGGCTCCAAGAAGCCGCGGCTGTTGCCGGAGCACTGGTTGACGGCGACGATCTCGGTCGCCTTCATCTTCCTGATGTCCTTCAGCGACAGCTTGAGCGGCTTGTCCACCTTGCCCTTGACCTCGAGCGTGAACGTGTCGGGATCGAGATTGTAGGGGAGGTCGGCGAGGTGATAGCGCACGAAGAACGCGTTGTTTGGCGTGATCGGGCCGTCGTTGAATACCGCGAACGGCGTCTCGAGTTGCGGTGGCCGGCTGGTCAGCCCGATCATCGGCCGCTTCTGCGGATATTTCACCAGCGGCCGTTCGCCATTGGCGAAGGGGAGCGTAACGGTGTCGAGTGCCAGCGCTCTGGTTGAATTCAGTGTGGCCGTCATAGCAGCAAGGCCCGCTCCTTTGAGCAGGTCGCGTCGGTCGAACATGTCGTCTCCTCCCGGAGCTTTTCGTTGGATGGCGGTCATCACCGCGATCCCGTACTCATCTGTCGCAACGACTCGGGCGAAGTCAATTCGTGCTTTCGCAGCAAGCCCATGCCGTTGCGCTGCAGCAAGCCGGTGTTACGCCGCGACGCGCTCGCCGCCGGCGATCAGGGCGGACAATGTCCTGGTGTCGGTGATGACGCGCACCAGCATCGGCTCGTCGCGGCCGCGGATCGCGACCTCCTGTTGCGGCAGCGCATCGTCGTGAAGACCGGCGGTGCGGCGGACCTCTTCGGAGACGATCGCCTCACAGGTCAGCGTCTTGGTCATGTCCTGGAGACGGGCAGCGACGTTCACGGCGTCGCCGAGCGCGGTGAAGACGATGTGGTCGCGGTAGCCGATGTCGCCGATGATGACCTCGCCGCCGTGGACGCCGATGCCGAAGCGGATCGGCTGGCGCAGATCGTGGCTCAGGAGCTCGTTGAGCTCGTCCACATGGGTCGCGATGGCGCCCACCGCCTTCAGCGCCTGCCGGCAGGCGGTCTGCGGATCGCTGGTGAGGCCGAACAGCGCCAGCATGCCGTCGCCGACGAACTGGTTGGGCTGGCCGCCATTCTCGATCACGGCCTGCGACACGGCGCCGAGGAAGCGATTGACGATGAAGACGGTGTCGAACGGCAGCCGCTTCTCGGCGAGCTGCGTCGAGCCGCGCATGTCCACGAACAGGCTGACGAGATAGCGCTCCTGCCCAATTCTCGAAGGCGAGGACGCATGCGCGCTGGCCGCCAGCATATGCGGCATGAACAGTTGGAAGAAGGAGAGGTCTGAGTTCGGTCGCAGCTGGCAGGCAAGCCGGATCGAGGGATCGGCGGTGCCTACGCGGGCCAGCACGAAGGCCTCGCGCTGCGACGGCTCGGGCAAGGTGCCGTGGTCACCGATGATGCGGATGCGGCAGGTCGAGCAGCGGGCGCGGCCGCCGCAGACGCTGGCATGCGGCACGTTGTGGCGCAGGCTGGCTTCCAGCACGGAGAGGCCCTTGGGCACGCGCACGGTCTTGCCGTTGCCGTAGGACAAGGCGATCATGCCGCCGCGCCGCTCACGCCAGCCGCGCACACCGCGCCCGAGCAGCACCAGTCCGAGCAGGCCGATGTAGCCCATCGTCAGTCCGCCGGTGATGCGATCGAGCGTATCGGCCTCGGCGACCGTTCCGACCTGGCGCTGCGTGAAATTATGCGTGCGCCACTCGCCGTCCTCGCTCTCGGCGGCGACGCTGCGGCCACCCTGGTAGATGCCGAGCAGCGCCAGCGTCGGGGTCAGCACGGCTGCCGCCAGCAGGTACGGCGCCGCGCGGATGAAGAAGGGCTTGAGCCGGAGCCAGAAATAGATGCCGATGCAGCCGTGCACCCAGGCGACGATGAGCAGGATCGTCATCGTCCAGAGCCGGCCAGGCGCCGCGACGAAGAACAGATAGAGCTCCTGCGGATACAGCTTCTCGTGCCCGTACAGCGTCTGGCCGAGCCGCACGCCGATCACATGCGCCATCACCAGCGCCGGGATGCTCAGCCCCAGCACGAGCTGCAGCGGCTCGATCGTCCGCCAGCGGAACTGGCGGCGCTGGTACATCGCATAGACGCCGAGCCCCATATGGGTCAGGGCTGCGCCATAGAACACGATTGCGACGGGCAGGAACTGCCAGAACGACGTGTGGTAATAGACCCCGATCTGCATGGCATCGACGGAGATGTTGCCGAGTGCATGGTTGAGGAAATGGCTGACCACGTAAGCGAACAGGATCACGCCGCAGACCAGCCGCACCTGCCGCGCGCTGGTCGAGCGGACGAGTTCGGTCAAGCGTGAAAGAGCGGTCGTGGCCATGATTCGGTTGTACCAGTTCACTGAGGAGAACAGCCAGCGGAGAGTTAAATTCCGCAGGCGAACGGCCCCTTCGATCACATGCGCGGCAAGGTTACGTAACGGTAAGTATTGTAGTGTGGGCAAAGCGTAGCGTGCCCACCATCGGGGAGTGACGGTGGTATGGTGGGCACGGCGCCAGAGCGCCTTTTGCCCACCCCACGATTCTCGCCAGGACATCGGCGGCAACACCCCCACGTTGACTCCCCCTCCCAACTCAGGGAAAAGCGCGGCCGTGACGATCGCTCCCGACATCACCGTGAAGCCCGACGGCGCGTCGCGCCGGCCGCTCGTCATGGCCGCGCTGGTGATCGCCGCGATGACGGTGCTGCGCATCGTCTATGCCTCCGCGATCGAGCTGCGCACCGACGAGGCCTATTACTGGACCTGGTCGAAGGAGGCGGCGCTGAGCTTCCTCGATCATCCGCCCGGCGTCGCCTGGCTGATCCGCTTTGGCACCGCGATCTTCGGCGACACCGTGCTCGGGGTCCGCTTCGGCGGGATCGTTGCGATGCTGGTGACGCAGTGCCTGCTCGCCGACATCGTGCGCCGCCTCACCCATGATGTGCGCGCGATTGTGGTTGCGGTGCTGATGCCGGAGGCCGCGCTTTATTACGGACTGCTGATGGCCAAGGTCGCCCCCGACGTCGTCATGATCCCGTTTGCGGTGGCGATGACGTGGTCGCTGGTGCGGCTGGCGCAGAGCGGGGATGGACGCTGGTGGCTCGCCGCCGGCCTGTTCGCTGGCCTGTCGCTGCTGTCGAAATTCACCGCGATCATGTTCGCGCCTGCGGTCGCCGCGTTTCTGCTGGTGCCGGATTGGCGCTGGCGCTGGCTGCGCAGCCCCTATCCCTGGCTCGCGGTGCTGATCGCCATCGCAATGTTCTCGCCGGTGCTGATCTGGAACGCGCAGCACGACTGGGCCTCGTTCCGTTTCCAGGGCGTGCGCGCCACCGCCAATTACGGCATCTCGCTGCGCACCATCGGCGATTATATCGGCCTGCAATTTGGTCTCGTCGGTTTCGTCTTGTTGCCCGTGGTGCTGTTGGGCCTCGCGATGACGGCCTGGCGCGGCTATCGCAGGCGCGAGCCGGTTGCGATCCTGCTGTCGACCGCGGTGCTGGTGCCGTTCGTCTATTTCTTCTTCAAATCGCTGACGCTCAGGGTCGGCGACACCTGGCCGATGTTCATGTGGCCGATCGGCTTCGCTGCCGCCGCGGTGAATCTTGCGATGATGCCCAGAGAAGGCTGTTCGGCGTGGATGATCCGGTCGAGCATCTTCTGGGCGAAGGCGGCGCTGGTGTCGGGGATCGCCTTCGTCGTGATCGTATTCCTCTATTACGTCGCAGCGCCCTGGAATTTCATCGGCAAGATGGATCCGATCGGCGCCGAGGCCGGCTACGAGCAGGTCGCCGCGCGCGCACAGGCCGCACTGGATGAAACCGGCGCGACTTGGATCGCGACCACGGATTACCGCACCTATGCCATGATGCGCTGGCTGTTCCGCGGCCGCGTCCCCGTGGTCGAAATCAACGAGCGCGGCCGCTTTCAGGGTTTTCGCGATCCCGGCATGGACCGGATCCGGGGGCAGACGGGGATCTATATCGGCCGCCAGCCCGACGATCATTCGCCTCTCTGGCAATCGATCCCCGCGAGGCGCGAGCCGTTGGGGCAGATCGAACGCCGCTGGCGCGGTGTCCTGATCGACACCTACACAATCGACAAGCTCACCGGATGGACGCCGGAGCTCTCTCCGCCAAAGGACTCGCCGCTGTTTCAGTGGCGCGTGCTGGCCTTGCGAGCTACGCCTCGTCCTCTTTCCTTCGTAGCAGATCCGTCGCGAGATCCGACAGCTTCGGCGGCGGCAGGGCGGCGAACGGCAGCGGTCTTGTAACGTCGATAGCAGCCAATCCCAGCCGCGCCGTCAGCAGCCCGTTGAGCATGCCTTCACCGAGCCGCTGCGACAGTTTTGCTGCAATCCCGTGCCCGAGCATCTGCTGCACCAGGCTGTCGCTCGCGGCGAGGCCGCCGGTGATGGCGAGATGGGCGATGACGTGGCGGAGCAGGCGGATCATGCCGAGCGCGCCGGGCCGGCCACCATAGAGCCGGGCGAGCTGGCGGATCAGGCGCAGCGAGGCCACGAGCACGAAGAGCACGTCGAACAGCGCGCGCGGCGAAACGGCGGTAACGATCGATACCCGCTGCGCCGCCGACGACACCAGCCGCCGTGCCTCCGCATCCAGCGGCGACATCAGCTCGCGCTCGGCGAGCCGGATCATGTCGGCGCCGTCGATGATCTCGCCGGAATGACTTTCGAGTGCGGCACGGGCGCGGGCAAGGCGCGGGTTCTGGTGCGCAATCGCGATCAGATCCTGCACGATAACGCGGCTCTCCTTGCGATCGTCGCTGGCGAGCACCTCGGCGGCGCGCCGATGCAGCTTTTCGATCGTCGCAAGCCGTGCGAGGCCAAACGCCTCGCGCCCGATCACCACCGCGAGCGCAAGCGTGGTGACGAAGGCGAGCGCCAGGCCAACGAAGCCGAGGCTCTCGCTGCGCGCAAACAGATCCTCGATCAGGCGGACGATGCCGAGCCCGGTGCCGAGCAGCGTCAACCCGGCGACGCCGGACCAGAACAGCGCGCCCCAGGGAAAGCCGCGTCGCGCCGGAAGCGCCGTTTCGATCGGCACCGGCAATGTCGCTGGATCGGGCTCCGGCGTGATCTGGATGGTGGCGCGACCGATACGGCTCGTCTCGTCGGCTTCGGTCACGACGACGCCGGGATCGTCGAGCCGGAACGTCGCCGGCCGCCGCGGCTGGGATCGGTCGTTCATGCGAGCTTGTCTCCGATCAGGAACTGCAAGGCACGGTCGAGACGGATGTGAGGCAGTGCGGGCTCTTCCGTCCCTTCGCGTTCGAGCTTTGGCGGACGGAAGCGCAGGAAGCGGAAATCGCTTTTCTCGGCGGCTTCCGTTGACAGTCCACGGAACGCATCGGTGCCGTTGAAGAGCGGCTCGGGATCGAGCGGCAGATCGCCCGGAAAAGTCGCGACTTCCGTGGTGCCGTCAAAGAACTCGCCATTGGCGCTTTCGCCTGCGGCCGGCGTTCCCAGGATCGAGGGCAATTTGTCGCGGCCACGGGTGACCTGGGCTTCCCGGGTGGCGCGGACGGCGGCGAGCGCCACCACATCGATTTGCGCGCCGGTATTTTCCGCACGCGACAGCGCCGGTGTCACCGCGCGGCGCAGCACGGCCTCGAGCCGATCGTGGCTGGAATGATGCAGATGGTCTGCTTTCGTCGCCGCGAACAGGATGCGGTCGATGCGTGGCCGGAACAGGCTGGACAGGATCGTGCTGCGGCCGATGTTGAAGCAGTCGAGAATGCCGGCGAGCGCCGCTTCGAGATCGTGCAGCGCCTCGGGACCCGAGTTGAATGCAGAAAGCGCATCGGCCAGCACGATCTGGCGATCGAGCCGGGCAAAATGATCCCTGAAGAACGGCCGCACCACGACGTCCTTGTAGGCCTCGTAGCGGCGCACCATCATCGCCCACAGCGATCCCTCCGGAGCCTGGCCACCGACGGGCACCTCGAGCGGCGCAAAAGTCAGCGCCGGCGTGTCGGCGAGACTGCCTGGCATCAGGAAGCGGCCGGGCGGCAACAGGCTCATCGCAAACCGTTCGTCGCGGCAGGCGCGCAGATAATTGGTGAAGAGCTTTGCGGCGGTGAGTGTCGCCTGCTCGTCTTCGCGCGCGTCGGGCTTGAGCGTTGCAAGATGGGCGTGCCAGTCCGCGGCCAGATGCGCGCGCGGTGCTTCGCGCGACAGCGCCAGGCTTTCCGCCGACCATTGCTCAAAACTCTTCTGCAGCAGCGGTAGGTCGAGCAGCCATTCGCCGGGATAATCGACGATGTCGAGCGTCAAGGTGCGGTCGGCGCCGTTCGGGCGCTGATAGTCGATGACGAGACGCAGCTCGCTGATATCGACGGTCGAGCTCGGCCAACGCCGTTCCTCGATCAGTGCGCGCAGATGGCTTTCATAGGAAAAACGCGGCACGGCGTCGTCCGGCTGCGGCGCCAGATGCGCCCGCGCAATCCGTCCCGAGGCATAGGCCTCGAACACCGGAAACCGGCCGCCGCGCGTCAGTCCGTGGATCAGCGCGGTGATGAATACGGTCTTACCGGCCCGTGACAGGCCGGTGACGCCAAGCCGCACCGTCGGGTTGAAGAAGTGCTCGCCATAGTCGATTATCGCCCGCGCCGACAGGCGCGCCTCTTCGACCATATCCTGGAAACTGAATGCCATATGAACGTGATTAATCCCAGGCGGGCGGAACGGTGAAGCCGTTCACCAAAGTGGCAATTGCGTGAGGAAAATCAAGCTTCATACTTCCACCGCCTTTGTCGGCAAATCAGCCGATTGAACGACGCGCAGATCCCGAAACACGTCCCGAAACACCCATAGAAGAAGACATTGTCTTAAGCCTTTGCGGATTGCCATGACCGTCTTCCAGCTGAAGCAGCTCGCCTCCCATTCCGTCCATGCCGCGGCCGATGCGGTCGGCTGGCACTACGATCGCGCCGAACTGATCGCCGACGGTGTCATCCATGCCATCGGCGTGCTCTCCGGCATTATCGCCGCGACGGTGCTGGTGGTGCTGGCAGTGGTCTACGCCGATGCGACCGACATCGTCGGCGTCTCGATCTATGTCGCCGGCCTGCTCGCGATGCTGGTGCTGTCGGCGAGCTATAATCTCTGGCCGGTCTCGCCGGTGAAATGGCTGCTGCGGCGGTTTGACCATTCCGCGATCTATCTCCTGATCGCCGCGACCTACACGCCGTTCATCCTTGAAGTGAAGGACAGCGTGTTCGCGCTGGCGCTGCTGGTCTGCGTCTGGTGTGTCGCGATCGTCGGCATCGTGCTGAAGCTGCGCTATCCCGGCCGGTTCGACCGTGCCGCCATCGGCATCTATCTTGCCATGGGCTGGAGCGGCGTGATGCTCTACGGCCCCGTGGTCCGGGCGCTGCCCGCGCTGGCGCTGGGTTTCGTGCTGGCGGGCGGCATTCTCTATAGCCTCGGCGTGATCTTCCATGCCTGGCGGCGGCTGCGCTTCCAGAACGCGATCTGGCACGGCTTTGTCTTGGCCGGCGCGGCATGCCATTATACCGCGGTGCTCGACCTCGTGTTGAGCTGAGCAAGTTCCGCGAAGCGGGATAAAGACCAATCAAGAAAAGAGGGGACGTCGCATGCAGGTGACCGGCAAGGTCGTGGTCGTCACGGGCGGCGCGAACGGCATCGGCAAGGCGCTGTGCGAGGCCTTTCACAAGGCGGGTGCGGCCAAGGTCGTGGTCGCGGACATGGATGCTGCGAACGCGCGCGCCGTCGCCGCCAAGGTGGACGGCGCAGCCTTCAGATGCGACGTCGCGCAGGAAAGGGACATTTCTCACGTCATCGAGGAAACTGAGCGGCAGTTCGGCCCGATCGAATTATTCTGCTCCAATGCCGGCATCGGCGGCGGCTTCGATCCGATGTCGGTCAATGCCGGCGGCGCCTCCGACGAGCCGTGGCAGCGCAGCTGGGCGATCCACGTGATGGCGCATGTCTATGCGGCGCGGCATCTCATCCCCCGCATGAAGACGCGCGGCGGCGGCTATTTCCTCAACACCGTCTCGGCTGCGGGCCTGCTGTCGCAGGTCGGCAGCCCGGCCTATTCCACCACCAAGCATGCCGCGGTGGGCTTTGCCGAGAATCTCGCGATCTCGCATAAAGCCCACAACATCAAGGTCTCGATCCTCTGTCCGCAGGGCGTCGACACCAACATGCTGCGCTCGATCCCGAAGGGCCCGCAATCCGGCGACGGCGACCTCACGCCCGAGCAGGTCGCCAAGGACGTGCTGGCCGGCCTCGAGCAGGAGAGCTTCCTGATCCTGCCGCACCCCCAGGTGCTCGGCTACATGCGCAAGAAGTCCGAGAATTACGATCGCTGGATCGGCGGCATGGCCAAAATCCAGGCCAAGATGCGGGAGGAGTTCGGGAAGTAGGCGACGCTTGACGCTGTCATGCCCCGCGAAGGCGGGGCATCCAGTACGCCGCGGCCTGTCGGTTCAATCACAACCGTCTCGGAGTACTGGATCGCCCGGCCACTTGACCGGGCGATCCAGTACTCCGCGGCGGATGTTGCGTGAACGAACTGCTGCCGCAGCGTACTGGGCCCCGGTCAAGCCGGGGCATGACAGTCTTCGTGTGGTTTAGATCACTCAGACCAACCCGCCCGCATCCGCGACCCGGCGCTGGTGGTAGTCGGTGTCGCCAAAAGTGTTCTCGATCATGGTCAGGCGCTTGAAGTAGTGGCCGATCTTCGCCTCCATGGTCATGCCGATGCCACCGTGGAGCTGGATCGACTGCTGGCCGACGAATTTCAGCGACTTGCCGATCTGAACCTTGGCCGCGGCAATCGCGTTGGAGCGCTCTTTGGCGTTCTCGAAATCGGCCGCCATGGTCGCGAACATCGACATCGAACGGGCCTGCTCGGCCGCGACGAACATGTCGGAGGCGCGGTGCTGCAGCGACTGGAACGAGCCGATCGCGACGCCGAATTGTTTTCGCGTCTTGATGTACTCGACGGTGGTCTTCAGCGACTCGTCCATCAGGCCGACTGCTTCCGCACAGAGCGCGACGCGGGCCTCGTCCACCACGCGCTCGATCAGGGCGAGCGAGTCATCGGGGTTGCCGAGCACGGCGTCTGCGCCGACCTCCACACCGGTGAAGGTGATGTCGGCGGCGTGCAGGCCGTCCTGCGTGGGGTAAGACTTCTTGGTCACGCCCTTGGCATTCGCAGGCACCAGGAACACGCCAATGCCGGTCGTATCGCGGCGGTTGCCCTTGGTCCGCGCGGTGACGATGAGGGTGTCGGCGTTCTCGCCGTTGAGCACGACGAACTTTTCGCCGTCGATGACGTAAGCCTCGCCTTTCTTCTTCGCCGTCGTGGCGACGTCGAACAGATCGTAGCGCGAGTTCTTCTCGAGCTGGGCGAACGCCAGCGTCTTGCTTCCGTCGACGATCCCGGGCACATGCGCGGCCTTCTGCGCATCGGTGCCGGCATGGCGCAGGAAGCCGCCGCCGATCACGACGGTCGCCAGATACGGCTCGAGCACCAGCGCCTTGCCGAGCGCTTCCATCACGATCATGGTCTCGACGCCGCCGCCGCCGAAGCCGCCATCGGCCTCCGCGAAGGGCAACCCAAGCAGACCTTGCTCGGCGAGCTTGCCCCAGACGGCTTTGCTCCAGCCGCCCTTCTCCTTCATGTACTTCTTGCGGCTCTCGAAATCGTAGGAATCGGTCAGCAGGCCGTCGATGCTGTCCTTCAGGAGCCGCTGCTCCTCGGTCAAATCAAAATCCATGTTCTTTGCTCTCCCGGTATCGATTTCGTCATGCCCGGCCTTGTGCCGGGCATCCACGTTCTTTCGTGCCGCTAGGCGTGGATGGCCGGGTCAAGCCCGGCCATGACGGTGAGTGCGTGGTGATAGTGCGCGATCACAGCCCCAGCACCGCCTTGGCGATGATGTTGCGCTGAATCTCGTTGGAGCCGCCGTAGATCGAGACCTTGCGGTTGTTGAAGTAGCTCGGCGCGATCTGGGCGGTCCAGTCCATGGCTTCGTTGGAGCCGTCGTCGCCGTGCACATCGTAGGGCGCGGCGAACGGGCCGATCACTTCCATCAAGAGCTCGGTCGTGGTCTGCTGGATCTCGGAGCCCTTGATCTTCAGCACCGACGATGCCGGATTGGGCTTGCCCTTGCCGTGCTTGCCCTCGTCGGCGACGACGCGGAGCTGGGTCAGCTCGAGCGCCTTCAGCTCGATCTCGCAGGCCGCCAGCTTCTCGCGGAACGCGGCGTCCTGGATGATCGGCTTGCCGCCGGATTCGACCTTGCCGGCGAGATCGCGGATGCGGCGCAGCCGCTCCTTGGAGACGCCGACCCGGGCGATTCCGGTGCGCTCATTGCCGAGCAGGAATTTTGCGTAATCCCAGCCCTTGTTCTCCTCGCCGATCAGGTTCTCGTAGGGAACCTCGACGTCATCGAAGAAGACTTCGTTGACCTCGACGCCGCCATCGATGGTCTGGATCGGGCGCACGGTGACGCCTTTCGACTTCATCGGGAACACGATGAAGGAGATGCCCATCTGCTTCTTCGCATTGTTGTCGGTGCGGCAGAGGCAGAATATCATGTCGGCGTGCTGGGCGAGCGTCGTCCAGGTCTTCTGGCCGTTGATGATCCACTTGTCGCCCTTGCGCTCGGCCTTGGTCTTCAGCGAGGCGAGGTCGGATCCTGAGCCTGGCTCGGAGAAGCCCTGGCACCACCAATCGTCGACATTGGCAATGCGCGGCAAATACTTCTTCTTCTGCTCTTCGTTGCCGAAGGTGTAGATCACCGGGCCGACCATGCTGACGCCGAAGGCGAGCGGCTGCGGCGCCGGATAGGACTGCAGCTCCTCGTTGAAGATGTAGTGCTGCACGCTTGTCCAGCCGGTGCCGCCATACTGCGTTGGCCAGTGGCTGGTGCCCCAGCCTTTCTTGTTGAGGATGCGCCACCACGTCACCATCTCGTCCTTCGAGAGGTGGCGGCCCTCGACCAGCTTGCGCCGCGTGTCCGGCGGCACGTTGTCGCGGAAGAATGACCGCACTTCCTCGCGAAACGCCTGCTCTTCCTTCGTGAATGCGAGATCCATCGGATCCTCCTGTGAAGCGTTATTCCTGGTTTATATCGTGCTTTTGACTTGATTTCTGCCGCTGGCGCAATTCGTGGCGCGACAGCTTTCCGACCGGCGTGCGCGGCAGATCGTCGACGAACTCGACCTCCGCCGGCAATTCGTGCTTGCCGACCTTGCCGGCGAGCTGCGCGCGCAGCTCGTCGAGCGAGAACGGTTTTGCGTCCGGCTTGAGCTTGATGAAGGCCTTTGCGGCCTCACCGCGATACGGATCGGGAATGCCGAGCACGATCACCTCGTGCACGCCCGATACGGTGTAGATCGCCTGCTCGATCATCTGCGGATAGACGTTGAAGCCGCCGGAGATGATCATGTCCTTCTTGCGGTCGACCAGGAAGAAATAGCCGTCGGTGTCGACATAGCCGATGTCGCCGGTGAGGAAACGGCCGTCGGAGAAATACTCCGCGGAGTCCTGCTGCTTGTTCCAATAGCCCTCGGTGACGTTCGGGCCCTTGATGCGGATCTCGCCGACTTCGCCCGGTGGCAGCACTTTCGTGGGCTCTTCCAGCGAGACGACGTCGAGCTCGATGCCGGGCAGCATCAATCCGATCGATCCGGGCTTGTCGGGACCGACAGGCGGGTGGCCGGTGCCGGGCGAGCAGGTCTCGGTCATGCCCCAGCCGCTCTTGAGCTTCTTGCCGACCTTGCGCTCGAAGAAGCTCGCGACCTCGACCGGCAGCGGCGCGCCGCCGGAGCCGATCGCGGCGAGCGAGGAGAAGTCACGCTTGTCGAGATCGGGAAGTGCCGCGATCGCGATCCACATCGTCGGCACGCCCGGGAAATAGGTCGCGCGCTTGACCTCGATGTCGCGCATCACGGCTTCGACGTCGAAACGCTGGTGCAGCGAGATCAAATTGCCGCGGCTGAGCGAGGACAGCAGCACGACGGTGAGCGCATAGATGTGGAACAGCGGCAGCACACAGATCACGCGCTCGACGACGTCGCCGCGCGCCGCGCGTGCCGGCTTGCCCCAGACGTCGTAGATCGACACCGCGGAGGAGAGATTGCCGTGCGTGAGCATGGCGCCCTTCGGCAGGCCGGTGGTGCCGCCGGTATATTGCAGCAGCGCGACGTCATCGACCGCCACAGTCGGCCATTGAGCCGGCAGCGGCGCGGCTTCGACGAACGCCTTGAAGGTGACGATGCGGGGATCATCCGGGATCGGCGCCTGCGGCGTGCCGACCTTGCCCCAGCTGTCGTCCTCACAGACGACGAGGCGATCGATCAGCCCTTTCTCCAGAAATTTCAGCGCAGTCGGCAACAGAGCCTGCAGGTTCGAGGTGACCAGCAGGCGCGAACCGGAATCGGAGATCTTGTGCGTCAGCGCGATCTCGCCGTCGAGCGGCGACAGATGCGCGACCCGGGCGCCTGCCTTCAGTGCGCCGAAGAAATTGACGGGATGATCCGGCGTATTGCCGAGGAACAGCGCAACAGAGCTGTTCCTGCCGCAGCCTGCGCGCAGGAACGCAGCCGCCGCGCGCTCGGCCATGGCGGCAAGCTCGGTATAGCTGATCGGACGATCGCGAAATTCCAGCGCGGTCCGCGGGCCGTAACTTGCCGCGGCCGTCGAGAGCAGGTCAGGCAGCGTGCCCTGGACGATGGAGTCGTCCCAATGCACGCCCTCGGGGTAAAACTGTTCGCCGGGATGGGTCATTTTCTACATCACAATCAGTCGTCATTCCGGGGCGCGACAAAGTCGCGAGCCCGGAATCCATCAGGCCACGAAATCAGGGGTGAAATGGATTCCGGGTCTGGCCCTTTGGGCCATCCCGGAATGACGAGCGGGGAGGTAGCCTCCATCACGCCGCCTTTGACGCCGCAGCGAGCGAGGCGAACGTTTTGCCCTCCGCCGCGAGCTTCTTCAGCAGCGGCGCGGGCTCGAGGCTCGGGTCGTTGGTCTCCTTGGCGTAGAAGGCGAGACGGTCGGCGATGTGCTTGAGGCCGACGCTGTCGGCCCAGAACATCGGGCCGCCGCGATAGATCGGCCAGCCATAGCCGTAGAGCCAGACCACGTCGATGTCGGAGGGACGCGCCGCAATGCCCTCTTCGAGGATCTTCGCGCCCTCGTTGATCATCGGGTACATCATGCGCTCGAGTATCTCGTCGTCGCTGACGATGCGCTTCTTGCGCCCCAGACGCAGCAGCGTCTCGTCGATCAGCTTCTCGACCTCCGGATCGGGCAGCGGCGCGCGGGAGCCGGCTTCATACTTGTAATAGCCCTTGCCGGTCTTCTGGCCGAAGCGGCCGGCCTCACACAGCGCGTCCGCGATCTCCGACTTGATGCCGCGGTCCTTGCGCGAGCGCCAGCCGATGTCGAGGCCGGCGAGATCGCCCATCGCGAACGGGCCCATCGGCATGCCGAATTTCGTCACCACGGCGTCCACTTGCTGCGGCAGCGCGCCTTCGAACAACAGCTTCTCGGATTGCTTGCCGCGCTGCGCCAGCATGCGGTTGCCGACAAAGCCGTCGCAGACGCCGACCACGGCCGGCACTTTTGCAATTTTGCGGGCGATCGTGACCGCAGTCACGAGGGCATCCGGCGCGGTCTTGTCGGCGCGCACGATCTCGCACAGCTTCATGACATTGGCCGGCGAGAAGAAGTGCATGCCGAGCACGTCCTGCGGACGCTTGGTCGCCTTCGCGATCTCGTCGATGTTCAGGTACGAGGTGTTGGAGGCAAGCACAGCGCCTTGCTTGACGTATTGGTCGAGCTTGCCGAACACTTCCTGCTTCACCGCCATGGTCTCGAACACGGCTTCGATGACGAGGTCGGCATCGCCGACATTCTCGATGCCGACGACGCCGTTGATCAGCGCCATGCGCTTGGCCGGCGCATCCGCCGGGATGCCGCCGCGTGCGGCGGTCGCTTCCCAGTTCTTCTGCATGATGCCCATGCCGCGCTTGAGCTGCTCCTCGCCGGTCTCGATCAGGGTGACGGGGATGCCGGCATTGGCAAAAGACATCGCGATGCCGCCGCCCATGGTGCCGGCACCGAGAATGGCGACACGGTTAACGGGGCGCGACTTGGTGCCTTCAGGGACGCCCGCGATCTTGCTGGCTTCACGCTCGGCGAAGAAGGCGTAGCGCTGCGCCTTGGACTGGTCGCTGGCGACGAGCTTGAGGAAGCCCTCGCGCTCCTTCTTCAAACCTTCGTCGAACGGCAGGTCGATGGCGTAGCCGACGGCGTCGGCCGCCGCGAACGGCGCTTCCAGGCCGCGCGACTTCTTGGTCATGGCGGCAACCGCATTGGTGAAGATCGAGCGGTCGGCCTTGGCCGCCGCAATCTTGGAATCGTCGTCGCGCAGGCGGCGTAGCGGACGCTTCTCGGCCAGCAGCTTGCGGACGAAGGCCTCGCCGCCGGACGCCGGACCTTCGACGATCTCCTCGATCAGGCCATTCTTGAGCGCTTCCGCCGCACCGATCGGATCGCCGCCGACGATCATCTTGACGGCGAGCTCCGGCCCGACCGCGCGCGGCAGGCGCTGGGTGCCGCCGGCACCGGGCAGCAGGCCGAGCTTCACCTCGGGCAGGCCGAGCTTTGCCTCTTTGACAGCCACGCGGAAATGACAGGCCAACGCGACCTCGAGGCCGCCGCCGAGCGCGGTGCCGTGGATCGCGGCGACGATCGGCTTCGGCGAATTCTCCATCTCGGCCAGCACTTCGTTGAGGCCTGGCGGCTTCGGCGGCTTGCCGAATTCGGTGATGTCGGCGCCGGCAATGAAGGTGCGGCCGGCGCAGGTCAGCACGATGCCCTTGATCGCGGGATCGGCGATGGCGGCCTTGATGCACTCCAGGATACCACCGCGGACTGCGGCACTCAGCGCATTGACCGGAGGGCTGTTGACCGTGACGATCCCGACTTCGTCATGACGCTCTAACTTGACCACTTCGCTCACGGTTTCCCTCCTTGGTGGGGATTTACTTTTATTCGATTTCGCAGTGCGGAATTTAATTCCGCATCTTGACGGCAGGGTTATTTTGAAGCACGTGGCTTGTCAACGACTCCGCGCAAGAGCAGATCCGGGATGAAGCGTACAGCAAAGAAGACCGCGACCGATCGGAATTTCGTCGTCGCGCTTTCCCGCGGACTGGATGTATTGCGCGCATTCCAACCCAATGACGGCCTGCTCGGCAACCAGGAGATCGCGGCGCGGACCAATCTGCCCAAGCCGACCGTATCACGCCTGACCTATACGTTGACGAAGCTCGGTTATCTTGCGCCGGTTCCCCGCTTCGAGAAGTACCAGCTCACACCGGCGGCGATGTCGCTTGGTTATGCGGCGCTCGCCAATCTCGGCGTTCGGCATTTGTCCGAACCGTTTCGCGAAGAAATGATGCGCGCGACCGGCGGCGCCGTCGCCGTCGGCGGCCGCGACCGTCACAGCATGATCTATTTCGGGCAGAGCCGCGGCAGCGAGACGGTCGGCGTTCAACTCGACGTCGGCTCCCGCGTGCCGATTGCAACCAGTGCGATGGGCCGCGCCTACTTCTGGGCACTCGACGAAGAAGGCCGCGCTGAAGTCTCCCGCATTCTGCGCGAACATTACGGCAGCCGCTGGCCCAAGATGCGCGACGGACTGGAGCGTTCAGGCGAGACGGTTGCGAAATACGGCTTCGCGATGTCCGTCGGCGACTGGCACGACGATATCGGCGCCGCCGGCGTCGCGCTCAAGCTCAACGACGGAACCGGTCCCTACGCATTCAATTGCGGTGCGCCCGCATTCCGCTTCACGGAAGAGCGTTTGATCAACGACATTGGACCGCGACTGCTGGCGATGGTAAGGAACATCGAAGCGGCACTTGGGGGTCTGATGCCGCAATCCAAAAAAGAAGTCAGCAAAAAGCTGAAATCAGGAGGAAAAGTTGCGCGTGTGGCCGAGGGATTCAGATAGCCTTTGTCATCATCGGGAGCGGTTCGCATCGCCCCTTCGCCCGCGGAATAGTGTGGGCGAGACGACATGACGCAGGCACAGCTCGCGCAGGGGATATCGCCCCTGCTCGCTGTTCGCGACGTCAGCGTCGTGTTCGGCGGCATCGTCGCGCTCAACGGCGTGTCGTTCGACATGCACAAGGGCCAGATCCTCGGATTGATCGGCCCCAACGGAGCCGGCAAGACCACGCTCTTCAACTGCCTCTCCCGCCTCTACCAGCCGTCGTCCGGCGACATCCTGATGGACGGCGCGAGCATCTTGACGCGGCCGCCGCACCGGATCGCCGAGATCGGCATCGGCCGCACCTTCCAGAACGTGGCGCTGTTTCCCAATCTCTCGGTGATGGACAACGTCCGCGTCGGCACGCACGCCCGCACCTCCTCCGACATCATTAGCGACTCGCTGCGGCTGGCCTGGATTCGCCGCAGCGAGAGCAGCATCAACAAGAAGGTGCACGAGATCCTCGCCTATCTCGACCTCGATGACGTCGCCCACACCACCGTCTCCGGCCTGCCCTTCGGCACGCAGAAGCGCGTTGAGCTGGCGCGGGCGCTCGCGGCCGATCCGAAGATCCTGCTGCTCGACGAGCCCGCCGGCGGCCTCAACCACGAGGAGGTCCACGTGCTCGGCGACCTCATCCGCCGCATCCGCGACGAGCGCGGCATGACGGTGCTGCTGGTCGAGCACCACATGGGTCTCGTGATGTCGATCGCCGACCACGTCGTCGCGCTGAATTTCGGCAAGAAGCTTGCGGAAGGCACCCCCGCCCAGGTGCAGGTGAACCCCGACGTCATCACGGCCTATCTCGGGAGCAAGGACCAATGACGACGCTGCTCAACGTCAAGGACCTGCGCGCCTATTACGGCCAGGTCCAGGCGCTCCACGGCCTCTCCTTCTCGCTCAACGAAGGTTCGCTGACGACGCTGCTCGGCGCCAACGGCGCCGGCAAGACCACGACCTTGCGCGCGATCTGCAACATGGTGCGCTCGACCGGCGGCATCGAGTTCGACGGCAAGCCGCTGAACCACCGCTCCACCGAGAGCATCGTGCGGTTCGGCATCGCCCATGTGCCGCAGGGCCGCGGCACCTTCACCACCATGACGGTGGAGGAGAACCTCCAGCTCGGTGCCATCACCCGCAAGGACAATGCCGGCATCGTCTCCGACATCGAGCGTATGTATGCGCATTTCCCGGTGCTGAAGCAGCGCCACACCCAGCAAGCCGGCACGCTCTCCGGCGGCGAGCAGCAGATGCTCGCGGTCGCGCGCGCGCTGATGCTGCGGCCGCGGCTGATGCTGCTGGACGAGCCGTCCTTTGGCCTTGCGCCGCTGGTGGTGCGCGACCTGTTCGGCATCCTCGGCAAGATCAACCGCGAGGACAAGGTGTCGATCCTGGTGGTCGAGCAGAACGCCCAGCTCGCGCTCGAGCTCGCCGACCAGGCCTATGTGATCGAGACCGGCCGTATCGTGATGTCCGGCAACGCCAAGGACATCGCGAACAACGAAGAAATCCGCAAATCCTATCTGGGTTACTGAGGAGCCGGGACAATGGAACTGTTTACCAACCAGGTCCTGGCCGGGATTGCCACGGGCGCCATCTACGCCTGCATGGCGCTCGCGGTGGTCATGATCTACCAGGCGATCGACCATCTCAACTTCGCGCAGGGCGAGATGGCGATGTTCTCGACCTTCATCTCCTGGCAGCTGATGCAGTGGGGCGTGCCCTATTGGGGCGCGTTCATCATCGCACTGGTGCTCTCCTTCGTCGGCGGCATCGCCATCGAGCGCATCCTGTTCAAGCCGCTCGCCAAGGCGCCGATCCTGACCAATGTCGCCGGCTTCATCGCACTCTATGCGATCATCAACTCCTCGGCCGGGCTGATCTGGGACTTCACCATCAAGCAATATCCGACCCCGTTCGGCTCCTCGCCGTTCCTCGGCAGCCAGCTGATCTCGACCCACCAGGCCGGCATGATCGGCGTCACCGTGCTGCTGCTGATCGCGCTCTATTTCTTCTTCCAGTACACGCGGATCGGGCTTGCGATGCGGGCGGCCGCCTCGGTGCCTGAATCGGCCCGCCTGGTCGGCATCAACACCTCCTGGATGATCGCGCTCGGCTGGGGCATGGCGTCTGCCATCGGCGCCATCGCCGGAATGCTGATCGCGCCGGTCGTGTTCCTCGAGCCCAACATGATGGGCGGCGTGCTGATCTACGGCTTCGCCGCCGCCGTGCTCGGCGGACTGACCAGTCCATTCGGCGCCGTGGTCGGCGGCTTCCTCGTCGGCATCTTCGAGAACCTCGCCGGCACCTACATCCCCGGCGTCGGCAACGAGCTCAAACTCCCGATCGCGCTCGCGCTGATCATCTCCGTCCTGGTCGTCAAACCCGCTGGTCTGTTCGGCCGGCACATCGTCAAGCGAGTTTGATCATGAGCGCTGCAGAAGACGTCGTCACGGAAGCCCCGGCCGTCGAAGCGGTTCCGAAGCGGGCCATGACGCTGGGCACGGGCACCTCGCTGCTGGTGCTGCTGCTTCTCATCGCCGTGCCGCTGTTTGCGAAGAACTTCGTGATCTTCCAGCTGACCCAGCTGTTGTATCTGGGCCTCGCCGTGCTGGCGCTGAACATCCTGACTGGCGGGTCCGGCCAGTTCTCGCTCGGCCAGAGCGCGTTCTACGGCATCGGTGCCTACGTCACCGCTGTGATGATGGAGCAGTTCAACGTCCCCTATTTCCTCTGCCTGCCGGCCGCGGCCGTGGTCTGCTTCGGCGCGGGCTTCCTGTTCGGCCAGCCGGCGCTGCGGCTCTCCGGCGTCTACCTCGCGCTTGCGACCTTCGCGCTCGCCACCGCGATGCCACAGCTGCTCAAGCTGAACTTCCTCGAGCACTGGACCGGCGGCGTGCAGGGCCTCGTCGTCACCAAGCCCGATGCGCCGTTCGGCCTGCCGATGTCACAGGACATGTGGCTGTATTATTTCACGCTCGTCGTCGTGCTCGCGATCTACATCTTCTCGGTCAACCTGCTGCGCTCCCGCTCGGGCCGCGCCTTCATGGCGATCCGCGACAACGAGATCGCAGCGTCCGCCATGGGAATCAACGTCGCGCTGTACAAGACGCTCGCCTTCGGCGTCTCCGCGGCCGTCACCGGCGTCGCCGGGGGCCTGAGCGCCATCGCGGTGCAGTTCGTCGCGCCCGACAGCTTCACCATCACGCTCGCGATCCAGCTGTTCCTCGGCATGGTCGTCGGCGGCGTCGGCTGGCTGCCCGGCTCGATCGTCGGCGCGGCCTTCATCATCTTTGTGCCGAACATCGCGGAGGGCATCTCCAAGGGCCTCTCCGGCGCCGTGTTCGGCGTGCTCCTGTTCGCCGTCATCTACCTCGTGCCGCATGGCGCAAGGCAAGTCGCAATCCTGGGCCAGCAACTCGCCGGACGGCTCAGAAAGAACTGAAATCAATCAATTAAGGAAGGAGACCAGATTTGTTTTTCGGAAGAACACTGCGGACCACCGCGCTCGTAACGGCGGTCGCGACCCTCACCTCCGGCGCAGCACTCGCTCAGAAGAAATACGACACCGGCGCGTCCGATACCGAGATCAAGATCGGCAACATCATGCCGTACAGCGGCCCCGCCTCGGCCTATGGCATCATCGGCAAGACCGAAGAAGCCTATCTCAAGATGATCAACGACAAGGGCGGCATCAACGGCCGCAAGATCGTCTACGTCACCTATGACGACGGCTATTCGCCGCCGAAGGCCGTCGAGCAGGTCCGCAAGCTGGTCGAAAGCGACGAGGTGCTCGCCGTGTTCAACCCGCTGGGCACGCCCTCGAACTCCGCGATCCAGAAATATCTGAACGCCAAGAAGATCCCGCAGCTGTTCGTCGCCACCGGCGCGACCAAGTGGAACGACCCGAAGAGCTTCCCCTGGACCATCGGCTGGCAGCCCTCCTACCAGAGCGAAGCGCAGATCTATGCGAAATGGCTGATGAAGGAGAAGCCCGACGCCAAGGTCGCGATCCTCTATCAGAACGACGATTTCGGCAAAGACTACCTCAAGGGCACCAAGGACGGTTTTGGCGCCAAGGCTTCGTCCGCAATTATCCTGGAAGAGAGCTATGAGGTCTCCGAGCCGTCGATCGACGGCCACATCGTCAAGATCAAGGCTGCCAATCCCGACGTGCTGCTGATCTATGCGACACCGAAGTTTGCGGCCCAGACCATCAAGAAGACAGCCGAGCTGAACTGGAAGCCGCTGCAGATCCTCACCAACGTGTCGATCTCCGTCGGCAGCGTGATGAAGCCGGCCGGCTTCGAAGCCTCGCAGAACGTGCTGTCGGCGGCCTATGCCAAGGACTCGACGGACCCGCAGTGGAACACCGACCCCGGCATGAAAAAGTGGAACGAGTTCATCGACAAGTACATGCCGGGCGCCGACAAGACCGATACCGGCACGGTCTACGGCTATGGCGCAGCCTCGACCCTCGTCAAGGCGCTGGAAATGTGCGGTGACGACCTCACCCGCGCCAACCTCATGAAGCAGGCCGCTTCCTTAAAGGATTTTGCACCGGACACCCTGCTGCCCGGCGTCAAGATCAACACCAGCGCCACCGACTTCGCCCCGATTTCGCAGCTGCAGATGCAGCGCTTCAAGGGCGAAAAGTGGGAACTGTTCGGCGAGATCATCAGCGGCGACGTCGCCACGGAGTGACACGCTGACGCTGTAGTCCAAGGTTGAAAGGCCCCCGCGCTCTCCCGCGGGGGCTTTTTGTTGACGTCGTGCATCAATCTTGTTCAATGCGACGCCGATCCAGTTGGGGTAGGAGAGCAATGGCTGTCGTTCGATTTCAGGTTGCGGCGCTTTCGGCCGCATTCGCGTTGTGCACTGCGATGAGCAATCCCGCGCTGGCACAGAAGTCCTACGACAGCGGCGCCTCCGATACCGAGATCAAGATCGGCAACATCATGCCCTATAGCGGCCCGGCCTCGGCCTACGCCGTGATCGGCAAGGCCGAGGAAGCCTATTTCAACAAGGTCAATGCCGAAGGCGGCGTCAACGGCCGCATGATCAAGTTCATCTCGTATGACGATGCTTATTCGCCGCCGAAGACGGTGGAACAGGCGCGCAAGCTGGTCGAGAGCGACAACGTCCTGCTGATCTTCGGCTCGCTCGGCACCTCCACCAACGGCGCCATCCGTAAATACATGAACGAGAAGAAGGTGCCGCAATTGTTCGTCGCGAGCGGCGCCTCGAAGTGGAACGATCCCGAGCAATATCCGTGGACGATGGGCTGGCAGCCGAGCTACGCCAGCGAAGCCAGGATCTACGCCAAGTACATCCTGAAGGAGAAGCCGGACGGCAAGATCGGCGTGCTCTACCAGAACGACGATTTCGGCAAGGACTATCTGAAGGGGCTGAAGAACGGGCTTGGCACCAAGGCCTCGATGATCGTGATGGAGGAGCCCTACGACACCTCGGAGCCTGCGATCGACGAGCACGTCGTGAAGCTGAAGGCTGCCGGCGCCGACATCTTCATCAGCATCGCTACGCCGAAATTCGCGGCGCAAGCGATCAAGAAGGCGGCCGAGATCAACTGGCACCCGATGCACATCATCTCCAACGTCTCGGCCTCGGTCGGCGGCGTGATCGAGCCGGCGGGCTTCGAGATCTCGCAAGGCATCCTGTCGGCGACCTACACCAAGGACGGCTCCGACCCGCAATGGAACGCCGACGACGGCATGAAGAGGTTCTACAACTTCCTCGCGCAGTTCGATCCGAAGGCGAACAAGCTCGATGCCGGCGTGGTGTTCGGCTATGCCGCCGCCCAGACCATGGTGAAGGTGCTGCAGATGTGCGGCGACAACCTCACCCGCGACAACATCATGAGGCAGGCGGCGTCCTTGAAGGATTTCGAGCCGGACACGCTGCTGCCCGGCATCAAGATCAACACCGCGCCCGACAATTTCGCGCCGATCGAGCAGCTCCAGATGATGCGATTCAAGGGCAAGACCTGGGAACTGTTCGGCGATATCATCTCGAGTGACCCCGGTCACTGAGCAACTCAGAATAGCGCGATGCCATTCAGGCAACTCAAGGCGGTCTCGCCTTCTCGCAGTTGCACAGGACGGCGCCGTCCTTCCTGACTACTAAAGACGCAGCCCCTGCGACGTTGTCGCGGGGGCTTTCTGTTGAAGGCATCAGGCAAATCGTATTGAATTGCGGCCGCGTCGCCAAAAACAATCAAGGCAAGAAAAGGAGCGCACACACACCAAGAAAATAGGGAGATTTGAATGCCCGCTGTCACCGGCAAGCTTGCGGCCGCGTCACTGGCGCTCGCGCTCATTGCGGCCACGACCTCCATCGCGTCGGCCCAGAAGAAATACGATACCGGCGCGACCGATACCGAGATCAAGATCGGCAACATCATGCCCTACAGCGGACCGGCCTCCGCCTACGGCATCATCGGGCGGACCGAAGCCGCCTATTTCAAGAAGATCAACGACGAAGGCGGCATCAACGGCCGCAAGATCAATTACATCAGCTATGACGACGCCTATTCGCCGCCAAAGACGGTGGAGCAGGCGCGCAAGCTGGTCGAGAGCGACGAGGTGCTGTTCATCTTCAATTCGCTCGGCACGCCGCCGAACTCGGCGATCCACAAATACATGAACTCGAAGAAGGTGCCGCAGCTGTTCGTCGCCACCGGCGCCACCAAGTGGAACGACCCGCAGAACTTCCCCTGGACGATGGGCTGGCAGCCCAACTACCAGAGCGAGACACAGATCTATGCGAAGTGGCTTTTGAAGAACAAGCCGGACGCCAAGATCGCCGTGCTTTACCAGAACGACGACTACGGCAAGGATTATCTCAAGGGCCTGAAGGACGGCCTTGGCGCCAAGGCCGCCTCGATGATCGTCATGGAGGAGAGCTATGAGACCTCCGAGCCGACCATCGACAACCACATCGTCAAGATGAAGTCGACCGGCGCCGATGTCTTCATGAATATCACGACGCCGAAATTTGCCGCGCAAGCGATCAAGAAGGTGGCCGAGATCGGCTGGAAGCCGCTGCACTTCCTCAACAACGTCTCGGCCTCCGTCGGCAGCGTGATGAAGCCGGCCGGCTTCGAGAACGGTCAGGATGTCATCTCGGCGGATTATCTGAAGGACGTGTCGGATCCCGCATGGGCCAATGATGCCGGCATGAAAGAATTCCTGGCGTTCATGGGAAAATACTTCCCCGACGGCGACAAGCTCGATAAGGGCACCATCGTCGGCTATGCCGTGGCGCAGACACTGGTTCAGGTGCTGAAGCAGTGCGGTGACGATCTCACGCGCGAGAACATCATGAAGCAGGCGGCGAACTTGAAGGACTTCCGCACCGAGGCGCTGCTGCCCGGCGTGAAGATCAACACCTCGCCGACCGATTTCGCGCCGATCAGCCAGCTTCAGCTTGAGAAGTTCAAGGGCGAGAAGTTTGAGTTGTTCGGCGACGTGATCAGCGCCGACGTCGGCGGCTAGCCCGAAACGGCGGACAGAAAACCTCCCGCGAAGCTATCGCAGGAGGTTTTCGTTTGCGCGCCAATTATGATCACGCGATTGCACAATCGAATGATGGCAAAGCCGGCTTACGCTTTGGCGCCTGATGCGGTAGGCAGGTCATGGGCGGCCCTCTCGCCCTCGCTTTAGTCTGCTCACGAGTTTGCCAAAGGCCATCGTCATGACCGACCGCCGCCCCCTGCTCCGCGCGCTCTACGCCGCCGCCGTTGCCGCCGCCCATCCCAACACGATCCTGGCGCCGCATCTGCGCCCTGTGCCGAAGGGGCGCGTGATCTGCCTCGCCGCCGGCAAGGGCGCCGCCGCGATGGCCGCGGCTGCGGAGCGGCATTATCTCGATACGCTCGCGCTCGCGCCGGAGCGGCTCGTCGGCATCGCCACCACGCGCCATGGCTATGGCGTGCCGACGCGCCGCATCCGCGTCGTGGAGGCCGGCCATCCCGTGCCCGATGAGGCTGGCCTCAAGGGCGCCGCCGACACGCTCGCGCTCGCGGGCCAAGCCGGGCCTGACGATCTGCTGCTGGTGCTGCTCACCGGCGGCGGCTCGGCCAATTGGATCGCGCCGGTGGACGGCATCAGTTTTGCGCAGAAGCAGGCGGTCAACAAGGCGCTGCTGCGCTCGGGCGCGCCGATCGGCGAGATGAATACCGTGCGCAAGCATTTGTCGCGGATCAAGGGCGGGCGTCTCGCGCGCGCAGGCCAAAACGCCGCCGAGATCGTGACGCTCGCGATCTCCGACGTGCCGCATGACGATCCGTCCGCGATCGCCTCGGGCCCGACCGTGCCCGATCCGACTACGCTTGCGGATGCGCGCGCGATCGTCGCAAAGTACAAGCTCGCCATCGACGATGCCGTGCGCCGTGCGCTCGACGATCCCGCCAACGAAAGCGCCAAGCCGGATGATGCCGCCTTTGCACGCGCGCGTTTCGAATTGATCGCGCGCCCGAAGCAATCGCTCGATGCCGCGGTGAAGCTCGCGAAGGACGCCGGCTACGAGACCATCGATCTCGGCGCCGATCTCGAAGGCGAGGCCCGCGACGTCGCGGCCGATCATGCCAGGCTCGCGCTGCAGGCCCGCGCTCAAGGCAAGCGCGTCGCGATCCTCTCCGGCGGCGAACTCACGGTCACCGTGCGCGGCCATGGTCGCGGCGGCCCGAACCAGGAATATGCTCTGGCGCTCGCTGGGCTGCTCAAGGACACGCCCAACATCTCCGCACTCGCCGGCGACACCGATGGCGCCGATGGCGGCGCCGGCCATCCCACCGACCCCGCCGGCGCACTGATCGACGCGGCGACATTCGCGAAGATCAAGGCGCTAGCGCTTCAGCCGCAGGCGTATCTCGACAACAACGACGCGACGACGTTCTTCGAGGCGACGGGCGATCTGCTGATGCCCGGCCCGACATTGACGAATGTGAACGATATCCGGGTGATCCTGGTGGATTGAGACGGCAGCCCCAGCGACACTGTCATTCCCCGCGCAGGCGGGGAATCCAGTACGCCGCAGCTTCTCCATCATCCACGACCGCCTCGGAGTACTGGATCGCCCACCTGGGCGATGACACCGAGAGTGCCGCTACGCCACCGACTGCGCCTCATCCTCTACCCGACTCTCCCGCAACGCCCGCGCATAGAGCATCATCCCCTCGCGCACCGTACGCTGCTCGGCGGCCGTCAACGCCGCCAGCGCGCCGCGCACCTGCTGCCGGCCGAATGCATGCAGCGCCTCCAGCGTGCGCCGGCCCTTCGCGGTCAGCGACAACAGCTTGCTGCGTGCGTCAAGCTCATCCGGCGTCTCCCTGAGCTCGCCACAATCGATCAGTTTGCGCACCAGGCGGCTGACGCTGGATTTCTCCAGCCGCAGGAAATCGCCGAGCTCGCCCGAGGTCAGCGGGCCGCGGATGCCGATCTCCAAAATCGTGTGCACCGCCGACGGCGGATAGTCCGAGGCCGCCACCGTCACATCCATGAAGCCGAGCTCGCGCACCATCAACCGCGAGGCAGCGCGGATGTCGTCGATCAGAGCGAGTTCAGCCATCTTGACTCTCGGCATATAGTTGTATCATACAACTATACGCACGCAACGGCGCGGGCAAGCGTTTTTGGAGTGAGCCATGAGCGGAACTTTGCCAACCGGTGAGCGGATGAGGGGCAAGGTCTGCCTCGTCACGGGCGGCGGCAGCGGCATCGGTCGCGCCACCGCACTGCGGATGGCGGCCGAGGGTGCAAAGGCGGTTGTTGTCGCAGGCCGGCGCGAGGTCGAGATCGAGGCCGCCGCAGCCGCCTGCCGCGAGCTCGGTGCGGAGGCCATCCCGATCAAGACCGATATCACGCGGGACGACGAGGTCGAACGCCTGGTCCGCACGGCCGATGAACGCTGCGGCCGTCTCGATGTCGCCTTCAACAATGCGGGCTTCCAGGAGCGCCGTGCGCCGCTGGAACAGCAGGGCATGGACGTCTACGACGGCGTGTTCGACACCAATGTCCGCGCGCTGTTTTTGTGCCTGCGCCACCAGCTGCCGGCGATGCTGGCGAACGGCGGCGGCAGCATCGTGGTCAACGCCTCGGTCAGCGGCGTGCGCAATCCCAATCCCGGCTTCTCGCTCTACTCGGCCTCGAAGGCGGCCGCGATCTCGCTGACGCGCTCGGCGGCGATGGAGAATGCCCCGCGTGGCATCCGCATCAACGCCGTCGCGCCAGGACGTGTCATCACCGACATGATGCTCAGCGCCGGCGTCGGCGATGTCGCAACCGTGGGCGCCGGCCTGCCGCTGCGGCGCATGGGCACGCCGGAAGAGGTGGCCGAGGCCGTGGTGTGGCTATCGTCGGATGCGTCGTCCTACGTGGTTGGCCATGTGCTGGCGGCGGACGGGGGATTTCTGGCGGCGTAGCGCCTAATGCTTCTGCCCATACAGCACCGGCACCGCCGAATCCACGACCACCTCCACGAGGCTGGTGCCATCGTGCGCCATTCCGCGCTTGAGCGCCTCGCCGAGCTCCGCCGCCTTGCTCACCCGCACCGCATGGCACCCCATGCCTTCGGCGAGCCGGACGAAATCGATTCCCGGCAGCTCCAGGCCCGGCACGTTACGCACCTGCATCACCTGGCTGAACGATCGCATCGCGCCGTAGCCGGAATTGTTGATGACGACGATGGTGAGCGGCAGTTTTCGCTGCGCGGCGGTCCACAGCGCCTGGATCGAATACATCGCCGAGCCGTCGCCGATCAGGCACACCGTGCGGGTCTTCGGCTTGCCGAGCGCCATGCCGACGGCGGCGGGCAGCGAATAGCCGAGACCGCCGCTTGCCATGGTGTAAAAACTGTCCTGGCCGCGCATCGGCAGGAATTTCTGCATCGCCGGCCGGTGCGAGGGCACTTCCTCGACAAGTGACGCGCCATCCGGCATCGCCTGCGACAGCGAGTGCAGCAGAAAATCGACCGGCAGCGGATCGGCGGCCTGCGGCGACGGCGGCAGCGTGCGGCCTTTCGGCGTGGCGCGTTTGCTCTCGGGCAAGAGATCGAGCAACGCGCTCAGCGCCGGCTTCATGGTCGCGATGATGCTGGTGCCGACCGGTGTCACCGCGGCCGCATCGGGATCATCGGTGATCTGGAAGATCGTCGCGCCGCCATCGAAAATCGCGGCATGACCTTCGACGTGGAAAGTGAAGACGGGCGCGCCAATGACGACGACGACGTCGTGCTCGCGCAGCGCGTCGGAGAGTTGCGCCGGCGAGGCATGCAAAAAGCCCGCGAATTGCGCATGCCGCTCGGGGAACGAGCAGCGCGCCGAGAACGGGCTGACCCAGACGCTCGCCTTCGCCTTCTCGGCGACGCGCACCATCAGATCGACAGCGCCAGCGCGGTCGACACCGGGGCCGACGACGAGGGCAGGGTGTTTGGCGGAACCGAGCGCGGCAACCAGCGTCTTCATCGCCTCTGCCTCGGGCCCGATCTCGCGGCTGACCTTGCGCGCCTCGACCGGTGCCGTCGCGTGTGTCCAATCGTCGATCGGGATCGACACGAAGGTCGGGCCGCAGGGCGGCTGCATCGCCGTGTAATAGGCCCGCGCGATTGCGGCCGGCACGTCCTCGGGCCGCGCCGGCTCGACGCTGTACTTCACATAGGGCCGCGGAAATTCGGAGGCGCGCTCGGCGTAAAGAAACGCCTGCAACGGCAGGATCGAGCGGGCCTGCTGGCCGGCGGTGATCACGAGCGGCGTCTGGTTGCGGTGCGCGGTGTAGATATTGCCGAGCGCGTTGCCGACGCCGGCCGCGGAGTGCAGATTGACGAAGCCGGCATTGCGCGTCGCCTGCGCATAGCCGTCGGCCATGCCGACCGCGCTGGCCTCCTGCAGTGCCAGCACGTAGTCGATGTCGTCGGGCCAGTCGCTCAGGAACGGCAGCTCGGTCGAGCCGGGATTGCCGAAGACGCGTCTGATGCCGAACGAGCGCAGCAGGTCGAGCGTCGCCTGCTTGACGGTGACGGACTTGCTGCCGGTCTTGCCGTTCTTTGCCATGGTTTCCGTCCCCTGTTGTTTATCGACGCTCCCGGCCCCGCCCGTCATTGCGAGGAAGCCCTTGCGACGAAGCAATCCAGACTATCTCCGCGGAAAGATTCTGGATTGCTTCGTTGCGCTCGCAATGACGAGGAAGCAGCGGTGGTTTACCACACCGCCGTCGCCTTCATCGTCGGCTGCCCTTCCGCATTCGCTATCCACAGCTCCATGCCATCAGCGGTCTCGTTGGCGTTGATGGAGAACTCGCTGCCCTCGAACAGCGGCTGCAGACCGCGATAGGTGAACGTCTTCGGCGGCTTGCCGCTGCGCAACTTCGCCGCCATCTCGATGATGAGCGCGGCCTGCAAGGGACCGTGGAAGATCAGGCCCGGATAGCCCTCGACCCTGGTGACGTAATCGCGGTCGTAATGGATGCGGTGGCCGTTGAAGGTCAGCGCCGAATAGCGAAACAGCAGCACGGGATCGGAGACATGGATTTCGCGGTGCTGTGCCTTCGGCGGCGGGGCCTTTGCGGTCGCGGGCGCGCTGCCCGTCATCTCGCGATAGACGATGTCCTGCCGCTCGCGGATGGCAACGCCGCGTGGCGAGGAGATGCTGTGCTCCACCGCGACGAAGCACAATGTGCCGGTCGAGCCTGATTTCACCTGCACGTCGGCAATGCGCGAGGTCCGGGTCGATTCATCGCCGACGCGCAAGGGCTGCAAGAACGCGATCTCGCCGCCGGCCCACATCCGGCGCGGCAGCGGTACCGGCGGCAGGAAGCCGCCGCGGGTGGGGTGGCCGTCGGGCCCTAACATCGACATCGGAAACACCGGCTGCGCCAGGCACCAATGCACCGTGAAGGGTGCCGCGTCGCCCGTTTTGGGTTCGCCGACCTCCTGGAACAGCGTCGCGCGCAGGCCTCTGATGAGTTGCGCAGTGACGATGTCGGTCGCCTCTTCGCTGCGGCCGATCCATTGCCGCAAGTGATCGATGTCGAGCTTCCCGGTCATGGTGCCTCGCTCTTGTTATTTTCTGGATTGCGGATTTTCGCCGATCGCCGGCACGGCTCCGTAAGCACGGGTCTCGCCGACGATGATCGGCGCCGGCGCGGGATAGCTGACGCGGCCGTTCGGCGTATCCACCTCGATGCGGCGCAGATGCGGATGGTTGGTGAGGTCGCTCATGGTGTTGACCTCGGCAAACGCGATGTCGGCATCGGACAGCCGCTTCAACAGCTCGTCGCGCGTCATCTTGCCGAAGATATCCGCGACCGTCCTGTCGGTGAAATCGCGGTTGCGCACGCGCTCGACCATGTTGGCGACGCGCGGATCGTTTGGCAGGTTGGGCTGGTCCAGCACCTCGGCACAGAGCGTCTTCCACTCGCGCTCGCTCTGGATCGAGATCAGGATGTCCTTGCCGTCCTTCGAGGTGAACACGCCATAGGGCGCGATCGAGGGATGACGCAGGCCCATGCGCTTGGGCGGATTGCCGGCCTCGGCGTTGAGCAGCGGCACGGTGCACCAGTCCGCCATCACGTCGAACATGGAGATGCGGATGTCACAGCCCTTGCCGGTCCGCCCGCGCGCGATCAGCGCCTCCAAAATTGCCGCATGCGCGGTGGCGCCGGTCGCGACGTCGACGATCGACATGCCGACGCGCGAGGCGCCGTCGGGATTGCCGGTGATCGAGGCAAGGCCGCTCTCGGCCTGGATCAAGAGATCATAGGCCTTGCGGTGTGCGTAGGGGCCCTCGTCGCCGTAACCGGTGATGGTGCAGGAGATCAGCTTTGGATAGTCCTGCAGCAGCCGCTCGCGGGAGAAGCCGAGCTTGTCCATCGAGCCCGGCTTGAGGTTCTGCACCAGCACGTCGGCGCTCGCGATCAGCTTTTCCAGATCGGCGCGTCCCTCCGTGGTGGCGAGGTCGACCACCGCCGATTGCTTGCCGCGGTTGAGCCAGACGAAATAGCTGCTCTGGCCCTTGGCCGCCGCGTCATAGCCGCGGGCGAAATCGCCTTCGGGCCGCTCGATCTTGATAACCTCGGCGCCGGCATCCGCCAGGCGCGAGGAGCAGAACGGTGCGGCCACAGCCTGCTCGACCGCAATCACCCTGATCCCGTCCAATGCTCCCATGATTGCTGCCTCAGTACGAGCGGGGCATGCCGAGCACGTGCTCGGCGACAAAGGACAGCACGAGATTGGTCGAGATCGGCGCGACTTGATACAGCCGCGTTTCGCGGAACTTGCGCTCGACGTCGTATTCCTCGGCGAAGCCGAAGCCGCCATGGGTCTGGATGCAGGCATTCGCCGCTTCCCAGGACGCATCCGCGGCGAGCATCTTGGCCATGTTGGCCTCCGCGCCGCAGTCGAGCCCGGCTTCGTATTTGCGTGTCGCTTCCTTCACCATCAGCTCGGCCGCGCGCATCGCGGCATAGGCCTTGGCGATCGGGAACTGGATGCCCTGGTTCTGGCCGATCGGCCGGCCGAACACCGCGCGCTCCTTGGCGTAGTTGGTGGCCTTGGCGATGAACCACTTGGCGTCGCCGATGCATTCGGCCGCGATCAAAATGCGCTCGGCGTTCATGCCGGACAGGATGTAGCGAAAGCCCTTGCCTTCCTCGCCGATCAGATTCTCCGCCGGCACCTTCATGTCGGTAAAGAACACCTCGGTGGTGGCGTGGTTCATCATGGTGCGGATCGGGCGGATCTCGAGGCCGTTGTTCTTGGCCTCGCGCATGTCGACGATGAACACGGAGAGGCCATCGGTGCGTTTCTTGGCCTGCTCCTTCGGCGTGGTGCGCGCCAGCAGCACCATCAGGTCGGAATGCTCGGCGCGGCTGGTCCAGATCTTCTGGCCGTTGACGATGTAGCTGTCGTTGCCTTCCTTGCGCGCAAAGGTCTTGAGCGAGGAGGTGTCGGTGCCGCTGGTCGGCTCGGTGACGCCGAAGGCTTGCAGGCGCAATTCGCCGCTCGCGATCTTCGGCAGATACTTCGCCTTCTGCTCGTCGTTGCCGTGCCGCAGCACGGTGCCCATCGTGTACATCTGGGCATGGCAGCCGCCGCCATTGCAGCCCGCGCGCTGGATCTCTTCGAGGATGGCAGCCGCCGCAGAAAGCTTCAGGCCGGCGCCGCCATATTCCTCGGGGATCAGCACCGAGAGGTAACCGGCCTGCGTCAGCGCGTCGACGAATGCCTTGGGGTAGGCCATCTCGCGATCGAGCTTGCGCCAGTATTCACCGGGAAACTGTGCGCAGAGCTTTGTGACGGCTTCGCGGATGTCGGCGTGATCTTCGCTGTGGTGTTCTTCACTCATGGCGTTTCCCGAATGTGCGGCAGTTAAGATAACGCCGGCCGATCCTCTGGCGTTGTGAAAACAACGCCATCCCCCTATGCTCATTTGCTATAGCGTATGGAGTAGCCTTCCAGGATTGGCAAGCATGGATTTCCGGCAGCTCAGGACCTTCAGTTGTGTGGCGGAGCTCGGCAGCCTGAGCAAAGCGTCCGATACGTTGCGCGTGGCGCAGCCGGCGCTGAGCCGGCAGATCAAGCTGCTGGAGCACGAGCTGCGCACGGAACTGTTCACTCGCAACGGCCGCGGCATGGTGTTGACCGAGGCCGGGCGCCTGCTGCTGGCGCGCACCTCCGGGATCGTGCGGCAGATCGACCAGATTCGCGACGACATCCAGTCGGCCAAGGGGCCGCCGTCGGGCCAGGTCGTGCTCGGCCTGGTTCCGACCGTGAGCTGCGTGCTGTCGGCGCGGTTTGCGCGGCGCTGTGTCGAAAAATATCCCGGCATTTCGCTGCGCATCGTCGAAAGCTACAGCGGCCACATCGTCGAATGGCTGCATCGCGGCGAGATGGATCTCGCCATCCTCTACGGCCGCTCCGCCGATCTGCATCTCAATGTGCAGAGCCTCGGGCGCGACAACATCGTCGCGGTCGGTCCGCGCGGCTGCGGTCTTGGGCGCAAGAAGAACGTCGACGTCGGCTGGCTGCTGCGGCAGCGGCTGGTGCTGCCCAGTCATTCGCACGGCCTCCGTGCGCTGATCGAGCAAGCGGCCGCGCAGCGCAAGATCAAGCTCAACGTCCAGCTCGAAGCAGATTCGTTCCGCGTGCTGACGAGCCTGGTCGAGGAGGGGCTCGGCTTCGCGCTGCTGCCGCCATCGTCGGTCCACGCCGAGGTCGCGGACGGACGTCTGGAAACCGCTGCCGTTTCCAAGCCGATGTCACGCGAGCTCATTTTCGCCTCTCCGATCGACCGCCCGCCCTCCACGGCCTCGCTGGCCGTCACCGCACTGCTGCGCGATGAGGTCGCCGCCTGCCGCAAGGAAGGCGTGTGGGACATCAAATTGAGTTAGATGCGCTGGTGTCGTAGACCAGTCGGGCGCCGTGTTGCCTTCGCATCTGGCGCGACCTGTCATGCCGGAATTTTATAGCTGGGCTCGGGCGCTGCGCGTTTGACGCGCAGGTGTACTCAAGATCTCGTCATTGCGAGCGTAGCGAAGCAATCCAGGAATCCCTCCGAGGTGGCAGTCTGGATTGCTTCGTCGCAAGAGCTCCTCGCAATGACGGAGGATGCAGCCGTTACCCCGGAATCCTCACCGGCAGCGACTCATATCCCTTGATGAAGCTCGAATAGATCCGCTTCGGCTCGCCGACCACCTCGATATGGTCGAACCGCTTCAGCATCTCCTCCCAGACGATCCGCAGCTGCAGCTCGGCGAGCCGCATGCCGACGCAGCGGTGGATGCCGAAGCCGAAGGAGAGATGGGTGCGCGGCCGGGCGCGGTCGATGATGAACTCGTTCGGCTGCTCGATCATCTCTTCGTCGCGGTTGCCGGAGACGTACCACATCACGACGCGGTCGCCCTTCCTGATGTGCTTGCCGCCGATCTCGGTGTCGGCAAGCGCGGTGCGCCGCATATGCGCCAGCGGCGTCTGCCAGCGGATCACCTCGGGCACCATGGTGTCGATCAGCGCCGGGTCGGCGCGCAGCTTGTCGTATTGCTCGGGATTCTCGTTCAGCGCCAGCACCGAGCCGGTCATGGTGTTGCGCGTGGTGTCGTTGCCGCCGACGATGAGCAGGATGATGTTGCCCATGAGGTTGTCGGGGTCCATGAAGCGCGTGGCGTCGTTGTGGGCCATCAGCGACAGCAAGTCGTTGCGCGGCGCCGAGTTGACGCGCTCGTTCCACAGCTTCGACATGTAGGCGTAGCACTCGTCCATCTCGCGGCGGCGCTCTTCGGCGGATGAAACGATGCCGCTCTTGGGCAGCGCGGTCGCGACATCCGACCAGCGCGTCAGCTTGCGCCGCTCCTCCCAGGGGAAGTCGAACAGGGTCGCCAGCATCTGCGTCGTCAGCTCGATCGAGACCCGCTCGACGAAGTTGAAGGTCTCGTTGCGCGGCAGATTGTCGAGCACGGTCTGCGAACGCTGGCGGATCAGTTTTGCGAGGTCGTCCAGATGCGTCGGCGTGAACATCGGCGACACGGTCTTGCGCTGCGACGAATGCCTGGGCTGGTCCATCGCGATGAAGCTCGGCCAGTCGTAGCCGTCCGGCACGTCGCGGATCCCGATGCCGCCGAGCGTCGAGTCGGACGAGAACAGGCCGTGATTGGTGTCGACATGCATGATGTCGTTGTATTTCACCACCGACCAGTACGGCTCGATCGGCGCGTTGGTGCAGTAATGCACCGGCTCTTCCTTGCGCAGCCGCTCGAACCACGGCCACAACGTGTCGTCCTGAAACAGCCGCGGCGCGCCCGGATGAAAATTCTTCAGCGGCGTCGTATAGGCTTCCTCGCGCGCGCGCCGCATGCGTTCGGTCGTGTCGGCCTTGACCGGGGCCTGAATGTTCATGGGCGGTCGCTCCAGTTGACTCTTCCTTTGCCTCTCCCCGCGTGCGGGGAGAGGCCGGAATTCGAGCGAAGCTCGAATTCCGGGTGAGGGGGACTGTCCGCGATTCGGCTCTCACCGTATTCGCGGATAAAGCCCCTCACCCCAACCCTCTCCAAGAACGGGGAGAGGGAGTTTTCTCACGCGTCACGTCGCAATCTTGACCGGCAATGTTTCCAGACCCTTCACAAAGCTCGAATACACCCGCTTCGGCTCGCCGACCACGTCGATATGGTCGAATCGCTTCAGGATCTCCTCCCAGATAATCTTGAGCTGGAGTTCGGCAAGCCGCAATCCGACGCAGCGGTGGATGCCGAAGCCGAACGAGAGATGCGTGCGCGGGCGGGCCCGGTCGATGATGAAGTCGTAGGGCTTCTCGATTGCCTCCTCGTCGCGATTGCCCGAGACGTACCACATCACGACCTTGTCACCTTTCTTGATCTGCTTGCCGCGGAACTCGAAATCGGCAAGCGCCGTGCGGCGCATATGCGCAAGCGGGGTCTGCCAGCGGATCACCTCGGGCACGAAGCTGTCGAGCAGCGCGGGGTTTTCGCGCAGCTTGCGATATTGTTCGGGATGCTGGCTCAGCGCGAGAAGCGAGCCCGACATGGTGTTGCGGGTGGTGTCGTTGCCGCCGACGATCAACAAAATGAGATTGCCGAGGAAGTTCCGCGCGTCCATGTCGCGGGTCGCGGCGCCATGCGCCATCATCGAGAGCAGGTCGCTCTTCGGCGGCTGCTCGATGCGCTCCTTCCAGAGCCGCGCGAAATAGCCGGCGCATTCCGTGAGCTCAGCCTGACGTTGGTCCTCGGTCGCGACCAGGCCGTCGGGGCCGGGAATGGTGGTGGCAATATCCGACCAGCGCGTCAGCTTGCGGCGGTCCTCCCAGGGGAAGTCGAACAGCACCGCGAGCATCTGGGTGGTGAGCTCGATCGAGACCTGGTCGACCCAGTCGAACACCTCACCGCGCGGCAGATTGTCCAGGCACTCGGCCGAGCGCTTGCGGATGTTGAGCGCGAGATTGTCCAGATGTGTCGGCGTGAACATCGGCGCCACGGTCTTGCGCTGCGCTGCATGGCGCGGCGGGTCCATCGAGATGAAGCTCTCGCGGCGCAGGTCGGGGTCGATGTCGCGAATGGTGATGCCGCCGAGTGCGGAGGCCGAGGAGAACACCGAATGGTTCGTCTCGATCTCCATGATGTCGTTGTAGCGCGTCACCGACCAGTACGGGCCGAACATCGAGTCCTTGCAATAGTGCACCGGATCTTCGCGGCGCAGCCGGTCGAAATAGGGCCAGAACGTATCGGTCCTGAACAATTCGGGATCGCCCGGATCGAATTGGTCCAGCGGAAGTGACGACGCGCGCTCGCGCAGTGCGTCGAGTTTTGTCGCGCTCTCGATGGTCCCGTGCATGACCGCTCTCCCTGACATGAACCGCGCGATTTTCTTGAATTCTGCGCTGCGGTATTTGGCTGCAATTACAGCGCGTTGTCTGCGCCGGAGCAAGGGCGAGTTTTGCCACATCCAACCTTCGCGAGAGCGTCGGGCGGCCGTCGCGTTCTTGTGTGAACGTGACCTCCCGCACGCCTCAGCCAGCGGAATCGTGCGAGAAATCGCTCGAAACCGAGGTAAATCGAACCCGCTCGTCTTGGGGATCGACCAATCTCCGATCTATAGTTTGAGCAGATCAGATCCGCATCCCGAGGTTGCTGCCGTGAACGACATGCAATGGACGCCCATCGGCCCCTCCGAACCGGTCCCGCCGCCGCTGCCGCCCTCGCGGGTCGACTGCAGCGGTAATCGCACCGGGTTCCGCAAGATGGTCACCAAGGGTGCCATGCTGGAGCTCGTCACCTTCGGCTTCTACCGGTTCTGGCTCGTCACCGACATCCGCCGCCATTTATGGTTGAACACCGCGATCGACGGCGACGCCGCCGAATATACCGGCCGCGGCAAAGAGCTCTTGATCGGCTTCCTGGTCGCGCTCGCGATCCTGGTGCCGATCTATCTCGCCTATTTCCTCGTCGGTATCGAGTTCGAGCGCTGGCAGGGTTTTGCCTCGACGCCGCTGTTCATCTCATTCTATGCCTTCGGCCAGTTCGCGATTTTTCGCGCACGACGTTATCGTTTGACCCGCACGGTCTGGCGCGGTGTGCGGTTCTGGATGGACGGTTCAGGCTGGGCCTATTCGTTCCGCGCGATGCTGTGGGGCTTGCTGGTGTTCCTGACGCTGGGCTTGGCGCTGCCGTGGCGCGAGGCCTCGCTCGAGCGCTACAAGATGCGGCACACCCATTTCGGCGATCTGCAAGGCGATTTCGAAGGCGACGGCTGGGCGTTCTTCAAGCGCGGCTGGTGGCTGTGGCTCTTGACCCCGCTTGCAATTGTCATCTTCCCGGCAGCACCGTTCCTCTATGCCGAGTTCAAGGCGCGCGAATGGCGCTGGTGGCTCGACGGCATCCGCATCGGCGGCGTCAGCCTGTCCTCGTCGCTGCCGCACAACGCGTTCTACGGCCTTTACTGGAAGGTGATCGGCTGGTGGCTGCTGCTGAGCGTCCTGTTCGGGTTTTACCTTGCCGGTGCTGCCGGACTGGTCGCTGCGGCCGGCGTGTCGATCGCCGGACCTGACGCAATCGGGCGGAGCATTCCGCTTCTATCCATGATGGTCATCGGCTATTTTGCCCTGGCGCTTGCCTTGAACGTCGTCATGCGCATGTATCTCCAGCGCGATATCTGGGTGAAAGTGCTGGAGACAGTCGAGGTGCATAACATCGGAGCCGCGGCGGATGTCCGCGCCAGCGGCGAGCTCGCCAGCGCGCTCGGCGAAGGCTTTGCCGATGGTCTCGATGTCGCGGGATTCTGAGCTGTGAGTGATGCGTCCGCCGAGGCCCCGCCGCAGTCGGCAAAACCGACGGTTTTCTTCGATGGCGTATCGAGCCGCAGGCGGCAGGTGACACTGACGCTTGGTGATGCGCTCGATATCCTCGAACCCGGCGTAACGCCGGTTCGCTGGGTCTACGCCGACATCCGCCGCGCCGACAGTCCGCCCGCCATCTTGCGTCTGACCTCGACGTCCGCGCCGCCGCTGGCGCGGCTCGAAATCCGCGACATTGCTCTCGCGGCGGAGATCGTCGCGCGCTGTTTGCGGCTCGACGAGCACCAGACCACGCGCCGTGGTGTTGCAAAAATCGTCGGCTGGTCGGTTGCGGCTGCCGTGTCCATCGTCTGCGTCGTGCTGTTCGGCGTGCCGCTCGCCGCGGATCGTCTGGCGCCGTTGGTGCCGAAACCGATCGAGCGGCGGATCGGCGATGCGTCCGAGGTCCAGGTGAAAACCATCTTCGGTCGCGAGTCCTGCAGTGATCCGGCCGGGCAGGCGGCGTTTTCCAAGCTGGTCAATCGCCTGCGCGACGCCGCAGGCCTTGACGACGACAGCATGACGGCCGGCGTGCTGCCGAGCTCGGTGCCGAATGCGTTCGCGCTGCCGGGCGGCAAGGTCTTCGTGCTCAACGCCCTGCTCGACAAGGCCGAGAGCCCCGACGAGATCGCCGGCATCCTCGCCCACGAGCTCGGCCATCTCAAGCATCACGACAATATGCGCGGCCTGATCTACAACGGCGGCACCTCGTTCCTGATCGGCTTGTTGTTCGGCGACGTCACCGGCTCGTCCGCCGTGATCTTCGCCTCGCGCAGCCTGGTCGAAGCCTCCTATTCGCGCGAGGCCGAGACCAATGCCGATACCTTCGCGATCGACATCATGCACAAGCTCGGCCGCTCGCCGAAGCCCGCGGCCGAGTTGATGTTCCGCATCACCGGCAAGGAGGGCGGATCAGGCTTCACCATTTTGGCGAGCCATCCGCTCACCGAGGATCGCCTTGCGCGCATGACAAAGGAAGACCATCCCGCCAGCGGCCCGCCGCTGCTGACCGACAAGGAATGGCAGGCGCTGAAAGGCATTTGCGGCAGCGGGAAGATCTGAGCTTGCCGCTTATCGCGTCCCGTAAGCGCGGTCGCCGGCATCGCCGAGGCCCGGCACGATGAAGCCGTTCTCGTCGAGGCCTTCATCCACCGCGGCAGTCCAGATATGCACGTCCGGATGCAAGCCGCGCAAGCGCTCTAATCCTTCCGGCGCCGCGATCAGGCAGGCGAGGCGAATGTCCTTGGCGCCGCGCTCCTTGAGCCGGTCGACCGCAGCGACGGCCGTGTTGGCGGTCGCGACCACAGGCGTCACCACGATCGCGAGGCGCTCGCTGAGATCGGACGGCGATTTGAAGAAGTACTCGACCGCCGCGAAGCTATGCGGCTCCCGGTAGAGGCCGATATGGGCGACGCGCGCGGTCGGCACCAGATCCATCATGCCGTCGACAAAGGTCGTGCCGGCGCGCAGCATCGGCACGAACACCAGCTTCTTGCCGGCGATCTTGGCCGAGTGCATCGTCGCCAGCGGTGTGTCGATCACGGTGTCGGCGAGCGGCAGGTCGCGCGTCACCTCGTAGCAGAGCAGCATGCCGATCTCTTTGATCAGCTCGCGGAACGACTTTGTCGAGATCGATTTGTCCCGCACCAGGGTCAGCTTGTGCTGCACCAGCGGATGATCGACGATCGTGACGCCTTCCATGATCGGTTGCTCTTGCTTTTCCCTTCTCCCCCTGTGGGAGAAGGTGGCGCGAAGCGCCGGATGAGGGGAGAAGGTTTAGAACACGGTGCCGTCGCTGATCACCTTGAGCGGCGGCGAGCCGTCGGGTCGGCGCGCAAAGGCGATGGCCCGGCCGGCGGCCCAGGTGCCGCCTTCCAGGATGCTGGCGAGCGGCAACGACTGCGGCGTGCGGCCGAGCTTGGTGCGAACCAATTCGGCCACACGATCCAGCAGTGCGACCGTGAGAGCGCGCCACTCCACGACCAGCAGGGAGTCGACTGCATGCGCACGATCGGCATCCGCGGCATCGCGCAGGCGCAGCACTTCGTGATCGACGAACAGGCCGCCATTGCGGTATTCGGCGAGCCCGGTCAGGCCGTCGATGTCGGTGACCTCAAATCCGGCGCGCTGGAGCGGCTCGATCAGCGAATAGCTCAGCCATTGCGACAGCTTGTGCAGCGGCACGAGGCCTGCGGTCGCATCATCCGCCTTGATCGCCGGATGACGCCAGCAATCGCCGAGCGGGACGCCTGCGAGCTCGAGCCTCGATGGCCAGATCGGCCCGAGCTGGTTCAGCACCGCGGAGAGGATCGCGGGCGCGGGGATGGCGCCGTTCGTTGCCTGCGCGGCGATATGATCGAACAGGCCGCCCGGTCGTGGCGTGTCGTGCATGCCGAAGACATCGGCGCGCGCCGCAACCTGCTTGCCGAGGCGCCGCAGCAGATCGGTGCGTCCCTCGAGGCCGAGCAGCGGATTGGCGTCGCTCGCCTGGAAGGCCGAATTGAGCGCGGCGAGCGGCAGCGTTTCGATCACGCCGGCATCGACCCTGAACGGCGCGCGCGTATCGGCTGAGAAGAGTCCGCCGGCAAACATGTCGAGGCTGGCAATCGCAAGCCCCTCGGATCGGCCGATGCCTTGCCCCGTCACGGCGTCGCGATAGCGCCATGCCGCACCTGCGCCGGCATCGAGCAGCACGCTGACGATGGCGAGGTCGAACTCCGCGCGCGCCCGTGCGGCGCGATCAAGCCACGATGTTGCGTCCGCCAGCTGCGCCCAGCGGTCGACGCCGCCGAGCACAAAGTGCCGCCACCGCGCGTGGAAGGGAATCTCCAGCGTCGGGTAGGCTTTTCGCGTGACAGCCAGCACGGCGTCCGCAACGCCATCCATGCGATCGAGATCAATGGTGAAATGCGTGAGCCCGCCGTGCAGGCCGATGTCGAGCATCTGCCCCGCACGCGCGCGCACCGCCGCTGCGCTGAGCAGCGAGCGGGCCTGTTGTTCTGTGGCGTCCGCCATGGCGTTCAGTATTTCTCCAGCGAACGTCCAACGATGTCGTTCACGTCCTTTTCAGTCACGTCGTCGGCGGAGTAATACCCGGCGGCCTTCTTCGCGGCGATCTCGACATAGGCGTCGGCCGGGATCAGCTCCGGCGGAATCGGCACGCGTTCGACGATGTCGATGCCTTGCGAGGTCAGCGCGTCGTATTTCATGTCGCTCATCGACAGGAAGCGGTCGATGCGCTTCAGGCCCAGCCAGTGAATGGTGTCCGGCATCAATTGCTGGAAGCGCGCGTCCTGGACGCCGGCGACGCATTCGGTGCGCTCGAAATAGGCGGCGGCGGCGTCGCCGTCCTCCTGACGCTTGCGCGCATTGTAGACCAGGAATTTGGTGACCTCGCCGAGCGCGCGGCCTTCCTTGCGGTTGTAGACGACGAGCCCGAGCCCGCCGTCCTGCGCGCCGCGTGCGGATTCCTCGATGCCGTGGATCAGGTAGGGCCGGCAGGTGCAGATGTCAGAGCCGAACACGTCGGAGCCGTTGCACTCGTCATGCACGCGGCAGGTGATCTTGGTGCGGTGGTCCGGCAGTTTTGTCACATCGCCGAACATATAGACCGTGGTGCCGCCGATCGGCGGCAGGAACACCTTCAGGTCGGGCCGGGTCACGAGCTCAGGGAACATGCCGGCGGTCTGCTCGAACAGCGTGCGGCGCAGCTCGGTCTCGCCGGTCGCAAAGCGCTCCGCAAGGCCGGGCAGGTACCAGACCGGATCGATCGCGATCTTCACTACCGAGACGCTGCCATTGGCATGCACGACCTCGCCGTCGGCACGCAATCGCTTGGCCGCAAGCGCCTCGCGGATTTCAGGCAGGTCGAGCCGCGCCCGCGTCACCGCGATGCTCGGGCGGATGTCGACGCCCTCGGCGATGTCCTTGCCGAAATTCTCGGCGACGAGATGACCCCAGGGATCGAGCGCGACGATTTTTGCGGGATCGCGCCACTGCTCGAACGGTCCGATGGTTGCCGCCGGAAACGTGTTGGTGAGATCTGGGCGCCGGATCGGATCGAGCGCACCGGCGGAGACGGCGAGCGCACGGTACATCGCGTAGGACCCGCCGTGGCTGCCGATCACATTGCGATCCCCGGCGCGCGACACCGTGCCGATGATCGGCCCGCGGGCGCGCGCATCGGCAGCACCCCAGTGAATCGGGAAGGCGGCCTTTTTGCCCGGCTCCGGGTGCGAGGTGAGGCGGATGTGGTCGGTACGGTTCGCGCGGCTCATGGCCAAACTCCCAAAAAGCCAACGGCCCGCCGCTCGGACGGGCCTGGCTCTGCGGCGTTGCCGGAACAGAGCCCCGGCGACGCAATCCAACATATTGTAGCGGCCAGCTGCGACAGACAAGTTAATCGTGCCGCGCCGGGCAGGTGATCATCGCCAAATTCCCGTCATCGACGGGCAGGCCGGCTCGCCTGCATGCCGCGCCTTCGCTAGGGCCGAACCTTCCTGTTCGATCTGCACGATAGGCCTAAGGGTTTGAAATAGTTTTATTTTTCATGTTTTCAAGAGGGCGGCCCCACCGCGGTGCCGTGGGCTGGACCAGACCCACATAATCGGACAAATCGTAGAGATCGCCTATCGCCTGGAGACTTGCCATGCCCACCGCCAGCTACATCGATCCCCGCAATGGAAAGCGCTATCCGCTTCACGAGCCGCGCTGGTGCTCGGACGAGCGCACGCCGCTGCTGGTGACGCCGGGGGCGGGTATTTCGCGCGCGGACATCGACAGCCGCACGCGTTCGCTCTGGCGCTATCGCGCGGCGCTGCCGGTGGAGATCAAGCATCCGATCTCGCTCGGTGCGGGCTGCACGCCGCTGGTGCAACAAGGGTGGGGCGATCTGCGGCCGTTCTTCAAACTCGAATGGTTCAATCCGACCGGCAGCTTCAAGGACCGGGGTTCGGCGGTCATGCTGTCGTTCCTGCGGCAGATCGGCGTCGATGCCATTTTGGAGGATAGTTCGGGCAATGGCGGCTCGTCGATGGCAGGTCTCGGCGCGGCCGGCGGCATGCGCGTGAAGATCCTGGCGCCGGCCTCGACCTCGCCGGCCAAGATCGCACAGGTGCGCGCCTACGGCGCCGAGGTGCAGCTCGTCGAGGGCCCCCGCGAGGAGTCGGAGGCCGAAGCTATCCGGCAGTCGAGCCAGACCTTCTATGCCAGCCACAACTGGCAGCCGTTTTTCCTTGAGGGCACAAAATCGCTCGCCTATGAAATCTGGGAAGACCTTGGTTTTGTCGCGCCCGACAACGTCATCGTTCCCGTCGGTGCCGGCAGCAGCCTGCTCGGTTGCGCCTTCGGCTTCCGCGAGTTGTTGAAGGCGGGCCAGATTGCAAGACTGCCGCGCCTGTTCGCGGCTCAGCCGCTGAATTGTTCGCCGATCGATGCCAGCTTCAAGGCCGGCGTCGATACGCCCGTCGCGCGCGAGGTCAACAAGACCATCGCCGAAGGCACAGCGATCAAGCATCCGCTGCGGCTGCGCGAGATCATCGGCGCGCTGCGCGAGAGCGGCGGCGGCACGGTTGCGCTCACCGAGGACGAGATCGTCGCCGCCCTGCGCCGTCTGGCGCGGCAGGGCCTGTTCGCCGAACCCACCAGCGCCAGCGCGGCCGCCGCGCTGGAGAAACTCTCCGCCGCCGGCGCCATCAAGGCGAGCGAGACCACGGTGGCCGTCCTCACCGGCACCGGCCTGAAGGCCGCCACCACGGTGGCCGATCTGGTGCAGTAGGACGCTGCGCGTTGCTCCGTCATTGCGAGCGCAGCGAAGCAATCCAGTCGTCACCGCGGAAAGACTCTGGATTGCTTCGCTGCGCTCGCAATGACGAAAGCGCCGTCCTCACTCCTTCAAATCATTCACCCGCTTCACCCACGCCCGCACATCCGCGAGCACTTCGGGTAGCACCGACCTCACCTCCAGCACGGTCATGCCGGGCTTGATGCGGGGATCGTAGAGCAGGTTGAGGATGTACTGGTCGTAGACGTCGAAATAGCCCATCGACACATTGTCGTTGAACATCGTCCACGGCACGCTGGCGGTGTCGTTGATGGGGCCGAGTGACTGCAGCAGCTCCTCATAGGCGCAATCGAGAAAGGTGAAGTCGCCATTGTCGACGGTGAGGATGACGTCGGAATGCTCGATCTCGAAATTGTCGTTCTTGCGGAAGCCGGACAGGCATTGCGGATCGAGCGAGGTGCGGATCTCGCGCGCCTTCTCCGCGCCGTAGAAGCTCGCGATGGTGCGATTGAGGTCGCGGTCGCGCACGAGCTTCACCCGTACATTCGCCGCCTCTGCGGTCGCGGTCATCGCGATGTCGAGATGCTGCACGCGGGTGCCGATGTCGGCCACGACCTTCGCGAGCTGCACCTTGCGGTCGGCGCGGTCGCTCTCGACGAACACGCGCACCGGCCCGTCGAACTTGCGGATGCGATCGACACGGCCGGCGAGGTGGTATTCGGCGCCGAAGGCGGTCTTCAGAAAGCCGTCGACGATCTCGGCGTCGGTAAAGCTCTTCTTCTCGGCGCGCTGGCGCGAGGCGATCGCGGGCAGCTCGCCGGCGGTCGCCTTGGCTGCGGTGTCAGGCGCACAGATGAGCGCTGCAAACGCCAGCAGGGCGAAGCGAAGGGCAGCCGAGGGCGGGACCAATGCGCTCATCGTCGCGCAACGCTGCCGTATTCGGTGGCTGCGCACAAGTCCGCATATTCAAGCGCCCGCGGGTTCCGGCTGCAGTCGCTGCCGGCCTAGTTGTTGATCACGACCACGGTGGTGCCGACCCCGACGCGGCCGTAGAGGTCGGTGACGTCGTCATTGGTCATGCGGAAGCAACCGGAGGATACCGCCTGGCCGATCGTCTCCGGCTCGTTGGAGCCGTGGATGCGGTAGAGCGTCGATCCCAGATACATCGCGCGCGCGCCGAGCGGGTTCTCGATGCCGCCCTTCATGTGGCGCGGCAGGTCGGGCCGGCGGGCGATCATCTGCGACGGCGGCGTCCAATCCGGCCATTCCTTCTTGGCGGTGATTCTGTGCACACCGCCCCAGCGGAAGCCGTCGCGGCCGACGCCGATGCCGTAGCGCAGCGCCTGGCCGTCCTGGAGCACCAGATAGAGCCGGCGCTCGGCGGTGTTTATCACGACCGTGCCGGGGGCATAATTGCCGTTATACATGACGGTGGTGCGGGGGATCGGGCTCGAGCCGCCGCCGAGAAAGCCGGTGGAGCTGGTGCCTGTGAAGTCGATCATCCCCGCCGCGGATGCGTCGGCCGCGCCAGCCAGCAACAGCGCCATTGCGGTGATCTGCGCGGCAAAAAACCGGATCATTGTTTCCCCCAGAAAAAAATCGATTCAACCAAAGCCAGAGGCCATATTCGCGCGCATTCTGCAAGCCACGGGGCCGTGAGGGACGTCGTCTGCTGCGATTGGCGTTAGCAAATCGGCAACCACGCCAACTTGCCGGTGCGGGGCAGGGCCGCAACGCCGGCTATTGCTTTGACGGGGCCCGCGAACAATGATTGATCCCATGGATCCCTGGGATATGGATCGCTGGAATAGCCGGTTGCGGGAGCAGACAGAATGAACGGTGCGGAAAGCCTGGTGCGGACGATGGTCAAGGGCGGGGTAGACGTCTGCTTCACCAACCCCGGCACCTCCGAGATGCATTTTGTCGCGGCGCTCGACCGCGTGCCGGGCATGCGTTGCGTGCTCGGCCTGTTCGAAGGCGTGGTGACGGGCGCGGCCGACGGCTATTTCCGCATGAAGGGCACGCCGGCCTCGACCCTGCTGCATCTCGGCCCCGGCCTCGCCAATGGCCTTGCCAACCTGCACAACGCCAAGAAGGCCAATTCCGGCATCGTCAACATCGTCGGCCAGCACGCCGTCTACCACATCGGCTACAACGCGCCGCTGACCTCCGACATCGAGGGTCTGGCCCGGCCGATGTCGTCCTGGGTCCGCACCTCGCCGGATTCCAAATCGGTCGCCGCCGACGGTGCCGCGGCGATTGCCGCCGCCAAGAGCGCCCCGCCGCAGATCGCGACCCTGATCCTGCCGGCCGACACCGCCTGGAACGAGGCCGACGGCATCGCCGAGGTGCCGGCCGAGCAGCAGCGCGCCGGCTATTCGCCGCAGGCGGTCGAGCAGGCCGCTAGGATCCTGCACGGCGACGGCGAGGGCACGCTGCTGCTGATGACCGGCAGCGCGCTGAGCGCAAAGGGCCTGGCGCTGGCCGAGCGGATCGCGGCCAAGACCGGGTGCACCGTGATGGGCCCGACCTTCCGCCCGAAAATGGCGCGTGGCCGCGGCCGCTACTCGATCGACCGCATTCACTACGTGATCGAGAACGCGCTGCCGATGCTGGCGAAATTCCGTCACATCGTGCTGGTCGAGTCCGACGATCCCGTGGCGTTCTTCGCCTATCCGAACAAGCCGAGCATGCTCAAGCCGGAGGGCTGCGACGTCCATCGCATGACCTCCTGGGGCGAGAACTCGGTCGCAGCGCTCGAAGCGCTCGCTGGCGCGGTGAAGGCCAGCGCCAAGGACGTCAAGCCGCAGGCGTTGCAGGAACTGGTCAAGCCGACCGGCGCGCTCACCTTCGCCTCGATCGCGCAGGCGATCGCATGCGCGATCCCCGAGAACGCGATCATGGTCGACGAATCCCTCACCACCGGCCGCGGCTTCTTCCCCCCGACGGCGGCCGCCGCGCCGCACGACTGGCTCCAGAACATGGGCGGCTCGATCGGCTTCTCCACGCCGCTCTCGATCGGCGCCGCGATCGCCTGTCCGGACCGCAAGGTCATCACCATGGTCGGTGACGGCAGCGCGATGTACACGATCCAGTCGCTGTGGACGCAGGCTAGAGAGAACCTCAACATCGTCACCATCGTGTTCGCCAATCGCATCTACCAGATCCTGCGCGGCGAGTTCGACAATGTCGGAGCCGGCGAACCCGGCCAGCGCGCCAACGACATGCTTCGCCTCGACCGCCCGACGCTCGATTTCGTCGCGCTGGCCAAGGGCATGGGCGTGCCCGGCCGCGTCGTCGCCAATGCCGACGAGTTCAACAAGGCGCTGACTGAAGCCGTCGCCGAGCCGGGGCCGCGCCTGATCGAAGTCCAGATGTAGGGGAGGCGCACGTACAACGGAGCGCCGAGAGCCCGGAGGCACGATGCAGACCGAGCTGAACAAGGTGATCGCGGCGCTCCGGGATTTCTACGCCCACGAGGCATTCCTGTTCGAGAAGGATATCGGCGAGCGTGCCATCACGCACCGCTTCGCGGTCTATCTCGAGCGGCAGTTTTCAGGCTGGGCGGTCGACTGTAACTATGACCGGCTCGGCGAGCGCACGCTGCATCTGCCGCACGGCACGATCATCTCGACCGACGATCATCTCGGCAAGTCGATCTACCCCGACGTCGTCGTGCACCAGCGCGAGATTCCGAACAATCTGCTCACCGTCGAGATCCGCAAGGCGAGCAATCACACGCCGCTGGAGCACGATCAGCACAAGCTGAGAGCGCTGACCGACCCGCATGTCTGGTTCGCCTATTGGATCGGCGTGCTGCTGGTGCTGGACCGGCACAACGTGACGATGTCGGAGGTCTATGTCAGCGGCGTCGTCGATCAGGCGCTGTCGCTCTGGTTCGCGACGCGACTCGCGGAGAGCGGTCTCGCGGGCGCGCATTAGCGCGTGTACTCCTAAACGTCAGATATTCCGTACCAGCAAGAGGTCGCGGGGCGCGCTAACCCGCGACCTCATCGTTGGCTTTCTAAGGCTATCTTTCGGCTCTTTCGTCCGCGCGTGCCCCTGTTCCGTATACCGCAATGCATCCTGTCAAGCAGTTGGGAAACACATTATTGGCGCCAAGCGGAACGAACACATGATTGTTTTCCGCATTGGCAGCAACCGAATGGGCGGTGCTCGCTGCGTGAACGAGCGGGCCCGTGGTCACCGCAGGCTCGTTGAAGGTAGGCACCAGCTGCTTCAGGGTCTTATCGCGCGCATCGATGACGCCGAGTATCGCAGCTCCCTGAGCGGTCAGGGGGGTTGCGCCGATGACCTCGGTCGGACGCAACGGGCTGGTCGAGGAGGCCGTGTAGTAGTTTCCGTCACCCTTGTTGAACCATACCTCGTCGCCAACACCGACGCCGGGTACGATCTTGTCAATTGCACCCGTCCTGGCGTCGAGAATTACCTGAATCGGCGCCGCCGTCACGTTCTTGGTCGAATTCCAGAGATTGCCCGCGGTGTCAAAAACCGTATTGCAGCCAGCGAGCAGATCGACGTTGGGGCCTACGGTAAGGCCTGCCGGTTGGCAGAACTCGATCGGGTATTGCACTTCCACGGTGCCGGCAGGTGATATCCGAATGACGGCCCCATCCTTGGCATTCGGGCCTACCTGCGGAATCGACAGATAGAACTTGCCCGTCACCGGCTCCCACACCGGCTGTTCGGCACCATTGGTCGCGTCGACCCCGGTATGCGACGTGTCAAACGTTATTCGCTTTCCGACCGTGAGGGCACCGGTCGTCTTGCTGACGTGGATCAACGTCGCAAAGGGTGGCGTGTCGGCGTTGTTGATGACAAGCAGCAGTCCGTCGTTGGCGTCATATGCCAGTTCGTCCGCACGGAGGCCAGGTGCGCCGCCGGTAGATACGTCGCCCACTGTATTGCCGGTCCTGAGATTGATCGAGACCACGCGGCTGTTGGCGTCCGTCACAAAGAGCCACGGAAACGCCGCAACCACTCCGTTGGGGCCGGAGGTGCCGTTGTCGCCGGTAAAGCCCTTGAACGCCGGCTTGGCACTTATCTGCGAAATCAGCGCGTTTGTTCTTGCATCGACGACATCGACGACGGCGTTGGAGCGATCGGCAAGATAATACGTCTGCGTCGTCTGATCGACGAAGCTGATGTCGAACACGTACATGTTGCCGCCGGTCATGTTCGCCTTCGTTCCAGGGATGGGAACGGTCGTCAGCAAACGGACCGCCCCGTCCCTTCCCTGACCCTCCATCGAGAATGCGTCGGTTGCAAACATCACTGCCACGATGATGCTGACAGCGGTGCACAACAATGTTCGGTGTCCAAGCATTGCTTCGCTCCCTTGTTTGTTTCGAGCCGGTTCTCTCGGCTCCCGGATACCCTTCTCCTTTCTGGATGAAAGTTCAACCAAAGGTTTATGTCGGGCGCGGTGTTTTGGAGCTGTGATGCCGGCAGGGCGCCTGCGTGAATCCGTTGTTGTGACAAGGCCGATATGGCGGCATGTCGGTTTCAATGTCGCCCTCTGAGCGCACACCGGACGCGACGCGCTTGTGAGTCCACGCGCTGGAGACGGATGAGTTTTGGTTGAAGCGATGCGCGCTCGGGACTCGATTCACCTCTCCCCGTCGGGGAGCGATGAACCACACAAAGCCGCCCGCGCGATGCGAGCGGCCTTCGCGTCATCAACCCTCACCAGCTCAATGCAGCGCAGCGCCCTGGCCCAGCGCGTAGGTCACGAGATCCTTCAGCCGGAAATCGGGACCGGTCACCGGCGCCCAGTTCGGATCGAGTGACAGCATCGAGGAGGCGTCGCCGAACATCATGCCGAGGAAGACTTCGGCGACGATGCGTCCGCCGACGGGCCCAAGTTGCGGTGTGTTGACGCCGCTCGCCGGCGCGCCGGTGGCAGGGATCGTGACCGGGGTCGAGAACTGGCGCGCTTCTGCGAGGATGTAGGTCCAGAGCGGGCAGTTGCCCTTGAATACGCCGTTCGCGATCGAGGAGATCGGAACCTGCGGATCGCCGGTCGGGTCGGGATGGTCGACGGCCCGGCCGATGACGATCTGCTCGTCGGTCAGCGGCGTCAGGTGCATCGCCCTGGCGACCGCCTGGCCCGAAGGCAGCCCGAGCCGCCAGCTGCGTTCGAGATTGCGAAGCGCCAGCGACGACGGATTGGAGGCGACCTCCGGCGGCAGCTTGCGCAGCGGATCGACCAGCGAGGTGTCGATGCGATAGGCGAGTTGGAGCCGCCGCTTGTTGTCCGGATTGGTGCTGTCGTCCTCGACGCCATAGGCGCGCGTGTCGATGTCGATGAACCGCCCCCAGTCGATGGCGCGTCCCGGACCCATGGCGCGGAAGCCGGTCAGCGCATTGTTGTCGGGGTTGTTGGGATCGGGGAAGATCTGCAGCAGCATGTTGTCGGCGTCGTTCAGCCGATAGCCGGGCCGGATCATCGAGTGGCCAAGCCGGTAGGCCGCGACCGAAAACTCGACCGGCATGAACGGAAAATTCTTCCAGTGATAGTAGGCGAGCCTGCTGCGGTCGTAATGGCCGCCGGTCCTGAGATCGTTCAGCACGCCGGCATTGACGATGCGCGGCAGGAAGTCGTTCAGCACGACGTATTGATAGTGGAAGCGCACGCGCTGCTGCACGGCCTCGAAGGACAGCCCCTCATTGTCGTCGACCATGCGGTTGTGGAAGCGCAGCATCAGCCCCTGCAACTGCGAGACGATGCTGTTCTCGTCGTTGCGGGGATCGCCGATCAATGCGCGGCCCTTGAAGCGCGGCAGGTCGCTGGAGTTGGACACGCCGGTGCCGGTCAAGGTTTCGCCGAGCAGAAACTTGCCGCTGCTGTCGTACATGTAGGGCTGGTCGTTCGGACCGCGGCCGTAGAGATTGTCGAGATCGAGCGCCGGCGTGCGGAAATCGACGAGCCCGTCCGGATCCTGCTGCTTGGTCAGCGAGCTCACGGGATCGAAGGTGATGTCGTGATCGATGAACTGGCCGAAATAAGTGTAGAGCGCGGGAATTCCGCTCTCCTCGGCATCGGGGCCGTCTTTGGGAGGGTCGAAATCGCCGACCATGTTGTCGGCGAGCGCCGCGAGATTTGCGATGTTGTCGGCCTCGCTCGGGCCGAATTTCGCCGGCGTCAGATTGCGGAACATGCGGCCGAAGCGGCCTTGTGACAGCGGCGAACGGGTGGCGTTGAGACCGCGCGGCGTAATGGCGTGACGACTGCTCATAAAGTACCTCCATGAAAAGTTACGACGGCAAGCAACTAAAGTTAAAGTTGTACGTTGTACACTATGCATGTGAGGCTAGATCGCGGAATTCGGCGTCGCAATGCGCTGCTTCACACATCGCGCGACGTCGATGGCGTTCGACGAGCGCGCGTTGCGGTCAAGCCGCGGATGCGCTTTGCAAATTTTTCCCGCAGCAATGCCGAATAACATTCTCGTCATCGAAAATCTCGACGCGAAGCAATGTCAGCTTCACCGACCTAATCGGCAGGTGTTTTGTCATCGCGAACATCGTGTTCGCGTAAAAATTGCATTGGCGCGCGCACGCCGCCTCGTGGACACTGTGATCTCGGCCACAGTTTGCAGCCCGGCTCCCGCCTATGTTCGGCGGGCTTGCACGCGCCGATCCCGCGGGACTACGCTTCCGCCATTGGGGATCAGGCAATTTGGAGGTTCTGATGCAAAAATCATATTTGCTGGCTGCGACTGCGGCACTCGCGCTCATCATGCAGACACCGCTCGCGCTCGCGCAGAGCGCGCCCGCCGCAGGCGGCACGCCGCCGGCCGCCGCGGCCACCACGACGTCGCCTGCAGCGACCACTGCACCGGCCGCAACCACCACGTCGGCTGCGACCACCGACACTTCGACGGCGCCAGCCGGCCCGAAGAAGAGCGCCGACAAGAAGCCGGCGAAGAAGAAGATGACGCGGCAGCAGGAGATCGACCATTCGGTCGACAGCGGCACCGTTCCGGCGCGCTATCGCAGCTCCGTGCCGAAGCAGTACCAGCAATATATTCCGTTCGAGAAGCAGTGACCGATCCCACCGCGGCACGAGGGGCTCCCCGACGTGGTGGAACCGGACAACAGCCAAGCAGGAGCCAAGCGGAGCCAAGCAGGAGCAGCCAAGTAGCAGCAGCCAAGTAGCAGCAGCCAAGTAGCAGCCAAGTAGCAGCGACGGCTCGATCAGCCGACCCCTGTGGCGGTCTACGGTGCCGGTGTTAAAGTAGGCCAAGCCGGGGGGAAGCCGTGATGAGTGACGATGCGAGGGATGCTGGCCTTGTGGCCATGATCAGCAGCATCCTGGGAGGCAACAAGCGCGCAGAGGCCGCCAGCCCGCCGCCGCTTGCTGACTTCATGCCGGTCGCTCCGGCGGCCGCACCGTTAGCGGAGGTAGCGCAAATCCCGGAAGCGGAGTCTCCGAAGCTCCAGGATGCATCCGATCAAGCGGTGGCGGCTCCGAAGCCGGTTGCGCCCGGTCCACCCCTGACACCGGACGGCAAGCGGCGTCTGCCCGCGGACGCGATTGCCGGTCTCGTGCTCGGCGAATTGCGCAAGATCGAGGGTTTTCCGGCGTCCGGCGTCTCGGTGACGGTCTACGGTTATCGGCACTGGAACGCGATGATCACTTTCGCGCCGTTCTCGACCACGTTCCAGAACGCGACCCGGTTCCGTCAGGCATTGCCAGATCTCGTGTTCAAGCTCCGTCGTTTCGTCGAACTTGAGATATAGGTCTGGTACAGCCGTGACCCGAAACTGTTCGACAGGATATTCGAATTGAGCGTCGCCTTTACCAAGGAAGAAAGTGCCGAGACCGCCTCCGAGACACTGCTGCCGGATCGCCCGATCTCGCCGCATCCGAACCTCGTGACCGAGACAGGTCTGCAGGCGCTGCAGAAGCAGTTCCAGGACGCGCGCGAGGCCTATGAAGCCGCGCAAGCCATCGATGACGTCAACGAAAAGCGACGGCAATCGGCCGCGCCCCTGCGCGATGTCCGCTATTTCGCCGAGCGGCTGCGCACCGCGCAACTGGTTCCCAATCCGGCGTCGAACGAGACGGTCGCCTTTGGCAGTATAGTGACGTTCAGCCGCACCGACGGCCGCGTGCAGACCTACCGTATCGTCGGGGAAGATGAAGCCGATCCGAAGGCCGGCTCGATCTCGTTCGTGTCGCCGGTCGCGAAGTCGCTGATGGGGAAGGCCGTCGGTGACGTCGTCGGCTCGGGAACACAGGAGATCGAGCTTATCGAGATCGCGTAACGAGATTACGGAGCGATTCCGGCTCCCCGTTTCATCTCGCCGTCAAGCAAAAACCTTAAGTCGATCATAATTTGAAGCAATCCTGGGCTTTGGAACTGTCGGGCAACTCTGCATGAAGTGAGGTTCGATCATGTCGATGAGCAAGGCCTTCAATGAGCGTCTAACGGAACTGAAATTTCATCCCGCCGTTCTCGCGGTCAGACAGATCAAGAAGCGGCTGGCCGATAGCGGACCGGCACTGCGCCTCAAGTTCAATACCCAGAAGCGCGACGAGATCATCGGGGAATTCAAGCGCGGATCGAGCGTGCAGGACGTCATCGATTTTACCAAGCAGCATATGGGCACCGGCTCCTGCCAGATCGAGACGGAGATCTCGTCGGCCCTCGACTACATCGCGGCGTCCGCTCCGAAGCTCGTCGTTGAGATCGGCACGCTGAACGGCGGGACGTCGCTGCTGTTCGGACGATTTCTTCCGACGATGGAGACGATGATCTGCATCGATCTGCACGTGAAGAACAAGGAAATGCTGAAGCTGCTCGCGACGCCGAAGCAGCAATGGACCTTCTTCGACATGCCGTCCTACGCGGATGAAAGCGTCAAGCGGGTCGAGAAGTTTCTCAATGGCAGGTTGATCGACACATTGTTCATCGATGGAGATCACCGCTACGAAGGCGTCAAGCAGGACTTTCTCTGCTACCGGCATTTCGTTCGCGAAGGCGGCATCATCCTGTTCCACGACATCTGCGAATCCAGCGGCAACACCAGCGCCTGGGCAGGCGGCGTCCCGCAGCTATGGCGCGAATTGTCGCCGTTCTACGAGCACAAGGAATTCATCCAAAACCGCAGCCAGGAAGGCTTCGGCATCGGCGCGCTGAAATACACCAAGGCCGCGAATCCGTTTCCGTCGGCGTGATGGTGGTGGTGGCGCCGTTCGCATCGCGCGGACGGCGTGGCGGATGTGCGTTGTCATTGAAGAGGACGAAGCGGCTCCTAAAGACGGGGCCGCTCTCGTTTGTCGCTCAGCTTGCGAAGTCGCTGATCGGCGAGCCTCCGCCACGGTCCAGGGAAATACCTGAACAGCTATGCAGTTGCGCGCTTGATCTCGTCGCGCGTTTGAAGCTGGGTCCCGCAAAATGGACAGAAAAAGAACTGCTTGATCGAACTAGCCCATGCCTCGGCCTGTCTTGACGCCTCCAAGCGTCAGGTACAGCACGCCAGTGTCTTCTTGCACGTATAGAAAACGCTGCTCCGGCAAGGTGAGCGTTTCGCTCATGTCCTTTCAGCATGTCCCGAACACTTTGTGCTGAGCCACCACTCCCCTCAATTCGTCCTGGAAGGCTTGAGTCGATGTTCGATCTTGAGCCGATGACGTGGACCTCAGAGCGCGCTCTGACCGCCGGGTAATCCTCTTCCAGGTGCGGCCGTCCGGTCGGTGTTTCGCCCGATGGGGCAATCTGATTTCGCTAAAGGGCCGCGCCCTACCCGTTCAGGATGATTAGGCCGTGTACTCATAAATCCGCGGCGAAGTCCGCTTCGCTCCCATACCGACCTCCTTTCCTCCCTTGGAGGTTTGCGGACGCCGGCCCCGTGCCCGCGGCGCCACCTTCATGGGGCCGTCATCCGAAAACTTTCACAAAAGCAGAAGAATTTAGTTGGACAAAGGTCCGCCTTCTTTGGCGGGCCTCGTCGCGCAAGAGGCAGCCCTATTCGAGTGCTATTCAAGCCCGCCAGTAGGACTTTTTGATTTCCAGAGCGATGTCAGACCAGGACAATCCGACATCATGCAAGTCGCGGTCAGTCCATTGCGCCAATTCGCGGCGCTGCCGAACCCGTTCGCGCCAAACCAAACGCGCGCTTCACTGCGCAAGAAAGCTGCGAACCGTCGGACCCCACGGTCCGTCGACATCCGGGCACCATACGAGGTCGATCTGCCCTCCCTTTCATCGTCAGTCCTTTGCTCGGCCAAGCAAGATCGCGACCGCACCGGCGAGCAACACAGCGGCCGAAATGAGCAGCGAGGCATGTGCGCCCGCAATGAACACGTTGTTGCCTCCGACCAGCGAGCCGAATAGGGCAACGCCAAGCACGCTGCCGGTCTGCCGCGTTGCGTTCAAAACGCCCGCGGCGATGCCGGATCGCGACTTCACGACACTGCCGAGCAGCGTCGAGGTCAAGGACGGCACGAGCAAGCCGAGCCCGCCGCCGAGGATCATAAGCTGAGTCCCGATCGCCCCGTAGCTGGTGCCTGAGGCCATAGGCAGCAGTGCAACGCAGCCCGCGGCAGTGATCACACAAGCCAGTGCAATGGTTTGCGGCGCGCCGAGGCGCTCGCTGACCGATGCGGCGACGAGGTTGGCGGGCAGCACCATGCCCATCATGGGCACGAAAGCGAGGCCTGTTGCGAATGGCGACCAGCCGTTGATTTTCTGGAAGTAGAGACTGAGCACGAAGATTAGGCCGTAGAAGGCGATGTTGAAGAGGAGCCCAACCAGAGCGGTCAGCGCAAACATGCGGTGGCGGAACAGCGAGAGTGGCAGCATCGGTTGTGGCGCGCGCGCCTCGCGCCATACGAACAGGAGTCCGATCACGGCCGCTGCCACGAAGCCCATGATGACGAGCGGATGGCTCCAGCCGAGCACGCCGCTCTCGATCAGGGCGCCGGCGAGCGTGCCGAGGGTTGCAATCGCCGCCATCTGTCCCGGCAGATCGATCTCGCGCTGCGCGAGCCGCGGCGTCTCCTCGGCATAACGCCAGGCAAGCCAGAGGCCGGCGGCGCCAATCGGCAGGTTGACGAGAAAGATCGCGCGCCAGCCGACCAGCGCGATCAGCGCGCCGCCGACAAACGGCCCCGAAGTCAGTGCGACGCTCGCACCTGCGGCCCAGAAGCCGACCGCGCGGCCGCGCGCCTTCGGATCGGCATAGGCATGATTGAGCAGCGTCAGCGAGTTCGGCACCAGGATCGCTGCTGCCAGGCCCTGCACGGAGCGTGCGGCGATCAGGAATATCGCCGACGGCGCCAGCGCGCAGGCGAGCGAAGCCAACGTGAAGATCGCAAAGCCCGCGATGAATATCCGTTTGGCGCCAACGCGGTCACCAAGCGCGCCGGAGGTCAAAATGAAGGCCGCGAATGCGATGGTATAGGCGGTCACCACCCATTGCAGCTCGGCCACGCTACCGCCGAGCGAATTGCCGATGCTGCTCAGCGCAGTATTGACGATGGTGATATCGAGCTGCACCACGCCAAGGCCGAGGCTCGTGGCAGCAAGTGCCAGCGCCGTCGCGAGAGGCGAACGGGATGACGTGTTGTCGGAGTGGGCTAGTTCCGGCTCCCTTGTATTGAACGAAGTTGTTTGCATTGATCACACTCAATTGCCTGTGAGAATTTGACGGCCCAGATCAGCCCGCATTGCGATGGTCATTCGATACCAACCGAATATTCGGAGCCGCGGGATGACCTTTCTCCTCGTCGCGGCAGTTCCTTCGCCGGGCCTACTGGCGTCCAGGCAACCTATGTTTCGTGATCGATCCAGTCTCGCGGAAACACTACGGTCTTGACCGAAGTATTCGTGCTTGGCACTGCGTCCTTATCGGCGTACGAGAAGGGCATGGACACGGGACCCAAAATCGCCCAAGTCGCAGCGCTCATCGGCGACCCGGCGCGTGCCAACATGCTGAGCGCGCTGATGGATGGCCGAACGTTGACCGCCTCGGAGCTCGCCTATGTGTCTGGCGTGGCGCCGCAGACAGCCAGTGGCCATCTTGCGAAACTCAGCGACGCGGGATTGCTCGCGCTCGCAAAGCGGGGCCGACGGCGATATTTCCGCCTGGCCTCTCCGCACGTCGCGCGCGTGCTAGAAGGTCTCATGGTCGTGGCGCAGGACGGCCCCGCCCGGCAGCGCAATCTCTGGCGCGGTGGAGAAACGCTCCGGCACGCTCGCACGTGCTATGACCACATGGCCGGCCGCATCGCGGTCGCAATCGCCGACCGGCTGGTCCAACAGTCGTTTATTCTGCTCGACGAGGATGGCGGGCAACTCACCGACGCCGGCCGCTCATTCTTCAATGAGTTGGGCGTCGATCTTCGCCTCGCCTCCAAGCGCCGGGTGTTCTGTCGTCCCTGTCTCGACTGGAGCGAGCGCCGGTCGCATCTGGCCGGGGCAGTTGGCGCCGCCATTCTTGATCACGCTCTCGAGCACGATTGGGTCGAGCACGTCAGGGATAGCCGAGCGCTCGTCGTAACCCCAGTTGGCGTTAGAGAACTCGCCACAACGTTCGGCATCGAGGGCGCACCCCCGATGGACGGTCACGATGGGCGTGTTGGATCACTATCCGGGGGCCGGGTATCAGCTATAGCGGTCGAGTCAGCGCCTCCCGGACGGAGGTAGTAGCGCGATTAGCCACTTTAGGCTGTGGTGACCGGAGCTGAGCCTGAAGTGTTGCGATTGGCCAGACCCCTGTGATCAGTCAGGCCCAGGAACAGCCTTCACGTATTCCATTCGGAGCGTTCGTTCGGTGCCTCTGCTGCTTTTTCAAGTGAAACCTGCACTTTCATCTCACCCAGCCTGGTCTGTTCGCGGAAGGACCTATCGATCTCTATCAGCTCATCACAGGTGTATCGGTCTATCGTAATAGTGTTTTCCGTTTGTGCGGGAACGATTGATGTAGCGGTCTTGTTGAACTCGAAAACAACGCCGCTCTTCAACCTGCCAACAAAGTCGCTGTCGAAGTAATCTTTATGTCTGCCGATAATATCAAGCATGGCGCCGCTAAAATAATTGCGGGTTGCTAGGAGCTTACCAATACCTTCGCCAGTGAAGTAGATGTCGGTGTGAGAGGTCAACGTCACGCGATAGATAGCTCTGTAGCGATCCGGCGATTTTGGAAACTTGGCAAAGCTTGGAACCCACGTCGCAATGTCGGGGTCACCCGTTGCATTTTTTATCGCTAAGAGGTTGATTTTCTGGCTTTTCAGATACTCGGACGTGGCTGTGTGTATCTCGTTTTTTCCAGCATTGATGGCGTCCCGAACCTCCGTCTTAAGGGCCTCGGACTGAGTTTTCCCCGCGTCTGTAGCTGCTACGTAATCTTTCTTGCTGCTTTCGGATTGATTCCTGCTGCTCTGGATGGCGTCAGCTATTTTTTCATTATTCCAGTACTGGATGAGGCCGACGAGTCCGAATCCCACTGTCATGATGGTGCCAATAAACACGACCATTCCTGCAAAAACCGCCAACATGGACTTATTGGCCTTGGTTTCACCCTGAGCAACTGCCTCGATTCTGGCGCTCAGTTCGGCAATCCTTTTTTCCGCAAACTCTGACGCGCCAATTAGCCGTGCGATTTGCTGTTCAGGATCCTTCGTAGACAAAGCGGCCCCTCAATTGATTTACAACTTCGAATATTGAGACGTCAAAAACACTCGTTAAGGCGAAAATGAACCCTTGTCACCTTGCTTGTCGTGACAACCCAGAGGAAACAGGTCGCTCAACCGGGCGGACGAAAATGTCCATTAGGGTTTGGTTGGGGTTGCTCGTGCAGCAAAGGGACGACAGTCTTAAGCAAGGCTGGGACGGCTATCGGCTGCTCTGAAACGAAATGATCCTTGGCGGGGGCGGCTCGGCTTCGTGTTCTTGTCTGGCGGAAGCAGTTGCGTCGCTCAGCTCATGTGAGCGCTTTTTTTGTGGAAAGGGCGCCTCATCGATGAGGCCGAAATTGTTCTACAGCCTCGGCTACTTGATCGGGGCTTCGTCTCCAATGATGCCATCATGCCCCTGTTTTGCCCGACGGAGCAAGTGGTGTTTCGGAAAATTCGCAGCCCCTTGATCCGACTGACATCGGCTACTGTGCATGGGGTTGTTTTCGACATTTCAACGGGACGGTGACGAAAGCCGCCCCGCGTCGGGGATCGTGCGCAACCAACAGGGTTCAGAATGATGAATGGTGGGCGCACAAGGGATCGAACCTTGGACCTCTCCCGTGTGAACCACAATCCGTAGGCCTTAGCTAACCTAATCAAGCCATAGTTTTATTGCAAAAGTCCTTGCAGCGCAGGGATTTAAGGCCATGTTGGCCCATAGGAGGCCATAGCTGGCCTTCCTACATTTTGTATGCCCCTGCCGTGCCCTGCGTGAATTTTCCCGTGGGGCACAACAGAGCTGGGAACGTGGAGGGAGCGGTTTAGGATCCGTTTCTTGGATCTCCTTCGACGTGTCCCGGGGCACAAGGAGTAAGGGCACAAACAATGGAAAACAGCGAGAAGGGTCTCAGAGCCGAAGTGACGACGAACTACCTGAGGCTCACTGACGCTGCGATACGTGCAGCCACGCTGCCGCCGGGCAAGTCGCAGTACTATCTGCACGACACAGAGCAGCCGGGGCTTGCCATCAGGATGCGCGCGACTGGCGGGCGGACCTGGGTCTTCCTGTTCACCAAGCCTGGGACGAGAGGCACCCAACGCAAGACGCTGGGCGCATGGCCCAAGTTCAATGAGAAGGCCGCGCGCAAGGCCGCTACCGTCGCCGCCGGCGAGGTGGTCATTGGAGTCGATCCGAACGAGGCCAAACGCGAGGCAAAGCGACAACAACTGGCAGAGAGGCAGTGCACTACGCTGGCGACCCTGATCATTGAAGATGGCCCCTACGAAACGTCCCTGACCGGACGCCAAGTCGTCAACTGGAAACCGGCAATGTCGGCGTTGCGACGCGGTCTCAAAGATCACTTCGACCTCGCCATCGGCGAGCTGACGCGGCGGCAAATCATGGCGGCGGTGGACAGGATCGCCAAGACCGGTAAGCGCGGCGCCGCCAAGGACGTGCGCAAGCACACGCACACCTTCCTCGAATGGTGTGTAGGCGAAGGTTATGTGGAGCACAACGTGCTCGCCGGCTATCGCGCGCCCAAGGAAACCCGTGCACAAAGGGTCGGGCGCCGAACGAAGGGCCGCGCGCTGATCGATGAGGAGATCATCAAGGTTTGGCATGCATCCGGCAAACTCGGGGCTTTTGGGCTGTTGACACGCATGTGCCTACTCGGTGGCCCGCGTCGCAGCGAACCAACCATGATCGAGTGGCAAAAGCACATCATGGATGATCGCATCACCTTCGATGCGGCATGGACCAAAATGGGCCTACACCACGACGTGCCGCGCACCCATCTTGTTGACGAGGTGCTTACCGCCGCGAAACACTTCCAGCGCGCAACGTCCGACTATGTCTTCCCGTCACCGAAGACCGGCGGCCAGATGTCGGGCTTCACCAAGATGGTCAACCGTCTGATCAAGGAAGCGGCTGTCGCCAAGTTCACCATGCATGACTTAAGGCGGAGCTTGCGAACCATCATGTCTCGTTGCGGCTACGACAACGAAATCCAACGGCTATGCGTGGGGCAAAAGCCGCGTGGAATCGATCAGGTCTATAATCACGACGAGCAGTGGATCATCCGCAAGATGGCGTTCGAAGCGGCTCATGACTACATCGCGCAGTTAGTCGGCGCGGAACGGGTCGGCAAGGTGGTGCGGCTGCAGCGGACGAATCCGCTCGACCCGATCAAGGCCGAACTGCTCGGCCGTCTCCGCGAGCATTATGCGGCTGGGGCGGCTTAGTGGTCTTGGCTTCTGGCCAAATAATCGCGCACCGCATCGACACGATAAAGCGGGCGGCCATCGACGTAGCGCCATTTCAGCGGGTGGTTCGGATCGCGCCGCCACTGCTCCAGCGCTCCCGGCGTGCGCCGGATAACCGCGGCCGCCTCTAATGCTGTCAAATTAGAACTGCCGGGCAGCGTATCGACATCGAATGTCGCGGGCGGCGGCATACCACGGTTCTTGCGGCGGCGCTTCGTGGTACTCGGCATTTTCAGACTATCTGGCGCCCGGAATCCCTTGATCCGAGGCGCTTCGTCCTTGCCGCTCATGCCTTTGCCCTGAACCGTGATCGGTCTGGGGCATTAGGATCGAGGCTTCTCGAGCAGGAAAGGGATCGAGAGCGCAGATATTGCGGCTGGGTAGCCGTGGCGTACAAATAGGACGAATCGTTGCCTTTGCCACGAGGTTGACAAGCAATCGCAGGGCCCGGTGGTTGCGACAACATCGTTTCTGATGCTAACTGATACGGTCGTTTGGAAATCGGAATCAGACACTCAGATTACCGCCCTGGACCCGCTGACTCATCAGCGGGTCCCAGGTTCGAGCCCTGGTGCGCCCACCACCCTCAAGCGATTAGCCCGCAAGGGCTTTTTTAATTTCCCCAGCGCGCTTTTTCTCATCCAACCGAAACCGCGTGGCACCGATTTCGCACCGCCAAGACGGGCGTGGTCGCGTGCCAAAAATATTTTTGGGCCTTGCGTTATTGTTCTCATTTTGTACTTCTCGAACAAGAGGGTGAGCCATGGATATTGAGTTCATTCGGACGGACACCCGCGCAAGCGCGGGTGTCCGATCCTGGATGAACTTTGGCAGAGAAGCGCTATGAAACCTCAACTGCCCGGACTGCCGACGATGGCAGCGCTCATGCTCGCAGCAACTATCACCGTTTGGTTAGGCCTTTGGGGTCCGCTCGATCTGTCGCGCATTGAGAAGTGGCAGACGCTAACGGTCGGCGTGTTCGCGATATGCGGCGTCTTATTCACAGCAAGTGTTGCAGTCCGAAATGTCACACGTCAGATCAGGATAAACATCTTAAGCCGGGAAGAAGATCGGATTGAACGATTGCTTCCCGGGCTTCGAGCTGCCGCTTATTTCGCAAGCGGGTTTCTTCAATATCGTGTTGCCCATGGTTTCTTGGAGATTGTTGAAGCGTTCCGCGGTGACGGTTTTGGCGTCGAGGGATCAACCTATCAAAAAGACATTCAGACAGCGTTGCCAGCGGCGGACGCTGCCACGCAACTGCGCGTTGAGCAGCGATTATACAGCTGCTTTAATTGGGGTCGACATGCGGAAAACGCAGCGCACGTGGTGAGAGCGTGGACCGCAGAGACATCCAATCATGCCGAGTGGGACCCGTCTGCGCTGGAGAGCAGGCTGGCCGAGATCGAGGAACAACGAAATCGCTTTGCTACGGCTCGCACGCAGTTTGGCTTGGCTATGGATGAACTTGAGGCCGAGATCATCGCGATACGGGCGCAGATCGACCTCTATCAGGCACGGTCCGTACGCATCCGACGGGAGATTGAAGCCTACTTCGGCGGCGCCGCTCAGCGTTCTTAAAATGAACATGCAAGAAGGCCGCACAGGGGATTTCAAGTTGAACAGTTTAGACCGGTAGTTTTCACGGCGGCGGTCCAAGGCCAGCATGCGTGCGGGAGAATGTCGAACGGTTGGTGACTTTGGCATGGTCCGGATTCTTCTGGCAAATGTACATCGCCAATAAAGTTCACCATAAGACGGACCATACCGTGTGGGTGGATGCTTCTCCGCAAGAAAACACTCAGGGAGTATTGAGCAACGCCCGCCGGCAGATCACGCTGCAGCGATAGTAGACCTCGATCTTCAATGAGCGGGCATTTGGTAAGAGGCGGCCGAATGATGGGTGAGCGGTCGCGGGCAAGTGCGACACATCAATTGGTCGCTCTAGCAGCCATGAGCTCCTAGGCGCGTCTCTCTTAGGTTGTTAATATCCCGGGGATGGCCAGCCAAAGTAAGGCAGGTGGCATCGGGGGTAACCCTGGCAGAGGCTCCACTTATCGACGCGGAGATTCTGTTCAGACAAACGGGACCAGCTCATTCCTTGGTTTCGAATTTTGTTGTCGGCGCACTCCATGCACTCTCAACAATTATCGTTGCTTAATTCTACTTTTGCAACAATAATTTCACGATCGGCAGATGAACTTTTTTGACACGATGAATCACGCGGTTTCTGAGATACGCCAAAGAAATTGATTTTCAGGCGGGCGATGGAATCGCAGGCGAGGAATGAGAATGCCAACCAAGCGCAGCGGACCAGCAGCAACAATCCCGAAAAATTATGAGGGGATCGTCAATCTGATCACTCGCGAATACCCAAACTTGTCGACCGGATTTCAGCAGATCGCGAGATTCTTGACGCAGAATCCGAATGTGGTGGCACTCGAATCGATCAATGCCGTCGCCGCCAAATGCCGGACGCATCCGTCGAGCCTCGTCCGTTTCGCGCAGAGCCTCGGCTACTCCGGCTTCAAACAGCTGCAATCCGTTTTTCAGACAAGACTTGCCACTGCCGCCCCCGGATTTCGGGAGCGCATCAGCGCTCTTGAGAGTGAACTTTCACGAAATAAGGATCACGGCAGTCTCGGCTATTTGCGGGATCTGGTCGTGCGCGACATGGCGGCACTTCAAGATCTTCTCGAAGTCGTATCGGAAAAAACCCTCGCCGACACCGCCAAACTGCTCGTGCAGGCGGAAACGATTTACATTGCCGGACAACTTCGATCCGAACCTATTGCATCATTGCTCAGGTATCTTCTGACGATGCTGCGCCGCCGCGTCGTCCTTCTCGACCCTGCCGGTGGCCTGGCGCAAGAAATGGCGACGACCATGACCGACCGCGACGTCCTGATCGCGATCGCATTTCGACATTATGCAAAAGAAGTCGTCGTCATATCCGAGGTGGCCGTAGCCAACGGAACTTACATCATAGCCATTACCGACAGCCAATTGTCGCCCCTCGCGAAAGACGCCCGGACACTCTTCACGATTCCGGAGGACGAATATCTGTTCTCAAGGTCGCTCGCGGCACCGATGTGCTTGGTCCAGTGCATTGCGATGGCAACGGCCGCCCTGCTTCAGCCGGGCCGTGACTCGACGCCACGAATTCCGACGGTGACCGAGATGGCGCGCAATCGAACGTAAGCGCGCACTTTACTGGACAGGCTGCGCGCGCGGCTGGCTGCGGCGTCGCGTGACGCCGGGCCCCAGCGGGATCATCGGAACGGCTTGATTGATCCTGAGCGTTCGACCGTCAGCCGCTGTCGTTGTCAGCTGGCAGGTTTTTTTGAGCGGTGCAGTTGAACGGCAACAGATCTTCGATATCGGCGTCTGGCGCGCGCTGGGGCAATTCGGTGAGCGCGTGACGTAGCCATGCATAGGGATCGACGCCGCATGCCCGGCATGTCAGCACCAAACTGTAGATCACGGCGCTTGCCTTGGCGCCGGCAACGGTGTCGCTGAACAGCCAACTTTTTCGTCCAGTGCAGAACGGCCTGATGTCGCGCTCCAGAACATTGTTATCGATCGGGGCGAGACCGTCACTGGTGTAACGGGTCAGATAATCCCATTGGTTGCGCGCATAGGCGATCGCCTTGCCGGTCAAGCTTTCGGGTAGGACCTTCGGCGCCCGGTCGTCGAGCCAGGTCCGGAAGGCGGCCAATACCGGCAGGCTATGCTGCTGGCGCAGCCGCAAGGTGTATGAGGCGCGCGTTTCGCCGTCGGGCGGCGTCTGGCGCGCCACCCTCTCGACCTCATACAACGCCTCGAAGAACTTGAGCGCCTGCAATGGCGGACCGCCGGGCTTTGTCCTGGCCTTGAGCGCATCGGTAAATTTCCTGCGCGCATGCGCCATACAGCCGAGATGGGTCGCGCCTGTCAGCGTGCGCCAGGCGTCATAGCCGTCGCTCATCAACAAGCCGCGATAGCCGGCCAGGAAGGCCTGAGGATGTTGCTGGCCGCGACCGGGCTGGTAATCGAACAGCACGACCGGCTGCGCGCAGTCCTGGCCGCTGCGATAGGCCCACATGAACCACAATCCGTAGTCCCTAGCCAACCCGCGTCAGCCATAGTAAAAAGTAGATAAGTCTATGCATTGTAGGGGATTTCGCCATATGCGGCCATAACAGGCCACAGCTGACCAAACTACATTTTGTATGACCCCGCCATGCCCCCGTGCCATCTTCCCTTGGGGCACACAAATCGGGGAGGGTCTGTGCCCCCTCTGTTCTTCAGGGCCGACCTTCCACGCTAGTGTGCCCCGAGGCGGAAAAAGCGAAGGAAAGTCAATGATCACTTTCCCTTCGCTTCGATGGTCCCGGCGGCTGCGGGGCACACCGCGACAGGGAGCACAGGGACCATGCCGGAGCCGACCAACAGCTGACACTCACCGATGCCGTGATCCGCAACGCGACGTTGCCGCCGGGTAGTGCGCAGCATTATCTCCACGACGACAAGTTGCCCGGCCTCGCGATGCGCATGCGCGCGACCGGTGGCCGAACCTGGGTCTACCTTTTCACCAAGCCGGGGGTGAGGGGGACCCAGCGCAAGACCCTCGGCGCCTGGCCGAAATATAATGAGAAGGCAGCGCGCAAGGCCGCCACCATCGCCGCGGGCGAGGTCTTCAAGGGCGTGGATCCGAACGACGCCAAGCGCGAGGCGGCAACAGGCAGCCGGGAAGCAGCGCACCACGCTAACCACCCTCATTGTTGAAGATGGTCACTACCAGGTGTCTTTGACCGGACGCCAAGTCGTCAACTGGAAACCAGCTATGTCGGCGCTGCGGCGCGGGCTCAAGGAACACGCCGAGAGCGCCGTCGGAGACCTGACGCGGCGGCAGATCATGGCAGCCGTCGACAAGATTGCCAAAACCGGCAAGCGTGGGGCGGCCAAGGACCTGCGCAAGCACACCCACACCTTCCTCGAATGGTGCGTCGGCGAGGGTTATGTCGACCACAATGTGCTCGCTGGTTATCGCGAGCCGAAGGAAACCCGGGCGCAGCGGATCTTGCGTCGCACCAAGGGACGCGCGCTGAGCGATGACGAGATCATCAAGGTCTGGCAGGCATCCGGCAAGCTCGGCACTTTCGGGCTTCTGGCACGGATGTGCCTACTGGGCGGCCCGCGCCGCAGCGAGCCAACCATGATCGAGTGGTCGAAGCACGTCATGGACGACCGCATCACCTTCGATGCCACATGGACCAAGATGGGCCTGCACCACGACCTGCCGCGCACCCATCTCGTTGACGAGGTGCTCGCGGCCGCGAAACATTTCCAGCGGGCAACCTCGGACTATGTCTTCCCGTCACCAAAGACCGGCGGCCAGATGTCCGGGTTCACCAAGATGGTCAACCGCCTGGTCAAGGAAGCGAGCGTCGCCAAGTTCACCATGCATGACCTAAGGCGCAGCTTGCGCACCATCATGTCACGCTGTGGCTACGACAACGAAATCCAGCGGCTGTGTGTTGGGCAAAGGCCAAGCGGAATCGATCAGGTCTACAATCACGACGAACAGTGGATCATCCGCAAGATGGCGTTCGAAGCGGCTCACGACTACATTGCAGAGTTGGTCGGCGCGAAAAGGGTCGGCAAAATCGTGCGCCTGCAGCGGACGAATCCGCTTGACCCGATCAAGGCCGAGCTCCTCGGGCGTCTCCGTGAGCATTATGCGGCTGAGGGGTCTTAGTGGTTTTGTCGCATTTGGCCAGATAGTCACGCACTGCATCGACACGATAGAGTGGCCGGCCATCGACGTAGCGCCATTTCAGCGGGTGGTTCGGATTGCGCCGCCACTGCTCCAGCGCTCCGGGCGTGCGGCGGATAACCGCCGCCGCCTCTATTGCCGTCAAATTAGAGCTGCCCGGCAGCGTTTCAATATCGAACGTCGCCGGCGGCGGCATGCCACGGTTCTTACGACTGCGCTTCGTGGCAGGCGGCATTTTCCGACTATTTGGCGACCCTGATGCCTCGATCCGAGTCATTTCGTCCTTGCCGTGCATGCTTCCGCCCCGAACCATAATGGGCCTGAGGCGATAAGATCGTAGGCTGCTCCAGCAAGAAAGAAATCTAGAGCGCAGGTATGGCCACTGGGTAGCCGTGGCGTACAAATAGGACGAATCGCCCCTTTTGCCTAAAGCTTGATAAGCAACTGTGAATCGGCAAGGCACTCTCCGGTGCGCTTGGGACGCGGTCGGGACGGTCTATCGCTTTCGACGCTCGGCTGTCATTCGGCCTGCAATATTGGCTCTGACGCATATTCGATGATCGTGTTTGTTTTTATGGCGCGCCAATCAGCCTAGCCTGAAGGAGATCGAGATTAGCGCGCCCGTACATCTGCCGCTTGACCAGCTTGAGCTTGGTGATCTGAGCTTCCACTTGGCCATTGGACCATGGTTGCGTGATTGCCGCGTGCACCGCGTCCTTATCGTTGGCGATGCCATTCGCGAATGAGCCAATGAGGCTCCGCTTGGATTCATCTATCCAAGATTCGAGCTCGATCTCGGCCCTCTTTCGGACCATTGTGTGGAAGCGGCCAACGAGAGCGTGGGCGTCGGCCAGCATAGGAACGCTTTGTTCAATAGCGGCAACCGTGACGGTCTCGGCCTTGGTTAGGTGGTCGCGCTTCGTCGTCATCAACTGCGCTATCGTCCTGGCGGCGGGGACCTTCTGCAATTGTTGACGGCTGATAGTCTCGGCGCGTCGCCGTCGCGTGGCCCATTCCGCCACTACGCGCAGTGATCCCTTAAAGCCTTGCCCTCTCAAACGGCGCCAGAGTTCGGCACCGTTGCGACAGCCGCCTGACCACTGCGCGTCCAGGAACGGCAGGTGCCCATCCAGGGTGCTTTGACGGGTGCGGAAGATATCCGTACCGCCGCCGCGACTAATTTGGCGAACCAGATTGCGACTATGTCCTGTGCGGCGGACGATCTCCTTGAGCGGCACACCGTCGCTGACAAGAGCCGCGATTGCGGCATGGCTGTCCTGGCGCCGCAGATAGCCCTGATAGCGAAGCTTTTCCGCGCAGGTCAGCAGTTTAAGATCGATCGTCGTCGCCCCGATTGCGGTTCGGATTTTGCTCATGGAGCGGCGCACCGCATCAAGGAAGGCCGCGCTCGCGTTTTCCATCAGATGCCAGCGGTCGGCGACCTGGATGGCGTTCGGCAGCGCCTTGGCTGCTGCCTCGCCATATCCACCACCGCGATCTCGCGACACAATGTTGATGCCTGGGTGCTTCGACAGCCACGCCTGAACGGTCGCCGTTTCCCGGTCGGGCAGCAAGGCAACGATCCGCCGACGCTCCAAATCGCACACGATGGTCCCGTACCGACGATTTCTCCGGAACGCCCAGTCATCGATACCCACAACAAGCAATGGGTCCATCGGCATCGCCGTCCGCCGGCGGACCACCCGCAGCAAGGTATCGTTGCTGACAGGCAGCATGAGCCGCTTGGCGAAGCTTGCTGCCGGCCGGCCGCCGAGCGCCAACCCCAGGTGATGGACGATGTGTTCGAGCCGCGCCGTCCGACGCCGTCGAAGCGGAACGACGTCTTCTCCGAACCGCTCTGTGAAGATCCGACGGCGGCAATGCGGCACCTCACATGTGAAGCGCCGCGTGAGCAATCGGAGGCGCACCTTTCTGCCCGCTGATGGCAAATCGGCCACGTGCCGGATGTAACGGCTATGGACTCGGCGCGATGCTGTCGCGCACAAAGGGCATTGGGCCTCCGCAGCCTCTGACCGAACAGCCAGAATAATTGAATCCTCTGAATCACTTACGCCATCAAAGACCAAACCACTCGGTACTAGCGATGAAATTCGAAAGCCTGTCCGCATGGCGCCGATTCTCCGTTGAAGAACCACAGTCGCCGGCGAACTTCATCAGAAATGAGTCAGACCCCTTATTCCATGCCGAAACACACACAGGACGGGTGCGCTTGAGATCTGGAGGCTTCTGAAAGGAGCATGAGAGACTACGTCGTGGACTTCGGTATCTTCGTTCTATCAGCGCTGCTCGCGAGCGTTTTTGGTTTGGGATGCTTGGCTCTCGATCGCTTGGCTTGGGCGCCGGAGAAGAACAGTCTCTGCCAATTATTCGCTTGGTGATCGCCCGTGCCAAAGCGTCAGGGGTTTCGAAGCTAGCTATTCCACGGCGAATGCGGGCCCTCTCAGAAAACGACATGGTTCGTCTTACTTTCCCGTCGGTGGACAGTAGCACGTAATCGAGCACCGACCCGTTATGCTCAGACAACCTAGTAGCGGCAATCCAGCCATGAGGCAGGCGTGCATCACGCTTGATGGACCAGTACGGCGCGCGGTTTTGTCTTCCGCACCAGAGCGCCACTCGAATTGAGATGTTGATGGACCCATTCACGCGCAAGTAAGCCGTGCCGTCGCGAGAGGTAGTGCGGCCACCGGCCTTCCTGATAACCATGGCTATTTGCAAGCCGAGCTTGGCATTTTCCTCGGCCCACAGCGGGCGCGACTCAAGAAACTCATAACTTCGCTTCGGAGTGTAGCCGATCAGCCGATACACGTTCCTCAGGCTGCCAAAGTGTTTTTGGTAGGTCGACGTGCAGGGGAGGCCAATAGTGCCGTCTACGATGGCGCAGCTAATACGACCTTCCTTGAGGAGCGTTCCGCGCAGGCGCGAAAGCATCTCCTCGTCAGTGAGGTCGACACGTCGCTCCTCAATGATTTTGTTAACGTTCAGGAAGGCGTCACGTTCGATGATCGGCTCGATACATGCCTCGCTGGTAATCCAAACCTCAGGCGGATTATCAGTGTAGCTTTGCCGCAACTTACGGGATCGCCGGTTAAAGGTGAGGTTCCCAACATAATTCTCGTTTCTCAGGATCCTGTTAACTGTGGCGCGCGTCCATCGTGTCCCAGTGCTCGTCGGTACGTCCTTCCGGTTCAGCTCCGCAGCGATTACGACTTCGGACCTTACCTCCAAGAATCGCTGAAATACCCACCTCACTACGGCGACTTCCTCGGGAATGCCGGGCCGTACTCGGATGTGATCGCTGGTGAGATACTTCCGATCTCCCTTCTTCAGCGCACCTCGCGACTGCTGCCTCGCGTCGATAAGCTCGCGCAACAGGGCGTAACCAGGGCGTCCTCCGAGCTTGAATCCAAGCCGCGCGAGCCGGCACTGCCCAGCATGAACCTTAGCCGAAAGCTCACGACTGAATTCCGCCGCCATTACTCGCTTGATGTTTTTGATCATGCTGGAAAGCATGCTGCCATCATTGTCAAATTGCTCGGCACAATACGCAACTTTGATGCCTGCCCTCTTACAGACAAACTCGTAATGCGCGCTCTCATCGATATCCTGAAAGCGGCCCCACCGGCTTACGTCATAAACTAGGACGTGAGAAAAGTCGGCTTCTCCGGTTTGGACATTGTCAATAAGCTGCATGAGACCGGCCCTATTCTTGATCAGCAGACCGCTCTCACCTTCATCGCAATAGGTGCGAACGATTGTTAAATCATGGTCGTGGGCGTAAGCCGCAATCACCGCAGCTTGGTTTTGCATTGAGTATTGCTGCCGAACTGTCGACATACGGAGGTATTGTGCCGCTCGGATCCCAAGCTGCGATTTCAGTTGATGAGGGCGGTAGGCGGCGGGTATGTTGGCCATCGATTGAACTCCAATGCTATACGGGAGTGACAAATCAAGCCGTGTAGGAGCGACACCTCATGTCGGCTGACGAGACGTTCCGATAGCGACGTAAGGACAGGAGAGCAACTATTGGTACTAATTTGGACGGCTCGATCAGCGGCGGCGACCACCATGTGCAGGTCCGGTTATCGCATTTGGCCAGATCGTCGCGTACCGCAGTCGACAGGATACCGCGGACGATCGTCGACGCAACGCCATTCAGCGGGTGTTTCGGATCCCCCGCCACTGCTGCAGTGGGCCGGGCGCGCCGGATAACCGCGGCGGCCTCTAATGCCGTCAATTAGAGCTGCCCGGCAGCGTGGAGCGACGATTTCTTTGACTTTGAGGATGCCGTCGTGACCTGATCACGCCCCTCCGGCTAAACCCGGAGCGTGTGCGCGTGGAGTTTATCGCAGCCGAAAGAGCACAACGCATCCTGAAGGCGCTGCGGCTTGCTACGGAAGTGATGAATCTCTCCTAATTCACGCCTTAGCCGTCCAGCGACCCAATGAAAGTAACCCGCGAGGCTGCTGTTGCGACATCGTCAAATCAGTGTTTTCAGGCATCGTCTATCACGCCAATTATCTGCGCTACATGGAACGTGGGCGCACCAATCATCTGCGGCTGATGGGCGCTCAGCAGCAGGCGCTGTTCGAGCAGGCCGAGACGGAAGGCGCAGGCTTTGCCTTCGTCGTGCGCTCGATGCATCTGGATTTCCTCAAGCCGGCGCGGATGGACGACGTGCTCGATATCGTGACCTGGCCGGTTGCGGTGAAGGGCGCCTCCATCATGCTGGCGCAGGAGGTGCGGCGCGGTGAGGACGTGCTGGTCAAGGCCGAGGTGCGCGTCGCTTTCATCAGCGGCGGCAGGGCTCAACCGATCCCCAAGTCGATCCGCACGCTGATGAAGGCCGATCTGATTTCGTGATCGGTCGATAGGCGATGGCCTCTCGACTCCATCGCGTGCGCGGATAGATTGCGCCCCAAACCAACCGATGAGGCCATCATGTCGCGCCCGCCGCTTCCGCCTTTCACCCGAGAGACCGCTGCGCAGAAGGCGCGCATGGCCGAGGACGCCTGGAACTCGCGCGATCCGGTGCGCGTCTCGCTCGCCTATACCGAGGACAGCCGCTGGCGCAATCGCGCGGAAGTGTTTCAGGGCCGCGAAGCGATCGTCGCATTCCTCACCCGTAAATGGGAGAAGGAGCAGGAGTACCGCCTGATCAAGGATCTCTGGGCCTTCGACGAAAATCGCATCGCGGTGCGATTCCAGTACGAATGGCACGACGCGAGCGGCCAATGGTATCGCTCCTACGGCAACGAGCAGTGGGAGTTCGACGAGCACGGCCTGATGCGGCGGCGCGAGGCCTCGATCAACGACATCGCGATTGCGGAGAAGGATCGCCGCTTTCACTGGGCGGCGCCGGGACCGCGCCCGGCGGATGTGCCGGGGCTTGGAATGGATCCATTCTGAATTACTTCCGCAAGCGGGGTGAGGTGAAATCAGCGTCGCGCCAAAAACCGCGTAATCGCGCCGCCGAGCTTCGCGTTGTCCAGCGGTTGCGCCAGGGAATCCCTTGCCGTTGCCACGACATCCTCCGGCGCCTTGCCGTCGCGCAACTCGCAGCACACTTGCGCAAACTCCACGTCGAACTCCGGATGTGGCTGCACTGTCAGCGTTGCGCCGTTGGCGTAGAGCAGGCCGGCATGCGGCGTGAATTCTGAGGAGAGGATTGTCAGCGCATCGTTCGGTGGCTCGATCACCTGGTCTTGATGTGAGGCGGCGATGGCGACCGCTTCGCCGTCGACGACGCCGTTCTCCGGCAGCACCTGATAGACGTGCCGGCCGATGCCCCAGCCGTTCTCAGACTTGCGCACGGTGCCGCCGAGCGCCTGCGCGATCAGCTGGTGGCCGAAGCAGACGCCGACCATCGGCGTCTTGTTGGCGTAAGCCGTGCGCACGAAATCTTCCAGCGGCGCGATCCAGTCGAGCCCGTCATAGACGCCGGCGGCAGCACCGGTGATCAGCACGGCCTCGAGCTTGCTCGGATCGGGCAGCACATCGCCATTCGGGATGCTGACGACGTCGACCGTGGCTGTCGGATCCTCGGCGCGGACCATGCGCTCGAACATGTCCGGAAACGAGCCGTGCTGTTCGCGGTATTTTGGGGGAACCTGTCCGGTCTCGATGATGGTGATGCGTGCCATGTGCCCCTCAGGTCAAAGGTTGCGAAGCTCAGTCGCTTCCTGCCCCATGTTGCTGGTGTGGCGCCGTGCGGTCCAACAGCGCACTCTCCTTGCGGATCTCGCCGAGAAAGGCCTTGGCCAGACGCGACAGCGGCTCCGCCTCCGACCATAGCATGTAGGCGACGGCGCGGGTCGTCGGCGTGAACGGCCGGACGACCAGACCGTGGCCGGCGTTCTGGTGCGGCGAGAAGGGATCGACCACGGCGGCACCGACGCCGGCGGCTGCGAGCACGCAGGCCGTGTTGCAATAGCGCACCTCGACGGTCGGCTGGAACGGCGCGCCGGCGCGGGCGAAACTGTCGCGCACGGCTTCGCCAAGCCGGGTGCCGCGTTCGAGCCCGATGAAGGGCAGGCCGGACAGATCCGCGGCCGAGATCACCGGTCTGTCGGCGAGCGGATGCTGCGGCGGCAGTACGCAGACCATTTCGCCGGTGTGCACCACCTCATGCGCGATGCCGGGATGGTGCGTCAGCCCGAGCGCGAAGCCGAGCTCTGCGACGCGGCTGAGCACGCCCTCGATGATGCCCTCGTAGCGCCTGACGTCGAAGAACACGCGTGTCTCCGGGCGGCGGCGCAGGAAGGCTGATAGAGCGGAGGGAATGATGCTGTAGGCGAGCGGCGGCGTCGCCACGATCGCGAGATGTCCTGAGCGGTTCTCACGCAGGTCGCGCACGCGGTTCTCGAGCTTGGCGTGAAGCGCGAAGATCGCTTCGCTCTCCTTGTAGAGCGCCATCGCCTCCGCGGTCGGAAACAGCCGGTTGTTGACGCGCTCGAACAGCGCAAAGCCCGCCTGCGCTTCCATCGTCTTCAGCGCGTTGCTGACGGCGGGCTGCGACAGCGCCAGCTCATCGGCCGCCGCCACCGTGGTGCGATGGCGGATGACGGCACGCAGGATCTCGAGCTGGCGCAGGTTCATATCACTGCCGATTATACTCAGGGCCAAAACATCATAGCACGATGAATTGCTTTTGCAGCCCTCCTTGCGCCTAATGGTCGCGGATTTGCATGCTGGATCAAAGGGTTCATTCGCCCATTGAGGCAGCATTGCGCACAGATTGGAGGCAGTCTTGGTTCGTGTCCTTCGCGCCGCCGCCGCCCAGATGGGGCCGACGCAAAAAGCCGATACGCGTGAGCATACGCTATCGCGGATGCTTGCTATGCTGGAGGAAGCGGCGAACCGCGGCGCCAGCCTCGTGGTGTTTCCCGAGCTCGCCTTCACCACCTTTTTTCCGCGCTGGCTGCTCGAAGGTGAAGCGCTCGACAAGTTTTTCGAGCACGGCATGCCGAACCCGGCCGTGGCAAAGCTGTTCGATCGCGCGCGGGCGCTGCGTGTCGGCTTTTATGTCGGCTATGCCGAGCAGACCGCCGAAGGCCGCCGCTACAATTGCGCCATCCTGGTCGATCGCGACGGCGAGATCCTCGGCCGCTATCGCAAGGTGCATCTGCCGGGCTCGGTCGAGCCGCGGCCGGGCGCGCGCTATCAGCAGCTTGAGAAGCGCTATTTCGAATATGGCGATCTCGGCTTTCCCGCGTTCCGCGCCGGTTCGGCCTGGGCGCATGCCATCATGGGCATGATGATCTGCAACGATCGCCGCTGGCCCGAGTCCTGGCGCGTGCTCGGCCTGCAGGGCGTCGAGCTCGTTTGCATCGGCTACAATTCGGCGGCCTACGATCCCAACGGCGGCAGCACAGAAGATGCATCCTTGCGCACCTTCCATTCGACGCTGGTGACGCAGGCCAATGCCTACATGAACGCGACCTGGGCGATTTCGGTAGCCAAGGCCGGCGAAGAGGACGGCTCGGGGCTGATCGGCGGTTCCTGCATCGTCGATCCCAACGGCCGCATCGTCGCGCAGGCTGCGACCTTGACCGACGAGGTGATCGTCGCCGATATCGATCTCGACCTCTGCCGCCAGGGCAAGGACAAGATGTTCAATTTCGACGCCCACCGGCGGCCCGAGCAATACAGGGTGATCACCGAGCGCGCCGGCGTCATCGAGCCGGCCGTTCTCGACGCGGACTGACGATTGGCACGGCGTTGGCAAGACACTGGCAAAGGAGCTGACATGATACGCCTCTCGCTTTCTCTCGGTCTTGCCGCGCTGGCGGCCATTGCCACAGCGCAAGCCGCCGAGCTTCCTGCCGAGATCAAGCAAGCGGGCGCTCTGAAACTCACGGTCAATTCGACCTACGCGCCAATGGAATATCGCGATCCCGCCAGCAATGAGCTGGTGGGACTCGACATCGATCTCGCCAACGAGCTCGCCAAGCGGCTCGGCGGCCTCAAGATCGTCTGGAGCGAGACGCCATTCGCCGAGCTGATTCTCTCGCTCCAGACCAAGCGCGCCGATTTCATCATTAGCGGCATTCAGGATCGCAGCTCACGGCGCGAGACGGCGGACTTCGTCGACTATCTCACCACCGGCCCGCAATTCTTCGTGCTCACGGAGAGCGACGCCAAGGGCGCCACCGATCTTTGCGGCAAGAAGGTCGGCACGACGCGCAGCACGGCGTTTCCACTCGAGATCGATAAGTGGAGCAAGCAGAATTGCGAGCCGGCTGGCAAGCCTGCCATCCAGTATGTTCCCGGTGAGAACTCGATCGACGTCCGCAACCAGCTCAAGCAAGGCCGCATCGATGCCGCAGTCCAGGGCAGTGAGACCTTGCCCTATGCGCAAGCTCAGGAAGCCGGCAAATACCGCATCGTTGGCGGGCAGTTGTCCACGGGATATCAAGGCATCATGTTCCGCAAGGACGATTCCGTACTCCGTGACGTCGTGACGGAAAAGCTCACGGCCATGATCGCCGACGGCTCCTACAAGGCGGTTCTCGACAAATGGGGCCTGGGCGCGAATGCAGTGACCCAGCCCATGCTGAACGCGGCGCCGCAATGAGGCCGGCGCCGGCACTCGCGGAAGGTTTTCCCGATCTGTCGGGGATGCGGATCGCGCGCGAGCCGCACTGGTTTCGCTGGCTCAGCGCAGCACTGATCGTCCTGATGCTGGCGGCAATCGCGCGCGCCTTCGCCAATGGGCAGATCGAATGGTCCTATGTCAGTCGCTTCATCACCGCAAAGGTGATCCTCGAAGGCATCGTCAACACCATGGTGATGGCGGTGCTGGCGATGGCGCTCGGCATCTTTCTCGGCGTTGTCGTCGCGATCATGCGGCTGTCGCCCAATCCAGTGCTGAAGACGGTGGCGGCTGGCTACACCTGGCTGTTCCGCGGCACGCCGCTGATCCTGCAATTGCTGCTCTGGTTCAACCTCGCGCTGGTGTTTCCGACCATCGGTATTCCCGGCCTCTGGAGTGCGCGCGCCGTCGATGTCATGACGCCGTTCCTCGCCGCACTGCTCGGGCTCGGCATCAACCAGGGCGCCTACACGTCCGAAGTGGTGCGCGCGGGCATGTTGTCGGTCGACATCGGGCAATATGAAGCGGCGCAGGCGATCGGCATGGGACGGCTGCGTGCGCTGCGCCGGATCATCCTGCCGCAGGCGATGCGCGTGGTGATCCCGCCGCTCGGCAACGAGTTCATCGGCATGGTGAAGGCGACCTCGCTTGCGAGCGTCATCCAATATCCGGAAGTGCTGCACAACGCCGAAAACATCTACTACGCGAACTCTCGCGTGATCGAGCTCCTGATCGTCGCCGGGCTCTGGTATCTGGTCGTTGTCTCGATCCTGACGCCGCTCCAGATGCTGCTCGAACGCCGTTTTGCACGCGGCACATTGCGATTTGCGCGATGACAAAGCCCCTCGTCGCGATCCGCTCTGTAGCCAAGAGTTTTGGAGAGTTCCAGGCTCTCAAAAACGTCTCGCTCGACGTCTGGCCCGGCGAGGTGATGTGTCTGATCGGCGCCTCCGGCTCGGGCAAGACCACGCTGCTCCGCTGCATCAACCAGCTCGCCGCCATCGATAGCGGCGGCATCTGGCTCGACGGCGAGCTCTTGGGCGTGCGCGAGCAAAACGGGCGGCTCCATCGCCTCAGCGAGCGCGAGATCGGGCGGCAGCGTCTGAAGACTGGTATGGTGTTCCAGCGCTTCAACCTGTTTCCGCACAAGACCGCGCTGGAAAACATCATCGAAGGTCCGCTCCAGGTGCAGGGCCGCAAAGCCGACGAGGTGCGTGCCGAGGCGCTCGAGCTGCTCCGGCGCGTCGGGCTGTTGGCGAAGGCCAATTCGTATCCCGCGCAGCTCTCCGGTGGCCAGCAGCAGCGTGTGGCGATTGCGCGGTCACTTGCGATGAAACCGATGCTGATGCTGTTCGACGAGCCGACCAGCGCACTCGACCCGGAGCTCGTCGGCGAGGTGCTCGCGGTGATGAAGGAGCTGGCGAAGAGCGGCATGACCATGCTGGTGGTGACGCACGAGCTCGGCTTCGCCCGCGAGGTCGCCGACCGCGTCGTCTACATGGACCAGGGCGCGATTGTCGAGCAGGGCCGCGCCTCGGACGTGCTGGGCGCGCCGCGCGAGGAGCGGACCAAGGCATTTCTTTCGGCAGTGATCTGAAATGGGGGGCGTGTTGATGAAGAGAGTTTTGGTTGCGGCGGCGCTTTTCGGTGCCATGACCGTTTCGGCTCTAAGTGTTCAGGCTTGGGCGATCGAGTTGCCGCCGGAGATCGCCAAGCGCGGCAGCATCAAGATCGCGCTGGTGCCGAATTATCCGCCGATGGAGTTCCGCGATCCCGCCACCAACACGCTGTCGGGCTTCGACATCGATCTCGGCGAGGCGATCGGCCGCAAGCTCGGCGTCAAGATCGAATGGACTGAAACCAGCTTTGCCGAGTTCATGCCCTCGATTTCGACGGGCCGGGTGGATGCCATCCTGTCCGGCTTCACCGACTATGCGAGCCGACACGACATTGCCTCCTTCGTCGATTATTTGCGCAGCGGTCCAAAATTCTTCGTGCAGCAATCCCGTGTGTCCGAGTTCAAGGACATGGCTGCGCTGTGCGGCAAGAAGGTCGGCGCCAGCCGCCGGACCATGTTTCCGGCCGAGATCGATAAGTGGAGCCAGAAGAATTGCGGCAGCAATCCGATCCAGTTCGTCGGCACCGACGGCTCGGCAGATGCGCGCACGCAGCTCAGGCAGGGCCGCATCGACGCTGCCGTTCAAGGCAACGAGACGCTGCCCTATCTGATGGATATCGAGCCGGGCACCTATGCGCCGGTCGGCGATCCGTTCGCAACGCAGTTCACGGGCATTGCGCTGCCGGTCAAGGAAAAGGCGTTACAGCAGGCAATGATCGAGGCTGTCGATGCGCTGATCGTCGACGGCACCTACAAAACCCTGCTTGCGAAGTGGAAACTGACAGACAACGCACTCGAAAAGGCAACCATCAATGCTGGACAGTAAGGCCCTCCAGAGCATCCCGCTCACCCCAGCCAACACCGCAGATCCCGCGCCGGAATACCCTTGGCCCAAGCGGTACAAGTCGGCGATGTTCCTGTCCTTCGACGTCGACGCGGAGAGCGCGTGGACCAGCAAGGACGCGGTGCACGCGCAGCGGCTCATTACCATGAGCTATGGCGGTTACGAGGCGCGCGTCGGCACACCGAAGCTGCTGGAGCTGCTCGACCAGCTCGATCTCAAGGCGACGTTCTTCGTCACGGGATGGTCGGTCGATGCGCATCCGGCGATGGCGGAGTCGATTCTCAAGGCCGGCCACGAGATCGGCCATCACGGCTATCACCATTTGCTGCCCGATCCCGGCGATCCCTGGATCGAGGAGGAGCTTGAGCGCGGTTTCGAAGCGCTGAAGCGCAGGCTCGGCGTCAGGCCGACCGGCTATCGGGCTCCTTACGGTGAGTTCACCGAGGAGCTGCGCGTCGCGCTGGTTCGTCACGGCATCGTCTACACGTCCTCGTTCCGCGACGACGTGCGGCCCTATCGCCATCGTCTCGCTGACGGTAAGCCCGGCACGATCGAGCTGCCGGTGACGGCGAGCTATGACGACTGGATGCACGGTCTCTCGGCGCGCTTCAGCCCGCGCTCGATCTTCCCGAGGGAGCACGTGCTCTCGATCTGGAAGGACGAGCTCGACGAAACCCGCGACTGGGGCGCGATGGTCACGACCGTGCTGCATCCGCAGTGCAGCGGCCGTCCGATGCGGCTGCGCCTGCTGCGCGAGTTCCTGACCTACGCAAAGTCGTGCCCGGATGTCTGGATCACCACCGGCGAGAAGATCGCTGAAAACTTCCTGCGCCACGAGGCCGCCAACCGTTGAGCCATGCCATGACCCGTCGCCGCATCCTCGTCATCAACCCCAACTCCTCGGCGTCGGTGACCGCGGCGATCGACGACGCGGTGGCACCGCTGCGGATCATCGGCGGGCCTGACATCGAGGTGGTCGGCCTCGCTGAGGGGCCGCCCGGGATCAGCTCGCAGCGCGATGCCGACAGTGTGGTGATGCCGCTGGTCAATCGCGTGGCGCGTGACGATGCGGATGCCTTCGTGCTCGCGTGCTTCAGCGATCCCGGGCTGCATGCGGTGCGCGAGGCGGCCGACGGTCGGCCGGTGCTGGGCATCGCCGAATGCGGCATCTTTCGCGCGCTGATGCTGGGCGAACGTTTCGGAATCATCGCGCTGTCGCCGTCGAGCATCCGCCGCCAGCAACGCATGGCGCGGGTGATGGGCGTCGATAGCCGCTATGCCGGAAGCTGGTCGGTCGGCGCAAGCGCGGCGGAGACGGCAGGCGCCGACATCCGCGGGCGGTTGATCGAAGCCGGCCGCGCGCTAGTTACGCAATGTCGCGCCGACGTCGTGGTGATGGGCTGTGCCGGTATGGCGTCTCACCGCGCAGCGATCGCGGAGGCGATCGGCGTGCCCGTGATCGAACCTGCGCAGCAGGCGGTCGCGGCTGCGATCGGCGCGGTCTTGTTGAATACGTAAGATACCCTCAGGAACTTCTTGTAATGCCCATCTCCCGCCGCTCGCTCCTCAAGGCTGCCGCAACAGTGCCGACACTCTCTATGCCGGGCATCGTGCGAGCCGAATCCCAGCGCACGCTGCGCTTCATCCCCGTCATCGATCTCGCCTTCGTCGATCCCATTTATTCGACCGCGCAGGTGTCGCGGAACCACGGCTTCATGGTCTACGACACGCTCTATGGCATGAGCTCCTCGCTCCAGCTCTCGCCGCAGATGCTGTCGGGGCAGGCCATCTCCGGCGACGGACTGCAATGGGACCTCAGCTTGCGCGACGGCTTGTTCTGGCACGACGGTGAGCATGTGCTGGCGCGCGATTGCGTCGCCAGCATCCGCCGCTGGGCCGCGCGCGACGGCTTTGGCGGCGAGCTGATGGAGGCGACCGACGAGTTGTCAGCCGCCGACGACCGTACCATCCGCTTCCGTCTCAAGCGCCCGTTCCCGCTGTTGCCGCAGGCGCTCGGCAAGGCCGCGATCAATCCCTGCTTCATGATGCCGGAGCGGCTGGCGAGCCAGGACCCGTTCAAGCCACTGACCGAAGTCATCGGCAGCGGTCCGTTCCGCTATCTCGCCGATGAGCGCGTGCAGGGCGCCCGCAACGCCTATGCCAAATTCGACCGCTACCAGCCCCGCACCGACGGCAAGCCGGACTGGACCGCGGGGCCGAAGATCGTGCACTACGACCGCGTCGTCTGGACCACCACGCCCGATGCCGGCACCGGCGTTGCCGCGCTCCAGACCGGCGAGCAGGACTGGCAGGAGACCACGCCGCACGATCTGTTGCCGATCATCAAGGCCGCCGGCGACATCGAGACGCGTATCCTCGATCCACGCGGTTATGCCTGCATGCTTCGGCTCAACCACCTGCAGCCGCCGTTCGACAATCCCGCCATCCGCCGCGCGCTTTTGGGCGCAATCGACCAGTCCGCTTTCATGACCGCGGTCGCTGGCACCGATCCGGCCTTCCAGGTCTCGCCGATCGGCTTCTTCGCGCCCGGCACGCCGATGGCGAGCGATGTCGGCCTCGGCGTGTTCCGCGGTCCGCGCGACTACGACAAGGTCAAGGCCGATCTGAAAGCCGCCGGCTACAATGGCGAGAAGATCGTGGTGCTCGTCCCCACCAATTCGCTGGCGCAGAAGCCGCTCGGCGAGATCGCAGTCGATAGCCTGCGCAAGGCCGGCATGAACGTCGAATATGCCGGGCTCGATTTCGCTGTGGTGTTGCAGCGCCAGCTCAAGAAAGACCCGATTCCGCAGGGCGGTTGGAGCGCCGCGGTCGGCAATTGGCAGGGCATCGACTGGCTCAACCCGGCCGGCAACACCAACATTCGCGGCGAAGGCAAGGTCGCCGGCTGGTATGCGAGCGAGAAGATGGGGCCCTTGCGCAGCCAATGGCTGGCGGCGTCCGAGCTCGCGGAGCAACAGCGCATCTGCCGCGAGATCCAGGCAGTCGCCTTCGAGGAAATCCCCTATATTCCGATCGGCCTGTACAAGCAGCCGACCGCCTATCGCAAGGACATCACCGGCATTCTCGACGGCACCGCCGTCTTCTGGAACGTACGCCCCGCATGAGCAGCACAGCAATCTTCGGCAGCTATGTGCTGTCACGCAAAGACGGCGCGCAGGATGTGCTGCGCGATCATTGGGTCCTGGTCGAGGGCAAGAAGATCGCCGCGGTCACGCGCGACAGGCCGAGCGCCGACGAGGTCTACGATCGTCCCGGCCGCTTCGTCCTGCCGGGCCTGCTCAATCTGCACAATCACTGCTTCTCCGAGGCTGTGGCGCGCAGCCACAGCGAGGATGGTAACGGCCGCCGCAACAACCAGAGCATCGTCTACACGGTGCTGCTGCCGCTGACCAAGCGCGGCGCCGATATCTTGTCGGCGGAAGAGCGGCTTGCGGTGGCGCGGCTCGGCATTCTCCAGCTCCTCAAGGGCGGCGCCACCACGGTGATGGAGCCGTTCCGCAACTCGATCCCCGAGATGTTCGACGCCGCGGAGGAAATGGGCATCCGCTTCTACGGCGCGCCGTATCTGTTCTCGACGTCGGACGCCAAGGCCGGCCCCGATGGTGTGGTCCAATATTCCGGCGACGACGGCACCGCCGACATGGCGACGTGGGATGCGCTCTATCAGCGCTGGAACAATCGCGGCGACGGCCGCATCAATCTTGCGATGAGCCCGCATGCCACCGACACCTGCGGCCCCGATCTCTTGAAGGCCTGCGCCACGCGGGCGCGCGAGCTCGGCGTGCCCATCACGACTCACATGGCGCAGAGCCGCGCCGAGGTCGAGACCATCGGCAAGCGCTATGGCGGCCGTACGCCGGCGCAATATCTGGACTGGCTCGGCCTGCTGGCGCCCGATCTGATGGCGGCGCATTGCATGTTCAGCAGTGACGACGACCTCAAGCTGATGGCCGCGCGCGGCATGACCGTGCTCAACTGCCCGCGCGTTTTCGCGCGCGCCGGCGTGACTGCCGCCTTCAGCCGGTTTGCCGAGCATGGCGTCCGCACCGTGGTCGGCACCGACGGCTACAACATGGACCTGCTCGGCGAACTCAATGCGGCATCGCTGATCTCCAAGATCACGTCGCAGCGTGCCGATGTCGCCAATTCGCCCGAGTTGATCGAGGCCAACACGGCGGTCGCGGCCGACGTCATCAAGCGGCCGGACCTCGGCCGCATCGAGCCGGGCGCCACCGCCGACCTCACCGTGGTCGATCTCACCCATCCGCATCTTCAGCCGCTGTTCGACCCGCGCCGCGCGCTGATCGCACTCGCCAACCGCGCCAATATCGATCAAGTCATGGTCGATGGCCGCGTGCTGGTCGATGCGGGATGCTATCTCGGCGCCGACGAGGCGGCGATCACGGCGGCAGGAACAGCTGCGATCGGCAAGATCTGGGACCTGCCGGAGGCGCAGGCCGCGTTCAACGGCTAGCTATCAAACGCAGCAAGCGACTTGCGCATGGTCTCGACGAGATCGAGCGCCACCGGCGAAGGGCTGCGCTGCGCGGGAAACACCGCGGAGAACTCGAAGTCGATGCGCGGCAGGAAGCGGCGCACGACGATGCCGCGGGTGGAAAATTCCTGCGCGGTAAAGGGATCGCAGATCGCAACGCCGAGCCCCGACGACACCATGCCGCACATGATCTCCGACAGCGCGGTCTCGACCCGAAGCACGCGGCGGACATCGTGGCGATGGAAGACCTGGTCGACGAGATGCCGGCTCGACGATCCCGCCGACAGCGAGATGAACGTCTCGCCTTCGAAATCGCGCGGCTCCAGGACGTCCTTTTCCGTGAGGCGATGCCCCGTCGGCAGCACCGCGACGCGCGCGGGCGCCGGCAACCTCAAGGTCGGCAGGCCGGAATGTGCGATCGGTACCTCGGCAAAGCCGACGTCGCACTGATTGTTCAGAACCCAGTCGACCACGATCGGCGAGATCACGCCGAAGAAGGCGAGGTTGAGATTCGGCCGCTCCCTCAGGAAGTGACCGGTGAGCCGCGGCAGATAGCCGTTCGACAGCGCCGGCAGTGCTGCGATCCGCAGCGAGCCGGTGCGGCGGCCGCGAATTTCTTCCGCCGCGGCGGTGATGCGCTCGAGGCCGACGAAGGAGCGCTCCACTTCGGTATAGAGCGCCATCGCTGCCGCTGTCGGCACGAGGCCAGTGCCGCGCCGCTCGAACAGCTCCATTTTCAGCAGCGCCTGGAGGTCGCGCAGCAACCGGCTCACCGCCGGCTGCGTCACTGTCATCAGTGCCGCGGCCTCGGTGACGCTGCCGGTCAGCATCGTCGCGCGGAAGGCCTCCACCTGCCGCGAATTGATCCGCGCCATCCCAGTTCCCATTCATAATATTTAGGCATGCAGAGGGTGCCATTATTCATTGGACGATGGAAGCTCGGCTTTGCGATCTTTTTCATCAAAGCTGGAGACAGCCCGTTTTTTCGGCAGATTGGAGATCGGACCACATGAAGACTTTTCGCCTTCTGACAGCGGTCAGCATCGCGGCGCTCGCCGTCCTTCCGTCGGCCGCCTTGGCCCAGCAGAAAACGCTCTATGTCGCCGGCTATGGCGGCTCGTTCGAGAAGACCATTCGTGATGAGGTGATCCCGACCTTCGAGAAGGAGAACGGCGTCAAGGTCGAATACGTCGCCGGCAATTCCACCGACACGCTGGCCAAGCTGCAGGCGCAGAAGGGCAATCAGCAGATCGACGTCGCCATCGTCGACGACGGCCCGATGTACCAGGCGATCCAGCTCGGCTTCTGTGGTAAGCTCGATGGCTTGCCGGCTGCCGATCTCTACGACACTGCGCGCTTCAAGGACGATCGTGCCGTTGCGATCGGCATCGTCGCGACCGGTCTGATGTACAACACCAAGGTGTTTGCGGAGAAAGGCTGGGCGCCGCCGACCTCGTGGAATGATCTGAAGGACACGAAATACGCTAAGCAGCTGGTCATTCCGCCGATCAACAACACCTATGGCCTCGAAGCGCTGGTGATGCTGTCGAAGATGAACGGCGGCGGCGAGTCCAATGTCGACTCCGGCTTCAAGATCTTCAAGGAACAGATCAATCCGAACGTGCTCGCCTATGAACCGTCGCCGGGCAAGATGACCGAGCTGTTCCAGTCCGGTCAGGCCGTGATCGCGGTGTGGGGCACCGGCCGCGTGCAGAGCTTTGCCAACACCGGCTTCCCCGTCGATTTTGTCTATCCCAAGGAAGGTGCGGCAACGCTGCTGACGACGGCGTGTCCGATCGCCAAGCCGAACGCCTCGCCGCTGGCCTCAAACTTCGTCAAGATGCTGCTTGATCCCAAGATTCAGCTCGTGATGCTCAAGGACTACGGCTACGGCCCCGTGCTGAAATCGCTGGTGGTGCCGCCAGAGCTCGGCAAGATGGCCCCGATCGGCGAACGCGCGGCAAAGCTCTACAATCCAGACTGGACCACTATCAACGACAAGCGCGAGGAGTGGACCAAGCGCTGGAACCGTGAGGTCGAGCGCTGATCTGATCGTCCGCAGCGGAGACAGCTCATGGCCTATCTCGAGCTCAGTCGGGTGGCAAAACAGTTCGGCGCGCAGACTGTGGTCGACGACTTCAGTCTCGCGGTCGGCAAGGGGGAGTTCATCTCTTTCCTTGGCCCCTCCGGCTGCGGCAAGACCACGACGTTGCAGATGATCGCGGGCTTCCTCGATCCCACACGCGGCGCGATCCGCCTGGAGGACAAGGACCTGACCGCGATCCATCCGGCCAAGCGCGGGCTCGGCATCGTGTTCCAGAGCTACGCGCTGTTTCCGCACATGACGGCGGCGGAGAACGTTGCCTTTGGCCTCGAGATGCGCAACGTCCCGCGTAACGAGCTGGCCGAGCGCGTGCGTGCCGCGCTCGCAATGGTGGGCCTTGCCGGTTACGAGGAGCGCCATCCGCGCCGCATGTCCGGCGGCCAGCAGCAGCGCGTCGCGCTGGCGCGTGCGCTGGTAATCAAGCCGAGCGTGCTGCTGCTCGACGAGCCGCTGTCGAACCTCGACGCAAAATTGCGCGAGGAGATGCAGATCGAGCTGCGCCAGATCCAGCGCACCATCGGCACCACCACGATCCTCGTCACCCACGACCAGAACGAGGCGATGTCCCTGTCCGACCGTATCGTGGTCATGAGCCAGGGCAAGATCGAGCAGATCGGCACACCGCAGGAGACTTATGAGAAGCCGGTCTCGGCCTTCGTCTCGCAGTTTTTGGGCAAGACCAACGATTTTGCCGGGACGATCGATCGGACTGCAATTCCGGCGCGGTTGGTGGCGGGCTCCTGGAGCGCGCCGGCGCCGGCCGGGCTCAGTGGCCCTGTCACCGTCAGCATTCGTCCTGAACGTATCGGCTTTGGCGATGAGGGCCTCGGCGCAAAGATCGTCACGCGTATCTTCCAGGGCAATCACTGGCTGTTCCAGTGCGACAGCGAATGCGGCCCGGCGATCGTGATCCGCCAGAATGATGGTGAGAGGCAGCCAGCCGAAGGCGACGCCGTTCGTCTCACTTGGCGCCCCGAGGACATGAGCGTGCGTGCAAGGACCGTCACATGAGCGGGGTCGCCGAGGAGCGCAACGCGCGTGCACCTTGGGGGCTGACGGCGCCTGCCCTGATGCTGTTCGTCGGTGTGCTGCTGATCCCGCTCGCGATGACCGTGATGCTGTCGTTCCACGATTGGGGCCAGTACAAGGGCATCGAGCCGGTCTTCATCCTGAAGAACTGGCAGGAGATCGCCACCGATCCCTATTACGCAGAAATGTTCTGGCGGACGTTTCGGATCGCGATCCTGACCACGCTGCTCACCGCTCTGCTCGGCGCGCCCGAAGCCTACATCCTCAACCGCATGGACGCACGCTGGAAGAGCTTTTTCCTGCTCGTGATCCTCGGGCCGCTGCTGATCTCTGTGGTGGCGCGCACGCTCGGTTGGGCGCTGCTGTTCGGCGGCAACAACGGCCTCGTCAACAAGCTCTTGATGTCGGCCGGGGTGATTCGCTTCCCCATTCCCTTCATGTTCACCGAGACCGGCATGGTCGTCGCGCTCGCGCATGTGATGATGCCGTTCATGGTGCTGTCGGTCTGGGCCGCACTGCAACGGCTCGATCCGCAGATCGAGAACGCCGCGATGTCGCTCGGTGCTGGTCCCGTGACTATCATCCGCCGCATCATCATGCCGCAGATCATGCCGGGCGTGCTGTCGGGGGCGATCATCGTGTTCTCGCTCTCGGCCAGCGCCTTCGCGACACCCGCGATCATCGGCGGCCGCCGCCTCAAGGTCGCGGCGACGCTCGCCTATGACGAATTCCTCAACACGCTGAACTGGCCGCTCGGCGCAGCCGTCGCCACGCTGCTGCTGGTGGCGCTGGTGCTGATCGTGGTCGGCAGCAACGCGCTGATCGAACGCCGCTACGCCGAGGTGTTCCGATGAGACGGAACGGCCCGTTGGCGCTGATCTTTCACACCATCTTCGTTGTCGTGATGGTGGCGCCGATCCTGGTGGTGTGCCTCGTCGCCTTCACCCCCGAAGGTTTTCTGTCGCTGCCGACCAACGGCTTTTCGCTGCGCTGGTTCAGGGCGATCGCCAACTATCCCGAATTCATCCACGCCTTCTGGGTCAGCCTTGGGTTAGGGGCGCTGTCTTCCTTCGTAGCGCTGCTGTTCGCGGTGCCGGCGGCGCTCGCGATAGCGCGCTATCGCTTCCGCGGTCGCGACGCGCTGGCGGCGTTGTTCCTGTCGCCGCTGATGATCCCGCATGTCGTGCTCGGCATCGCCTTCCTGCGCTTCTTCACCTCGGCCGGGCTCGGCGGCAGTTTTACGGCTCTGATCATCGCCCATGTCATCATCGTGTTTCCGTTCGCGCTGCGGCTGACGCTGGCAGCGGCAACCGGCATGGACCTTTCGGTCGAGATGGCGGCGGTCTCGCTCGGCGCCGGCGGCTGGACGCTGTTTCGCCGTGTGACCTTGCCGCTGATCCTGCCCGGCGTCATCAGCGGCTGGGCGCTCGCCTTCATCCAATCCTTCGACGATCTGACCATGACCGTCTTCCTCGCAGCGCCCGGCACCGAGACGTTGCCGGTGCGCATGTTCCTTTATATCCAGGACAACATCGATCCGCTGGTGACGTCGGTCTCGGCCTGCGTGATCGCGATCACCATGACCGCCCTCATTCTGCTCGACCGCTTCTACGGGCTCGACCGCGTGCTCGCCGGCAAGGGCGATCCGGGACGATAGGAGAACTCATGTCAGGAGAATACGACGTCGCCGTCGTCGGCGGCGGATTGCTCGGCTCCGCCATTGCCTGGGGCCTGGGCCGGCTTGGCAAGAGCGTGGCCGTGCTGGACGAAGGCGACATCACCAAGCGCGCCTCACGCGCGAACTTTGCGCTGGTCTGGGTCCAGAGCAAGGGGCTCGGCATGCCCGCCTATACGGTGTGGACCGTGCAGGCGTCGCAAGCTTGGGGCCGGCTGGCCTCCGAATTGAAGCAACAGACCGGTCTCGACGTCGCGCTTCAGCAGAACGGCGGCTTTCATCTCACCCTCGGCGAGGACGAATTCGGCCAGCGCGCCGAGCTGGTCAAGCGCATGCACAACCAGGCGGGTGCTGCCGACTACAACATGGAGATGCTGTCCGCCTCCGAGGTGAAGAAGTCGCTGCCGCTGATAGGGCCGGAGGTTTCGGGCGGCAGCTATTGTCCGCTCGATGGCCACGTTAATTCGCTGCGCACCTTTCGCGCCTTCCACACCGGCTTCAGGGAATTCGGTATCGATTATTTCCCGGAGCAGCCGGTCTCGGCGATCAGCAAGAATGGCGGCGAATTCCGCCTGACCACGCCGAAGGGCGAGCTTCGCGCCGCCAAGATCGTGCTCGCAGCCGGCAATGCCAATCAGACGCTGGCGCCGATGGTCGGCCTCTATGCGCCGATGGGCCCGACCCGCGGCCAGATCGTGGTGACCGAACGCACCATGCCGTTCCTGCCGCATCCGCTGACCACGATCCGCCAGACCGACGAGGGCACGGTGATGATCGGCGACAGCAAGGAGGACGAGCTCGACGACCGCGCGCTCAAGCACTCGATCAGCGCGGTGATGACCGATCGCGCGCAGCGGATGTTTCCGCATCTGGCGCGGCTCAACGTGGTCAGGAGCTGGGCCGGCATTCGCGTCATGCCGCAGGACGGCTTTCCGATCTACGACCAGTCGGAGACGCATCGCGGCGCTTTCGTCGCCTGCTGTCATTCCGGCGTGACGCTCGCCTCCAACCACGCCTTCGAGATCGCGCGGATGGTGGCGCAAGGCGCGCTTGAGCCGGAGCTGGTCGGCGCGTTCTCAGCGAGCCGCTTCGCCGGCGCGGGCGCTGCGAACACCAGCGGCTATTAGAGATATCAAGGAGCCAAGAGGCATCCCATGTTTAGACGATCCGAACAGGACAAGCGCCCACAAGTGCAGATCTTCGTCGACGGCGTTGCCGTCGCTGCACGCCAGGGCGACACCGTCTCCGCCGCGCTGCTGGCATCCGGCCAGGACGCGCGACGTTCCACGGCGGTGAGCGGCGCGCCGCGTCTGCCCTATTGCATGATGGGCGTGTGCTTCGACTGCCTCGTCACCATCGACGGCGTCGGAAATCGCCAGGGCTGCCTCGTGCCGGTCGCCGAGGGCATGCAGATCGAAATCCAGAAGGGCAAGCGGGAGATCGGAAGATGACTGTGGCTCCCAAGCGCGAAGATTATGACGTCGTGGTGATCGGCGCCGGGCCAGCGGGCCTCGCGGCCGCCGCGACATCCGCCGAAGCGGGCCTGTCGACGTTGCTGCTCGACGAGAACATCGGTCCCGGCGGCCAGGTGTTTCGTGCCATCTCCTCGACGCCGGTGACCGAGCGCAGCCAGCTTGGTGCCGACTATTGGGTCGGTGCCGATCTCGTGCAGTCGCTCCGCGCGAGTAGCGCCGAGGTCATCCACCGTGCCACGGTCTGGAGCCTCGACCGCAACCTCGACATCGCGGTCTCGATCGGGGGCGCCTCGGCCTTCGTCAAGGCGAAGCGTGTCATCCTCGCGACCGGCGCGCTGGAGCGGCCATTTCCGATTCCCGGCTGGACATTGCCGGGCGTGATGACGGCAGGCGCCGCGCAGACGATGCTGAAATCGTCGGCGCTGGTGCCTGATGGCCGCACCGTGATCGCGGGGCAGGGGCCGCTGCTCTGGCTGCTTGCCGCGCAGATATTGCGCCTCGGCGGCCGCATCGACCGCATCCTCGACACGACCGGGCGCGCCAACTACCTCGCCGCGCTCCCGCACGCCTTCGCCTTCCTGACCTCGCCCTATTTTGCCAAGGGCCTGTCGATGATGCGCGAGGTGAGAGCGAAAGTGCAGGTCGTCTCCGGCGTCACTGAGCTTGCTGGCGCGGGTGACGGCCAGCTCGCGGGCGTCAGCTATATCGCCGGTGGCAAGCGCGAGACCATCCCTGCGGATCTCCTGCTGTTGCATCAGGGCGTCGTGCCCAACGTCAACCTTGCGATGTCCGCAGACGTTAAGCATCGCTGGGACGATTTGCAGCTGTGCTGGTCGCCCGTGCTCGACGCCAGCGGCAATTCGTCGGTCGCTGGAATCGCGATCGCCGGTGACGGCGCCGGCATCGGCGGCGCGAATGCTGCCGTGGTGCGCGGTCGCATCGCGGCGCGCGCGGCGGTGGAAGCACTGACGCCCGCCGCTGCTGCGAAGCTTCCCGCGATGGCCACGCTCCGCGCCGATCTCGCCAGGGCCGAGCGCGGCCGCGTCTTCCTCGACACGCTGTTCCGCCCGTCGCTGCAGTTCCGCATTCCCTCGGGTGACACCATCGTCTGCCGATGCGAAGAGGTCACCGCAAAGGACGTTCTCGATTCCGTTGCGATCGGCGCGACCGGGCCGAACCAGCTCAAGGCCTATCGCCGCACCGGCATGGGCCCGTGCCAGGGCCGGCTCTGCGGCCTCACCGTCACCGAGCTGATGGCGCAGGCGCGTGGCAAGAGCCCGCAGGAGATCGGCTATTACCGGCTGCGCGCGCCGGTGAAGCCGATCACGCTCGCCGAGCTCGCCGCCGTTCCGAAGGGCGAGGACGACGTCAAGGCGGTGGTGCGCGGATGACCCAAAACGTGGATGCGATCGTCGTCGGCGGCGGCATCCATGGATGCTCGACGACGCTGCATCTGTGCCTTGCCGGCTTGAAGCCGCTGCTGATTGAGAAGGACTATGCCGGCCGCCACGCCTCCGGCGTCAACGCAGGCGGCGTGCGTCAGCTCGCGCGGCACATCCCCGAGATCCCGCTCTCGATCCGCTCGATGGGGATCTGGGAGAAGATTACTGACCTACTCGACGATGATTGCAGCTTTGAGAGCTACGGCCAGGTCCTGGTAGCCGAGAACGAGGAGGAGCTCGCCGTCTGCCGCGCGCGCGTCGCCGAGCTCAACGCACTCGGCTTTACCCACGAAGAGCTGATCGACGCGACCGAGCTGCGGCGGCTGGTGCCGGCTGTCGCCGAAACCTGCCCCGGCGGCGTGGTTTCGCGCCGTGACGGCGCGGCCAATCCGGCGCAGACGACGACGGCATTCCGTCGCAAGGCCGAGCAGCTCGGCGCGACCGTGCGCGAGGGCGTAGCCGCCAGCAACATCCGCTACAGCGACGGTCTCTGGCATGTCGATGTCGGCCCTGAAACCTTTGCTGCGCCGGTCCTCGTCAACGCCGCCGGCGCCTGGGCCGGCAAGATCGCGGCTGCGCTTGGCGAGCCGGTGCCGGTCGAGACCGTGGCGCCGATGCTGATGATCACCTCGCGCGTGCCGCATTTCATCGACCCCGTCGTGATCCTGCGCGGGCGAAAGCTCTCCTTCAAGCAATTCTCCAACGGCACCGTGCTGATCGGCGGCGGCCATCTGGCCACGCCCTATCAGGACCGCAACGAGACGGTGCTGGACTGGAAGAGCCTCGCGACCAGTGCGCGCACCGTGTTCGAGCTGTTCCCGGTGATGCGCAGCGCCACCATCGTCCGTGCCTGGGCCGGCATCGAGGCGAAGATGAAGGACGACATTCCCGTGCTCGGGCCGAGCAGCCGCCATAAGGGCCTCTATCACCAATTCGGCTTCTCGCTGCACGGTTTCCAGCTCGGCCCCGGCGCCGGCGCCGTGATGGCGGAGCTGATCGTCAATGGTGGCACCCAGACCCGAATCGGCGAGCTCGGCATCGACCGCTTCCATGCCTCCACGCTCTAGGAACAAGAGGACATCATGAGCATCACCCGCAGCATCCGCACGCCCATCATGCACCGCGCCGTCGAAGCCAACGGCTTCGTCTTCGTCGGCGGCACCATTGCCGACGACACCTCGGTCTCGATGGGCGACCAGACCCGCAACATCCTCGGCAAGATCGCCGGCTATCTGAAGGAGGCCGGCACCGACCAGACCCGAATCGTCAGCGCCTCGATCTTCGTCACGGATCTCTCCAGGAAAAAGGAGATGGATGCGGCCTGGACCGAGTTCTTCGGCGACAATCTGCCGGCCCGCGCCACCGTCGGCGTCGCCGATCTCGGCGGCGGCGCGCTGATCGAGGTGGTGGTCACCGCCCTCAAGGGCTGATCCGGTCAGTCAGATTGGGCAAACATCCCGACCAGAGTCTCGCGCAGCCAGCGTTGCGCGGGGACGGTATCGTTACGCTGGTGCCAGAACAGGCTGACGATGCGCGGCGGCGCCTGGAGCGGAAGCGGCATCGCATGCAGGAACGGCGCGTGGCGCGACTGCGAGCGGAGATCGCGCGGCAGCACCGCAACGAGATCGGACTGCCGCACGATCTCGTAGGCAGCGCTGTAATGATTGACGGTCGCGACCAGATTGCGCGACAGCCCGCGCGAGGCGAGAAAGAGGTCGTAGGACGGCAGCGTCTTTCCGGCGAGGCTCACATCGACGTGCCCCGCGTTGAGGAAGGCGCGCGTGCTCAGCCGTTTTCCGGCGGCGAGCGGATGATCGCGCCGCATGAAGCAGGCATAGTCGACGGTCCAAAGTGAGCGTGAGCGAATGGCGGCCGGCTGCTGCGCCTCGTTGACATAGACGCTCAACACGCAGTCCACCCGGTTGTCCTCGAGCTGGTCGGCGATCTCGATGACGGTGTTGGGAACGGTATGGACGCGTGCCTTCGGCGCGATCTCGCCAAGATGGTTCACGAGCTTCGGCATGACCAGCGAGGCCACGTAATCCGACATCGACAGGCTGAACTCGATCTGCGCGCGGCCGGGATCGAACACCCGCTCGTCGAGCGCGCCGCGCATGCTTTCGAGCGCCTCGCCGATCGGCTCCCACAGCGCCACGGCGCGCTGGGTAGGACTGATCCCGGTGCCTGACCGCACGAACAGAGGATCGCCGAGCGCGTCGCGCAGACGCGCGAGCGCGTTGCTGACGGCCGGCTGCGTCATCGTCAGCGCGTTGGCCGCGCGCGTGACGCTGCCCTCGGTCATCAGGGCCTCGAACACTTTCAGGAGGTTGAGGTCGAGCGCGCGGAACGACACGGGCGGATATTCACCATGGTGATATATTAGATCATGATTATAAATTATGACGATAATGTCACCTTGTCTATGGTTCCCTCCCGAACGACACGCGGCGCGCCGGGGCCGTCAGATCGAGGGGGACTTTCATGTCGATGATATCGGCGCGCATCGAGCGCCTTCCGTTCGCGCGCTTCCACACACATCTCCTGCTGATGGGCGGGCTCGGCTACACGTTCGACGCGATGGATGCGGCGGTGCTCGCCTTCATCCTGCCGGTGCTGCGCACGGCCTGGAATTTGTCGAGCGTCCAGATCGGTGTGCTCGGCAGCAGCACCTATATCGGCTTTCTGTTCGGAGCATTGCTCGCCGGCACGCTCGGCGATTTGATCGGTCGCCGCGCGGTGATGATGTCGGCGCTGGCGCTTTACTGTGCGGCGTCCATCGCCAGCGCGATGGTGGATAGCTGGCCGTCCTTCTTCGCAGCCCGCGTTGTCGCCGGCATGGGCACCGGCGCGGAGAGTGCGATCATTGCACCCTATCTCGCCGAATTCGTGGCGCGGCGTTACCGCGGCAGCTTTACCGGCGCGCTGGCCGGCTTCTTCTCCTTTGGGTTCGTCGCCGCGGCCTTGCTCGGTTACTTCATCGTGCCCGCCTATGATAACGGCTGGCGCATCGTACTGGTGATCACGGCGGTGCCGGTCGTCATGCTGCTGTGGTGGCGGAAGGCCTTGCCGGAATCGCCGCGCTGGCTCGAAAGCCGGGGACGGGAGAAGGAAGCCGAAATCGTCCTCGACAGGATCGAGGCACGCTTTGCGCGCGAAGGCCTTGTCCTGCCGCCGCCGGTCGTCGAAGCCACAACACCGACCGGTACGGGTGGAACGCTGCTGGCCAATTTCGCAGCGCTTCTGGCGGCCCGCCAGGCGCGCATCACCATCATGACCTGGATCATGTGGCTCGCGATCACCTTCAGCTATTATTCCTTCTTCGTCTGGATCCCAGGTCTTCTGGTCCAGAACGGCATGAGCATCACCAAGAGCTTCGCCTATTCGATCGCGATCTATTGCGCGCAGATTCCCGGCTATTTCAGCGCCGCGTATTTCAACGAGCGCATCGGGCGGCAGGCAACGATCGCGACGTACATGGTGCTCGGCGGCGCCAGCGCACTCGGCCTCGCCTTCGCGCAGAGCGACCAGCAGATCATGGCCGCGGGAATCTTGCTGTCGTTCTTCATGAACGGCACCTATGCCGGCGTCTATGCCTACACGGCCGAGGTGTTCCCGACGGAACCACCGGCGCCGGGCTTGCTTCCGCGATCGGCCGCATCGGTGCGATCGTCTCGCCGATCCTGGTCGGCTACCTCTATCCCAATTTCGGCTTTGCCGGCGTATTCGGCGTTACCACCACCGTGCTGCTGCTGGGGGCGGTCACCGTCGTGCTGATGGGCGTACCGACGCGCGGCCGGTCGCTGGAAGAGATCGCGGCGGGCGAGGTTGCATGACGCGGATCAAACCAAAGGCTGATCCCTGGCTCTGCGCCGTCGCGGCAGCGCAGAGCAGCGTGGACCAGCCGAATGCGTTGTTCGCAGCGCTCGACCAGGCCGTGAAGTCGGCGATCGGGCACAAGCTGTTCACGATCCTGGCATACGACGACGCCAGCGGCGAAGCGGCGCGGGTCTATTCCAATCTTCCCGGACCCTATCCCGCGGGCGGACGCAAGCGCCTGGCGCCGGGTCCATGGACCGAGGCCGTGCTCGACCGCGGCGAGGCCTATATCGGCCGTACGCAGGACGATTTGCGCAACGTATTTTCCGACCACGAGCTGATCACCTCGCTTGGCTGCGCCAGCGTGCTCAACATGCCCGTGCGCTGGCGCGGACGCACGCTCGGCTCGCTCAATCTGCTGCACGAGGCGGGCTGGTATGACGAGGACGACGTCGCCGCCTGTCTCCCGTTTGCCCAGCTCACATTGCCGGCACTGCTTGCGCAGGCGCCCTGACAGGAAACCACCATGCCCAGCATCCTCTTCAAGAATGCCGCTCTGCTTGACCCGCTCCAGGCGGAGTTGCTGAGCGGCCATGACGTACTGGTCGAGAACGATCTGATCAGGGAGGTCTCGGATCGGCCGATCAAGGTCGCCGCCGATCGAACCATCGATCTGAAGGGCAAGACGCTGATGCCCGGCCTGATCGATCTTCACGTGCACACCATCGCGATCGAGCTCAACCTGGCGCAGCAGGTCCACATTCCCAACGTGCTGGTGACGCTGCGCTCGACGCTTCTGTTGCGCGGCATGCTGCGGCGAGGCTTTACGACCGTCCGTGATGCCGGCGGCGCCGGCCACGCGATGAAGCAGGCGATCGAGACCGGCCTGACCGACGGTCCGCGGCTGTTCGTGTCCGGCCGTGCGCTGAGCCAGACAGGCGGCCACGGCGACATGCGGGCGCGTTCGGACTACCTCGCCAGCGACGCGGTCTGTCCCTGCTGCGTGCGCGTCGGCGCGCTGGCGCGTGTTGCCGACGGTGTCGACGGCGTGCGCAAGGCGGTGCGCGAAGAGCTCCAGATGGGTGCCGACCAGATCAAGATCATGGCGTCCGGCGGCGTTGCTTCTCCGACCGATCCGGTCGGCGCCTTCGGCTACTCCGAGGACGAGATCCGCGCCATCGTCGAGGAGGCGCGAGGCCGGCAGACTTATGTGCTCGCCCATGCCTATACCGCCGCGGCAATCGCGCGCGCGGTCCGCTGCGGCGTGCGCACCATCGAGCACGGCAATCTCGTCGACGAGCCGACCGCGCGCCTGATGGCCGAGAAGGACGCGTATGTGGTGCCGACGCTCGTGACCTATGAAGCCCTTGCCAATGAGGGCGCGCAGTACGGTCTGCCGCCGGAGAGCGTCGCCAAGATCGCCGACGTCCGCGACGCCGGCCTGCGCTCGCTCGAGATCTATCGCAAGGCCGGGGTGAAGATGGGCTATGGCAGCGATCTGCTTGGACCGTCGCAGCGCCTCCAGAGCGATGAATTCCGCATCCGCGGCGAAATTCAGGGCGCACGCGAGGTCATCGCCAGCGCGACATTGGTCGGCGCCGAGGTGCTCGGCATGGAGGGCAAGCTCGGCCGGATCGTGCCCGAAGCTCTCGCGGATCTGCTGGTGGTCGACGGCAACCCGTTGCGCGACGTGACGTGCCTGCTCGGTCAGGGCGAGCGCATTCCGCTGGTGATGAAGGCGGGCAAGGTCCAATTCGACAGGCTGGCCGCCTAGCGGGTCTCGCCGAGGACAAGGCTTGATCTTGGCGCCCGGCGGGATTATCAGCGGGCACCCAACAAGGATATTCGCAGCCATGGATCTTACCCCGACCGCAACGCCGATCCGCTTTGCTCACGGGGAATTCCATGCCTGCTTCAATCATCCTGTCGCGCCTGTCGCTGGCCACGCCTGACGGCCGCTCGCTCCTCTCCAACATCGATCTGACCTTCGGCGCTGAGCGAGCCGGGCTCGTCGGCCGCAATGGCGTCGGCAAGACAACTCTGTTCGCCGCGATTACGGGCGAGCACGTTCCGCAGTCGGGGCGTGTGATCGCAAACGGAACCGTCGGGCTTCTGCGCCAGGACGCCCAGCTCCGCGCGGGTGCTGTGGTCGTCGACCTCTTCGGCCTGCGCGATGCGCTGGACCTGCTGCGCCGTGCCGAGCGTGGCGAAGCATCGGCCGAGGATGTCGCCGAAATCGACTGGACTCTCGAGACGCGGCTCGCATCCGCCCTTGCTCGCGTCGGGTTCAATATCGCGCCCGACACGGAATTGGACCGCTTGTCGGGCGGGCAGGTCACGCGGGTTCGTCTCGCGGCGCTGCTTTTCACCGGGCCGGACTTCCTGCTGCTGGACGAGCCCACCAACAATCTCGATCGGGACGGGCGCCGTGCCGTGATCGATCTCCTGGCGGCCTGGCGCGGCGGCGCGATCGTGGTCAGCCATGACCGGGCCCTGCTCGAGACGATGGACGCTATCGTCGAGCTGACCTCGCTCGGAGCAACGCGCTATGGCGGCAATTGGAGCAGCTATCGCGCGCAGAAGTCCGTCGAGCTCGCCGCCGTCCGGCACGACCTCGCGCATGCCGAGAAGCACCTGTCCGAGATCGACGGCAAGGCGCAGGAGGCGGCCGAGCGGAAAGCGCGCAAGGACAGCGGTGGCAAGAGGAAGCGCGCCAAGGGCGACATGCCGCGTATTCTCGCTGGTGCACGTCGGGATCGCAGCGAGGACAGCGGTGGCAAGACTGCGCAGATCACTGAACGGCGGCGCGCGGAAGCGCTCGATGCAGTCGACACCGCGCGCCGGCGCATCGAGGTCCTTCAGCCGCTGTCCGTAAAGCTGTCCTCGACGCAGCTGCCGGCGGGGAGGGAGGTGGTCTGGCTCGATTGCGTCAGTGCTGGCTATCAGCCGGAGCGACCGGTCTTGCGTAATCTATCGCTCACCATTGTTGGGCCGGAGCGTGTCGCGATTGTCGGGCCGAACGGCTCCGGCAAGACGACGCTGTTGAAGCTCATTGCTGGCGAGATGCGCCCCGTCTCGGGCACCGTGCGGGTCAGGCCTGACTTCGCGCTGTTCGACCAGAAGGTCAGCCTGCTCGATCCCGCGATCTCGATCCTCGACAATTTCGGGCGCCTCAATCCAAGGGCCGGCGCGAATGAGTGCCATGCTGCGCTGGCGCGCTTCATGTTTCGCGCCGATGCCGCCCTGCAGATCGTCGGCAGCCTGAGCGGCGGCCAGCTGTTTCGCGCGGGGCTCGCCTGCGTGCTGGGCGGATCGAGGCCGCCGTCACTGCTGATCCTGGACGAGCCGACCAATCATCTGGACCTCGAGTCCATCGAAGCCGTCGAAGCCGGCTTGAGGGCCTATGACGGCGCGCTGCTCGTCGCCAGCCATGACGAGGCGTTCCTGCAGGCCATCGGCGTCACGCGCCGGGTCGATCTTGCCACCTCGCGGCAATTGTTCGGCGCGGTAGAGCAATGATGCCGACCCGCGGCTGATTATCCTTCGCGGGAAAAGGGCAGTTGCGCGCCAATGGCGGATCATCTGATCCCGCCCGATCGTTCGGATATATTCTCAAAAACCCGACGCTCTGCCCCCAGCGCGTCGGGTGGAATGAATGAGTATCAATCGGTGATCCCAATGCCGTTGTTGTGACGCTTGCTGCACCAATTGACCACTCCGGGAAACTACCGCATCGGAACCAGGCTGCGACTGCCTGTGCGTCGCGGCGTCTAAGCGCTGCCGCCAGGCTCCAGCGCTTCGCCCATCTCCAGCGGATGCGCCATCGCCTCGTGCAGCGCGTCGCGGTCGAGCTCTCCTTCCGAGATGCTGATGACGACGCAGGCGACGCCGTTGCCGATGAGGTTGGTCAGCGCGCGGCACTCACTCATGAACTTGTCGATGCCGACCAGGATCGCGATCGACTGGATCGGAATGTCGGGCACGATCGAGAGCGTCGCGGCGAGCGTGATGAAGCCGGCGCCGGTCACGCCCGATGCGCCCTTTGAGGTGATCATGGCGATGCCCAAGATGCCGAGCTCCTGCCAGATCGTCAGATGGGTGTTGGTCGCCTGCGCGAGGAACAGCGTCGCCAGCGTCATGTAGATGTTGGTGCCGTCGAGGTTGAAGCTGTAGCCGGTCGGAATCACGAGGCCGACCACCGAGCGCGAGGCGCCGAGATGTTCCATCTTCTGGATCATCTGCGGCAGCACCGTCTCCGACGACGAGGTGCCGAGTACGATCAGCAATTCGTCCTTGATGTAGGCGATGAAGCGCAGGATCGAGAAGCCAGAGAGCCGCGCGATCGAGCCCAGCACGATCACCACGAACAGGATGCTGGTGAGATAGAACGTGCCGATCAGGGCGGCGAGGTTGAGCAGCGAGCCGAGGCCGTAGGCCCCGACGGTGAACGCCATCGCGCCGAATGCGCCGATCGGCGCCACGCGCACGATGATGCGGATGATGCCGAAGAACATCTTTGCGGCCTTGTCGATCGCCTCCGCGATCGGCTCGCCGGTCTTGCCGAGGAAGGCGATGGCGAAGCCGGAGAGGATCGAGACCAGCAGCACCTGCAACAGGTCGCCGCGCGCGATTGCGCCGACATAGCTGTCGGGGATGATCGCCATCAGATGGGCGACGATGCCCTCCTCCTTGGCTTTGGTGACGTAGGTCGCGACCGACTTCGGGTCGATCGTGGCGGGATCGATGTTGAAGCCGTGCCCGGGCTGGAGAATCTCGCCGACCAGGAGGCCGATGGCGAGCGCGACGGTTGAGACGGTCTCGAAATAGATCAGCGATTTCAGTCCGACCCGGCCGACGCGCTTGAGGTCGCCCATCGAGGAGATGCCGTGCACCACGGTGCAGAAGATCACCGGCGCGATCATCATCTTGATCAGCGCAATGAAGCCGTCGCCGAGCGGCTTCAGCGCCTTGCCGAGGTCCGGGTAGAAATAGCCGATCAGCACGCCGAGCGCGATCGCGATCAGGACCTGGATGTAAAGGATCTTGTACCAGGGTTGATACCGACGATGAACGGCTGGCTGGATCGCGACTTGTGTCATATTATTCGGTCCGGAACGCCTTGATCTTGCATGATTTACATCATGTGATGTCCGCCGCATAAGCAACAATCACATTTTTGTCGGATCGCACGAACATCAATCGCTGCACCGCAAACGGGGGAACATGTCGAACGCAACGGGCTCGGACGAGCAGGCGCATAGCTATTTTCCGCGTTGGAAGCTGAAGACCTCGGGCGTAATCATGCCGGAGGAGCGGCTGTCATGGGGACAGACCTTTGTTTCCGGTCTCCAGCATTGCGTTGCAATGTCGGGGTCGACGATCATCGCGCCGCTGCTGATGGGATTCGATCCCAATGTTGCGGTCCTGTTCTCCGGCGTCGGCACGCTGATCTTCTTCATCATCGTCGCGGGCCGCGTACCGAGCTATCTCGGCTCGAGCTTCGCGTTCATCGCCGTCGTCATCGCCGCCACCGGCTATGCCGGGCACGGGCCGAACCCGAACCTGTCGGTTGCGCTCGGCGGCATCGTCGGCGCTGGTGTGTTGTACGGCGTGATCGCGCTGATCGTGATGTGGTCGGGCATCGGTTGGGTCGAGCGCCTGATGCCGCCGGCCGTCACCGGCGCCGTGGTCGCCGCGATCGGCCTCAACCTCGCGCCCGTGGCCGTCAAGGCGGTGAGCGCCAACGCGTTCGAGACCTGGATCGGGCTCGCGACCGTTCTGATCATCGGCGTGGTCGCCGTTGCGGCTCCCGGCCTGTGGCGCCGTCTGCCGATCATCCTCGGCGCAATCGGCGGATATCTGTTGTATCTGCTGTTCGCGAACGGCCTCGGCTTCGGTAAGCCGATCGACTTCACGCAGCTCGCGGCCGCGCCGTGGTTCGGCCTGCCGAACTTTACGACGCCGACCTTCCATGCCGATGCGATCTTTCTGATCGCGCCGGTTGCGGTCATTCTCGTCGCCGAGAACCTCGGTCACATCAAGGCCGTCGGCGCCATGACCGGCCGCAGCCTCGATGGCTATCTCGGCCGCGCTTTGTTTGCCGACAGCCTCGCGACGATCGTCGCCGCTTGCGGCGGCGGCACTGGCGTAACCACCTATGCCGAGAACATCGGCGTCATGGCGGCGACGAAGGTCTATTCGAGTCTGCTGTTTGCCTTCGCCGCGACCGTGTCGCTGCTGCTCGGCTTCTCGCCGAAATTCGGTGCGCTGATCCTGTCGATCCCCGGTCCTGTTATCGGCGGCCTTTCGATCGTGCTGTTCGGTTTGATCGCGGCGATGGCGGGCCGGATCTGGGTCGAGAACAAGGTCGATTTCGCAAACCCTGCGAACCTGATCACCGTCGCCGTCGCGCTGACCGCAGGTGCCGGCGACCTCACGCTGAAATTCGGCGCGTTCACCATCGGCGGAATCGGCACCGCCACCTTCGGCGCGATCATTCTCTACCAGATCCTGACCTCTCCGATCGCACGCCGCGCGGAATGAATCGCAGGGATGCGCTAGTGGATGGAACAAAACACCGGTTCCGTCCATGATGAGGCATCCCGGAGAAAGAAAGCTCATGCCACAGACCGATCTCTCGACGACCGATCTCTCAACCATTTTTCCCTCACGCCTCGTTGGCCGATATGCCCTGGTGACCGGTGCCTCCCAGGGCATCGGCCGCGCCGTTGCTATCAGGCTCGCCCAGGAAGGGGCGACCGTTGCCATCAATTATGTCGATCACCCCGAGAAGGCGGAGGAGACGCTTGCGCTCGCAAGGACGGGATCGGGCGATCGCGGTCACGGCAAGCTCGACCATGTCATCGTCAAGGCCGACGTCAGCAACGACAAGGAGGTGGCTGCGATGTTCGAGACGATCCTGGCGCGCTGGAAGCGCCTCGACTGTCTCGTCAACAATGCCGGCTTCCAGCGCGAATCGCCAAGCGAGGCGCTCGACATCGAAACCTATCGCCGCATCATCGATGTCAATCTCAATGGCGCCGTGCTCTGCGCGCAGAAGGCGCTGGCGCATTTCGTCGCGCGCGGCGCTGGCGGCAGCATCATCAACTGCTCCAGCGTCCACCAGATCGTCCCGAAGCCGGGCTATCTCGCTTATTCGATCAGCAAGGGCGGCATGGCCAATCTGACCCGCACGCTGGCGCTTGAATTTGCCGGTCGCGGCATCCGCGTCAATGCGGTCGGTCCCGGCGCGATCGACACGCCGATCAATGCAGCCTGGACCGGCGAGGCTGAAAAGCGGGCCAACGTCGCGAGCCACATCCCGCTCGGGCGCGTCGGGGCCCCAGAAGAGATCGCCGCCGTATTTGCCTTCCTCGCATCGGACGATGCGAGCTACATCACCGGCCAGACCATCTATGCCTGCGGTGGCTTGACGCTGTTCCCCGAGTTCCGGGAGAACTGGGCGAGCTAGCCCAAACATCGCGATGCAATCCAGCAACAGTCGGAAAAAAACCGGGCCGTCGGCGTTGCATGCACAGGCGAATTCAACCGAACGGTTGATGTCCGGCCCGTCGTCTTGACCCACGTTCGCGGCGGCCGTAGCCGGCCAACGATCGGGATAGACCCGGACCTCTGGACCTGAGAGCGCAAATGCTTCGTGCGATCCCTAACGCGATGTTTTGTTTGATCGATGTTTTGTTTGATCAAAGCCTTGGCTGCAGCCGTGGTGCTCGCCATGTTCGTCTTGACGCTTGATCTGGCGCCCGCCGCCGCGCAAGGGGTCTGCGGCGCGGCGGTAACAGGCACTGCGCTCGGTTCTGCGCCTGGCGCCGGCGCCGTCGCTTGTGGCGGCCAAGCGACCGGTAACGGCAGCGTGGCGATCGGCCAAAGTCAGGCAGCGGGTACCGCCAGCACGGCAGTCGGTGGGGCCAGCAAGGCGGACGGAACGGGCGTGACGGCAAGCGGGTTCGGCAGCACGGCGTCTGGAGTCTACAGCACGGCGACCGGTATCGAAAGCCTAGCAGCCGCTGACTACAGCACGTCGACCGGCGGCTACAGCGCCGCGGCGGGCGTCGGCAGCACCGCGATGGGCGGCGGCGAGTTCATTGGTGGCGTTGAAACGGGTGCCTCCGCGTCCGGGAATTATAGCGTCGCGATCGGAGGTGGCGGCGACGGAGCCGCCGGCGTAGGCGCGCATTCCAACGGCGACAAATCGATCGCGATCGGCCTGACTAGCGTTGCGACGGGGGCATCTGCCACCGCGATCGGGAGCGGAGCCAGCGCCAGCACAACAAACGCCCTCGCCCTGGGCAACGCGGTGACGGCAAGCGGCGGCAATTCCTTCGCGGCCGGCAACAACTCCCACGCCACCGGGGCGAGCGCTGTCGCGATCGGCGATGGCGCAACCGCTGGCACGGGCGCCAATGCGATTGCGATCGGCACGGGCGCCGTCTCGACCGGATCGATCGCAGTCGGCGCAGATTCGGCCGCAGCGTTCGGCAACACAGCCGTCGGCGACGGCGCGAAGGCAAGTGCCGCCGCCGGCAGTTCTGCCTTCGGCAACGGCGCGACCGCGTCCGCGCTCAATGCGACCGCGATCGGTGCAGGAGCCTCGGCTGGTTTTACCAACTCCACCGCGGTCGGTGCCGGCGCAGCGGCCACCGCCGCCAATCAGGTTGCGATCGGGACGGCGAGCAACACCTATCGCATGGCCGGCGTCGCATCCGCGGCGAGCCTCGCAGCGCAGAGCGAAGTATTCGAACGGGGATTCGCGTCTCCGTGCAACAGTGGGAATTGCGGTGCGTGCGAATAATGGAATCGAGACGAAATCCGGCGAACCGTCGTCGCGGCGTTGTCGCACCGCTAACCGGCAATATGGATCTCAAAGCGGTGGATCAGGCGCGGGGTTTCGGAACCTAGAGGATGACGACCTCCGCCACCGCACCCGTCCGCGCCGGATGTCTCGGGCCGGACTATTAGGCGGCACCGCCGTTATTCTTATCATGGCGATCGCGGTTGCGCCGGCACGCGCAGATGGTGGTGGCGGAGGCGCTAGTCCCCCCTTCAGTGGTGGCGCAGGCGGCATCGATAGCGCAACGAGCACCGGCGGCGCTGGAGGCGATAACGCCCAAGGTGGCGGTGGCGGCGGCGCCGGAACCACCGGAGGCAAGGGCGGCACGTCGACGGCCAGCACTTTCCTGGGTGGTCCACCTGTATTGGGAGGAGCCGGAGGAGCTGCGCCAGGGGCGGCCGGCGCAAATGGTGCCTCCTACCTTGGTGGCGGCATCAACGGCGGCGGCGGCGGCGGCGGTGGCGGCGCCCACGGCTCTGTCCAGGCAGGAGTTCCAATCGGCAATGTCAGCGGTGGCGCCGGCGGCCGCGGAGGCAACGGGGATATCTCCAACTCCGCAGACGGTGCCGGCGGCGGCGGGGCTGGCGGCTGGGGCGCGGTCGTCACTGGCGGCGGCAATCTCGGCACGCTCTCGTCAACCGTTACCGGCGGCGCGGGCGGTGATGGGGGCGATGGCGGAAATGATCGACAAAGCATTGGGGCGCAAGGCGGTTCCGGGGGCATCGGGCTCGCGCTCGCACCCGGAGCCGGCAGTGCCGCGCCTGCAATCACCATCGACGCGAATGCCATCGGCGGCGGTGGCGGCGGCGGTGGCTCCTCCCGAGGAGTAGGCGGTGCGGGCGGTAGCGGCGGCGCCGGCTTCAGCGCTGGACTAAACACGGTCGACGCCAACGTGACTATCATCGCGGGCAGGACCGTCGCTGGCGGTGCGGGCGGTAGTGGCGGCATCAGCTTCGAGGCGATGGCTGGCCCGGGTAGGAACGGCAATCTGGGCCCTGCCGGTAACCCCGGCGGCAATGGCGGCACTGGCTTCAGTGGTGATCCCACCGGCGTTGGCGGCGCAGGCGCCGCGGGCGGTCTTGGTGTCACGTTCATGGCTACCGCCACGTTGACCAACGCAGGCAGCATCATCGGCGGCAATGGTGGCAGCGGCGGTAGCACCTTCGGCGGTACCGGTGGCGACGGTGGCGTCGGTGGCCAAGGCGGTCCTGGCGGCCCACCCGGCAAGGGTGGCAATGGCGGTGACGGCGGCTTCGGCGGCTTCGGCGACGCTGGCGGCGCCGGGGGGACTGGCGGCATCGCTGTGATGTTCGCGGCGGCCGGCACGCTCTTCAACACCGGCACAATTACCGCTGGCGCCGGAGGCGGCGCCGGCCTGGCCGTGGGCGGCCACGGCGGCTTCGGCGGCATCGGTGGCTTCGACATCGGCGGCGGTGGTGGCATCGACGGCGCGGGGGGACACGGCGGTATCGTCCGCGGCGGCAGCAACGGCGGCGATGGCGGCATTGCCGTCATGTTCGCGGCGACTGGCGCGCTGTCTAACACCGGGACCATTCTCGGTGGCGTTGGCGGCACCGGCGGCGACAGCATTGGCGGCACCGGCGGCGTGGGTGCCGGCAACGGCGGCAACGGTGGCGACGGCAGCGCCGGCGGCAACGCCGGCAACGGTGGCATCGCCGTCATGTTCGCCGGGGCCGGCACACTCTCCAACACAGGAACCATTACCGCGGGTGCCGGCGGCAGCGGCGGCCAGAGCGCTGGCGGCGGTGGCGGCGCAGGCGGCGGCTTCAGCGATAATGGCGGCAATGGCGGCAACGGCAGCAATGGCGGCACCGGCGGCAACGGTGGGACCGCTGTGATGTTCGCGGGGGCCGGCACACTCTCCAACATCGGGAGCATTATCGGCGGCGCAGGCGGCAACGGCGGCCAGAGCACGGGTGGCGGTGGCGGCCGCAGCAACGGAAGCGCCGGCCAGAGCGACATCGGCGGCGCTGGCGGCGGCGGCGGCAGCGGCGTGATGTTCGCAGGCGGCGGCGTGCTCGCCAACACCGGCAATATCACGGGCGGAGCTGGTGGCCTCGGCGGTATGGGCAGCAGTCTTGGCGCCGTTGGCCTCGGCGGTGCTGGCGTTTACGGCACCGACATTACCGTCATCAACAGCGGTTCGATCTCCGGCGGCCTCTCCGGCGATGGCGTGACCCGCGCCAGCGCGGTCACCTTCACCGGCGGCGCCAACATCCTCGAACTCCGAGCAGGATTCAGTTTCACCGGCAACGTCGTCGACCAGACCGGCAACGGCACCTTCCAACTCGGTGGCGGCACCGCCGCGAGTTTTGACATTTCGCAACTCGGCGCGCCGCAATATCAGGGCTTTGCCTCCTTCGCCAAGGTTGGTGATTCCACCTGGACGCTGACCGGCACCAGCACCTTCGCCGGTCCCGTGAACGTCAACGCAGGCACCTTGTCTGTCGAGGGCAATCTGGCATCCGCTACGAGCCTTACCGTCAACACGGGCGGCGCACTCGACGGCACCGGCACCGTCGGCAATACGGTGATCGCAAGCGGCGGCAGCTTCGCACCGGGCAACGGCACGCCCGGTTCGTCGATGATGGTCATGGGTAATCTAGCGTTCCAGTCCGGCGCGATCTATCTGGTCGCGCTCAATTCGGCGACGGCGTCGTTCGCCAACGTCACTGGCGCGGCGACACTCGGCGGCGCCTCGGTCAACGTCGCGTTCGCGGCGGGGCCGTTTGTAAATATATCAAAGACCTACACCATTTTGAGCGCCGGCAGCGTCAGCGGCACCTTCGGTTCGCAGGTCAACAGCAATCTGCCGTCCGGCTTCCAGGGTTCGCTGCGCTACGACCCGACGCATGCCTATCTCGACCTGGTGCTGAATTTCGTGCCGCCGTCCGGCAGTGGACTCAACCGCAATCAACAAAACATCGCCAACGCGTTGACCAATTCGTTCACCACCGCCGGCAGCATTCCCATGGCGTTTGGCGCGCTGACACCGACGGGCCTGACCCAAGCCTCCGGTGAGGTGGCGACCGGATCGCAGCAGACCACCTTCAATGCGATGAACCAGTTCATGGGCCTGATGACCGATCCCTTCATGAACCGCGGCGGCGGCACCGGCTCGGCGGGCGCCACCGGCTATGCTGAGGAAGCCGCCAGCGCCTATGCCGCGCGCAAAAAGAACACCGATGCGTTTGCGATGTTCACCAAGGCACCGCTCGCGCCCTCCTTCGAACAGCGCTGGAGCGTGTGGACCGCGGGCTATGGTGGATCGCAAACCACCGATGGCAATTTGGCACTCGGCTCCAACAACACCACCAGCAGCGTTTACGGCACTGCTGTAGGCGCCGACTATCTGTTCTCACCCAACACCGTCGCGGGTTTTGCGCTGGCCGGTGGCGGCACCAATTTCAGCGTCAACGGATCGGGCAGCGGCCGCTCGGATTTATTCCAGGCCGGTGCCTATGTCCGCCACACCGAAGGCGCGGCCTATATCACGGCCGCTTTGGCCTATGGCTGGCAGGACATCACCACCGATCGTATCGTCACCGCTGGCGGTTTCGGCCATCTGCGCGCCGAGTTCGATGCCAACGCCTACTCAGGTCGGGTCGAAAGCGGCTATCGCTTCGTGACGCCGTTGGCCGGCGGGATCGGGATCACACCGTATGCCGCGGGCCAGTTCACTACCTTCGACCTGCCGGCCTATGCCGAAAGCGTGCGGGCCGGCAGCGGCGCGTTCGCACTGGGCTATGGCGCCAGGAGCGTCACCGATGTCAGGAGCGAACTCGGCATCCGCACCGACAAATCCTACGCGCTCGCCGATGGCATTCTGACCCTGCGCAGCCGCTTTGGCTGGGCGCATGATTACGATCCCAGCCGTTCGGTGGCCGCCACCTTCCAGGCGTTGCCCGGCGCGAGCTTCGTCGTCAACGGTGCGGCACAGGCTTCCGACAGCGCACTGACCACTGCCTCAGCCGAACTGAAATGGCGCAACGGCTGGTCGGTGGCTGCGACCTTCGAGGGCGAATTTTCGAAGGTGACCAACAGCTACGCCGGCAAGGGCGTGGTGCGATACGCTTGGTGATGGGGGCCCGGAGCGTGATCCGAAAAAGTGTGAAGCGGCTTCCTGAAAACTTCATGCTCCAACAAGGAGCTGAAAACGCCATGACGATCCAACCTGATCTTATAGCGCGTTAACCCGCCGCCCGGACGAGATCAACATTGAGGCCGGCCGCGCCACCGCCGGACCGGGCGCCGCCGCCGACGTCAGGCGCGCCCGCTGCGGCCCGGCGACGGCCACGCCAACAAGACCGGGAACTACACCGTGCTGCGCGATCTCAGCGCGCCCGGATTCCAGACGAACACCGCCGCAAAGCTTGCGGAGATATTTGCCAAGCAGCGCGGCGACAAGCTCGATCTCTCCGGCGTCGCTGTCATCGATCCGCAATTGTCGCTGCTGCCGCAGATCGAGCCGAACGGTCTCCTGCACATGGCAGGATTTTTTCCGTCGGTGCCGTCGCAGGTGAACTTCGAGCTGTTGTTTGCGCCGGTCGAAGGGCAATGGCGCGTGTTCGGTGTTTCCTTGTCGGTCGGCCAATCCGCCCCCGTGGCGCCGCCGGCGCCTGAGGCTCCGCCGGGCAAGGCCGTCGTCTCGCAGAAGCAATCCACGCCGCCGAAACCGAGCGTGCCTGCAAAACAGCCGGCCCCGTCCGCGACGCAGTGATGGTGAACGGAACTGACGCGGCTTTGCTCAACGATGGAGCAGGGCGGTCCGCCTCTTGAGTCCAACTGGCGGCGCCATGCCGCTTCATCGCGCAACGCGCTTCTCAATATTCGTGCATGCGGAGTTTTGCAGCGGTCATGCACCTTGTGGTACAGTGCGACTGAAGGCGCGAATGCCCTGCGAATTGTTCGGAATGATGAAGAGCTGGTTGTGACGTCTGAAGCTGCTCTGCTGTCAGAGCTGATCGGCCTGATTTACGATGCCGCGCTCGACCCTGCACTTTGGCCCCGTGCCCTGGAGCAGGCCTGCCTGTTCGTCGGCGGCTCCTCCGGCGCCTTGTTCTGGCACGACGCAGCCACCGAGCAAACCGCGGTGCTGCACCTCTTCAATGAAGAGCCGCACTACACAAGGCTCTATCTCGAGAAATATCTTCCCTTAAATCCGTGCTTTCCAGCCGCCACTTTCTGCGAGGCTGGTCTCGTCTATGCATCCACCGATTTCGTCCCGTTCGAGGAAATGGCGGAGACGCGCTTCTATGAAGAGTGGATGAAGCCACAGGACATGATCGATGCGCTCGGGTCGAATCTGGAGAAGGGGGCCACCAATTCATCGATCGTCAGCGTCCGGCTGCATGAAAAGGACGGCCTCGCCGATCCAGACAATCGGCGCCGCTTTGCGCTGATCGTGCCGCATTTCCAGCGAGCCGTGTCGATTGGGCGGTTGTTCGATCAGAGCAAGTCGGCTCAGGCGGTGCTGACCCAGACGCTCGACAGTGTGGCGGCCGCGGTCTTCCTGGTCGGTCCCAATGGACGCCTTGTCTTCACCAATGAGCCGGCTCGGCTCATCCTCGATCAGGGCGGGCTGGTCATCGAGCGGAAGGGAGCCTTGGCCGCGACGGCGCCCGACGCCCAGCGTGCGCTGCGCGAGGCGCTTTTCGCCGCCGAGAACGGCAATGCCACCTCTGACAACGGCGGCTCGATTCCGATCGTCAGCGCGCAGGGCCGCTGGTTTGTCGATGTGCTGCCATTGACCTCGGGCGACCGCCGGCGCACCGGGGCGCTGCATTCGGCGGTGGCCGCCGTCTTCGTCCGCAAGACCTCGCCTGCAAGCCCCGCCGCCGCTGGAAGCGCTGGCAAAGCTCTACAATCTCACGGCCAGCGAGATCCGTGTGCTCGATGGCGTCATGAAGGTGAGCGGGGTGAAGGCCCTCGCCGAGGCCCTCGGGCTGACGCAGGCCACCGTCAAGACGCATCTCCACAATGTCTTCCGCAAGACCGGCACGGCGCGGCAGAGCGAGCTCGTGAAGCTGATCGCGGGATTCGAGCCGTCGGAACGGTGCTGATCTGGCAAAACCGGCCTGCGCAGACTACATCTGCGCCATGGCAAAACCTCCGCTGGCAAACCGTCCGCTCGAAGATTTCGTCGGCCGCCACGAAAATCTGTTCGTGCTGACCGGCGCCGGCTGCAGCACAAATTCGGGGATTCCCGATTACCGAGACAGCCACGGCAACTGGAAGCGGACCCAGCCGGTCAACTTCCAGGCTTTCATGTCGGAAGAGCAGACGCGCCAGCGCTATTGGGCGCGCAGCCTGATCGGCTGGCGGCGGTTCGGCCAGGCGCGGCCGAACGATGCGCATCATGCGCTCGCGCGGCTCGAGGCGAGCGGGCGCTGCGGCATGCTGCTGACCCAGAATGTCGACCGGCTGCATCAATCCGCCGGCCACCGGCAGGTGATCGATTTGCATGGCCGGCTCGATCTCGTCCGCTGCATGGGCTGCGGGGCTAAGACGCCGCGCAACGAATTCCAGGATGCGCTTGGCCGCGCCAATGCGGGATGGCTGACGCTCGATGCGGCGGACGCGCCTGACGGCGACGCCGACCTTGAGCATGCGGATTTCTCGTCGTTCAAGGTGCCTCCTTGCGAAGCCTGCGGCGGCATCCTCAAGCCCGACGTGGTGTTTTTCGGCGAGAACGTCCCGCGCGACGTGGTCGCGACCGCGCAGGATCATCTGTCGCAGGCCGACGCCATGCTGATCGTCGGCTCATCGCTGATGGTCTATTCCGGCTTCCGCTTCGTGAAGGCTGCCGCAGATCGTCAGATTCCGATCGCCGCGGTCAATCTTGGACGCACCCGCGCCGACGATCTGCTGACGCTCAAGGTCGAGGAGCGCTGCGAGGCGGCGCTTGCATTCCTGCTCTGAACTCGCGCGAAGCGAACACGTCTTGCCTATTGCATGGGTGCCAAGCAGAATAACCGGGCGCAGCGTCGCCGGCACGCTCGATGGCATGAAATTTGCTGCGTTTTCACCCCGATCTTGACGATCAGCACGGAGAATTTTGGAATGTTTGAGGGAGCCGAAATGCGGCTTGCCGTTGATATCGGTGGCACGTTCACCGACATCGTGCTGGACGTGGGTGAGGTGCGCAAAACGCGCAAGTTGCTGACAACGCCGCAGCGGCCGGAGCAGGCGGTGCTGGATGGCATGCGGCTCATCCTTACCGATGCGCGCGCGCATATCAGCGACATCGACGTGTTCATCCACGGCACGACGCTCGCGACCAACGCCATCATCGAGCGGCGCGGCGCCAAGACCGCGCTGATCGCGACCGACGGTTTTCGCGACGTGCTCGATATCGGCACCGAGAGCCGTTACGACCAGTATGACCTCGGCATCGACAAGCCGAAGCCGCTGGCGCCGCGCAGCCTGCGCTTCACCGTGCCAGAGCGCATCGACGCGCACGGCGCGGTCCGCCTCCCGCTGGATGAAGCAGCCGTGCGCGCGCTCGCGCCGAAATTGCGTGAGCTGAATGTCGAAAGCGTCGCGATCGCATTCCTGCATTCCTATGCCAATCCCGAGCACGAGCGCCGCACGGCTGCGATCATCAGTGAGGAGATGCCCGGCATCTCCGTGACGGTGTCCTCCGCCGTGTGCCCCGAAATCCGCGAATATGAGCGCACCTCGACTGCGGTTGCCAACGCCTATGTGCAGCCGCTGATCGACGGCTATCTCGCCCGCATGTCCGATGCCTTGCAGGTCGAGCAGTATCGCGGTGCCATCTATCTCGTGACCTCCGGCGGCGGTGTCACCTCGATCGAGACGGCGCGGCGCTTTCCGGTGCGTCTTGTCGAATCCGGCCCTGCCGGCGGCGCGATTTTTGCGGCGCAGATCGCGGCGCGTCTTGGCGAGAGCAAGGTGCTGTCCTTCGACATGGGCGGCACCACCGCAAAGATCTGCCTGATCGAAAAATATCAACCCGAGACCTCGCGCGTGTTCGAGGTCGATCGCGCCGCGCGCTTCCTGAAAGGCTCAGGCCTGCCGGTGCGCATCCCCGTGATCGAGATGGTCGAGATCGGCGCCGGTGGCGGCTCGATCGCCCATGTTGACGCCATGAAGCGTGTCACCGTCGGCCCCGAGAGTGCGTCTTCTGAACCGGGACCGGCCTGCTACGGCCGCGGCGGCCAGCGTCCGGCCGTGACTGATGCCGACGTTGCGCTCGGCATGATCGATCCCGATGCTTTTGCGGGCGGCACGATCAAGCTAGATTCAGAGCTTTCGAAGCAAGCGCTGCTACGCAGCGTCGGCGAGCCGCTTGGCTTGTCGGCGGAAACTGCGGCCTATGCCGTGCACGAGGTCGTCTGCGAGAACATGGCGAGCGCTGCGCGCGTGCACGCGGTCGAACGCGGCGAGATCGTTGGCCAGCACACGCTGATCGCCTTTGGCGGTGCCGCGCCGCTCCATGCCGCGCGCGTCGCCGAGAAGATCGGTGTCTCCCGGGTGATCGTGCCCTCGAATGCCGGCGTCGGTTCGGCGGTCGGATTCCTTGCGGCTCCCATCGCCTATGAACTCGTGCGTAGCCGCCACGTCCGGCTCGATGACTTCGACACGGGCGCGGTCTCCGACCTGCTTCAGGAGATGGTGACCGAAGCACGTGCGCTGGTCGAGCCCGGCGCTGCCGGCCAACTGGTGCGCGAACGTCGCGCGGCCTTCATGCGCTATGTCGGCCAGGGCCACGAGATCACCGTCGAGCTGCCGAACCGGCCGCTGACATCAGCCGATCTCGCCGGCCTGCGCCAAAAATTCGAGGCGGACTATTCGGCGATGTTCGAGCGTCCGATCCCGGGCGCGGCGATCGAGGTGCTGAGCTGGTCGGTGCTCGCGACCACCGAAGCGCGCAATCCGCCCACGGTTGCGGCCGTGACACGCAAGCCCGCAAGTAAAGCCTCCGGCAGCCGCAGATTCTTCGACGGCCGCGCAGGCAAGCTGATCGAGATCCCGCTCTATCGCCGCGAGGACATGGCGCCGGGCGCGACGATTGCGGGTCCTGCCGTGATCGCCGAGGACGAGACCTCCACCTTCGTCTCGAACAGTTTTGACGCCCATATCGACGGTGCCGGCAGCATCGTCATGGAACGAAAGGCGGCCTGATCATGAGCAAGGCAAGTGGCGCGAGCCTGATCGACCTTCAGATCATGTGGCACCGGCTGATCGCCGTGGTTGAGGAGCAGGCGCAGGTGCTGCTGCGCACCGCCTTCAGCCCCATCGTGCGCGAATGCGGCGACCTCTCCGCCGGCGTGTTCGACCTCAGGGGGCGAATGCTGGCGCAGGCGGTGACGGGCACGCCCGGTCACGTCAACTCGATGGCGGAATCGGTCAAGCACTTCATCAATCATTTCCCGCTGGAGACGATGAAGGAAGGCGACGCCTACATCACCAACGATCCCTGGATGGGCACCGGCCATCTCAACGACTTCGTCGTCACCACGCCCTGCTTCAAGGACGGCAAAATCGTCGCGCTGTTCTCCTGCACCAGCCATCTCATGGACATCGGCGGTATCGGCTTCGGGCCTGATGCCACCGACGTGTTCATGGAGGGGCTCTACATCCCCATGCTGAAGCTGATCGACCAGGGCGTCGTCAACGAGACGCTGATGGCGATGATCCGCACCAACACGCGGTTGCCGATCGATACCGAGGGCGACACCTATTCGCTCGCCGGCTGCAACGATGTCGGCTGCGAGCGCCTGGTCGAGATGATGACCGAATCCGAGATCGAGACGCTCGACGAGCTCGGCGACTACGTCTGCGACCGCTCGCGCGAGGCGGTGCTGGCAGAGATCGCGAAGCTGCCGAAGGGGACGTGGCGCAACAGCATGGTGGTCGACGGCTATGACGCGCCGGTCACGCTGGCGGCGACGCTGACGATCTCGGATACTGGCATTCACGTCGATTTCGACGGCACCTCGGCCGCCTCGAAGTTCGGCATCAACGTGCCGCTCTCCTACACCACGGCCTATACCGTGTTCGGCCTCGGTTGTGTCGTCGCCTCGCAGATCCCGAACAATGCCGGCTCGCTCTCGCCGCTGACGGTGTCGGCGCCTGCTGGCGCGATCCTCAATGCGCCGAAGCCGGCGCCCGTGGCGTCGCGTCACATCGTCGGCCAGATGCTGCCCGACGTGGTGTTCGGCTGCCTGCGCCAGATCATTCCCGAGCGCGTGCCGGCGGAAGGTACCTCGTGCCTGTGGAATCTCAATGTGCGCGGACAGACCCGCTCGGGGGCTGGCGGCAATTACGGGTTCTCGATGGCTGTCACCAGCAATGGCGGCACCGGCGCGCGCTTCGGTAAGGACGGGCTGTCGGCCACCGCCTATCCCAGCGGCGTGCGCGGCACGCCGGTCGAGATCGCGGAGACGCAGACGCCGCTGATCTTCTGGCGCAAGGAGCTGCGCCCGGATTCCGGCGGGGCAGGACGCACCCGCGGCGGCCTCGGCCAGATCATCGAGGTCGGCACCGGCATCGATGCGCCCTTCGACATCCTCGCTGCCTTCGATCGCATCGACCATCCGCCACGCGGACGCGATGGCGGCCAGAACGGCGAGGCTGGTTATGTCGGCCTGAAGTCCGGCCAGAAGATGCGTGGCAAGGGCTTTCAGACCGTGCCGCGCGATGATCGCCTGGTGGTGATGACGCCGGGTGGCGCCGGGATCGGCGATCCCCGGGAGCGTATGCCAGAAAGCGTGCGCGACGACCTCGAAAGCGGATTGGTGTCTTCAGACAATGCCGCGGCGATCTATGGGCGTGCGGGGTGAGGTGACTCGACTCCATCGCCTGTGTCGCGCCGCTCTATCTCATCATGATGATCGACTTCGTGCTGCTGCCGACGACCTGGCCGAGCATCGCCATGATGGTGCCGAAAGTGCTTTACGGCTAACCCGCGTCAGTCCGGGATTGGTCGATTGAGACGAAACGGTCAGTGCCGCTGCCGTTTCAAATGGGCCGTCGCGCGTCGAATTCGCGCCGCGCATGCGTTCCGTCTTTGCACTCCCTGCGTTCCGGCGTACGCTATGCCTGCGAGCAGAAGCGCAATAGCAATCACTCCGTTGAACGTAACTCCTTTGGCGATATGCGCCGAAAGGCGGGGATATTCGTTGGCAGATCATGTCCGATGGAGAGCAATCGACGCGTACTGAACTGCAAACGCCCCTCGCAGCGGTGCTCATCACGCAATCAATAAACACGAAAGCGGGAGGAAGTGCATATGAGGAAGCAGTGGCTTAACTCGGGTTTACCTGTTCTTGTCGGCGCGACGCTTGCGGCGTCGGCGGCGTTGGCTCAAACCGTGGATACGGCCCGGATCGAGGCCGGCGGTCAGAACGATTGGCTCACCTATCACGGTTCATACAAATCCTATCACTACAGCCCGCTCGCGCAGATCAATGCGAATAATGTCGGCAATCTGGGCGTAGCCTGGATACACATTCCCGGACGATCGACGCGTGGCCTGCAGTCAATGCCGCTCGTGGCCGACGGCGTGCTCTATTACTCGGGTTCTTACAGCCGTGTCTTTGCGCTGAACGGCACGACGGGCGAGGTGATCTGGTCGTTCTTTCCGGAGCTGGATGAGGCGCTGATCAGCCGACAGACCCACTCTCCTTACAACCGCGGCGTAGCTCTCGGTGAAGGCAAGGTCTTCGTCGGTACGATGGATGGTCGTCTCATCGGGCTGGATGCGAAGACGGGAAAGGTCCTCTGGGACACCAAGCTGATCGACTCGCAGAAGCTCACGGTCGGCTTCACCGGCGCGCCGCTTTACGCGAAGGGGAGCGTGATTATCGGCGCGCAAGGTGGTGAATGGCCGGGCCGTGGCCCGATCTTCGCTGTGGATGCCGCCACCGGCAAGAAGAAGTGGGAGTTCCTGACGGTCGCAGGCACCGACGAGGCCATGAAGACCTGGGGCAGCGATTCCTGGCGGACCGGCGGTGGTGGCGGCTGGATGCCGGGCACCTACGATTCCGAGACCGGCACCATCCTGTGGGGCACCGCAAACCCGGCGCCGCTCTACGATTGGTCAGGCGCTGATTACAAGACGCAAGGTGCGCGTCCCGGCGACAATCTCTATACGAGTTCGGTGATCGGTCTCGATATCGATACCGGCAAGCTGAAATTCTACCATCAGGAACTGCCGCACGACGCCTGGGACTTCGACAGCGCGGTCGGCGAGTTCGTGATGCTCGAGCGCGACGGCCAGAAGTACGTGGTTCATCCGAACAAGAGCGGCTACATCTTCGTCTATGACCGCAATCTCGGTTTGAAGAACGTCTGGCGGATCACCCAGAACAGCAATTTTGTGAAGGACATTGATCCCAAGACGGGTGAGCTGATCGGTCGTCGCGACTTCTCCGCCGGCAAGGTTTCCGAGCCGTTGTGCCCGCACATTTCCGGTGGGGTGAGCTTTAACGCCGGGTCGTACAACCCGAAGACGGGGCTCTATTACAAGCTCGGCCAGGAATGGTGCATGACGCTCGAGGTTCTGAAGACGACTCCGATCGTTGCTCCTCAGGCTCAGCTCAACATCGGCGCCGACTTCAAGATCGCGCCGCCGCCTGGCGGTGAAATCTATGGCCATCTCGACGCGCGCGACCCCATCACCGGCGCCAAGAAGTGGGAAGTCCGCTACCCTGAGCCACCGCTCGGAAGCGTCTTGTCGACCGGAGGCAATCTCGTGTTCGTGCCGGATTCGCGGGGCACAGTTCATGCCTACGATGCCGAATCCGGGACCGAGCTGTGGAATCACTCTGACGGCACCGGCCATCAGGGCGGAATCATCAGCTACTCCGCCGGCGGCAAGCAGTATATCGCGGTGACCGCCGGCTTTGGCGGCATGGCATCGGACGATTACGCGCCGACCTTCGGCGGCGTCTACAAGAGCATGCCGCGCGACGATGGCGCGCTGATCGTCTACAGCTTGAAATAGGTCGCTCGGAGGACCTGTCGGGGAGCGGGGACACTCCCGCTCCCCACGCATTTCAGTGCCTGATGAGGCTTTGCGAAAAACGGAGCGGGACCCCGTGAAATCGAATTTGGGGAAAATGACGTTGCTGCCGGCGGCACTGGCCGTCTCGGTGGCATGTGCCGTGCCGGTCCATGCGCAGTCCGCCACTCCTGCGCCGAACGAGGAGACGTTCGACGTCGGGCAGTTGTTTGCAACGACCTGTGGCTGGTGTCATTCCGATGGGGGGCGCGCGGCCGGCAAGGGGCCGCAGCTCATGAATACGACCCACGACGATGATTATCTTCGCAGCCGCATCAAGAACGGTAAGCCAGGTGCGATGCCCGCATTCGGCGAGACCTTCAGCGACGCGCAGATCGACCAGATCATCACATACATCCGGCAACTCAAGCCGCACGAGGGCTGAGCCGCCGAGAACCCTATCCATCCAAATGAGGACGCGTAATGAAGGCAATTGTCCCGGTCATCGTTTGTGCCACCATCATTCTATCGGGACCGGCGCAGGCGCGAACCCTGGACGCGATCCGCTCGAGTGGCGAGATCGGGCTATGCGCGCATCCCAACTCGCTTCCCTTTGCGCGCAAGGCCGGCGATCCGCCCGGCTTTCAGGTCGAGTTGGGCCAGGCGCTGGCACGCGAACTCGGTGTCTCGCTGCGGCTCGACTGGATCATCACGCAGTACCAAATGCGTAGCGCGGGCTGCGACATTGTTCTGGACGTTATCGCCGACCGTGAAGCGCAAGGCGAAACCCGCTTGAGGATCTCCAAGCCCTATTATCGAACGGGCGTCGCACTCGCCGTGCCGTCATCCAGCACGCTCGCCTCGTTCCAGGGCCTCAACCAGCATACCAAGGTGGGGGTGCAGGTCGGATCCGTCGCAGCCATGATCATCGGTCAGCGGCACGTGCCCACATCGACCTTCGGCTTCGAGAGCGACAGCCTCGACGCCGTGTCGAACCATGAGATCGACGCTGCCGCGGTCACGCCCACGGCGGCGAGCTATTTCAATCTGACGCATCCGGACAAGGCGCTCCGCATTCTGGATCGCGACGAGAGCGTGGCTGATCTCAACTGGAACGTCGCCGTCGGCATGGTCCGTCCGGACGATGCGTTGCGCGAAGCCATCGATGGAGCGCTGGAACGGCTGCGGAACGAAGGCACGATCGATCGGATATACGGCCGCTATGGGGTCATACTGCAAGCGCCGAGGTAGCTGCGGGTGCCAGGCGCGGTCGAGAGCAGACGCGATGTTTCTGTCGCCGCCCCGGCCGGGGTGGCCGGGACGGAGTCCGAATGTCGCTACGCCGCCGCCTTCTTCCGCGCCTGCTCGACCTGGTACAGCTCGAACTCCTCCGCGATCGCTTTCGCGATCGAGGGCCGCGTCCGTAGCCGCTCGTAATAGGCCCTCACGTTCGGCCATTTGGCGAGCTCGATCGGCGGCGTCGCCATGGTCCAGTTGATGACCGTGACGAGATAGGCGTCGGCAACGCTGAAATGGTCGAGCAGGTAGTCGCGGCCCTTCAGGTAGTTATCGAGATAGTCGAGCCGCGACAGGTTTTTCTCCAGCACATAGGCCTTGACCTCCTGCGGCGCCTTGCGGTCGAGCACGGGGATGAACAGGCCCTTGTGCAGCTCGGTGCCGATGAAGCAGAGCCATTGATGTAAGCGCGTCCGATCGATGCCCGCCGCCGCGCCAAGGCCGGACTGCGGAAATCGGTCAGCGACATATTGCAGGATCGCGGCGTTCTCGGTCAGCACCACGCCCTCGTCGGTGCGCAGCGTCGGCACCAGGCCGATCGGATTGACGGTGCGAAAGTCGGAGCCGTCGTTGAGCACCTTCTTGGTCGGCGGATCGACTTCGAGATAATTCGCCTCGGCGCCGGCTTCATAGAGCGCGACGCGCGTCGCCATGGAGCAGGCGAGCGGGGAGAAATAAAGATCCATCGTGGGCCTCCTTGGGCAATTCTCTTTGTGAGTGTCGCTCAACCTGGCCAGATTGATTTTTGTACCATCTTGCATATTATGGGTGCGGTCAAGGATTAACTTGCGACATGGTACAAAAATCGAAGCCGCCAGCTGCTGCCACTGCGCCCGAGCGCCGCGGCGAACCCAAGCGCCGCGGCCGGCCGCGCGCCTACGAGCCCGATGTCGCGCTCGGCAAGGCGCTCGACCTGTTTCGCAGGCAGGGTTTTGCCGCGACGTCGCTCGACGATCTCAGCGAGGCCACCGGCATGAACCGGCCGAGCCTCTACGGCGCCTTCGGCGACAAGCGCGAGCTCTACATCAAGAGCTACCAGCGCTACCGCGACGACGCGCGCGCCTCGATGGCCGAGATCTTTCGCGAGGAGATGCCGGTGCGTCAGCGCCTGGAGGGCATCTTCGCATGCGCGCTGAACATCTATCTCTCCGGCGAAACCGGTCCTCGCGGCTGCTTTACCGTGGTGACGGCGGCCTCCGAAGCGGTCGGCGATCCCGAGATTCGCGCCATGGTGCTGGAGGGGCTGACCGATCTCGACAAGGCTTTTGCGAATTGCTTTCGCCGCGCCAGGGAGAATGGCGAGCTGCCGGAGAGTGCCGATCCGGTCGTGCTGGCGCAGCTTGCATCCGCAACTGTGCACTCGATTGCTATCCGCTCCCGCGCGCGCGTCTCGCGCAAGGAGCTGGAGGCCATTGTGAATGGCGCAATTGATGTGATGGTGGGAGCCAAGCTTAAGCCTTAGCCCCGTTACGCTGCCCGGATCTGTGCGAGGAAACGATCCACCTCGTCGCGCAGGCGCTGCGACTGCTTTGACAGCTCGATCGCCGAGACCAGTACCTCTTCCGCGGCCGTGCCCGTGGCGGCGATGCCGTCGGTGACGCCGGCGATGTTCTGCGAGACCTCGCTGGTGCGCGCGGCGGCCTGCTGGACATTCTGCGCGATCTCCTGCGTCGCCGTACCTTGCTGGCCGACGGCTGCCGCGATCGCGGCGGAGATTTCGTCGACTTGCTGGATCGTCGCGCAGATCGACTGGATGCCCTCGACGGCGCCGGTGGTTTCGCCCTGAACGGCCGTCACCTGCGCGCCGATCTCTTCCGTCGCCTTCGCGGTCTGGGTCGCGAGCGCCTTGACCTCGGAGGCGACCACCGCAAAGCCGCGACCGGCTTCGCCCGCGCGCGCGGCCTCGATCGTCGCATTCAGCGCCAGCAGATTGGTCTGCCCGGCGATGCCATTGATGAAGGAGACGACGTCACCGATTTTTTGCGCGGCCTCTGCCAGGCTCTGCACCCGTTCGTTGGACTGCCGGCCGTCGCTGGCGGCCTTGCCCACCACTTCGGTCGCATGGGCAAGGCGGCGGCTGATCTCGGTCATCGACGAGGACAGCTCTTCCGCTGCGGCCGCCACCGTCTGCACGTTCTCCGAGGCGAGCGCCGAGGCCGACGACACCGCACGGGTCCGATTGCGCGACTGCTCGACGATATCGGACATCGAGCGCGCGGTGTGCTCCATCTCGACCGCGGCCGAGGACACCGTGGTGACGACGTCGCGGATGCTGGCCTCGAAATTGTTGGCGAGCGCTGCAAAGGCGCGCCGCTTCTCGGCCTCCGACTGCGCCTTGGCCTCGAGCTGATCGGCCTGGAGCTTGCTGAAATTGACGGCGTTGTCACGGAATACCGCGACCGCCTTCACCATCGCGCCGACCTCGTCGTTTGCCTTGCTTTCGGGGACCGCGACGTCGAGCCGGCCGTCGGCGAGCTCGCGCATCACGCTGGTGATGGAGAGGATCGGCCGCGAGATGCCGCGGGCAATGAGATAGCCGACGATCGCAGCCAGCACGAGCCCGAGCGCGGCGATGGCGATTGCGAGCATCCACGCACGGTCGGCGGAGGCCACGTAATCGGCGTTGTCCATCACCAGCTCGACGGCGCCGAGCGGTTTTCCGGAGAAGTCCTTGATCGGCCCGAGCAGCGCGGCGATCGGCGTCGCGTCGAGCTTACCCTGCTTCACGGTGAACCCGCCGCCGGCGGCGCGGCCATAATCTGCCGCGTCGAAGAAGCTCTTGCCCTTCAGCGTGCCGCCGAACAGCTTGAAGCCCGTGCCATCGGCGAGATGGAAGGCGATGTCGACGTGGCGGTTGAGCTTGAAATCGTCGAGGAAGGACTGCCCGAAGCTCAGGCCGAATTCCACCGAGCCGAGATGTTTGCCGGCTTGTGCAATCGGTACTACGCCGCGGATGCCGAGCCCGGCGACGCCGCCTTCGAGGCCGATCACGACCTTGTGCTCCTGATTGGCGTCGACAACCGTCTTGCGGAAGCTTGAGAGGTCGTCGCCGAACTTCGCCGGCTGGTGCACGCGCAGGAAGGAGGTCGCAGGCGGCGTATGGAACTGGAACTGCTCGACGCCGTATTCCGAATTGGTGGCGGCAAACACCGGCCCGAACAAGCGCACCAGCGCCTCGCGATCCTGCTTGGCCATCGCCTCCTGCGTCGCCGGCATCGCGGCCACGACGGCGCTCATGGCGGCGGCGCGATGGGACTCTTCCGCGATCCGCGACAGCAGCGCATCATAATGGCTGCGCAGCTCGCGCTGGTCGGCGCGGTCGATGATGCCCGCGATGATCCACATGGCCCCGAGTACGGCAATCAGCGCGGTCGCCGCCGCCGTCAGCGCCAGCGCAACCGTAATCCGCATCCTGAGGCCGAGGCTCGCGCGCATGTCCGACTCGTTCGTTGAGCGTTGATTAACAATGCCTATCAACTTCTCGCTAAGAGAGCGTGAACGAGGTGGAGAACGGGGTAGTGTGAGGTAGAGACGCTGAGGAGCCCTAATACCCCCGCCCCAGATCCACGACATTCTCCAGCGCGCCACCCGCCTCGAACCTTGCGATCTGCTCGGCGACATAGGCCGAGATCGCATCCGCGTCGGTGTCGGCGGCGTTGTGCGGGGTCAGCATGACCTTGGGATGGGTCCAGAACCGGCTGTCGTTCGGCTGCGGCTCCTGGACGAAGACATCGAGCGAGGCCGCACCCAACGTGCCGTCGTCGAGGCAGGCCAGGATGTCGGCTTCGTTCTGCAAGCCGCCGCGGCCGGCATTGATGAGCACCGGCGCGCCGAGCGGGCTCGCACGGTTGAGCTTTGTGAAGACGTCACGGTTGAGGATGCCGTTTGTGTCAGGCGTCAGCGGCAATAGCGACACCAAGATGTCGGTCTTGCGCAGGAACGCATCCATTCCGGCCGTGCCGTGGAAGCACTCGACGCCCTCGATCGAGCGCGGGCTGCGGCTCCAGCCGGCGACGCGAAAGCCGAGCTGCCGCAGCACATCGGCCGCGTCTGCGCCGAGCGTGCCGAGGCCCATGACGCCGACCGTGACCGCGCTCGCCGGCCACTGATATTTCGGCTCCCAGCGTTTCGCGCGCTGCGAGTCCCGCAGGTAGAGCTCCTGGCGGTGGTGCATCAGCACGTGCAGCACGACATATTCGGTCATGCGGTTGGTGAGGTCGGGCACGGCGACACGCACCAGCGGCACGTTGGGCAGGCTCTTGTCCGCCATCAGCGCATCGACACCGGCGCCGAGATTGAAGATCGCCCGCAGATTGGGGAAAGAGCCGAGGTCGCCCGGTACCGGCTTCCACACCGCGGCATAGTGTATCTCGGCGGGATCGAGCCCGGCATCCGGCAGCAGCACCACGCGGCGGCCGCCGCAGACCGCGTCGAATCGGGCCTTCCAGCGCTCCGGCAGCCAGTTCTGCTGCGTGCTGTTGATCAGGACGGCCAGTATGCCCAGGGTCATTCGAAGTGCCTCATAAGGTTCCGCTTTTGAAGGCTCTCCTTGGCACGATCTGCCGGATTTTTCTCGCAAATTTTTTCCGCAGCCCTGTCGGGGCGGGGCATAGTGGATCGTCTTTAAAACAAGCGTTCAGGGAAGGTGCTGCCCATGCTTTATGCGATCCTTTGCTATCACGACGAGGACTTCGTTGGCTCCTGGAGCAAGGACCAGGACGAGGCCGTGATGAAGAAGCTCGCCGTGGTGCAGGATAAGCTCACGCAGCAGGGCCGGCTCGGGCCGGTGGCCCGGCTGCTGCCGACCACGGCGGCGGCGACCTTGCGCAAGGAAGACCCGCCGCTGGTGCTCGACGGCCCCTATGCAGAGACCAAGGAGCAGCTGCTCGGCTTCTACATCGTCGACTGCAACAACCTCGACGAGGCGCTCGACGTCGCGCGCGACCTCGGCGCGGCCAATCCCGGCGGCGCCTATGAGGTGCGGCCCGTCGGCGTATTCCGGCCCGGAGGAATTTCGGCGTGAGCGAGGCCGATACCGGCTGGATCGAGACCGCGCTGACCTCGGCGCGTCCGCAGGCGGTGGGTGCGCTGCTGCGCTATTTTCGCGATCTCGATACGGCCGAGGAGGCGTTTCAGAACGCCTGCCTGCGCGCGCTGAAAACCTGGCCGCAGAACGGGCCGCCGCGCGATCCCGCAGCCTGGCTGATCATGGTCGGCCGCAACGTCGCGATCGACGAGGTGCGCCGTACCCGCAAGCAGCAGCCGCTGCCCGAGGACGACCAGGCGATCTCGGATCTCGACGACGCCGAAGGGGCGCTCGCCGAACGGCTCGACGGCTCGCACTACCGCGACGATATCTTGCGGCTGATGTTCATCTGCTGCCATCCGCAATTGCCGGCGACGCAGCAGATCGCGCTCGCGCTGCGCATCGTCTCCGGCCTGACCGTGAAGCAGATCGCGCGCGCCTTCCTGGTCTCGGATGCGGCGATGGAGCAGCGCATCACCCGCGCCAAGGCGAAAGTCGCGGAAGCCGGAACGCCGTTCGAAACGCCCGGCGCGATCGAGCGTTCCGAACGCCTCGCCGGTGTCGCCGCGATGATCTATCTGATCTTCAACGAGGGCTATTCGGCAAGCGGCGACACTGCCGAGATCCGCAAGCCGCTGTGCGAGGAAGCGATCCGGCTGGCGCGGTTGTTGCTGCGCTTGTTCCAGGGCGAGCCCGAGATCATGGGCCTGACTGCCCTGATCCTGTTGCAGCACGCGCGCAGCGCCGCGCGCTTCGCCAAGGACGGCTCGCTCATTCTCCTGGACGACCAGGATCGCTCGCTGTGGAACCGCACCATGATCGCGGAGGGCCTCGCGCTGATCGACAAGGCGATGCGCCATCGCCACAGCGGGCCCTACCAGATCCAGGCCGCGATCGCCGCGCTGCATGCGCGTGCGGCGACGCCGGAGGAGACCGACTGGACCCAGATCGACCTGCTCTACGGTGCGCTCGAAGTGGTGCAGCCCTCGCCGGTGGTGACGCTCAACCGCGCGGTCGCGGTCTCCAAGGTGCGCGGGCCGCAGGCCGCGCTCGACCTGATCGAGCCGCTGGCGCCAAAACTTGCCAACTACTTTCATTTTTACGGCGTGCGCGGCGCTTTCCTGATGCAGCTCGGGCGCAACGACGAAGCCCGCATCGCCTTCGACCGCGCCATCGCGTTGGCCAACACCTCGGCCGAGGCCGCCCACATCCGCATGCACATTGATCGCCTGATCCGGGACAGCCAGCCGAAGGGAGCCAATGGCGGCGCCAGGCAGGGCGCGAAGGCCAAGTGATGGCCAAGCGACGGTCAAAGTGACGGCCCAAAATTTCGTCCCGCCGATTGTCGGTTCCCGCCGTCTCCCTTCGTCTTAATCCCATATCCAGGGAGTCCTTCATGCGCAAAGCCATTGCCATCGTCGCTGTCCTGCTCGCGGTTGGGATCGCGGGCATCCTCGTTTTCGCCCTCACCAAACCCGACACGTTTCGTGTCGAGCGCTCGCTCGCGCTGAAGGCGCCGGCCGAGGCGATCTATCCGCTGGTCTCCAATTTCCACTTCTGGACCAGCTGGTCGCCCTATGAAGGGCGCGACCCCGCCATGAAGCGCGCCTTCGGAGGAACCGCGGCAGGGAAGGGCGCGACCTATGCCTGGGACGGCAACAACAATGTCGGCGCCGGCCATATGGAAATCCTCGAGGCGAGCACGCCGTCGAAACTCCGCATCAAGCTCGATTTCGAACGGCCTTTCGAGGGCCACAACACCGCCGAGTTCACCTTTATGCCGCAAGGCGATGCCACACTGGTCACGTGGGCGATGTACGGTCCGGCGCCCTTCATGTCCAAGGTGATGCAGGTCTTCATCAACATGGACACCATGATCGGCAAGGACTTCGAGGCCGGCCTCGCCAGCCTGAAGAAGCTCACCGAGAAGTAGCACCAGCCACCGCCCCAAGGGACTGCCAAGGAACTGCCAAGGAAGCGAAGACAAGCAAGCGAAGACAAGCAAGCGAAGAGGAGAGAAACGATGCTCAATCCCTATCTGTTCTATCAGGACAATTGCGAAGCGGCATTCAACTTCTACGCCAAGATCTTGGGCGGCAAGATCGACGCCATGATGCGGGCGTCGGACGCGCCGTCGGACATGCCCGCCGCGCCCGGCCGCGAGAAGACAATTATGCATGCGCGGCTGTCGCTGCCCGACGGTAGCGTGTTGATGGCCTCAGACTCGCCGCCCGAGCATGTTCAAAAGCCGCAGGGCTTTTCGATCTCGGTCACGGTCGCGGACCCCGCGGAGGGTGAGCGCAAGTTCAACGCGCTTGCCGACGGCGGCACCGTCACCATGCCCTTCAGCAAGACGTTCTGGGCCAAGGGCTTTGGCATGTGCGTCGACAAGTTCGGCATTCCCTGGATGGTGAACTGCCCCGCCGAAGGAATGTGAGCGCAACGCCCGGCTGATTCCCTAGGCTGCCGCTTCCTCTCTCGATTGTCTTGAGAGAGGGAGCGCGCGCCTCGTCAGCGGATCGATCCGGTCACGTCCTCTCCCGGCGGCTGCGTCACGCAGCTGCGGCAGATCACGAGCTTCGAGCCGAGTTGCCTGTCGTTCTCGGCCTCGATCTCGTCTTGCACGGCCCACCATGCGTCGGAATAGGGACGCAGCCTGGCCAGCACCCGTTGCCGCTCAACATTGGGATCGCTCTCAGGTGCTGAGTGATTCGCAAGGCGGCGTTTTGTGACAGCAGAACGATTGGGATCCTGACCGAGTCCGTCCCACGCGATCGGACGACGCTCCGCCGCCGGCGCGCTTGCGCATCCCGCGAGCGCTGCGCAAAAACTGAGCAAGACGAGAATATGTCGAGCCATGCCGAACCTGCCGTGCGCTACGCCACGCAAATCCGCGTGGAAAACTTTGCATCGCGACGCTTACCCGGGACTTAAGGGAAAACGACGACACCGGCATGGCCGAAAGGAGATTCGTGCGCTCGATTCACTTTGCGAGAACAGCGCGAGCGGGTTTGTGACATGAAGCGAATTGCATCGCACAACAACTGGCGCAAGATTAGGCTGTGAACTTCGCGCCCGAATCGCTAACTTTGTTCACAATACCTACAAATTAGGGTGGGGCGTGACTTGGAAGGGAGCGACCGATGGCGGCGGCGCTACAAATCAATTTTGCTCTGTGGGGAATGCTGATCTGCGCCAGCGTGAAGCTCGCGCCGGTGGTGCAGGTCGTTTTTCAGTAGACGGCCACGGCTCCCTGTGCACTGCGTATGGTTGTCGGCGCATGACGCCATGCATCAGCTGATGAACAGCGCGATCAGCATGAAGCTCATGCCCACCGCGACCATCATGGGAACAATAAAGTCGCGCTGACGTGACGGTCGTCGCGGCAACGGCCTTCGTCGTCGCGGCGTCTCACTCACGTGCGCAGCCGGCTCCGACGGCGCGAGCGAGACCTTGGCGTCCGAGCCGGTGTACTTGACGTACAACTCGAGCAGCCGCAGTTCCGACGTCAGGTCGATCAGGCCCTCGCGGTCGCGCCGCGACAGCTCCTCGAATTCGAGGGTTTCTTCGGAACTCAGCGGGCCGAGGACGATCCGTCCCTGATCCGACAGGCGATAGCGAAAATCGATGGACTCCATATGGATGCTATTTGAAAATGACCGATCTCGAAAAAGTGGAACCACCATATTCCGCCGCCACTGCTGGGATATGACGGTCCCGCAGCCATCGCGAGCCGGGTGGGTCTCGGTCTGGCCTGCATCATCATAGGCGCTGGGAAAAAGCTGGAAACCGCGTAAATTGTGCACGCGTTGCGAAGCACCTAAGCGGATTTCGCTCCGGCAGGGCCGAAATCGCCGGGAACTGCCTAATCGTCGGACAGCGGAGGATTCATTGCGGTCACACCGCCGCCTGCAACCGAATTGTCATCGGCAGCGCGGATAGATCGCGGCGAGGTCGCGCCCCTTCAGTAACAGCAACCGCGAGGTGAGGCCGCCGCGACGGCTGATCCAGTCGCGAACGGGGCCCGGATATGCCGCAAGCACGGCTTCGGATGCTTCCGGCTCAGCATAGAAGAGGCCGCGCCGGTCGACCGAACGCGCGGCATGGAAACCGAGCACGGCACGCTTGGTGACGCAGATGCGTTCGCGCGGCACGATGCTGAGCACCAGCGTGCAGGCCGACAGGCAGGGACCGTCGATCACCACGCGGTCGCCGCTCTCGCGCACCTTCTCGAACAGATCGAGGAACGGCCCGACCTCTCCGCCGGGACTCTGGATGATGCGGATCTCGGCCCTGGCCGGGACAGAAGCGAGCAGGGCGGTTGCGAGGATCCAGGCTTTGACGAATGCAATGCGTCGCATGAAGTCTCCACCAACTCGGTTCCGCAGTCCGGTAGGGTGGGTTAGCACTGCGGCTGCGCGAAGCGCAGTCCGCTGGCGTAACCCACCACTTTTGTCGCCGCGTGAGAAGAGGTGGGTTACGCCCTGCAGATGCGCATCGCGCATCTGCAGGGCTAACTCACCCTGCAAGATTTACCCGTTCCGCCGCTCGCCGCGCAGCGTCGGCAGGCCGATGCCGGCTGCATCGAAGCCCCCATCGACGGCCAAAATTTGGCCGGTGATGTAGCTCGCACGCTCCGAGCACAGGAAGAAGATCGCTTCCGCGAGCTCCTCCTCCAGGCCGTAGCGGTTGAGCGGGATGGCGTCGTGATAGTCGGCGCGGATTTCCCTGGTGTGCACCTGCTTCGCCATCGCGGTGTCGACCGGCCCTGGTGCGACCGCATTGACGCGGATGTTGAGCGAGGCGAGCTCGACCGCGAGCTGCTTGGTGAGGTGCGCAAGCCCGGCCTTGCTGGTGCCGTAGGCCGAGCGCAGCGTCGAGGCGCGCACGGCTGAGATCGAGGTGATGTTGACGATAGCGCCGCCGCCTTGCTCGCGCATCAGCGGGGCGGCCGCCTTGGTGCAGAGGAACGGGCCGGTGAGGTTGACCGCCATGATCCTGTTCCAGTCGGCATCGCTGGTCTCCAGCACCGGCGCAAACATGGCCACGCCGGCATTGTTGACGACCGCATCGAGCCGGCCGAAGCGGCTCATGATAGCGGCCATTGCAGCTCCCACGGCGGCGGCGTCCGACACGTCGCAGGTGATCGCCAGCGTATTGTCGGGATTGTTCAACGCCGCTGTCGCGCCAGCCTGCAGCTCTCCCTCGATATCGAGCAGCACCACGCGCCAGCCTTCGGCGAGAAAGCGCTTCACCGTCGCCAGCCCAATCCCGCGCGCGGCGCCGGTGATGAGGGCAACTTTGGCGGGGGAGGAGGTCATGACGTGGTCCTTTGCTCGGATCCGCGGCATGACAGTTTAGCCGGTCCCGCGCAAGGGATCACGATGAGCGATCAGAATATGGGGCTAGCGCCGCAATGACCTCCGAATAATTTTCACGGCCCTGTCTGCTTGGTCAAAGCTCGTTCGTCTTACCAGGGAGCGCGGGCCATGCGGCCCGCTTATGTCCTCAGTGAGGAACCGCATGCGATTCATGATGCTGATGATCCCGCTCGGCTACGAGATCGCGCCGGCGGATGTGCAACTCGATCCCGAACGCGTCGCCGCGATGATGCGCTACAACGAGGCGCTGAAGGATGCCGGCGTGCTGATCACGCTGGACGGCCTGCATCCGCCGTCGACGGGCGCCCGCGTCTCGTTTGCGACCGGCGTGCCTATCGTGACCGACGGCCCCTTCACGGAGGCCAAGGAAGTGCTGGGCGGCTACTGGATGATCGAGGTCGGCTCGCGCGAGGAGGCGATCGCCTGGGCGAAGAAGTGCCCGGCCTCGGCCAATGAGATCATCGAGATCCGCCAGGTGCAGGAAATGTCCGACTTTCCGCCGGAGGTGCAGGCGGCCGCCGCCGGTTTCGACGATCTGAAGACCTAACCACGGCGGTCGCGCCGGAAGCGCGGCTGTCGTCCATTCATCAACATGGGAGAGAACCGATGAGCGCCGAACACAAATTTCTCGCCGTCTACCTCGGCAGCATGAGCGGGTCGAAAATGGCGGCCTGGAACGCGCTTCCCGAGGCCGAACGGAAGGCCAGGGAGCGCGAGGGCATGGCCGCGTGGCATGGCTGGGTCGAGAAGCACAAGGACGTCATCGTCGAGATCGGCGGTCCGCTCGGCAAGACCCGCAAGATCGATGCGAGCGGCATCACCGAGGTCAGCAATGCGCTGACCGGTTTCACGGTGGTGCGGGCTGCCTCGCAGGAGGCCGCTGCAAAACTGTTCGAGAACCATCCGCACTTCGCGATCTTTCCCGGCGAGGCCGTCGAGGTCATGCCCGTGCTGGCCCTCCCGCAGATGTAGGTCCGAGAACGTCGTGTCCGGGCGCGATGCTGCCGCATCGGCCCGGGCCTGACCGTGGAAGTACGGGTTGATCAAGCCCCCATCGCCGCTAGTGACCTTGACCGCCGGCTCATGTAAAGGTCGTTCACATGAGCTGGCGCAAGGAGCAAGGCCGCGCCGAGCGCGGCTATCACCACGGCAATCTGAAGGAAGCCCTGTTGCAGGCCGCTCTCGGGCTGATCGCCGAGAAGGGCGCGGCCGGCTTCACCTTCGCCGATGCCGCGCGCATGGCCGGCGTCAGTGCTGCCGCGCCTTACCGGCATTTTCGCGACCGCGACGAGCTGCTGTCCTCGATCGCCCAGCGCGGTTTTGAGCAGTTCGAATCGCGTCTCACGGCAGCCTGGGACGACGGGCGCCCCGACACCGTCACTGCGTTCGAGCGGGTCGGCCGGGCCTATCTCGCCTTCGCCCGCGAGGAGCCGGCTTTCTACAACGCGATGTTCGAATCCGGCCTGCCGGTCGATGCCAATGCAGCGCTGCAGGCCGCAAGCGAGCGCGCTTTTAACGTTATTCGCGCTGCCGCGGAGCGGCTGGCGGCGCTCGCCCCGCCCGGCACGCCGCGTCCGCCGGCGATGATGATGGCGCTGCACATCTGGTCGATGGCGCATGGCGTGGCCTCGCTGTTCTCGCGTGGCGATGCCGCGCGCCGAAAACTGCCGATGTCCCCGGATGAGCTGCTCGAAGCCGAGCTGCTGATCTATCTGCGCGGCCTCGGCTTCCCGACCGACCGCCGGCCGCAGGCGAAAAGCGCAGAGCCGCCGCCGGTCCCGCCGGAGGCATCCTCCGGTTCTGGCGTGCCGCCCGGCGGTGCTCCAGCTGGTCCTTGGGGCAGACCGAAATAAAGTTGCGCAAATAATTCCGCGGACCTGTCGGGCCGCCGGCTTGACAAAATCGCGGGATGGTCTAGCTATGTAAATGTTATTTACATTCACAACGGCAGATGCCGTGATGGAGAAGGGAAATGGCCTACACCGCTGATGTCAATCGCTGGCGCGGCCCCTCGGACCAACAGCAACAGTATGAGCGGCCCCACATGCTCGATACGCCATGGCATCCCGGCTGGATTGCCGTGACCATCCTCGGCTTCATCATCTGGTGGCCGATCGGACTCGCCCTTCTCTTTTTCACACTCGGGAGCAGAAGAATGTCGTGCTGGAGCAACCAGGATCGCTGGCAGAACAAGATGGAGCGGATGCAGTACAAGATGGACCGCATGCGCGGCCGCATGGAGCGCCGTGGTTTCGGCTTCGGCTTCGGCCCGCCGTCCTCCGGCAACCGCGCCTTCGACGAATACCGCACCGAGACGCTGCAGCGGCTCGAGGAGGAGCAGGTCGAATTCAAGAACTTCCTCGATCGTCTGCGCCACGCCAAGGACAAGGAAGAGTTCGACCAGTTCATGGCCCAGCACAAGACGCGTCCGACCCCGCCGCCGCCGACCGACCAGCCGCAAGGCTAAGCCCGGGGCCGACACCTCTCAAAGCCTTCAGGCGCATGCCCCCAAAGTCCTGATGGCCCGAGCCGCCCGCCTGCGCATCCCGCAGGCGGGCGGTTTGGTTTTAACGGCCGGCTAGCTAGAACCTGGATCCCTTCATCCGGCACTAAGACTTGCGCGCGCCGTCTCATTGAGGCGCGCTGCTGATGTCTGGATGGCGCTTATGGACCTCACCACCCGCCTATTGCTCGGCGTGACCGCCTTCGCGGTGCTCGGCTATATCAGCTTCGTTTATGGCAGCTGTGCCGTCGATCCCGACTGTCATCTCCGCACCTGCGGCCGCCAGGTCTGCGGTGTCGTCCACAGCCACGCTCAGGACCGCGCGGCGCCATAGAACCCCTTCCCACGCGGCCCGCGAGCTTCAGCGCACTGTCACGAGCTGCGCGCGGACCGACGTCAGGAAGTGCTCGTAGGCGTGGTCGACGATCTCGTTGAGTGATCGGGTCCGCGCGAACATCGCCTTGGCTTCAGCGAGAAACTCGTCGCGGGTCGGAATCCTCGGCAGATGCAGGTGTGTCAGCGCATCGACGCCGTCATGCGCACGATCGAGGATGTCCTGCAGCGTCGGCAGTTGCAACGCGGCCAGTTCGGCCCGCTGTAGCGCGGACGAGATCGCGTGCGCGAGAGCGTGCGCATCGAACCGCCCGGCAAGCTCGCGGGCCGCACGATTGATGACACGTGCGCCAAGCGGCTGCTCGTTGCGCAGCACCAGCTCGGGTGGCGTCTTCATGTTCCAGACGATTCCGAGCCAGGACAGCACCTTCAGGACGTAATAGGTCACGTCAATTTCCCACCAGCGAAAGCCTTGTCGCACGCTGCTCTGGTAGGCGTGGTGATTGTTGTGCCAGCCCTCGCCCAAGGTAAGCAGCGCCAGCAGCCAGTTGTTGCGGGAATCGTCGCCCGTCACGTAGCGCTTGCGTCCATGCACATGCGCGAGGGAATTGATGCAGAAGGTCGCGTGATAGACCAGCACCGTGCTCCACACGAAACCGACGACCAGACCCGACCAGCCCGCAACCAGGAAGCAGAGCACCGCAAGCGCAACGGCCGGCAGAAGCTCAAGCCGGTGCAGCCACATCAGCTCCGGATAGACCGCGAGATCGCCGACTTTCACCAGGTCGGTCGTGTCGTGCCGCCGGTCAAAGATCCAGCCGAGATGGCTGTACAGGAACCCGCGCTGACGCGGCGAATGCACATCGTGTTCAGTATCGGAATGCAGATGATGGTGCCGATGCTTGGCCGCCCACCACAACACGCTCTTCTGCGCGGTACTTTGCGCAAGACAGGCCAGGATGAACTGAAACACCCGGCCGGTCGCAAAGGCCTTGTGCGAGAAATAGCGGTGGTAACCTGCGCCAATTCCAAACATCCGCACGACATACAGCGAGCCGCAGATCGTGAGAGCCTGCCAGGTGACGCCCGACCAGATGGCCGCAATGCAGCCGAGATGGACCAGCAGGAACGGCACGGCGGAGGGGTACATGATGTCGTCGTGTTGGTCGTCGGCGGGCGCGTTGGGCGACATGTCTAGGCGTGACCTTGGGTGAGGGGTCTCGTGTCGGCAGCGAGGGCCGCCGGGTACGAAAAACCCGCGGATGGCTGACCACCGCGGGGTCTCGAAAAGAGATGCTTTTGCGTCAACATCCCCCGGCCAAAGCTGCGTCGGCCGACAATTCAACGATTATATGGTCCCGGATGCCTGGCTTGCAAGCACGTAGCCTCACGGGGACCTGCGGCATGGTGCTCGGATAGCGACAGTTCCGCTGACGTGGCGTGGCGCGCGGCTTGCCCACCGCCTATATTCGATCTGTACGTAAAGTACCGGAGGCGGCGATGATGGCGGCTGCGACGGCGACCAACAACAGTCTCTGGCAGACGATACGCGACCAGGCGCAGCGTGCGACGAACTGTCCCGACCCTGCTTCTGCGGCGTGAGCCATTCACCCCAGCCTGAGCCAATCACCTCCTCATCAGCGTTCAATCGTCGGAGCGTGCAATGAAGACAGCAATCGTGATCGGCGTCGGACCGGACCGCGGCCTTGGCGCCCAGCTCTGCAAGCGTTTTGCTGCCGAGGGGCTCAGGGTGATCGTCGCGGGCCGGACGCCGTCGGCGTTGCAGGCGGTCGTGGACGACATCGCAAAGGCCGGCGGTGTGGCCACGCCTGTCGTCGCGGACGCGACCAAAGAGAGCGACATCACCGCCTTGTTCGATGCCGCCGGCGAAGACCTCGACCTCGCGATCTACAACGCCGGCAACAACACGCCGGGAAAGATCATCGAGATGGACGCCGATTATTTCGAGAATGCCTGGCGCGTGGTCTGTTTCGGCGGCTTCCTGTTCGGCCGCGAGGCGGTGCGCCGCATGGTGCCGAAGAAGACCGGCACATTGCTCTTCACCGGCGCCAGCGCCTCGCTGCGCGGACGCTCCGGCTACGGCGCGTTCAACTCGGCCAAGGCAGGCGTGCGCACGCTGGCGCAGGCCATGGCCAAGGAATATGCGCCCGACGGCATCCATGTCGGCCATGTCGTGGTCGACGGCGCGATCGCCGGCGACAAGATCTTCTCGCGCTTTCCCGACGCCGCAGGCCGCGAGGACAGCCTGATCAGCATCGCGGGCATCGTCGATGCCTTCGAATTCCTCTACCGCCAGCCCGAGCGGGCCTGGTCGTTCGAGCTCGACGTCCGGACCTCGAAGGAGAAGTGGTGAGGGACCGGGTTTGCGGTTCTGCCGTTGACGTCCCGCTCGCTCAAGCCGCGCGCCGATGGCTCTCGCCGCCATGGTGCGGCGTGACCGGCTCCGAACTGGTCTGGCCCGGGGCGTCCACGACGGCAACGTGATGCCGGTAGACCATCTCCCAGCCCTTCCATCCCGTGAACAGGAGGATACCGACGACGATCAGCGAGAGCACCACGCCCCACGGCTTGATCGCGGCCTCGGCGCCTTGCGCGTAGCGGAGATAGAAATTGATCAGGGCCAGCACGACCGCGGTGAGATTGCCGGCCATGTGGTACCAGGCATCGTTGAGGTTGCGAATGCGGGAATCGCTCAAGAAGTCGGTAAAGCCGGCGACGGCGGCAGCCAGCGCCATGACGATACCGGCGCCGATCAGCCACATTGCGGCCCTGGCCCAGAAGCCGTCGCCGGTTCCAATGAAGGCCAGGTCCGCGATGGGCGCGGCGACCAGGAAGGCCACAGGAAACGGGATGAGCATGGGGTGGAGCGGGTGCTCGCCGATGGCGGCGGTCGTCTTGGGGTTGATGGTCATGGCAAAACCTCGCCAAAAATGAACGTCCGGATAATCCACCGGGGCGAGAGCTGGTTCCTCCAAGCCGTGGTGTGAGCAACCGCCGCGCCCGCAGCTTGCCAAACCGCTGCATTGCCTACCTTTCTCGCAGCCAAATGCGGTCCCGGTAACTCCGCATTAACCATCGTCGGGGTCAGGTAAAAGCCGGTAAGTCGCGCCCAAAGGCTTAGTCGAGGCCCTTAGTTTTGACATCTTGGCGGGGAATGCAGGCGACGGCTTTGGACAAGCCCCTGCACCCCAGAAAGACAAGGCTTTGAACGGGCTTGCCGGCCGCGCCGGTGCTAGCGCGGCTGTTGGGGAACCGGCCGCCATTCGGCTCACCGGGGCATAGGTAACGATCGCCTTGAGAGGATACTGCTGATGAATCCGGCCGACGTGGCTCAGTCCGCCCTTCCGGTTGCCGCCTCCGCCGACGTGTCGCTGATCGCGCTGTTCTGGCAGGCTCACTGGATCGTGAAATGCGTCATGCTGGGCCTGCTGTCCTGCTCGGTCTGGGTCTGGGCCATCGCGATCGACAAGATCTTTCTTTACGCGCGCACCCGGCGTTCGATGGACCGGTTCGAGCAGGCGTTCTGGTCCGGCGAGTCGATCGAGGAGCTTTATCGCACGCTCTCGGCCAAGCCGACCCATTCCATGGCGGCCTGTTTCGTCGCCGCGATGCGCGAATGGAAGCGCTCTTTCGAAAGCCACGCCCGCTCGGTCGCGGGCCTGCAGATGCGCATCGACAAGGTCATGAACGTCTCGATCGCCCGTGAGGTGGAACGGCTGGAACGCCGGCTCCTCGTGCTCGCGACCGTCGGCTCCGCCGGCCCCTTCGTCGGCCTGTTCGGCACGGTCTGGGGCATCATGTCGAGCTTCCAGTCGATCGCGGCGTCGAAAAATACCTCTCTGGCGGTGGTGGCGCCCGGCATCGCGGAGGCGCTGTTTGCGACCGCGGTCGGCCTTATCGCCGCCATTCCTGCCACTATTTTCTACAATAAGTTCACCTCCGAGGTGAACCGGCAGGCCCAGCGGCTCGAGGGCTTCGCTGATGAATTTTCGGCCATTCTGTCGCGTCAGATCGACGAGCGGGGCTGACGGACGGTATGTATAGTGTGAAGGCGAGATTGGGCACCAAGCCATGGGCATGAACGTAGCCAGTTCGTCCGGAGGCGGCGGACGCCGCGGCCGGCGCAAGCCGGTCATGGCCGAGATCAACGTCACGCCGATGGTCGACGTGATGCTGGTGCTGCTCATCATCTTCATGGTGTCGGCGCCGCTCTTGACCGTGGGCGTGCCGCTCGACCTGCCGCAGACCCAGGCCAAGAGCCTCGACCAGAACGACCAGAAGCCGCTGCAGATGTCGGTCGACATCAAGGGCAAGGTGTTCATCAACGACGCCGAGGTGGCGCTGACCGATCTGATCCCGAAGCTGAAGGCGATCACGGACGCGCGCGGCGGGCTCGAGGAACGCATCTACCTGCGTGCCGACAAGAAGGCGGATTACGGCACGGTGGCGAGGGTGATGGGCTTGTTGTCGGGCGCGGGCTTCAAGAAGCTGGCGCTCGTCACCGAGGCGGATCAGGGGTCCTAAGCCGGTGAAGGGGAACGTCGACAAGACACTCGTTGCGTCGATTGCCCTCCACGTCCTCGTGTTTGGATGGGGGTTAATCACCTTTAGCAGCAGCGCTTTCGCACCGGCGGAAGAGTCGCTTCCGATCGACATCATCTCTAGCGATCAGCTGGCGCAAATCACCAACGGGCAGAAGACCGGCAAGAAGGAAGAGCCGAAGCCCAAGGTCGAGAAGATCGCCGAGGCCAAGCCCGAGGAAGACGCCGTCGGCAAGGTCACCGAGAAGAAAGAGCTGATCAAGACCAATTCGACGCCGGAGCCGCCGCCAAAACCCGTCGAGAAGCCGGTCGAGAAGAAGCCCGAGCCGCCGAAACCCGTTGCCGAGGCCAAACCAAAGGAAGAGCCGAAGCCGGAAGAAAAGAAGCCTGATCCGGCCAAGGAAGATCCGATCGCCGAGCTCCAGAAGAAACTGGAGACAAAAAAGCCGCCGCCCAAGCCGCCGCAGCCCAAGGTCGCGGCCGTGCAGCCGCAGCAGCAGCCAAAGCCCAAGGAACGCACGTTCGATCCTGCACAGATTGCTCGCGACCTCGACAAGCGCGATTCGACGCGGCACGAGCTCACGGGGACAGCGCTCAACGCGTCGGCTTCCCTTGGGTCGACAACCGGAACCGCCAACAACAACGTCGCGACCTGGCGGGGCGCGTTCATGACGGCGGTCAGACGTTGCTTCAACTCCACGTACAACGGGCAGGACGCAGATCAGTATGCGGCTGACATCGACATTCCCATGAAGATCGACGGAACGCTGGCGTCAGAGCCGATCATCGTTGCGGTGAGGGGACCGTCGCGGTCGATTGCCCAGGCCATTGCCGAAAGCGCGAAGCGTGCCATCGTGCAGTGTCAGGTCTATTCGTTCTTGCCGAAGCAGCAGTACGAAACCTGGAAGAAGATCGAGACGACTTTCACCCTCAACGATACGCTGTGATATCCGAACAAAAGAATTTTCCGATGAATGACGTCCGACCGATCAACCGCCGCCGCTTCATGACCCTGACCGGATCGGGGCTTGCGATGCTCGGGGGCGGACGTGCCTTCGCCCAAGCTCCGCAGGGGCGGCTCCGCATCGATCCCACGGAGTTTCGTCCGATCCCGATCGCGATCACCGGTTTCGTGGCGGGCTCGCCAGCCGACGGCGATGTCAGCAACGGCGTCACGCAGGTCATCACCAACAATCTGAAGCGCTCGGGCCTGTTCGCTCCGATCGACCAGGCCGCCTTCATCGAGCGCATCAGCAACATCGACGTCGCGCCGCAATTCCAGAACTGGAAGACCCTCAACGCGCAGGCTCTCGTCACCGGCCGCATGACGCGGCAGCCGGACGGCCGGCTCAAGGCCGAATTCCGCCTGTGGGACGTGGTCACCGGCCAGCAGCTCGCCGGCCAGCAATATTTCACCTCGCCGGAATATTGGCGCCGGATCGCCCACATCATCTCCGACCAGATCTACGAGCAGATGACCGGCGAGAAAGGCTATTTCGACAGCCGCGTCGTGTTCGTCGACGAGTCCGGGCCGAAGGAGCGCCGCGTCAAGCGGCTCGCGATGATGGACCAGGACGGCGCCAATGTGCGCTATCTGACACGTGGCGCCGACCTCGTGCTGACGCCGCGCTTCTCGCCGAACTCGCAAGAGATCACCTATATGGAGTTCGGCCAGGGCGATCCGAAGGTCTATCTGTTCAACATCGAGACCGGCCAGCGCGAGATCGTCGGCAATTTCCCGGGCATGACCTTTGCCCCAAGATTCTCGCCGGACGGCCAGCGCGTCATTATGAGCCTGCAACAGGGCGGCAATTCCAACCTGTTCGTGATGGATTTGCGCTCGCGCTCGACCACGCGCCTCACCGACACGCCGGCGATCGACACGTCTCCGTCCTACTCGCCGGACGGCACCCGCATCTGCTTCGAGTCCGATCGCGGCGGCAGGTCGCAGATTTATGTGATGGCGGCGGGCGGCGGACAGGCGCAGCGCATCTCCTTCTCCAAGGACGACAACAACGCCACCTACTCGACGCCGGTATGGTCGCCGCGCGGCGATTACATCGCCTTCACCAGGCAGGGCGGCGGGCAGTTCTCGATCGGCGTCATGAAGCCGGACGGCTCCGGCGAGCGGCTCCTCACCTCCGGCTATCACAATGAGGGCCCGACCTTCTCGCCGAACGGCCGCGTGCTGATGTTCTTCCGCGATCCCGGCGGCAATGGCGGACCGTCGCTGTTCTCCGTCGACATCTCCGGCCGCAACGAGTTGAAGGTGCCGACGCCGGGCTTCGCCTCCGATCCGGCCTGGTCGCCGCTGCTGTCCGCGACCGCAGGTCAATAGACCGCGCGCGTCCCGCAACGCGCGATGTTTTTCGAAAAGAAGCGCCGATTTTTCGGGTTTCTGCGTGCCCGGCAAGCTTTCCTTCACCTTGAGCCCGGCAAGGCTTGCCTAGTTGCTTGATATTCTAGCAGAAACAGCTTCGCTATTGCCGAAAAACAACTCGACTTTAACGATGTTCCCTCAGAAAGGCTTCATCTGGTCTGGGTAAAAGTACCCGTCAAACAGGACGCGCGTACAAAACCAAAATGCAGTTCGCAAACCAGACCGGAAAACCCGATCGAGGACAGACGGCGCCCCCGGTGTCGGCGGCGCTGAATGATTCCCTGTTCGAAGCGCCCGGTCCGCTGCTTGCGGGTATCGTCTTCGTCGCCATCGGGGCCGCCATCACGGCGCTGAGGACCGGACAAAACCTGACCTGGGCGACGGTGGCACTGATCATCCTGGCCGGAGCTCTCCGGTTGTTCGATCTGCGACGCTTCCTGCCGCGCAAAGCCACCCTGACCGCCGAAGAAGCCGTGCTCTGGCAAAGGCGCTACCTGATCGGCGCGCTGATCCAGGCCGGTGCGATTGGAACGTGGTGCGGGCTCGCTTTGGTGAGCACTGACGACGCCGTCGTCCACATGATCGCCCTCTCCATCACCACCGGGATCGTCGGAGGAGGCGCTGGACGAGCCTACGGACGGCCGTCGATATACCATCTGCAGGCCGGCCTGATGTTCGGTCCCGCCGTCATCGCGCTCGCGTCGCACGGTACGCCCTACTACATCGCCATGGCCCTCGTGAGCGCCGCATTCCTGCTGGCGATCATGCAGCTCTCGGCCAATCTGCACAGAATATTCATGCGCGCGGTCGTGGCTCGGGAGCGCGAAGCGGCGCTTGCGGGCCAGTTCGATACCGCCCTGAACAACATGCCGCACGGTCTGTGCATGTTCCGCGTCGACAGGCAGCTCGCGGTGATGAATCACCGCTTCAGCGAGATGCTGGACCTCCCCAGCGATCTCGCCCGGAACGGCATCAGCGCGCGTGATATCCTGGCCGCGTGCGTCAGCTCGGGCTCGATCTCGGCCGCGAGCGGCGAGATGATCGTCACCGAGATCGAGAATTCGCACGCGAACGAGATCGTGACCGTCGATCCGGACGCGGAGAGAAATCGGTCATTGTCCTGGACGGTCCAGCCGATGGCCGACGGCGGCGCAGTGCTGCTGCTCGAAGACGTGACCGAGCGGTGCAATGCCGAGGCCAAGATCACCCATCTTGCCCGTTACGACGAATTGACCGCGCTCCCCAACCGCGTCCATTTCCGCAACGAGATCGATTCCTTGCTGGCGGCCTCGCGTCATTCCGACCGGCTCTCCGCGCTGCTGTTCGTGGACCTCGACCAGTTCAAGCAGGTCAACGATACGCTCGGTCATCCCTGCGGCGACCAGCTGCTCTGCGCGGTGGCCAACCGGCTGCGCGAGATGCTGCGGCCGGAGGATTTCGTCGCCCGCTTCGGTGGCGACGAGTTCGTCGTGTTCCAGCAGAACATCAATGCGGCCGAGGATGCCGCCAGCCTTGCCCGCCGCATCGTCGAACGGCTGAGCGAGCGCTACCGCATCGACAATCATCTGGTCGAGATCGGCGCCAGCGTCGGCATCGCGCTGACCTCGCCGGAGGGTGTCAGCGCCGACACGCTTTTGAAGAACGCCGACATGGCGCTCTACCGCGCCAAGGCCGACGGCCGCGGCACGTTCTGCTTCTTCCGCGACGAGATGGCGGCCACCGTCGAGGCCCGGCGCATCCTCGAGCTCGACCTGCGCAAGGCGCTCGCCAACGAGGAGTTCGAGCTGTTCTACCAGCCGCTGGTCAATCTGAAGACCGGCAAGATCTCCACCTGCGAAGCGCTGCTGCGCTGGAATCATCCGGTGCGCGGCACGGTCTCGCCGGTCGACATCATCCCGGTCGCCGAGGACATGGGCCTGATCGTCGATCTCGGTCGCTGGATCTTGCGCCGCGCCTGCATGGAATGCATGAAGTGGCCGGATGGCGTCAGCGTCGCCGTCAACTTCTCGCCGCAGCAATTCCACCAGCGCGACGTGCTGAGCGAGATCCGCTACGCGCTCGAAGTCTCGGGCCTGCCCGCGCACCGCCTCGAGATCGAGATCACCGAATCCTCGCTGCTGCGCAATACCCAGCTCACCCATGATATCCTGTCGCAGCTGCACGCGCTCGGCGTGCGCATCTCGCTGGACGATTTCGGCACCGGCTATTCGAGCCTCAGCTACCTGCACAACTTCCCGATGCAGAAGGTCAAGATCGACCGCTCCTTCCTCGAGGGCATCGACACCGACCGCCCGCTGACGCTGCTCCGCGGCGTGGCGCGGCTGTCGGCCGATCTCGGCATGGCGGTCGTCGTCGAGGGCATCGAGACCAACGAGCAGCTCGAGCTCGTGAGCGCCGACGGCACAGTCTCCGAAGGGCAGGGCTACCTGTTCAGCCGGCCCGTTCCGGCCGTCCGGATCCGTCAATTGCTCGACGCCTCGCATGGTCGCCGCATCGGAGACGCTCAGATCGTCTCGATCTCCTCGCGGTCGTTCGGCTAGCGTCGCACTCCCGGCCCTCGCCATTTCCTCCATGTTTCCCTGTATTTTCCCGGGGTTTTGCGGGCGATGATCCTTAACCCTAACGGTTCGAACCCTTTGCAATTCGGTTAAGGAGTCATTAATCTCGTCCACACTCGCGGAAGTTGCCCTGAGTGGGCGGGAGTATGAGATGAAGTCAGGAGCCGAGCCGCGCGCGCCGCTCGAAATGCGAGGGGCGGGGTTGTTCGACCGCCTCGACTATCGCCTCATCGAAACTCCCGAGGACCGTGATGCCGTCTACGCGATGCGCTACAGGGCGTATCTGCACGGCGGACTGATCTCACCATCGGCATCTCAACGGATCATCGACACTTACGACGATGCACCCAACGCCTGGATCTTCGGGATCTATCTCGACGGAGAACTCTGCAGTTCTCTGCGCCTTCACGTCCTGACGTCAGAACGGCGGATGTCCTACACCACGGAATTGTTCGGCGATGTTCTCAACTCTCGCCTCGATCGAGGCGAAGTTTTCGTCGATCCCGCGCGTTTTGCGGCAGATCCGGACACGAGCCAGCGGTTTCACGAGCTCCCTTATCTGACGCTGCGGCTGGCCTATCTCGCCTGCGATCATTTCAATGCCGATCTCGGACTGGCGATGGTGCGTACCGACCACCAGGCGTTTTATCGCCGGATCTTCCTGCATGAGACCCTCACCGAGCCGCGTCCGTTCCCCGGCTGGCATTCGAGGAAGGTGGTCCTGATGGCCTCCGATTTTGCAAAACTCCGGGAGCGGGTCCTGACCCGCTTTCCCATCATGCGCTCGAGCGCCTTTGAGCGAAGGATGCTGTTCGACCGTGCCGCCCAGACCCAGGCCGTGTCCCGGCCGGTGCTCGTTCCGGCCATTACCGTGGCCTGATCGGGCCACGCCGGTTCCCGCCGGAGTCCCCGCGCCCAAAATTCCAGCGGAGCCGGGGATTTTGCCGGCTAACGCGGCTTGCCTTCACCCTCGCGCCACATTTACAACCCATTAACCACAATGGGTGCTTTTCGCTGGTTGGGGGCATTTGACCGGCTGAGGCAAGGTTCCGTCAAGGTTGACGGAACGTTCGCTTAACCAACCCCCTGTAGACCGGACAGCAGTGGACGAACGTGAGCGTGGAGGCTCCGGAATGAAATATCCTATGCGTATCCTCCAGGGATTGAAGCTGGCCGCGGTGCTTGCCATCGCTTTGTCGATGGGCGCCTGCGCCAACAAGAACGTGGGTATGGACGCGAACGCGAGCGCGGCGACGCCGGGCAGCCAGCAGGACTTCGTCGTGAACGTGGGCGACCGCGTGTTCTTCGAGAGCGACCAGACCGATCTGACCCCGCAGGCGATCGTGACGCTGGAGAAGCAGGCGCAGTGGCTGCAGACCTATCCGCGCTACTCCTTCACCATCGAAGGTCACGCCGACGAGCGCGGCACCCGCGAATACAACATCGCGCTCGGCGCCCGCCGCGCCCAGTCGGTGCGCTCGTTCCTCGCCTCGCGCGGCATCGATGCCAACCGCATGCGCACGATCTCCTACGGTAAGGAGCGCCCGGTGGCCGTGTGTAACGACATCTCCTGCTGGTCGCAGAACCGTCGCGCTGTGACCGTGCTGAACGCGAGCTCCTGACATTCGGTCAGCCGCCGTTCATCTTTGGAAACCGAATATGCCGGCGCCCTCTCGGGCGCCGGTTTCGTTTCAGCGATCTGTGACAGAAACCCCGTGGTGCCAGTCACATTTTTGGCGTACTGCCTTTCAAAGTGTGGCGCGTCGCATGTTCCGTCGCAGATTTTGTTTTCGTCGTCAGGGCAAGATGTCATCCAAATTCAAGGCAATTAACGGCACCGTGGCGATCGCCGCGCTGCTCTCTTTGTGCTCGCCCGTATTCGCCCAGTCGGACGACGGCGACCCCGAGATGCGGATCGAGCGGCTGGAGAACCAGCTGCGCCAGCTCACCGGCCAGAACGAAGAGCTGCAATATCGCAACCGCCAGCTCGAAGACCGGCTGCGGGCGCTCGAGGGCGGCGCGCAGGGCGCGCCCGGACAGGCGCCGGCACAGCCCAACGCCGCGGCGGTGCCGCCGGCCCAGGTTGCCCCTGGCTATCGCCAGCAGCCTCCACAGCAGCAGCAGCAGGCCGCGCAGCCGAATTACGAGCAGCCGCAGATCGCGGCTCCCGCGCCGATCGTTCAGGAGCAGCCGGGCCCCGGCGCGCCCGGCATGCGCCGCCGTGGTGATGCGTTCGACCCGAGCCAGACACCGAATGCGCCCGGCGCGCCGCGCGCGCTCGGTGGCGGTCAGCAGCCGATGCCGGCGGGGGCGCCGCTCGATCTCTCCAACAACGGCGGGCGCTATCCGCAGGCAGCGGCACCGGCCCAGCCCGGCTCTCCACCGGCGCAACAGGGTTATCCGCCGCAAGCCGGCGGCACCGGGCTCGCGACACTGCCGCCCTCGGCGACGCCGCGCGACGAGTTCGACCTCGGCATCGGCTACATGCAGCGCAAGGACTACGCGCTCGCCGAGCAGACCATGAAGAATTTTGCGGCGAAGTATCCTGGTGACCCGCTGCTCGGCGACGCGCAATACTGGCTCGGCGAAAGCTATTTCCAGCGCCAGCAATATCGCGATTCCGCCGAAGCCTTCCTCGCCGTCACCACCAAGTACGACAAATCGGCCAAGGCGCCGGATGCGCTGCTGCGGCTCGGCCAGTCGCTCGCCGCGCTGAAGGAGAAGGAAGCCGCCTGCGCCGCCTTCGGCGAGGTCGGCCGCAAATATCCGCGCGCCTCCGCCGGTGTCAAAGCCGCCGTCGATCGCGAGCAGAAGCGGGTGAAGTGCTGAGGCGCCGCACCACACGCTGACAAGGTGGATCGTGCTGCGCTAAACGGTCTGACGATTGCCAGGCAGTGTCATGTCCGACGACGACAATTCTCCGATCTCCGCACGCGCGGCGAAGCGGCTCTTCGCCGAGCTGAAAGCTGCGCCCGCACTGGTGCTCGCGGTCTCCGGCGGGCCCGACTCGATCGCGCTGATGTGGCTCGCCGCGCGCTGGCGGCGCAGCCTCGCGCGCGGCCCGGAGCTCACCGTCGTTACCGTCGATCATGGCTTGCGGGTAGAGGCCGCGCGCGAGGCGCGCGAGGTCAAGCGGCTCGCCTCTGAGCTCGGATTGACGCACCGGACCCTGCGCTGGCGCGGTGCAAAGCCGACAACAGGATTGCCGGCGGCAGCGCGCGAAGCCCGCTACCGCCTGCTTGCGCAGGCCGCGCGCTCGGCCGGCGCGAGCCATGTGCTGACCGCCCACACCCGCGACGACCAGGCCGAGACCCTGTTGATGCGGCTGCTCCGCGGCAGCGGCATCGCCGGGCTGTCGGCGATGGCGCGCCTTTCGACGCGCGACGGCCTCGTGTTGGCGCGCCCGCTGCTCGACGTGCCGAAGTCGCAGCTCATCGCGACGCTGAAGCGGGCCAGGATCGGTTTTGCGGACGATCCCACCAACCGCGACGCGGCCTTCACGCGGCCGCGGCTGCGGGCGCTGCTGCCGCAGCTCGCAGCCGAGGGCGGCGACGCCCGCACGCTGGTCCGTCTTTCGGCGCGGCTCGCCCGGGCGAACGCGGCAGTCGAGGTGCTGGCCGACGGCGCCGAGCGTTTCCTTCGTCTGCGGGATCGCGGCGATGCGCCGCATCTCCCGGGCGCGCGAAGCTTCGAAGCCACAGCCTTCGCGAGCCTGCCGGAAGAAGTCCGGCTGCGGCTCCTGCTGCGGGCTATCGACGCGCTCGGGCATGAGGGCCCGGCGGAACTCGGCAAGGTCGAAACTCTCTTGGCCGCGCTTGATCAGGCCATTGCAGTGGGCGCCCGTGCAGCCAGAAATGGCCGTCCCATCCTGAAGCAGACGCTGGCGGGAGCCTTGATCAGCCTTGCCGGAGGGCGTATCCACGTCGCGCCGGCGCCGGTCCGGCGGCGCAGAGGGGCGCACAAGAGCGGATCATGACACCGGCCGTTTCGACCGCCCGCCGTCAGGACACCTTAACCAGGCAGGAAAAACCCCGGCCTCGACGCCATTATTTCAGCGGGAATCGGCCTAAGATGGGATAAATAGTCCCATCTCGTTCCCTTGGCAGCGACGGGGGCGGCACCTAAATTGTATACGTCCAACCGAGAGGATTCCTTGGGGATTTTCTCTAGTCTGCCCAAGGATGAGGCCGCGATCCGCGCGACCACGAAGGAAGATCGATGAACGCCAATCTGCGCAATTTCGCCCTCTGGGTCATCATTGTTTTGCTGCTGTTGGCGTTGTTCACGCTCTTCCAGAATCCGGGCCAGCGGGCCTCCTCGCAGGACATCGCCTTCTCGCAGCTGTTGAGCGAGGTTGACCAGGGCCGAGTCCGCGACGTCGTGATCCAGGGTCCCGACATCCACGGCACCTTCACCAACGGCTCCAGCTTCCAGACCTATGCGCCGAACGACCCGACGCTGGTGAAGCGCCTGTACGACAGCAAGGTCCAGATCACCGCGAAGCCGCCCGGCGACAACGTGCCGTGGTTCGTCTCGCTGCTGGTCTCCTGGCTCCCGTTCATTGCGCTGATCGGCGTCTGGATCTTCCTGTCGCGGCAGATGCAGGGCGGCGCCGGCAAGGCGATGGGCTTTGGCAAGTCGCGTGCGAAGATGCTGACCGAGGCCCATGGCCGCGTCACTTTCGAGGACGTCGCCGGCGTCGACGAAGCCAAGCAGGACCTGCAGGAGATCGTCGAATTCCTGCGCGACCCCGGCAAATTCCAGCGCCTCGGCGGCCGCATTCCGCGCGGCGTGCTGCTGGTCGGCCCTCCCGGCACCGGCAAGACCCTGATCGCGCGCGCGGTCGCGGGCGAAGCCAACGTGCCATTCTTCACCATCTCCGGTTCTGACTTCGTCGAGATGTTCGTCGGCGTCGGCGCCAGCCGTGTCCGCGACATGTTCGAGCAGGCCAAGAAGAACGCGCCCTGCATCATCTTCATCGACGAAATCGACGCGGTCGGTCGTCACCGCGGCGCCGGTCTCGGCGGCGGCAATGACGAGCGCGAGCAGACGCTGAACCAGCTGCTGGTCGAGATGGACGGCTTCGAGGCGAACGAAGGCGTGATCCTGATCGCCGCGACCAACCGTCCCGACGTGCTCGATCCCGCGCTGCTGCGTCCGGGCCGCTTCGACCGCCAGGTCGTGGTGCCGAACCCCGACGTCGTCGGGCGCGAGCAGATCCTCAAGGTTCACGTCCGGAAGGTGCCGCTGGCGCCGGATATCAACCTCAAGACCATCGCGCGCGGCACGCCCGGTTTCTCCGGTGCCGACCTGATGAACCTCGTCAACGAAGCCGCCCTCACCGCCGCGCGCCGCAACAAGCGCATGGTGACCCAGGCCGAGTTCGAGGAAGCCAAGGACAAGGTGATGATGGGCGCCGAGCGCAAGTCGCTCGTCATGACCGAGGAAGAGAAGCTGCTGACGGCCTATCACGAAGGCGGCCACGCCATCGTCGGCCTCAACGTGCCCGCGACCGATCCGATCCACAAGGCGACCATCATCCCGCGCGGCCGTGCACTCGGCATGGTCATGCAGCTCCCCGAGCGCGACAAGCTGTCGATGTCTTTGGAGCAGATGACCTCGCGCCTCGCCATCATGATGGGCGGCCGCGTCGCCGAAGAGCTGATCTTCGGCCGCGAGAAGGTGACGTCCGGTGCGGCCTCCGACATCGAGCAGGCCACCCGCCTTGCCCGCATGATGGTGACGCGCTGGGGCCTGTCGGAAGAGCTCGGCACTGTCTCCTATGGCGAGAACCAGGACGAGGTGTTCCTGGGCATGTCGGTGTCGCGGACGCAGAATGCCTCCGAGGCGACGGTCCAGAAGATCGACTCCGAGATCCGCCGCCTGGTCGAGGAAGGCTACAAGGAAGCGACCCGCATCCTCACCGAGAAGCACGGTGACCTCGAGGCGCTGGCCAAGGGCCTGCTCGAGTTCGAGACGCTCTCCGGCGATGAGATCATCGACCTGCTCAAGGGCAAGAAGCCGAACCGCGAGTCCGTGCTCGAGCCGGCCACGCCGCGCGCCTCCGCCGTGCCCCCGGCCGGCAAGCCGCGCCCGCGGCCCGATCCGGATCCCGGCCTGGAGCCGCAGCCGCAGGCCTGACGCAAGCGGCAGATCGAATTGAAAAACGCGGCGGAAACGCCGCGTTTTTTGTTGGGCGGGTCTCGTGCCCCGGACGCAGTGCAGCGCCTCTTTGACGGTGCGCTGCAGAGCCGGAGCCCATACCGCAGCGGTTCGCGTGGCCTTCTGGGTCCCGGCTCTGCACAGCAACGCCAAGAGCGTTGCAGCGCGTCCGGGACACGCGAGGGACGCGCGCTGCTGATGAGCTCGAATAACTTGGCGCCGCCTCGTAGGGTGGGCAAAGGCGCGTTTGCGCCGTGCCCACCATCTCTCGGCATCGCGATAGAAGTGGTGGGCACGCTGTCGCTTTGCCCACCCTACGATGTCTCACTTCGCGGCCGCTCCAAGCCTTCCATCACTAACTTAGATCCCCGATTTGCGGGCTCATCACCCGAGGAGCGGTTGGTGTATTAACAAAATGTTTTACCTTAGATTGTAGTCCACAGAGGGTAACGGGATCGCCTGACATATGACGAGCGAACTGAGGAGCCGCTGGACCGATGCTGGAGCCTGCGCGCTCATCACAATCGCCATCTTTGCGATCGTCTACTACGTGAACGGAGGCGCGGCATTTCCGACAGACGATGCCTTCATCAACCTGCACAACGCTCAGGTTCTGCGTCTTGGCCGAGACCAGAATTATGAGGGAGTGCCGGCTCTTGTCGGGGCGACGAGCGGCGCGCATCTCGCACTGCTTCTGGTTTTCGAGCAACTGGTGCATCCCGATACTGCCGCGCTGTATGTGCTCAGCTCGCTCAGTGCGGTCACCTATGTGCTCGGCGTATTCTATATGTGCCTCAACATCGGATGTCCTCGGCTGGAAGCGGCGCTGATTGCCTTGGGTAGCCTCGTGTTCGCCGGTACGTTGTTTCAAGTCCTGAATGGGATGGACACCGGACTGGCAATGGCCGCGGTGGCGTGGGACATCAAACTGCTTACGGACAAAAGGCGCACCTTCTGGCTTCCGGCCCTATGCGGCGTCATGCCGTTTGTTCGGCCGGAACTCAGCTTGCTGTCGGCTGCGTCAATGCTCATCGTGTTCTGGGAAAAGGATGCTGCCAACGGCTTCAAAATTGCCGCCGCGGCGGTCGCAGCCCTGACTTCTCTGCCCTTCCTGCTCTGGTATTGGATCGATACCGGCTCATTGGTGCCCAACACCATCAGCGCGAAGATGTTCTTTTTCGCCGAACGCTACCTGGCTTGGTCGGACAAATCCTTGTTGATGCTTTCAGCAGTTTCTCAAGGCGCCCTGATGAGCTTTCCTCTCTTCCTGTGTCTCCGCTTCATGCGACCGGTTGCGGTTGGACGTATGCTTGCGCTCTTTGTTGCCGTCTTTCTTGGTGCCTATTTCTGGAGATTTCCGAGTGGCCTGGTGCACAATGGCGGACGCTATCTGTTTGTTCTGGCGCCGCTCGTACTGTTTGGCACTGCGTGTGGCCTCACCTCGGCGTTTCGCAAGCAAACGCTTTGCATGGTCGCGATTTCGATCTTGTTCCTGCCGCAGGGATTTGTGGCGCAACTCGAGGACTACAGAACCCATATCGTCGGCTTCCAGGAAAGCCTTGCCGATGTGGTGAGATGGATGAATGCAAATTTGCCGGATCGGCCAATGGTCATGGTTCACGACGCCGGCTACGTCGCCTACGCCGGTCATGCTGCGCTGGTCGATTTGGTGGGACTCAAGACGCCTGCCGCAATGGACTTTCACAAGCGAACGACTTACCCGAGCGTCGGTCTGCAACGCTCCAGAGCGGTCGCACAGATCGCGGAAGCATTCCAGCCGCAATATCTGCTGGTGCTACAGGATTGGGACGAGAGATTCCATTTCGTTGAGGGCCTTCGAGGTGTGGGCTGGACGGCGCGAGAGGTCTATGCGGGACATGCGCCGCCGAATACACCTGCAGCGCTCATCTATCACCTCTACGAGTTGAACCGGCCGCTCAGCGGGCTTGCAAGCCCAAGCTCATAGTGCGAGCAGTTCTGCGATTTGGCCTTCCGGCACCTCTAGCTGGTCGCGCGGCTTCATGACAGCTTGAATCAAAACGCGAAAACACAAACTGAGCAAATTCAGTCCGATAAGCGTCCGCCGAACGAACCTCAAAGGAGGCTTCAACCATACTCCCCGTAGAACAAATGCCGGCCACATCACGAACAGGGCATCGCGACGGGGCCAAACTTGCCTCGCGTTGGCCATAATCTCGCGCGTACATTCGCCCGATCTGGGCGATGGCAGGGCAGTTGTAATGGCGGCTCAGTCCCACAAGACCGCAGAACAGGAGTACGAGGAGCAGGTTCGCATCCTCATCCGCATCGTTTCAGCCTCCACCTTGGGGCTTCTCGCATTCGCGGCGGGCCTGCTGATCGGGACCTTTCTGTTTTCGTGATCGAAGATGAATGACCGGCTCTCCTGGAGCTGCTGTGTCTTCACTTCGATGGCACAGCGGCTGCGCCTTCCGTATCGTCACGCACATGGACAACCGCGATCTTGTCGCCATACACCCGCTTCCAGCCCTTGATGTGATCCAGAATCTGGGCCGCCGGCGAATCCGGCGTCAGCAGCGTTGCGTCGATCCCGTTGTCGTCGAGCATGCGCAGCAGGCCGGAGACGTTGCGGCCATCTTCGGCGGCGAAATAGTCCATCAGGAATTTTTCGCCATATAGCTCCGACCGTCCGTCGACGAAAGGCCTGATGTCGCGGACGATGAGGTAGCCGCCAAAACCATAGGAGTTGAAGATGCGCGCGGCCTTGCGCTCAGCCAGCAAATCGACTGCCGCAACCGGCGTCTGCGCCGTGGAGAATTCGAAGGTGTGACGCGCCGCAAAGGTCGCGGTCGCGCTTGCGGTCGCGAGCACGATGGCCACCGCGGCCAGCGCCGCCGGGGCGCCGGGAGCCATCCGCAAGCCGCGCGGTGCGTCCGACGCGGGCCTGATCCAGCCGCTCAGCGGCTGCGCCAGCACCAGAGGCACCAGCACGCCAAAGGTCTCGATGCTGCGGACATGCGCCAGCGCCATCCAGGTGGCGCCGAGGATCAGCAGCACGCGCGGCGGCGATAGGGTCAGGCCGCGTATGAGGCCGAGACCGAGCAGGCCGAGCAGCGCGCCCGCGAACGGGCTGAACGAGCTGAAATCGGCCGGACGCCATTCGGCGATGATGGAGAAGGATTTGCCGAGGCTGAGGATGCGGGCGGCACCGAGCAGCGTGTCGAGGCCATAGGGCGTGCAGCAGCTCGCCACCAGGGCGCCGAGCCCGAACGCGGCCCAGCGCATCGCAAGCGCCAGCCGGCGCGGCGGCGCCGCGCGCCAGAGCGCTTCGAGGCCGATTGCGCCAATCAAGGCGAGCCCGAGCACGAAGCCGCCATGAAGATTGGCCCACAGGACCATCAGCGGCAGCAGCAGGAAGGAGGGCGCGCGGCTGCGATCGGCCATAGCCATCAAGCCGCCGGTCCAGGCAACCATGACCGGCAATGCGAGCACGTGCGGGCGGGCCAGCAGATGCGGCGCGGCCAGCGTCATCGCCAGCAGGCAGAACACCAGCGCATAGGGCAGCTCGAGATGCCGCTGCAGGAAGGTCAGCAGCAATCCCATCGTCAGCGCGATCGCGGCCGCGGTCAGCACGACGGGCCCGGCCCATCCCCAATGCGAATAGGTGGCCGCGAACAAGACTTGCGACAGCCATGAGGTCGAGAGCCAGACATCACCCTGGCGCGTCAACGAATAGAGGTCGGTCCAGGGCACGGCGCGATGGTCGAGGATCCACGCGCCGACCTTGATCTGCCAGAGCGTGTCGGGATCGTGCAGCAGGCTGTCGCCGCTCACCAACAACAGCAGAAAGGTCGCGGCCGTGACGCACAGCGGCGCCAGATTGCGCCGGGCTCGCGCGATCGGGAGGCTGGCCGCGATGGTCATGGCCTGGCCGGCGCGGCCGCATCGCCCACGCCATCCCGCACATGGATCACGGCGACGTTGTCGGCATAGAGCCGCTTCCAGCCCATGATATGATCGAGCACCTGGGCGGCCGGGCTGTCGGCGACCATCAGCGTGGCGTCGATCTTGTACTCTTCCAGCAGCCGCGTCAGGTTATCGAGCTTCTTGGCCTCGACTCCTTTGAAGAAGTCCATCACGAACTTCTCGCCATAAAGTTCGGCGCGGCCGTCGACGAAGACCGGGATGTCGCGGGAGATCAGATAGCCGCCGAACTGGTAGGCGTTGAAGATCCGCTGCGCCTTGCGTTGCTGCAGCAGGTCGACGGCGGCGACCGGAGTCTGGTCCATCGTGAAGGTGAAGCGGTGATGCGACATGTAGATCGAGGTCGTGGTCAAGGCCGCGGCCGCGATCATCAGCGCGCCGGTGATGGTGACGTAGCGCGCTGCCCAGCTCTCGCTGGTTTGCGCGTCAATCTGCGGCAGCGGCGATGTCTCACCGAGCGGCTTGGCCAGCACCAGCGGCACCAGGAAGGCAAAGGCCTCGATGCTCCTGACATGGGTGAGCCCCATCCAGGTGAAGAGCAGGATCAGCAGGATGCGCGGCGGCGACAGCGTGAGGCCGCGAAACAGGCCGATTGCGATGAGGCCGAGGATCGCGCCTTCGAAGGCGGAGAACGAGGCGAAATTCGCCGGCATCCATTCCGAGATGACCGACAGCAGCTCGCCGAGATTGAGGATGTTGGTCGCGCCCAGCAGCGTGCGCCAGCCATAGGGCGTGACGCAGGCAGCGAGCATCGCGGCGACGCCGAACAGGAACCAGCGCGCGAGCAGCCGTATCTGTTTGCCGGACTCGAGCGTCCAGATCGCCTCCAGCGCCATCGGGCCGATCAGCGCGAGGCCGAGCACGAAGCCGCCATGAAGGTTGGCCCACAGCGACATCAGCGGCAGCCAGACCCAGGACGGCGTGACCTTGCGGTCGGCCGCATTCATGAGAATGCCGACCCACGCGATCATCACCGGCAGCGCCAGCATGTGCGGCCGCGCTAGGATGTGGTGCAGCGACAGCAGCACGGCCAGCATCGCGAACAGCACCGAGCGCGGAATTTCGAGATGCGCATCGAGGAGATAGACCAAGATCGCAGCCGACGCCGCAATCGCGACCGCGGTGAGGACCACCGGTCCGGCCCAATCCCATTGCGCGTAGGAGGCCGCGAACAGGATTTGCGACAGCCAGGACGTCGAGATCCAGGGCTCGCCGGACCGCGTGAAGGAATAGAAGTCGGTATAGGGCAGGGTGTGGTGATCGAGGATCCACTGCCCGATCTTGATCTGCCAGAACGAGTCGGAGTCCTGAAGCAGCGTGTCGCCGATATAGAGGAAGAAGAGATAGGCGCCCGCGCCGACACACAGCGGCACCAGCGCCCGCGCGCGGCTCTGCACCGCAATGCTGTTGGTGAAGGATAGGGACATGCCGCCTCGTCTTGTTCTTGTCGGATTGACCGAGCGGGCGGCATTTGACCATGGCGGTCATAACTTCCCGTAAATCGGCGGAATTGGACGCACATGGCATTTTGTACGAGTTGAGTGCGCGCCTCGTCCTTCGAGACGACCGCTTCGCGGTCTCCTCAGGATGAGGCTAAGCGGCATCGGTGCTCATCAAAACGACGGCCGCACACTCAGGTCCTCATCCTGAGGGCCCGCCAACGGCGGGCGTCTCGAAGGATGGTCACAGCGGAATCGCTCCCATCTGCGATAGTCCTGCCCACAAGCGGGGAGGGAATGGAGAGAGCGCCGGTATATGTCTCTGCAATTTAACCGATTGTTTTCAATTTCGATTTACCATCGGCGAATACATACAAACGGTTCCGTATTTCCGCAGTCGAATTAACTGCGGCGCAAGTCTTTGCCCTTACGTTGGGTTCCATGGTCGGGCGGCGCTGGGAAGCCGAAAAGACCAGACCAGTTGAAGCCACGTGTATCCTTTGGAGCAGTCTATGAAGAACCTCATTTCGCGTTTCGTGAAGGACGAATCCGGCGCCACCGCCATTGAATACGGCCTGATCGCCGCCGGCATCGCGCTGGCGATCATCACCGTCGTCAACAACCTCGGCACCACGCTGAACGCCAAGTTCGGCTCGATCTCGTCCAGCCTCAAGTAAGCCGGACGATCAACGGAATAGCGAAGAGCCCCGTCATCGACGGGGCTCTTTTGCGTTGCCCGCGGGGCATTCGACGATCAGGCTTAAGCCTCCTTCAAGCCCCTCGGGTGTATGGCTTGAACGCATCCGCGTCACCGTATTGCGTCAAAGGAAGCTGCATGGCCGAAGCTTCGTCCGCCCCGCCTGCTGTTGCTCGTCACGGCGTACTCCCTGCGACCCTCCTCAACATCTCGTTCGTGCTGGCGATCGTCACGCTGGCGTATTTTCCGACGGCCTATCTCACGCATGTGTGGATCTTCGGCGCGGACGGACGCGGCATCCCGACGGACTTCGTCAATGTGTGGGCGGCCGGAAAACTGGCGCTCGAGGGCCATCCCGCGCAGGCCTGGGATTGGGACATCCAGAAGCAGGTCGAGCTTGCGCTGCTCAAGCAGGATTTTGTCGGCCATTTCGCCTGGCACTATCCGCCGCCCTTCCTGTTCGTCGCCTCTCTCCTCGCGCAGTTTCCCTATGCGGTGGCCTTCATCGGCTGGGCCGCGTTCAGCATGGTGCCCTACCTCGCCGTGATGCGCGCCATCATCGGGCGCAATGCGGGCCTGGTGCTTGCGATTGGATTTCCTGCCACCTTCCTCAACGTCCTGGTCGGGCAGAACGGTTTCCTCACGGCGTCCCTGATCGGCGGCATGCTTTATCTGCTGCCGACGCGGCCGGTGCTGGCTGGAATTTGCCTCGGCCTTCTGAGCTACAAACCCCAATATGGACTGCTGTTTCCGATGGTGTTGATCGCCGCCGCCGAGTGGACGGTGCTTTTCACCGCCGCCATCGTCACCGTGACGATCGCAGGGGCGTCCTGGCTCGCATTCGGGACCGAAAGCTGGCAGGCCTTCTTCCACTGGATTCCGATGTTCTCGCAGGCCTTCCTGACCGAAGGAAGGGCACCCTGGTTCAAGATGCAGAGCATCTTCGCGCTGGTGCGCTATGTCGGCGGCACCGAGCAGCTCGGCTGGATCTTCCAGTGGGTGTTGACGGCCGCGGTTGCCGTCGTGCTGGTCGTGATGTGGCGGAGCCGGCTGCCCTACGCGCTGAAGGCGGCGATGCTCGCGGCGGCAACGCTGCTCACGACGCCCTATCTCTTCATGTATGATCTGGTTGTGCTGGGCATCGCGGTGGCCTTTCTCATCCGCGCCGGCCTCGATGAAGGTTTCGCGCGCCATGAGGTGATGGCCTTGGCCCTTGTGTTCGCGCTGCTTGCGACCTTCCTGTTTCTCGGGCAACCGGTGGGCTTCCCGGCGATCCTCATCGTGTTCGGGCTGATCCTCGGCCGCTGCGCAGCCTGGCGGGCTGCCGAGGCTGCATCGATGCAGCTCGCGGCAACATCAACGAACTGAACTAACGCGAGGCCCGTTCAATGAGCGGGCAGCTTTCGAGGATCGTGCCGGGGCGGGCGCCCTCGATGGCGACACAGGGCCTACTGGCATCGATGGCAAGCGCGTAGCGATCCAGCAGCGCGCTGCGGTCCGGTTCGCCGCGCATGTGCAATTCGCGGAGACCGCCGGGCAGGGGAGCCTTCAGCCCGGCGCGGATGCGCTGGTCAAAGATGCCGCCGGGGACGATGGGCACACCGATATCGGCGAGCAGGTAGAAGCGCGACTGCGGCGGAAGCTGCGGCGCGATATAGGCGAGCGGCTTGCCGAGGATAAAGTAGGTCGCGGGCTGATCGAGCTCATCGGCGATGTTCGGCCGGTAGGTCTCTGACCAGGGGCGGTGCCACCAATCCGCCGGCTGCGACCACAGTGCGATCCCTACCGCAACCGTCAACATCAGCGCGTTCAGTGGAGCCGAGGACGTCGCGGGCCATGCCGGCCTCGCGCTCGCAGCGAGGCGCGCGAGCAGCAGAACGATGATCGGGCCGCACAACAATTCCAGAACCACCGCATAGCGCTGGATCGAGAACAGGCCGAGCCACGCCAGGTACGAGACTGTAAACAGCACCACCAGCTGCACGTCACGTCGTGTGAGGATCGCGCTGTCGCGCGTCATGCGCACAAGCAGGCCGAGCACGAGCAGGACCGCCACGACCGCGAAGCGCGCGTCGCGGAACGGATGCTCCGCGCCTCTGTGGTCGCCTATCAGCCAGTAGAACGGATAGGCCAGTGCGTCGGACACGCTGTGCGGCATGAACTGCGCGTCCATCAGATTGACGGCCGCGACCTCGCCTGACTGGAAGACGGCATTGAACAGCGGGAAGATCGGATTGCCGGTGTCGCGCCAGGCGATCAGGCACCATTCCCCGCCGGTGAGCGCCGCGCCTACAATACCGCCAAGCCCAAGCAGGATGGTCGCCCGAAGCGGACGCGCGGCGGCGAGCAGTGCTGCGGCTGCGCCGATCGCGTAGACGACATTGGTCAGCTTCAGCCCGACCGCGGCGCCGATCAGGAGCCCGGCCAGCAGATAGCGGACTGCGGGCCGGCGATCCGCAACCAGGATCAGAAGGAAACCGCCGATCACGGGCAATGCCAGCAGCACGTCGGAAAAGCTCGTGCCGACTTCCGAGAGCGTCATCGGACCTGAGGCCGCGATTGCGACCGCCGCCGCGATCGCAGCGACGGTTGCGGCTCGTCCCAGCACCAGGCGTGCAAACAGCCAAATCAGCGCGAGGTTGAGGCCGTGAATTGCGCCGATGATCATCAGCCCGTACGGCGACGGCAGATAGTGCCGAAGGTAATAGACGGGGAAATAGACGATCGGATTGAAGTAGGTTTGAAAGCCCGGCGGCACCGCATCTACGCCATAGTGGCCGTTGAGCACGGCCCAGACATTGTATTCGTGATAGTTCTGCCAATCCCAGTTGACGTCCTCGCCCATCGCGAAGGTGTAAATCGCGCCCGCCAGCATCGAGCAGACGACAACGGCGAGGGGTACAAGCGCCTTGCCGCGCAGGTTCGCCATCGATGATCGCAGCAAACCTCCGGCCGCCGGCATGGGCATGGCTTCGGGCAAGTCAGCAGCAGTTGTCGCGCGTTGCAGCATCAAGGCGCCATGAGCTGATGGTCGCAGCCTCTTCCGAAAACGGGGCGTGACGCAGAAAGTACGCTGGTGGCGCGCATTGCCGATTCCGATGGACACCGTAGGACTAAGGGCGGCCAGTTAAAGTTGCATGAATCTGTGCCGGAAAGCGCGAAAACCGGCATCACGCATTTGCTTCTTGTCATCCCCCCTGAATAGTTGTTCAGTCCTTGCGGGGCGATTTGCAATTGCAGTGACGAAGCGTTCGGCCGCGGGCGTGCGGCAAGCGTGTGGGACAGGAAGCGCGCCATGGTTTATCGGCGAACGCATCAAGTGGTTAAGCGCCTTGCGGCTCGACGCAGCGCCATCCTGGCGGCGGCAAGGGAAGCCGCAGCCGAAGGGGGCATGGCGGCGGTGCAGATCGCACCGGTCGCGGTCCGGGCCAATGTCGCGGCCGGCACCGTCTATCGCTACTTCCCCTCCAAGGCCGAGCTGATCTCCGAATTGATCTCCGAGGTCTCCCGCGACGAGCTCGCGGCGATCCGGCGCGCGGCCGATGCCGCGCCTGGCCCGTCCTCCGCGCTGGCGGCGGCCGTGACCACGGTGGCCGTCCATACGCTGTCGCAGCGGCGCCTCGCCTGGGGCATCCTGGCCGAGCCTGTCGATGTCGATGTCAGCGCCTCCAGGCTTGCCAGCCGCCGTGAGATTGCCGGCGAGATCGCTGCCCGGATCGACGCCGCCGTGCGCGCCGGCCATCTGCCGGCGCAGGACACCGCGTTGGCCGCGACCGCGCTGCTGGGTGCGCTGCACGAGGCGCTGGTCGGGCCGCTCGCACCCGACAATCTCGAAGATCCCGTCAAGATGCGCGATGCGGTGCAGACCGTGACGCTGCTTGCGCTGCGCGCCGTCGGCGTCATGGACGCCCGCGCCCGCGGTCTGGTGGTGCAGCAGACGCTGCTGCCGACGGCCAAGGCGCTGGTCGGGGCCTGAAATGCCGGTGCGATCGGGGCTGCGACCTGATCGTACCCAAGCCATTGCCTGAGCACGCTTTTTCGAGAAACCCGAGCACGCCCGCCGGATCGGCCGGCTACTGTGCATGGGGTTGTTTTCGGCGTTTTTGTTGGTCCGGCGATGGCGGACCTAGATATCCGAATTGCCCTCGGGGCCGACCGAGGCGATCCGCACCATGTTGGTGGTGCCGGGAATGCCGAGCGGCACGCCGGCGACGATGATCACGCGCTGGCCGGCGCGGACGAAACCGTCGCGGAAGGCGATCTGGCCGGCGCGGCTGACCATGTCGTCCTGGTCGCGCGCGTCTTCCGCCACCACGCAGTGTACGCCCCACACGACCGCGAGCCGCCGTCCGGCCTGGATGTTCGGCGTGATCGCCACGACCGGCGGCTTCGGCCGCTCGCGCGCCACGCGCACCGCGGTCGAGCCCGAGCTGGTCCAGCAGATCAAAGCGGGCAGGTCGAGCGTTTCGGCGATCTGCCGTGCGGCATCGGCGATGGCGTCGCCGGCGGTGGATTCCGGTGCGGGGCGCTGGGCCGTCAACACGGAGCGGTAAATCGGGTCGCGCTCGACCTCCTCGCCGATGCGGTTCATGGTCGAGACCGCCTCAACCGGGAATTTGCCGGCCGCCGATTCCGCCGACAGCATGATGGCGTCGGCGCCCTCGTAGACCGCGGTGGCGACGTCGGAGACTTCGGCGCGGGTCGGCACCGGCGATTGGATCATCGATTCCAGCATCTGGGTCGCGATCACCACCGGCTTGCCGGCGCGGCGCGCCATGCGCGTCATTTGCTTTTGAAGGCTCGGCACGCGCTCCAGCGGCAGCTCGACGCCGAGGTCGCCGCGCGCCACCATCAGGGCGTCGGAGGCCTCGATGATGTCGGCGAGGCGGTCGATCGCCTGCGGCTTCTCGATCTTGGCCATGACCGCGGCGCGGCCGCGGATCATCTTCTTGGCCTCGATCACGTCGTCGGCGCGCTGCACGAAGGAGAGCGCAATCCAGTCGACGCCGGTAACCAGCGCGGCCTCGAGATCGGCGCGGTCCTTCGGTGTCATCGCCGAGACCGGCAGGTCCGTATCCGGAAGGCTGACGCCCTTGCGGTCGGACATCTTGCCGCCGACCACGACGCGCGTCACCGCGTGCTCCTTCGTGGTCTCCTCCGCGATCAGACGTACCTTGCCGTCGTCGAGCAGCAGGGCATGGCCGGGCCGCAGCGCAGCAAGTATCTCCGGATGCGGGAGATTGACGCGGGTGGTATCGCCCGGGCTCTTGTCGGAATCCAGCGTGAAGATCTGGCCGTTCTGGAGCTGGACCGCGCCTTCCGCGAAGGCGCCAAGCCGGAGCTTCGGGCCCTGCAGGTCGACCAGGATGCCGATCGGGCGGCCGTAGCTGCTCTCGACATTGCGGATCGTCGCCACCAGCTCCCGCATCTTGTCATGCGGGGTGTGGCTCATATTGATGCGGAAAACGTCGGCGCCGGCCTCGAACAGGCGGCGGATCATCGCGAGGTCAGAAGAAGCGGGTCCGAGCGTCGCGAGAATCTTGATACGGCGAAGACGCCTCATGGCTTATTTCCAGACGGTGGTGAGGGGGCTGGCGGAAGGCCAGGCGCGGCGGGGGGCGTACCACCGGGCGGGCTATTGGGCAAACCCGGAACGCCGCCACCAGGGCCAACAGGGCCGGGCATCCCGGGGACACGTTGCTGGGCGGGCTGCTCGTTGGCATCGGTGAGCTGTACCGTCCAGGCCCGCTGCTCGCCGGTATCGACCTCGAAATAGCCGGTCCGGTCATAGCCGCGCGCCAGGCAGTCCTCGGTGCCGCGAATTGTGAATTCCTTGTCGCGCGAGCACATGAAGGCCTGCCCCGACCATTCGCCGCCGCGGTCATAGTCGATCGCGTAGATGTAATAGTAGCGGGCGACCAGCGTTCCCCGCAGCAGGGTCTCGCAGGAGCGGGACGAGATGTTCCACCAGCCTTCCGTGGTCCAGCCGTCGGCGTCCTTGTAGCCAAGCGCAATGCCGACCCGGCTCGAGGTGTTGTTGCAAAGCCGGAAATCGGCCGAGGCCGGGTTGGCCCAGAGGCACAGCAAAGCAACCGCCAGCGCCGGGACCAACCGGGCGAGCAGGCGAAGGGCGGAGCGGGGAGATTCGGCGATCATTGTCGCGGAACGTATACCAGATGATTGACGATTTGGCGTAGAGCCGGGGAACTGCCCCCTGGGCTGCTTCGAGGCCGTTTGCGCCGCGATATGGCAAAATCTGTGACGGGACCCCACCTGATCCCGTAAAGGGTGACCACCATCAAGATCAGAGCCAAGAGAAAGGCCAAGGGGATTCAGCCATGGCAATCGACGACAAAACCAGAACGGAGCTCGAGGCGGCCGCTTTCCGGCGCCTGGTCGACCATCTGAAGACGCGGACGGACGTCCAGAACATCGATCTGATGAATCTGGCCGGCTTCTGCCGCAACTGCCTGTCCAACTGGCTCAAGGACGCTGCCGACGCCCAGGGCGTAAGCTTAAGCAAGGACGAGAGCCGCGAGGCCGTCTACGGCATGCCCTACGAGACCTGGAAGGCGAAGCACCAGGGCACGACCAGCCCTGAGCAGCTCGAGGCGATGAAGAAAGTCCATTCCAACAGCCATTGAGCGGACTGTCCGGGGCCCGCGGCTTGAGTCGCACCACACAACAGCTTTCTTCGCCTCCCCGCAGGAAGGTGTGGGCGCGCTGTGGACGAGCGCGATGCTCGCTTGAACGCAATCGGCGCCAACCCTAAGGGTCTCACCAGCACGCGCGGTGAGGATGCCGGCGTCACCTCGTTTTGCCAGTTCCATTGGGAGTACCAAGATGGCCACCTCCGCCGCCGTCCGCGACGACGAGCCCGCGACGAAATTTGCCAAGGACCAGCTCAAATCCATCATCGAGCGCATCGAGCGGCTGGAGGAAGAGAAGAAGGCGATCTCCGACGACATCCGCGACGTCTTCGCCGAAGCCAAGGGCAACGGCTACGACGTCAAGGCCCTGCGCACCATCGTACGCATGCGCAAGCAGGACCCGAACGAGCGCGCAGAGGCCGAGACGATTCTCGAGACCTACATGCAGGCGCTTGGGATGATCTGAGGCGACGAGGCCGCAGCTTCATCGGTAGGATACCTCGTCCCGCTGCGATTTGCAGCGCACCCAGCTTGGGCAAAATCCGCTCGTCTGCTAGAGTGCTCGGTGAAGGGACCGAGCAATGGATGTGCCTGGACCTGAGCGTAGGCTCGCAGCGGTCCTCGCGGCCGACATGGTCGGCTTTAGCCGGCTCATGGAGGCCGATGAGGCTGGCACGCTTGCGCGCCTCAAGACCCACCGGATCGAGCTGATCGATCCGGCCATTGCCAAAAACCGCGGCCGCATCATCAAGACGACGGGCGACGGCATGCTTGTCGAATTCCATAGCGTCGTCGACGCGGTGCTGTGCGCTGCTGAAATTCAGAACCGGATGGGGCGACGCAATGCCGACGTCCCGCCGCCGCGATGGATACAATTCCGCATCGGCATCAATCTGGGCGACGTGATCGTCGACCAGAACGATATTTTCGGCGACGGCGTCAACGTCGCGGCACGGCTGGAGGCTCTGGCCGAGCCTGGAGGCATCTGCATCTCGAGCGCGGTGCGCGACCAGCTCGGCGAGCGCCTTGATGGCGTTGCATTCGAGGATATCGGCGAGCAGAACGTCAAGAACATCGTCCGTGCGATCCGCGTCTACCGGATACGACTGGAGGAGAGTCCGGCAAGCGCATCTGACGGCACGAGGGGCGCTGCGAAGGCGACCGGCAAGTCGAAGAAGCCGTCCATCGCCGTGCTGCCCTTCGCCAACATGAGCGGCGACCCGGAGCAGGAGTTCTTTGCGGATGGCCTGACCGAAGACATCATCACCGAGCTTTCGCGTTTCCACGACCTGCTGGTGATCTCCCGCAACTCCACCTTTGTGTACAAGGGCAAGGCGGTCAAGGTGCAGGACGTCGGCCGCGAATTCGGCGTCGATTATGTCATCGAGGGCAGTGTGCGAAAGGCCGGAGATCGCGTCCGCGTCACCGTGCAGCTGATCGATGCGGAAACCGACCGGCACATTTGGGCCGAACGCTACGACGGCGAGCTCAAGGACATCTTCGCCATCCAGGACGAGATGACCCGGGCGATCGCGGCCACGTTGCCCGGCCGCGTCGAGGCGGCCACGCACGATCGGGCGAACCGCAAGCCCACGGACAACATGGCGGCTTATGAATGCGTGCTGGCCGCAAAGGTCTTGCACCATCGCTCCAATCGCGAAGACAATGCGCGGGCGCAACTTCTGCTCGACCGGGCGGTCGAACTCGATGCGAACTATGCTCACGCGCACGCGTGGAAGGCGTGCGTCCTGGGCCAGACCTGGGTCTATGGCTGGTGCGCGGATCGCGATGCCACCTTCCAGCAGGTGGCTTCGGAGCTGGAGACCGCGCTGGCCCTCGACGACAATGACAGCGACGTTCACCGTATTCTCGCGGCGCTCAATCTGAACCGCGACGACCATGACAAGGCCACCTACCATCAGGAGCGGGCGCTCGCGCTCAACCCGAACTACGACCTCGTGGTGGTGCAGCAGGGCGAACTGCTGACCTGGCTGGGCCGGCCTGAAGAGGGCATCGACTGGATCAGGAAGGCGATGCGGCTCAACCCGTATCACCCCGAACGCTTCTGGAGCCATCTCGGACGTGCCTATTATTGTGCCGAGAAATACGCCGAAGCTGCCGAGGCCATCTCACGGATCACGCGCCCCGATCACACCCATCACGCGTTCCTCGCCGCGATCTTTGCGCAGATGGGCAACGCGATTGCGGCCCGCGCTCATGCAGCCGAGGTTCTCAAGCGCGAGCCGGCATTTTCAGTGGCCAATCATCTCTCCACCCAGCATTATAAGCGCGACGTCGACCGTCAGCGCTACGAGGCAGGCCTTCTGGGAGCAAGCCTGCCCGCCTGATCCTCGATCCATCCGGGAGGAATCCGTGAGCGAACCGCCGTTGCCGCGCGAGGTGAGCCGAGTCTTCGAGGCTTTTCCGCCGCCGATCCGCCGGCGCCTTCTCGACGTGCGCAAGCTCATCTTGGCGACGGCCAAGGCGCATGCCGAAGTCGGCCGGCTCACCGAAACGCTGAAATGGGGCGAGCCTGCCTATCTCACGGAGCAGACCGGCAGCGGCTCCACGATCCGGCTTGGCCGCCTCAAGGACTCCGACCACGCCGCGATTCTGTTCAACTGCAAGACGACGCTGGTCGATACGTTTCGCGAGCGTTTTCCCGATCAGTTCGAATACCGGCAGACCCGGGCGCTGTTGCTGCCATTGTCCGGCAAGCTGCCGAAGCAGGAACTATCAGCCTGCCTGTCGCTGGCGCTGACCTATCATCTGGATCGGCGAGGAAAAAAGAAGGCGCGCTAGGCTGTCAGTCTCAGCGCAACGCGGCGGTGCGGACGACGAAGGACGTCGTCTCGAGCTTGGCGGTGGCGCTGCCCGAGAAACTGTCGCTGGACAGGCCCTGCATGGGATCGTCGCTGAAACCCATCGCGATCACGGCCTGCGGCTTCACGAAATAACCGCGCAACGCAACCGTATCGAGCTCGCCCATCAGCGTCACCGACATCGCGCGGCTGGCGCTTGGCGACAGCATCACGATCTTGAGCCAGATGCTCTCGCCCTTGGCGGCGGAGAGCCGGGTCGCGGTGGCGATCATGCCGCCGGTGCTCTTGCCGACGACCGTGTTGATCTCGGTGGCCGGCGCGGCGTTGCGGGCCGCGGACACCGGGCGCACGCCGCGCGGGATCGGCGCAGAGGCGGCGACGACGTTGGCGCGGTCGACCGGGGAGGCGGAAGCCGGCGCATAGGCCAGTGCCTGATAGGCGGCGTTGGAGACGCTCGCGGTCGGCTGCGGATCGGTGGCGGCGGCAAGCGCCTGGCGCGCCCTCAGGGCTGCGACTTGGGCGGGCGTCGCCTGCTGCGGCGTGGCGGGTGCATCCCAGAAGCCGCGGGCATTGATGATGTCGGCCGGAGTCTCGGGCTTTCCGTCAGAAGATTTGCCGGCAGCCGGCTTGTCAGCGACGGGCGCGGGCTTCGGCTTGGGCGGCGCAACGAGCTGCGCATCGGCCGAAGCGAGCTGGATCGTGGCGGCGACTGACGGCTTGGCGCGGGGCGTCGGGACCGGATCGGCCGGCTTGGCGGCGGCTGCGACCACGGTGGGTGCCGCGGGCTTCTCGGCCACGGCAGGTGCGCCCTCGTCATCCTCGTCGCTGCTGGTCGCGGGAGCTGATTTGCCCTTGAACAAGGCGGCGAGGAAGCTCGGCTTGCCGACGGTCGCGGTGTCATCGCCGCGCCGTTCGATGTCGGCCTTGGCGAGCTCATATCCCTTCAGCGGCGTGCCGTCGGTCGGAACGTGGACGGTGCGGCCGTCGGGGAAGACGCGGGCGAGCTGGTCATGCGTCATGCGCGGCCAGTGCCGGATGCTGCCGGTGTCGAGATGCACGAAGGGCGAGCCGGAGGTCGGGTAGAAGCCGACGCCGCCGCGCTGGAGGCGCAGGCCGGCAAAGCGGATCTGCTCCAGCGGCACGCCCGGAATGTAGAAGTCCATCGCATGGCCCAGCATGTGCTGGCTGAAGCGCGCCACGCCCGAGGAGCGCCGGCGGAGCATGGCGTTGGTGGCGGGGGAGCGATAGGAGGAGATGATCTGGATCGGCTGCTTGCCGTCGACGTCGCGATAGACTTCCCAGAGGATATCGAAGAGGTGACGGTCCATGACCGTCTCGTCCTGGGTGCGCCAGTCGCGCAGGAAATGGTTGAGCGTCTTCAGCGCGGCTTCGTCATAGCGGCCATCGCGCTTGAAGGTGACGGTGAGATCTTCGCCGGAGTGGGTGTGGTGGAAGGAGAGCGTCTTGGTCTCGTTCAGCGCGGCGGCGTTATGGACCGAACCGGCAGCCGCAAGCAGCACCAGCGAGGCGAGGCCGATCCGAGATCCGACCTTCACTCCCGCATGGGACAACGACACCGCAGCGAATTGGCGTGCGAAACCAGCCAGCACGTATGAGCCCACCCAGTCGACGAGCGTTCAAAATGGACTCTCCCGCCAACCCCGTTAGCGCGCGAAAGAGGATGAACGCTTTGTTAAAGCGAGAAGGTTAATTCGAGGTTGACCTTCCCGTCCCCAAAACCAAGTCAGACTGCGATCCTAACCGGCTCAGTGTGGCGAAAAAACGCCCGCTGCCCGAACCCGGGTGGCGAATGGTTAACGTTAAACGACCCCATCCATGGGACGGGGTCGTTGATCTCATTGAAGAATTTTATGTGCTGAGGCAGCTCAGCGGGTGAACACCCGCTGTTGCTGGGGCCGGCGGCCGACCGGAGCCGGCGGCGGGGTCGGGGCCCCGAACAGCCGCTCGAAGAAGTTCGGACCGGACGAGCCGAACCCGCCGCCATTATTGGCCACCGCCACGCCGGCCGGCAGCGTCGTCGCCGGGCGCGAATAGCTTGGCTGCGAGTGCGCCACGACGTTTTCGAGGTCCTTGCCGCGGCCGTTCTTCAGGATGTTGATCATGGTCGCGTCGCGGCCATAGACGTCCTTGCGGAATTGCAGCTTGCCGCCGTCATCCACGAAGGCGGTCTGGTAGGTGATGTTGACCGGGATCGGGGTCGGGAATTTCAGGTCCACCTCACCCGAGCCGTACATGCTGCGCACGCGCTCCGGCGTGTACTTCTCGCCCGGCATGGTGATGTTGAGCAGCACGGAGGCGTACTGATCCGGATTCTGCACGCGCATGCAGCCATGGCTGAAGGCGCGATCTTCCCTGGCGAACAGGTTCTTGTCCGGCGTGTCGTGCTGATAGACCAGGAACTTGTTCGGGAAGTTGAAGCGGATGCGGCCGAGCGCGTTGGCTTCACCGGGCGGCTGCGAAATGTGCACCGAGCCGTCACGGTTCTGCTCGAGCTTCAGGCCCATGCGCTGTAGCACGGTCGGGTCCTGCTGCAGCGCCGGCAGATATTCGCCATAGACGATCGACGGCGGGACGTTCCAGGTCGGGTTGACCGTGATGTACTTCATCGTCTCGGTCAGCAGCGGCGTCGCGTGCTGGCCCGGCTTGCCGGTGACGACGCGGGTGGTCCAGAGCTGCTGGCCGCGCTGCATCACCTTCAGCGTGTAGTCGGGAATGTTGAGGATGACATAGGCATCGCCCAGCGAGGGCGCGCCGAGGTCGCGCGGCAGCCAGCGCCAGCGCTCCATGTTCACCAGCACGGTGTCGATCTGCTTGTCGCGCTTCGGGCTGTTCATCGCCTTCACGGTCGGCGCATCGAGCACGCCGGTGGCCTTGATCTCGGCGCCGTCCTGGAACTTTCGCACGGCTTCGGCGACCGTGGCGTCGTAGTGATCGTCGTTGGCGTTCTCGCTGATACCGAGCTTGGCGCGCAGCTGCGGCACGCGCGGATCCTGCACCACGGCTTCCGCCTGCTTCTTGCCCTTGGCGGGCGTGTACTTCAGCGCCGGGCCGTCGGTGATCTCGATCACCGGGCCGTCGCCCTGGCCACGCAGCTGCGCGAGCTTCGCCTTCAGCTCCTTGTAGAGCTTTTGCGGCGGGTTGTAGCTGTCGAGCGCGGCGGAGGCGTCGGCTGCCGTCGAAACCCTGGTCAGCACTTCGTTCGGATCGACCGGATGCTCGGGATAGAGGATGTCGGCGCTGACCTGGGACCAGTGCATGCGGCCGCTCTGCGCCTGGCGCGCATAGTCGAACATGCTGGCGGTGAGCTTCAGCTCGGCATCGGCGAGCGCATCCGGCGTCGTGGCGGCGGCGAAATCCGGCACCGGATAATCGGCCGGATTGAGACCGTCGGAGGCTGCATCCTTCAGCCGTGCGATCACGCCCTTGGCCGCAGCAGTGAGGTTGCCGGCTTGGGTCCAGACCGGCGCGAAGTCACGGGCGCCGTAGAACTTCTCGACGGCGGCGCGCTCGTTCTTGCGGTCGAGATAGCGCGAAGTCTTGGCGCCCAAGGCGTCCTTGAGCTTGTCGGCGACCGGCTGGTCGGCAGCGGGAACGTTGCTTGCGGCCTTCACGGGCTCGGCGGCCGGGGTCGTTGCTGCCGCCGCAGGTGCAGCGGGGGTGGCCGCCGGTGCTGCTGCGGTATCAGGCTTGGCAGATTCAGGTTTGGCAGATTCAGCTTTGGCAGGTTCAGATTTGGCCGGCTCGGATTGGGCGGCTTCAGATTTGGCGGGCTCGGCCTTCGCGGATTCGGTCTTTACGGATTCGGTCTTGGCCGTCTCGGTCTTCGGCGCGTCGGCTGCCGGAGTGGTAGCGACGTCGGACGGCTTGGTCTCGACCTTGTCGGGGGCCGGAGCGGCTTCGGCCTTCGCGGGCTCCTTCGCAGTTTCCTTGGTGGCTCCCTTCGGCGCGTCCTGGACGGTGGCGGTGGCGTCGAGCTTGATGTCGGATGCGGTCGGGGGCGGGACGTTTGCAGGCTCGGGGCGCGGGATCGCGGCTTCGATCGCGAGCTCGGCGGCGCTGCTGCGCGCCTGATCCTGTGCCAGCGCCGAGCCGGCCGACACCGTGAAGAAGGTCGCCGCGACCGTCATCAAGACACGGTCGAAGCCTGCACGGTGGTTCAAACAGTCACGCATTGTGTCGCACCCCTTGGGTGAACTGCCCCTCGTGGAACAGCTTTCGTTATCGCCTGATTGAGTTTCGGCTGAATCGCGCCGGCCTCTCGAAAGTCGCACGCCTGCACGCAACGATTCCTACGCAGACGATATACGGGCCCCGTTTTTGCGGCCAGCGCTACCCGGGACAACTCACGACAAACTGACGTCAAGGAAGCCTGTTTGCAACGGATTGTGCGGCTTCATCGCGTGCTTTTCCCGGTCTCTGTCACTTCCAAGTCACGGTTTGGCTTGTTGCCGAATTTTGCCGTAATTCAACGGGTTGCGGGCGCAATGTCTGGCCGCGCGAACCTCCGTTCGCATGAGGTTCAGTGCGTCTCCTCGCCGCTTTTTCCGCCATGGCCGGGAACCCCGGCTTCGTCGAGTTTGCGATAGAGCGTGGACCTGCCGATTTTGAGACGACGCGCCACCTCGGACATCTGTCCGCGGTAGTGCGAGATCGCGAAGCGGATGATCTCGTTCTCCATGTCCTCCAATGGTCGGACATCGCCGGTGGGGGTCAACATCGAGAGAGACCCTGCCAGCGGCAGCGGCGCGATCGGTATTTCATTACCCGAGACCAGCGAGGGCGCTGCGGTCGGCTCGATCATCAGCGGCGCGGTCGGAATTTCCGTTGCGGTGGGCGGATGCGAGGCTAGCAACGGGAAATCGTCGAGACCGAGCTGGTCGCTCTCGCTCATCACCACCGCGCGGTAGACCGCATTTTCGAGCTGGCGGATGTTGCCAGGCCAGTCGAGCTGGGCGAGATGCGCCATGGCCTCGCCGCTAACGCCGGAGATGGGGCGGTTCTCCTCGGCGGCAAAGCGCGCCAGGAAATGCCGCAGCAGATGCGGGATGTCCTCGCGCCGGGCCCTGAGTGAAGGGATCGTCAGCGGCAGCACATGCAGGCGGTAGAACAAATCCTCCCGGAAATGTCCCTGCTTCACCCGGTCCAGAAGCTTGCGATTGGTCGCGGAGATGATGCGGACGTCGACCTTCACGGGCTTGCGGCCGCCGACCGCCTCGACTGCGCCTTCCTGCAGTGCGCGGAGCAATTTGACCTGTGCGGTCAGCGGCAGCTCGCTGACCTCGTCCAGGAACAGCGTGCCGCCATGGGCCTCGAGGAATTTGCCGGTATGCCGCTCGGTCGCGCCGGTGAACGCGCCCTTCTCGTGGCCGAACAGGATGGACTCGACGAGGTTGTCGGGGATCGCGCCGCAATTGACTGCGACGAACGGCTTTGCCTTGCGCTCGCCGCTGCCGTGAATGGCGCGTGCGAACATCTCCTTGCCGACGCCGGACTCGCCTTCGATCAGCACCGGGATCGAGGAGTTCGCCGCCTTCTGGGCCGCGCGCATCACGCTCGCCATCGCTTCGGCGCGCGTGATGATGTCGGAGAAGGTCAGCCGGCCCTCACGGCTGTGACGGATGCGTTGCAATTCGCCCTTGAGTGCGGAGGCGTTGAGCGCGTTGCGCAACGAGACCTGAAGCCGCTCAAGGCCGACGGGCTTGACCACGAAATCGGCAGCGCCGGCGCGCATCGCCGAGATCACGTTGTCGATGCCGCCATGGGCGGTCTGCACGACGACAGGGACGCTGAGGCCCGCCTCGCGGATTTTCGCCAGCACGCCCATGCCATCGAGGCCGGGCATGACGAGATCGAGGATCACGGCGTCGATAACAGGTGCATCGGGCGCGGTGAGGGCTGCGATCGCGGCGTCGCCGGACTCGACGACGATCGTCTCATAGCCGCACTTCTGCACCATGTTCTCGACCAGACGGCGGGCCACGGCGTCGTCGTCGGCGATCAAAATACTGGCAGCCATGGTGCTCCCCGCACGCTACTACTATCTGTCTCGAATCGGGTCACTCTGGCCGAAGCCGATTAACGCACTCTTAAACCTTGATGCCCTCGCCCGCCGCAGCGTTTGTTGAACACAGGTTTCCCACACAATGACTTCGCGCTCCAAGACCGCCCTTAACAAGACCGCCCTTAAAAAGACTGCTCTTCGCAAACCAGCCACCAAGCAATCCGCTGCCAAGAAATCTGCCGTCAAGGCAAAGCCCTCCAAATCTTCGCCCGCAAAGTCTGCGGGCAAGACCGGCAAGCTTCCGGAGTGGAACCTTGCCGATCTCTATTCCGGGATCGATGCGCCGGAAGTGGCGCGCGATCTCGAAACGATGGATGCCGATTGCGTCGCCTTCGAGACGGACTACAAAGGCAAGCTCGCAACAGGCACAGCAAACGAAGATGGCGGAAAATGGCTCGCGGAAGCCGTGCGACGCTATGAGGCGATCGACGATCTCGCCGGCCGTCTCGGCTCCTATGCCGGCCTCGTCCACGCCGGCGACAGCGTGGACCCTGCGATTTCAAAGTTTTACGGCGACGTTTCCGAGCGGCTGACGGCGGCATCGACGCATCTTCTGTTCTTCGCGCTCGAGCTCAACCGCGTCGATGACGATATTTTGAACCGCGCGATGCAAGCCGCCGAGCTCGCGCACTACCGTCCGTGGATCGAGGATCTGCGCAAGGAGAAGCCGTATCAGCTCGACGACAAGCTCGAGCAGCTCTTCCTCGAGAAGGCGCAAACCGGCTATTCGGCCTTCAACCGGCTGTTCGACCAGACCATCTCCAGCCTGCGCTTCAAGGTCGGGCCCAAGGAGCTCGCGATCGAGCCGACGCTGAACCTCCTGCAGGACCGCGACGGTGCCAAGCGCAAGGCGGCGGCGGAAGCGCTTGCGAAAACCTTCAAGGCCAATGAGCGCACATTCGCGCTGATCACCAACACGCTCACCAAGGACAAGGACATCTCCGACCGCTGGCGCGGCTTCAAGGATGTCGCGGACTCCCGCCACTTGAACAACCGCGTCGAGCGCGAGGTGGTGGATGCGCTGGTCGCCTCGGTCCGCGCGGCCTATCCAAAACTGTCGCATCGCTACTACGCGCTGAAGGCGAAGTGGTTCGGCAAGAAGCGACTGGCTTATTGGGACCGCAACGCACCGCTGCCGTTCGCCGCGACCGATACCATCGGCTGGCCTGATGCGCGCAACATGGTGCTGTCGGCCTATCGCGGCTTCTCGCCAAAAATGGCCGATATCGCCGAGCGCTTCTTCACCGACCGCTGGATCGACGCGCCGGTGCGCCCGGGCAAGGCGCCGGGCGCCTTCTCGCATCCGACCACGCCGTCGGCACACCCTTACGTGCTGATGAACTACCAGGGCAAGCCGCGCGACGTGATGACGCTCGCCCACGAGCTCGGCCACGGCGTGCACCAGGTGCTGGCGGCGAAGAACGGCGCGCTGATGGCGCCGACGCCGCTGACGCTGGCCGAGACCGCCAGCGTGTTCGGCGAGATGCTGACCTTCCGTCGGCTGCTGGCGCAGACCAAGAGCGCAAAGCAGCGCAAGGCGCTGCTCGCCGGCAAGGTCGAGGACATGATCAATACCGTGGTGCGGCAAATCGCGTTCTATTCGTTCGAGCGCGCGGTCCACACCGAGCGCAAGAACGGCGAGCTCACCGCGACGCGGCTCGGCGAGCTCTGGCTGTCGGTGCAGGGCGAGAGCCTGGGGCCGGCGATCGAGATCAAGGCGGGCTACGAGAACTACTGGATGTACATCCCGCACTTCATCCACTCGCCGTTCTATGTCTATGCCTATGCCTTCGGCGATTGCCTCGTGAACTCGCTCTATGCCGTTTACGAGAACGCGGCCGAGGGTTTTGCCGAGCGTTATCTCGACATGCTCGCCGCGGGCGGCACCAGGCACTATTCCGAGCTGCTGCGCCCGTTCGGTCTCGACGCCAAGGACCCGAAATTCTGGGACGGCGGGCTTTCGGTCATCGCCGGGATGATCGACGAGCTGGAGGCAATGGGCTGAGGCGGCGGAACGCCGTTTTTTGCGGATGAATCGGTGTAAAACATCTGTTGAACTGCCATCTGATCTGCGTTATACATATGTACAACACAGATCATTGGATGACAGTTAAGCGGGTGGAAGGCCATGAAGATTGAGATCAAGAAGATTGGCAATTCGGATGGTGTGCTGCTGCCGCGCGAGTTGATGCAGCGGCTCGATCTCAAGCGCGGACAGCAATTGCACATCGTGGAATTGCCGGGCGGCGGCTTTCAGGCGCTGCCATACGATCCTGACTTCGAGCGGACGATGGAAATCGCCGACGAGATCATGGACAAGTACCGCGACACGCTTGCCGCGCTCGCGAAGTAATGAGCGAACCCCAAGAGCCGCTCTGGGTCACCTACGAGCAGGCTGTCGCAATTCACAGCCGGCAACTGCGCCGATTTGGCGGTGCGCCGGGATTGCGCGATGAAGGCATGTTGCGCTCGGCGCTGGAGCGGCCCATCAACAAATGGCGCTATGAGCAGGCCGCGCTCGATGAACTCGCTGCAGCCTACGCATTCGGGCTCGCGAAGAACTACGCATTCGTCGATCGAAACAAGCGTATCGCCTTCACGGCGATGATGATCTTCCTTCACAAGAATGGGGTGGCCTTCGGTCCCGATCCAGCGCAAGCGACGACCATCATCCTCTCCCTCGCCGCCGGCGAGGTCAGCGAGCAGAGTCTCACGCGGTGGATCCGCGACAATCTGGATTCCAAATGACCTGATTTGCGGGAAAACCGCTCTTCCGTGCCGTTGCCCTGCCCGATTGTTTGCGCTATTGCCAGCCTTGAATTCGACTTTCGACTGGGGACGATCCATGGCTGACCATAGCGAAGTGGCCTACACCACGGCCGACGGCAACGACTACGTTGCCCACGAGCAGACCTATGAGGGCTTCATCAAGCTGGTGAAGTACGGCACGGCCTCGGTCGCGCTCATCGTCATCCTGATGGCGATCTTCCTGACCTGATCCACGGCCTGCCGCACCGCCAGCGTTGCCGGTGCCCATAATATTTGCATCCAAGCCGGTCCCAAAACCGGTATCCAACGTTGCGGGAGTAACGCTAAGTTTGCGCGCGCGCTTTTTCGCGCGTCGCCGGAGGGCCTATGAAGATCGCCGTTGCCAAGGAAATCGATCCGTCGGAGCCACGTGTTGCCGCTTCGCCTGATACGGTGAAGAAGTTTAAGGCGCTGGGCGCCGAGATCGCCGTCGAGCCGGGCGCCGGCCTCAAATCGGGCCTGCCGGATTCCGAGTTCACCGCCGTGGGCGCCACGGTCAGCGCCGATGCGCTTGTTGACGCCGACATCATCATCAAGGTGAAGCGCCCCGAGGCGTCCGAGCTTTCGCAATACAAGCGCGGCGCGCTCGTCATCGCCATCATGGACCCCTATGGCAACGAGGCCGCGCTGAAGACGATCGCCGATGCCGGCGTGTCCGCTTTTGCGATGGAATTGATGCCGCGCATCACCCGCGCGCAGGTGATGGACGTGCTGTCCTCGCAGGCCAACCTCGCCGGCTACCGCGCCGTGATCGAGGGCGCCGAGGCCTTCGGCCGCGCCTTCCCGATGATGATGACCGCCGCCGGCACCGTGCCTGCTGCCAAGGTGTTCGTGATGGGCGTCGGCGTCGCCGGTCTCCAGGCGATCGCGACCGCGCGCCGTCTCGGCGCCATCGTCACGGCCACCGACGTGCGGCCCGCGACCAAGGAGCAGGTCGAATCGCTGGGCGCAAAATTCCTCGCCGTCGAGGACGAGGAGTTCAAGAACGCGCAGACCGCCGGCGGTTACGCCAAGGAGATGTCCAAGGAATATCAGGCCAAGCAGGCCGCGCTCACCGCCGAGCACATCAAGAAGCAGGACATCGTCATCACCACCGCGCTGATTCCGGGCCGGCCCGCGCCGAAGCTCGTCTCGGGCGAGATGGTCAAGTCGATGAAGCCGGGTTCGGTGCTGGTCGATCTCGCCGTCGAGCGCGGCGGCAATGTCGAGGGTGCCAAGGCCGGTGAGGTCGTCGACCTCGATGGCATCAAGATCGTCGGCTACACCAACGTTGCCGGCCGCGTGGCGGCGTCCGCTTCCAGTCTCTATGCGCGAAATTTGTTCAATTTCATCGAAACCATGGTCGACAAGGGTAGCAAGGCCCTGGCCGTGAACTGGGACGACGAATTGGTCAAAGCCACCGCGCTGACCAGGGACGGCGCCGTAATCCACCCGAACTTCCAGCCCAAATCATCTTAATCGGGTTTAAGGAGAGCCGCCATGGAGCATGTTGCACAGGTCGTCGACCCCTTCGTCTTCCGGCTGTCGATTTTCGTCCTCGCCGTCTTCGTCGGCTATTTCGTGGTGTGGTCGGTGACACCGGCGCTGCACACGCCGCTGATGAGCGTGACCAATGCGATCTCCTCGGTGATCGTGGTCGGCGCGCTGCTTGCCGGCGGCGTCGCCAACGTATCGAGCGGTTCGGGCTGGGCGCGCGCCTTCGGCTTCGTCGCGCTGATCTTTGCCTGCATCAACATCTTCGGCGGCTTCCTTGTCACCCAGCGCATGCTGGCGATGTACAAGAAGAAGTCGAAGTAAGCGGCCACCTCGGGCTGATGGGATCAATGGGGACCTGAGATGAGCGCTAACCTCTCTGCATTTTTGTATCTCGTGGCGGGAGTGCTGTTCATCCTGTCGCTGCGCGGGCTGTCGAGCCCCGCTTCGTCGCGCCAGGGCAATCTGTTCGGCATGATCGGCATGGCGATCGCGGTCGCCACCACGCTGGCCAACCATCCGCCCGCGGACGGTCTCGCCTGGGTACTCGTCATCGTCGGCATCGCCATCGGTGGTGCGATCGGCGCGGTGATCGCGCGTCGTGTGCCGATGACGTCGATGCCGGAACTGGTCGCAGCCTTCCACTCGCTGGTCGGCATGGCGGCGGTGCTGGTCGCCGCCGGCGCATTCTACGCGCCCGAGGCCTTCGACATCGGCACGCCCGGCAACATCCATGCGCAGAGCCTGGTCGAAATGTCGCTCGGCGTCGCCATCGGTGCGCTGACCTTCACCGGCTCGGTGATCGCGTTCCTGAAGCTGTCCGCGCGTATGAGCGGCGCCCCGATCATCCTGCCGTTCCGCCACATCATCAACATCGCGCTCGCCGCGGCGCTAGTGTTCTTCATCGTCGGTCTGGTCTTAACCGGCGGCGCGTTCGACTTCTGGATGATCGTCATCCTGGCGCTGGCGCTCGGCGTGCTCATGATCATCCCGATTGGCGGCGCCGACATGCCGGTCGTGATCTCGATGCTGAACTCCTACTCGGGCTGGGCCGCGGCCGGCATCGGCTTCACGCTGGGCAACTCCGCGCTGATCATCACCGGCGCGCTTGTGGGTTCCTCCGGCGCGATCCTGTCCTACATCATGTGCCACGCGATGAACCGCTCCTTCATCTCGGTCATCCTTGGTGGTTTTGGCGGCGAGACGGCAGCCGCTGGTGGCGGTGGCTCGGGCGAGCAGAAGCCCGCCAAGCTCGGCTCGGCGGATGACGCGGCCTTCATCATGAAGAACGCGCAGAAGGTCATCATCGTGCCCGGCTATGGCATGGCGGTGGCGCAGGCCCAGCATGCGCTGCGGGAAATGGGCGACATCCTGAAGAAGGAAGGCGTCGAGGTGAAGTACGCCATTCATCCCGTCGCGGGTCGCATGCCCGGCCACATGAACGTGCTGCTGGCCGAGGCCAACGTGCCCTATGACGAGGTGTTCGAGCTCGAGGACATCAACTCCGAATTCGCGCAGGCCGATATCGCCTTCGTGATCGGCGCCAACGACGTCACCAACCCGGCGGCCGAAGAGGACAAGACCTCGCCGATCTACGGCATGCCCGTGCTCCAGGTCTGGAAGGCCGGCACGGTGATGTTCATCAAGCGGTCACTGGCGTCGGGTTATGCCGGTATCGACAATCCGCTGTTCTACCGCGACAACACCATGATGCTGCTCGGCGACGCCAAGAAGGTTACCGAGAACATCGTCAAGGCGATGTAAGCCGGAGAGCCGGCGCAGCGATGACAGTCCTGAAATGGATCGCCATCGTCGTTGCCGCCGGCTATCTCGCAGGTCTCGTCCTGCTCTACGTGAAGCAGCGCGACATGCTGTTTCCGATCCCGACGACCGAGCGCAAGGCGCCGGCCGCTGCGGGGCTTCCGGAGGCTGAGGAGCACGTCCTTACCACATCCGACGGCGAGAAGGTCATCGTCTGGCACGCGCCGGCCAGGTCTGGCCGTCGCGTGGTGCTGTTCTTTCCCGGCAACGGCGATTTCCTCGCCGGACGCGTCAGCCGCTTCAAGGGCATCATTGCCGACGGCACCGGTCTCGTCGCGCTGTCCTATCGCGGTTATGCCGGCTCGACCGGCGCGCCGAGCGAGCAGGGCCTGCTGCGGGACGCCGCTGCCGCCTATGCCTTTGCGACAGAGCGCTATGACGCAGCGCGGATCGTGGCGTGGGGGTTCTCGCTCGGGACCGGCGTTGCGGTCGCAATCGCATCCGAGCATCCAGTCGGCAAATTGATCCTGGAGGCGCCCTACACCTCGACGGTCGACATCGCCGCGCCGCTGTTTCGCTTCATCCCGGTTCGTCTCCTGATGCGCGATCAGTTTCACTCCGATGAGCGCATCGCACGCGTCGCGGTGCCGCTTCTGATCATGCATGGCACCAGCGATCAGGTGATTCCCATCAGATTCGGAGAGCAATTGTTTGCGCTCGCCCGCGGCCCCAAGCAGCTGGTGCGGTTTCCCGGCGGGGGACACGAAAATCTCGATGATTTCGGGGCGTTGGAAACGGCGCGGCAATTCGTCAACGGCGGTTGAGGGCTGACGCGCGCGATCTTCTCGCGCATACTCTGCCCCCAATTGCTTGAAGGAATTGTTGGCATGAGCGCACACGGACCGATGCCGCGGTCGTCCTGGATCTTCCCCGCCCTCGCGGTGCTGCTATTCCTGATCGTCACCGCCACCGGCTACGGCTTCACCCTGACGGCCGGCGGCGGCCTGTTCGCGATCGTCCTGCTGGTGATCCTGTTCGGCACCGTGTTCGCGGCCGTGCATCATTCCGAGGTGATCGCCGAGCGGATCGGCGAGCCGTTCGGCACGCTGCTGCTCACGCTCGCGGTCACCATCATCGAGGTCGCGCTGATCACCACCATCATGCTGGGCGACAAGCCGGCGCCGGAGCTTGCGCGCGACACCGTCTTCGCGGTGGTGATGATCGTCTGCAACGGCCTCGTCGGCCTCTGCGTCTTCATCGGCGGACTTCGCTACCGCGAGCAGGGCTTTCAGGTCTCCGGCGCCAACGTCTATCTCAGTGGGCTGATTGCACTGGCGACCATCACACTGATCATGCCCAATTACACGCTCACGACGCCCGGCCCGGTCTATTCGGCGCTTCAGCTCGGCTTTGTCGATGTCGTCACGATCGTGCTGTATGGCGTGTTTCTCTATACCCAGACCGTCCTGCACAAGGACTACTTCGTTCACGAGCGGGTGGACGGCGAGAGCGGGACCGCCCATCTGTCGGGCAAGATGCTGGCCCTCAGCATCGCGCTGCTGCTGATCTCGCTGCTGGCCGTCGTTCTCCTCGCCAAGAAGTTTTCGCTGGTGGTGGACGCCGTCGCCGACAGGATCGGCGCGCCGCCGGCGTTTGCGGGCCTTCTGGTCGCGCTTCTGATCTTGATGCCGGAGGGCGTCTCCGCGATCGCCGCGGCCCGCAAGAACGACCTCCAGAAGAGCATTAACCTGGCGCTCGGTTCCTCGCTGGCGACCATCGGCCTGACCATCCCGGCGGTCGGGATCGCCACCTACGCACTCGACCAGCAACTCGTGCTGGGCTTGAACCCCGCGAACACGGCGCTGCTGTTCCTGACATTCCTGTTGAGCATGCTGACCTTCGGCACCGGCAGGACCAATGTCCTGTTCGGGCTGGTCCATATGGTGGTATTTGCCGTCTACGTGTTCATGGTTTTCGTACCCTGACCCGATTCCCCAGGAGGGTTCCGATGCTTGCCGACAAGTCCGAGGCCAAGTCCGAGGTTCAGGTCGACAATGACGAGGTCCGGGTGACCGAATGGCGGCTTGCCCCGGGCAGCGCGACCGGGCATCACACCCACGGAATGGACTACGTGATCGTTCCCGTCGTGGCCGGCGAAATGACCATCGTGGCGCCCGATGGGGAGCGCTCCAAGGCGCAGCTTGCGGCCGGAAAATCCTATTTCCGCAAGGCCGGCGTCCAGCACGACGTGCTTAACGAAACCGCAACCGAGATCGTGTTCCTTGAGATTGAGCTGAAGCCAAGGTACGCGTAACCTTTGCCATCGATCCGTCGCAGTTGATCCCTTACAATGCCCCAAAGTTCCCGCATCAGATCGCGCGGGGAGTGGCCGAGAAATGTTGAAATACCTCGCTAAAATTTCGATGGATATTTTCCCCTCGGTGCTCGCGACGATCATCGGGGCCTACATCGTCAATCATTACATCAACGCCAGGCCGGCGGCGGATACGCCAGCCTCGGTGATGGCGCCTGCCGATGCCGGCAAGAGCGGCAAACCCGCCGATGTGGCCAACCTCCCGGCCCCCGGCGTCAAGGCCAAGGGCGTCTCCGAGAAGAGCATTTCCGACAAGAGCGCGTCGGACAAGCCGGCGGCCGAGAAGCCTGCCGAGACCAAACCTGCCGAGTCCAAACCTGCCGAGTCCAAGGCTGCGGACGTGGCGCCCGGCGAGACCGCTTCGCACAGCCGTACCGCGGCCCATGAGAAGGCAGTGGCCAAGTCCACCCCGGCTGCGCCGACCGCCGCGCCGGTGGTCGAGGCCAATTCGGCGCCGGCTGCGGCTTCCCCGGCAGCGACTCCCGATGCCAACGATCTGGCACGGGCCGCCATCGAGCGCCTGCGCAAGTCGCCTGAGGGCAAGGCTGCTGAGAAGGCGGCAGAGGCCAAATCTTCCGAAATCAAGCCCGTCGAGGCCAGGTCTTCTGAAACCAGGTCTTCTGAAACCAAGGCGACCGAGAGGACGCCAGAGCCTGCCGTCCAGGAAGCCTCCCGCACGCCGGAAGCGCCCCGCGTTGTGACTGCGGTGCCGTCGATGGTGCGCCCGTTGCCGCCGCCGATCAATGTGTCGACGCCGTCACCTGAGGCCTATGGCAATGGCGGCGCGTCGCAGGCGAATCCCTCTTACACGGCCTCAGTCGGCAATGACGACCCGAATCGGCTGACGCCGCCGGCCGATATTCCGGTCCCGATGATCGCGCCGCCGCTCGATCTGCGCGCCGATGCCGGCGCGACCACGCCACGGCCGAAGACCAATGTCGCCGACGAAATGCTCTCGGGCATGAAGTCGATGTTCCACGCCGTTCTGCCGAAGAGCGCCACGCCCGATTAGCTCCAAGAGACCGTCAGCCGCCGACGCGGGCCAAGCCGCTGCGAGCGGCGTCATCGCGTGGGCGCAGGCTGACTGCCTTGTTGTAGGACGCCGCCGCCTTGGTCTTGTCGCCCAGCCGCTCATAGGCCTGCCCCCGAATCGTCCAGACCTGGGCGTTGTGCGGATCGGCCTCGGAGGCCTCGTCGAGATCGGCCGCCGCCTCCTTGACCTTGCCGATGGCAAGATAGCTGACTGCGCGGCCGAGCAGCGGTTCGGCTTTCTGTGGATTCAGTCCACTTGCGGCACCGAAATCGGCGATCGCGAAGTCGTGCTCATTGTTGCTCTGATAGAGCAGGGCGCGGCCATAAAGGGCCTGGGCATTGTAGGGATCGAGTGCGACCGCGCGATTGAACTCGTCGAGCGCTGCCTGCGTCTCGCCCGACTTGGCCAGTGCCTGGGCTTTTGTCGTGTGGGTCTGGGCTTCGGTGACGTTGGCGGCGCTGACTGCGCTATCCGGGGTGGCCGCCGCCGTGGGCGCTTCCTGTGGCTTGTCCTTCTCGGGCATCAGCGAGCCCAGGTCGAAGGAGCAGCCGCATAATGCGATCCCCACCAAGGTCAGCGCAAGCGGCTGGCGCCAGATCCGGCGCAACCGCGCCAAGCCGGGCTCGGGGAAAGGGGAGGCCATCTACGGTTCGCTCGCGCTGGTGCCGCATCTGTAGTGCCCCATCCCAGAAAGGCACTGCTCACAAAATAATAACGCGGGCCGGGGGCCCGCGTCATTGAAAACTCAGTCCTGCAACTTCGGCAAGATCAGCGCGGTCCGCGCGGACCTGCACCTGCACCCGGGCCGCTGCGGCCGCCACGATCGCCGCCGGGGCCGGCGCCGAACACCGGCTTCGGCTTCATCGGCAACAGGCCTTCACGCTGCAGCTTCTTGCGGGCCAGCTTGCGCGCACGGCGCACGGCTTCGGCCTTTTCGCGAGCCTTCTTCTCGGAGGGCTTCTCGTAGTGACCGCGGAGCTTCATCTCGCGGAAAATACCCTCGCGCTGCATCTTCTTCTTCAGCGCCTTGAGGGCTTGGTCGACATTGTTATCGCGAACGAGAACCTGCACGCGGCATCCTCTTCAGTGGATCGGATTTGAATTCTGGTAGGCCATGGGGGACGGCAAAAAGCGCAAGCCCTTAACCTTGAGCGCGCGGATGTATCAGACAAAACCCACGATGTCCACCGGCCAAGCGGGATTTCGGGCCAAGTTCAGCCACTAAATGCGGCGAAAATGCTCTCTCGCGGCCCCGATTTGGGAGATTCGGCGCCAGGACGGGGGCCGCGACGGACATAGTTCCGGAATCTTTGGAAATCAGGGGAGACGCTACATGGATATGAAGAAATACGCTGCCGAGGCCATCGGCACGTTCTGGCTCACATTCGCAGGCTGCGGCAGCGCGGTCATCGCGGCCGGCTTTCCGCAAGTCGGCATCGGCCTGGTCGGCGTGTCCCTGGCCTTCGGCTTGAGCGTCGTCACCATGGCCTATGCGATCGGCCATATCTCGGGCTGCCATCTCAATCCGGCCGTCACGGTCGGCCTTGCCGCCGGAGGACGCTTTCCGCCAGGCCAGATCCTGCCTTACGTGATCGCGCAGGTCTGCGGAGCGATTGTCGCCGCCGAACTGCTCTATGTGATCGCCAGCGGCGCGCCCGGATTCGACGTCGCCAAGGGCTTCGCCTCCAACGGCTATGGCGCGCATTCGCCCGGCCAGTACAGCATGGTCGTCTGCTTCGTCACCGAGGTGGTGATGACCATGATGTTCCTGTTCGTCATCATGGGCTCGACTCACGGCCGCGCGCCCGCTGGCTTTGCGCCGCTCGCGATCGGACTTGCGCTGGTGATGATCCATCTCGTCAGCATCCCCGTCACCAACACGTCGGTGAATCCGGCGCGCAGCACCGGCCCCGCGCTGTTCGTCGGCGGCTGGGCGCTTTCGCAGCTCTGGCTGTTCTGGGTCGCACCGTTGATCGGTGGCGCGCTCGGCGGGGTGATCTATCGCTGGCTCAGCGAGGAGCCCTCAGGCACCGTCGCGGGCGTGAAGACGGCCTAACCAAAAAACGGGATCGCAGCTTTGCTGCGGTCCCTTCACTTGCTTCTTGAAGATCTGACTTCTGTGACGTGGCCCATCTTGCGGCCGGGGCGCGGTGCGCCCTTGCCGTAGATGTGGACGGTCGCGCCCGGCACGCTCAGCCAGCTCTCGTAATCGTTGATCTCGTCGCCGATCAGATTGGTCATGGTGACGATTTCGCCGTGGCGCACCGGCTTGCCGAGGGGCCAGCCGGCAATGGCGCGGATGTGCTGCTCGAACTGGGAGACCGACGCGCCGTCGAGCGTCCAGTGTCCGGAATTGTGCACGCGCGGAGCGATCTCGTTGACCAGCACCTTCGGCCCGGTGCCGTTGGCAAGCACGAACATCTCGACGGCGAGCACGCCGACATAGTCGAGCGCAGTCGCGATCTTGCCGGCGATGCTGCGCGCCTCTTCGGCCAGCGCGTCCGGGATCGGCGCAGGCGCGCGGGAAATCTTCAGAATGTGGTCGCGATGCTCGTTTTCGGTGACGTCGAAGCATTCGACCTGGCCGGCGGCCGAGCGTGCGGCGATCACGGAGATCTCGCGCTCGAACGGCACGAAGGCTTCCAGAATCGCCGATTTGGTTGCGAGGCTGGTCCAGATCTTCGCGATGTCGTCGCCATCGCGGATCATGACCTGGCCCTTGCCGTCATAGCCGAAGCGGCGGGTCTTCAGCACGGCGGGGAGGCCGATCCTGGCGATCGCCTCGCGCAGCGATGCGACCGAGGTGACGTCGGCGTAAGCCGCGGTGCCGATGCCGAGCCGCGTCACGAAATCCTTCTCGGCCAGTCGGTCCTGGGTGGTCTCGAGGACCTTGCGGTTGGGCAGCACCGGACGGCGCGCGTCAAGCACCATGGCGGCCGCGGCCGGCACGTTCTCGAATTCGTAGGTGATGACGTCGACGTCGTGGGCGAACAGCTCGAGCGCCTCGACGTCGGCATATTCAGCGCAGGTTGCGTTCAGCACGACGTCGAAGGCCGGCGAATCCGGATCGGGCGAGAACACCTGGCAACGCAGGCCGAGCCGCGCCGCTGCCATGGCCAGCATCCGTCCAAGTTGTCCGCCGCCGAGGATTCCGATGGTGTCGCCGGGCTTCAGCTTCACCTGCTTTGCGTCAGTCACGCCTTGTCCTCCGGGCGCTCGGCAACCGCCTCGGTCTGAGCCTTGCGCCAGGTCGCCAGGCGGTCGGACAGGGCTGGATCGGACAGCGCCAGCACGGACGCCGCGAGCAGAGCCGCGTTGATCGCGCCGGCCTTGCCGATCGCGAGCGTGCCGACCGGAATGCCGGCGGGCATCTGAACGATCGAATAGAGCGAATCGATGCCCTTCAGCGTCCTGGACTCGACGGGCACGCCGAACACCGGCAGTTCCGTCAGCGCCGCGGCCATGCCGGGCAGATGTGCGGCGCCCCCGGCGCCGGCGATGATGACCTTGAAACCGGCCGCCTTGGCGCCCTTGGCGAAGCTAAAGAGCCGGTCGGGGGTGCGGTGGGCCGAAATGATGCGGGCGTCGAAGGTGACACCAAGCGCTGTGAGCGTGTCGGCGGCGTGCCGCATCGTCTCCCAGTCCGACTGGCTTCCCATGATGATGGCGATCGGCGCGGTCATGACGTCAATTGTGCTCGGAAAACAGAAAGATAGGCCAGATTAACGGTTCCGGCCGGCGGCTCGCAAGGCGGTGGCAAGGAGAAGCGAATGCACTATCCTGTCTTGGTGAATCCCCGCAAGCCTTCATTGAGCAGGATGCCCATGAAGAAACCAAGAAGGGCGACCGCTGCGAAGGCCAAAAAAGGCCGAAAAGCCAGCGGGCGCCGAACGAAAACTGCACCCAAGCGGGCTGCGGCTGCGCCGCGGCGCCGCGCGCCCGCAGTTCGCGCCGCCAAAGAAACGAGCAAGGACAGCAAGGCGACCATCCGCGGCCTGCGGACCAAGCTCACCCAGGCGCTGCGCCGCGTCGCCGAGCTGGAGGCGGCGGCCGACACCGATTTCCTGCTGGACATACCCAACCGGCGCGGCTTCGAGCGCGAGCTCCAGCGCGCCATCGCCTACATGAAACGCTACCGCGCCAGCGGCGCGCTGATCGTGCTCGACGTCGACCGGTTGAAGCCGATCAACGATTCCTTCGGTCATGGCGCCGGCGACGAGGTGCTGAAGGTGATCGCCGCGACGCTGACACGGCAGATCCGCGCCTCCGACGTGGTCGGCCGTCTCGGCGGTGACGAGTTTGCCCTGCTGTTGTGGAATCTCAGCGAGACCGATGCCAAGGCGAAGGCTGTTATCTTCGAGCAGGCGATCGACGATTTGTCGTTCGTCTTTCGCGGCCAGCAGGTGAGCGCCGGCGCCTCCGCCGGTGTCGCGCTGCTCGGTGCGCAGTCCGATGCGGTCCGCGCGCTGGAGGAAGCCGACGCTGCCATGTATGTGCGCAAGGCGCACCGGCGGCACGAGCCGCGGAATCAGGCTTGTCAGCAGCTGACTTAGAGCGTTGCGAGATCTTCCGGCACGTTGCCGAATTTGCGCAGCAGCGTGGCGTCACCGAATTCGCCGGTCATGGGATCGCCGCTGCGGCTGAATGCGACCGCGCCGATATGGCCGGCACCATGCGCCAGCGCCTCGGCGCGCCGCAGTGCGGCTGTCGAGCTCTGGCATTCCTCGGCGGCGCCCGCGACAGGCGATCCGTCGGCATCGATCAGGAAGGGCATTGCAACGTAGTAGGTCACGTCCGACATGGCGTTGCTCCAGTGTTGAGCTCAAGCGGCGCTACTTTTGCTCCGCATCTTGCTGCGCGAGGTCTCGGGAATGCAGCCGGCCGAAATCGCCGCCTTCAATTCTTCCAGCTCGGCTTCGAGATATTCGTTGGCCATGATCAGCGCCTTGATGGTGCTGCGCAGATTGCCGTCGCACATCGCGATCGCCTGATCGCAGGCCTGTTCATAATGGCTGTTGTCGAGAAGGGTGGGGACTGACATCTGCGGTGTCCTTGCGGGTTGTCCTTGGGCGTTTCCCTGGACGTTTCCTGGGGGGCGTCGGCGGCGGGACTAATGTTCCTCTTTTGTTCTTTTTGAGTCAAGCGGATTCATGCGCGGCGACCCGCGACTGCTCGCGGGTCAGGCGATGATGTCGGGCGTGATCTGGTCTTCGATGAAGGCGATACGGTCGCGCAACAACAGCTTGCGTTTCTTCAACCGCTGTAACCGCAACAGGTCGGGGGCGGGCGATTGATGCAGTGCATCGATCGCCGCATCGAGATCTCGGTGTTCCTGCTGCAACCGGGTGAGCTCGGCTTCGAGCTCACGCTCGTCTTCATTGGTCATGTTTGCGGTGGCCGAAAACCGATAGGCTGAGATTAAGGCTGTGGATGCCCTGTGGAAATTATCGTCCTTGCGCGGCGTGATCGCAAGCGATCTGCGACCTTCGCGCACCGCTCTCTCGCAAGATATGTGAACGATTCGCAGCGGTGTAGCGCAATCACATTGATATCATGGATTTTTCACCGCGTGGTTCCTTACTCACGCTTCGTTACATATGAATTTTCAAAAATGACGGTGCGACGACGGATACCCATCGACAGAACGAATCGGTGATGTAGACTTCGTCGCCCGGATCGAATCCAAGGTTTACCCCTACCGAGGAGGTTTCGAATGACAATTCAGGCACATCTGGTTGAATTGGAACGGAAGCACAAAACTCTCGAACACGAATTGCACGAAGCTCTCGTGCACCTTTCAACAGACGACCTGCAAATTGTTGAGTTGAAGCGCCGGAAGTTGCTGGTCAAGGACCAGATCGAGCGACTGAAGCACACCGGCGACACGCTTCACTAGTAAACCCCGTAACAGTGTAGAGTTTGATCGTATCCTTTCAGCCAGGGATGAGAGCCTTTGCGCTCATCCCTGCTGTCAGGTGTCCGCCGCGCAATTGCGCGGGCGTCAGCTTTTGCTTGGACGCGTTTGCTTGACGCGAACCGATATCCACGTCGCTCGAAAACGATCTAGATTTCTGCGAGCTCCGCGACGTGGTCTGCGATCGCGAGCGACGATGTCAGTCCCGGCGATTCGATACCGAACAGATTGATCAAACCCGCGACGCCATGGTCGCGCGGACCCTGCATCAAGAAATCCTGCGTTGCCACGGCCGGCGGCACGATCTTCGGGCGGATGCCCGAATAGCTCGGCATCAACGCGCCGTCGGGAAGCGTTGGCCAGTATTTGCGGATCGCGGGATAGAAGCGCTCGGCGCGCGACGGATCGACCTCATAGTCGATCGTCTCGATCCATTCGACGTCAGGGCCAAAGCGCGCCTGTCCTGCCATGTCCAACGTGAGATGCACGCCGAGCCCGCCGGGCTCGGGCACGGGATAGATCAGGCGCGAGAACGGCGCGCGCGCGTTGCAGCTGAAATAGTTTCCCTTGGCGAGATAGGCCGGTGGAATCCGGTCGATCGGCATGCCGTCGATGTGCCGCGCCACGGTCGTCGCCGACAGCCCGGCAGCGTTGACGAGCAGGCCGCATTGCAGCGTCATCGGCGCTTCGCCGCCGGCTTCGATCTCGATCATTCCGGTTTCTGCCTTGGCGCGGATCAGCGGCGTGTGAAACGCAAAGGCTGCGCCGGCTGCCTCGGCCTCGCCGCGCAGCGAGAGCATGTAGGCATGGCTGTCGATGATGCCGGTCGACGGCGAGAGCAGCACGGCGTCGCAGACCAGCGCCGGCTCCAGCGCGCGCGCGGCTTCGCCCGAGAGCAACTGCATGTCGAGTACGCCGTTGGCCTCGGCGTGCGCCTTGATCGATTGCAGCTTCTCGGTTTCCCTGGCATTGGTCGCAACGATCAGCTTGCCGCAATTCTTGTGCGGGATGCCGCGCTCGCCGCAATAGCGGTAGAGCGCGTGCTTGCCGCTGACGCACATGCGCGCCATCCAGCTTCCGGCGCGGTAGTAGATCCCGGCATGAATCACCTCGCTGTTGCGCGAGGAGGTGATGGTGCCGATGGCCTCGGCTTCCTCGAGCACGATCACCTCGCGCCCGGCCTGGGCCAGCTTCCGGGCCACCGCGAGCCCGACCACGCCGGCTCCGATGACGACGCAGTCGACCCTATCCATGGTCGTGCAGACGTCCCGTTGAAGTTGCAGAGGGGGCCGGTTTGCCTGGGAAACGCGCCGCGCGGTCGTTGTCCGTTAAGGAAGCATTTATCATGTCAGGGCAATTGCCGTATTTCGCATCACATTTTTCTGTTGGGCGTACAGGCGTTTACCCGATCCAAACTCACGAAGCCAGACAATCCGCAGTTGAAATCGCGGGTGGCTGATGGCTAAGAAGAACTGGCACGAAGGCAGCATGCTTCCGATTGCTGTGCAGGCCGTCGTGTGCCTGGCCAGCGCGGTCGCGCCTTCGCGTGCCCACGCGGACAGCCTTATTCCGCCGAGCTATCTTGGCAATCTCGACCCCAATCTGATCTGGGAAGTCCTGATCGGCGGCATTGTCGTCTGCGCGTTCCTGGCCGCCGTCGCGCTGTGGATCCATTCCGCGCTGCGCCGGAGCAAGCGTTCGCAGTTGCGGCGCAACGCCTTCGTCTCCTCCGCCATGAACAATCTCAACCAGGGCGTGGTGATGACGGATGCGCAGCGGCGCATCATCTTCTGCAACGACCGCTATCTCGAGATCTACGGCTTGACGCGCTCGGACCTGTGGACCGGCATGACCGGCTACGACATCCTCGAGCTGCGGCGCCAGCGCGGCGTCCTCGCCGTCTCCGACGACGACTTCTACGAGAAGGCGTCAAGCTCCAACGGCCTGATCAGCGAACTGCCGGACGGCCGCGCCATCCTGGTCAAATATTTCATTCTGCCGAACGGCGGCTCGGTGGCGACCCATCTCGACGTCAGCGAGCAGCGCAAGCTGTCGCGGCAGCTGGCCTCGACCAAGCAATTCCTGGAAACGGTGCTGGACAACGTGCCGGCCTGCGTGGCCGCGAAGAACATCGAGGACGGCCGCTACATCTTCGCCAATCGCGCCTATGAGCGGTTCTGGGGCTTTTCGCGCGACCAGGTCGTCGGCAAGAATGCGCGCGAGCTGTTCGGCCCGAAATCGGCGGCGAGCATCGAGGCGACCGACCGGGCCGCGCTGCTGGCGCCGGAAGGACAGTATCGCAACGAATTCGAGGTCGACGTCCAGCGCGATCAGGCCCGGCGCATGGTGGCCTCGATCCGCATCGTGGTCCGCAACGAGAGCAACAAGCCGGAATTCCTGCTGGTGGTGTTCGAGGACATCACCGATCGGCAATCGCTGTCGATGGAGCTGGAAAGCACCAAGAAATTCCTCGAGCTCGTGGTCGACAACATCCCGGTGGCGCTGATCGTGGAGCAGGTCAAGGATGGCCGCTATCTGCTCGCCAACCGCAGTGCCGAGACGATCCTCAACCGCAGGCGAGAGGAAGCCACCGGCCTGACCGCCTCCGATATCTTCAATGCCAAGGAAGCCAAGCTGATCATCGCGCGCGACGAGGCCGCGATCAAGAAGCGCGGGATGATCACCGAGGAGCATCCGATCTCCACCAAGGACGGCCTGCGCCTGTTCCTGACCCGGCGCGCCACGGTGCTCAACGACGCCGGCGAGCCGCAATATCTGATCAAGACCCACGAGGACGTCACCAACCGCCGGCAGACCGAGTCGCGGATGGCGCACATGGCCTATCATGACGGCCTCACCGATTTGCCGAACCGCGCCGCCTTCCTTCAAGCGCTGAACCAGATGATCGAGGCCTGCGAGGGGACCGACGAGGAATTTGCGGTCCTTTGCGTCGATCTCGACGGCCTCAAGGAAGTCAACGACGTGTTCGGCCATGCGCTTGGCGACAAGCTGCTGATCGAGGTGGCCCAGCGGTTCCAGGACACCGCGCGTGGCGGCCTGGTGGCGCGCCTCTCCGGCGACGAATTCGGCCTGATCATCGACGGCAAGCAGCCCGACGCCGGCCTCGCGCTGGCGCAGCAGCTCGGAGAGGCGCTCGCGCCCGAATTCCACATCGACGGCCGCGCGGTCCGCGCCGGCATCACCACCGGCATGTCGATCTTCCCGCACAACGGCCCCGACGGTGCCTCGCTGCTCGCCAATGCCGGCGCCGCCCTGTTCCGCGCCAAGCAGAAATCGCGCGGCACGATCAGCCTCTATCAGCCCGAGATGGACCAGCAGATCCGCGACCGCCGCGTGCTGCACCAGGATCTGTCGAAGGCGATCAAGAACGGCGAGCTGTCGCTGGCCTTCCAGCCCCAGGGCATCGCGCGCAACAGCGTCGCCGAGAGCGAGATCATCGGCTTCGAGGCCCTGGCGCGCTGGGCGCATCCGGTGCGTGGCCAGGTCTCGCCGGCCGAATTCATCCCGATCGCGGAAGAAAGCGGCCTGATCGTCGAGATGGGCGAATGGATCCTGCGCGAGGCCTGCCGCGAGGCTGCGTCGTGGCCGAAGCCGATGCAGGTTGCGGTCAATCTGTCGCCGGCGCAGTTCATGCACGGCGACGTGGTCGGGCTCGTCCATGCGATCCTAATCGAGACCGGGCTTGCCCCCGGCCGGCTCGAGCTCGAAATCACCGAGGGCGTGCTGATCGAGGACTTCGATCGCGGCCTGGCACTGCTGCGCCGCCTGAAAGCGCTGGGCGTCCGTATCTCGATGGACGATTTCGGCAGCGGCTATTCCTCGCTGAGCTACCTCCAGGCGTTCCCGTTCGACAAGATCAAGATCGACCGCGCCTTCATCATCAATCTCGGTCGCAATCCGCAATCGGCCGCGATTGTGCGTGCCGTGATCGACCTCGGTCACGGCCTCGAAATGTCGATCATCGCCGAGGGCGTCGAGACCATCGACCAGCTCGCTTTCCTTGCCAGGGAAGGCTGTGACGGTGTGCAGGGCTATTTGCTCGGCAAGCCGCTGCCCATCGGGAAATATGCCGGCCTCGTCGGCCGCGTCGAGGCCATGGAGCTTGCGCTCAAGACCGGCTAGGGATGAGAGCGCTTCATTTCGCTTCCACTCGACGACTTCATGGCGGATTACGACCTCGCGATCATCGGTGGCGGCCTGAACGGTGTCAGCCTCGCGCGCGATGCCGCCGGCCGCGGGCTGCGGGTGATCCTGGTCGAGCAGGGCGATCTCGCTGGTGCTGCCTCGTCGGCGACACCGCGATTGATCCATGGCGATTTGTCCGTGCTGGAGCGGCGTGGCTTCTGGCGGGTGCGCCGGGCATTGGCAGAGCGGGCGACCTGGCTCCGGATCGCGCCGCATCTGGTGCGGCCGATGAGCTTTGTGATCCCCGCCCATTCCGACGAACGCCCGCCATGGCTGTTGCGCGCGGGCTTGTATGTTTATGACGCTCTCACGAACCGCGGCGGCCTGCCCGGATCGACCACCCTCGACATCACGCATCATCCGGTCGGCAACGCGCTGAAACGGCCGTTCGGCGTCGCGTTCGAATATTCCGACTGCGTCGTCGACGATTCACGCCTGGTGGTGCTCACGGCGCTGGATGCCGCCGAGCGCGGCGCCGCGATCCGGACCGGGGCGCGTTGCGTGCGCGCCGACAGGACCGACATCTGGCGGCTCGCGCTGATTGATCGCGGCCATCGCCGCGTCGTCACGGCACGCGCGCTGGCCAATGCAACCGGAGCCTGGACGTCGATGGTCGCAGAGACCGTGCTGCGGCAGCCGCAGCCGGCCATGGTGGCCATGCAGATGAGCCAGATCGTCGTGCCCAGGCTGTTCGAGTCCGATAACGTCTATGTGTTCCAGAACAGCGACGGACGGCTGATTTTTGCCGGCCCGTTCGAGCGTGATTTCACGCTGGTCGGCACGGTCACGCACGATTTCACCGGCGATCCCGCAATCGTCGCGATGTCGGGCGCCGATGTCAGCTATCTCTGCGAGGCCGTGAGCCGCTATTTCCGCGAGCGCGTTGCTCCGACCGACGTGGTGCGCACGGTCTCGGGCGTCAATTTGACGCCCGCGTCCGCTCGGCGACGCGACGGCACGACGCTGTTCCACGCACGCCGCCGCAAGGCGCCGCTGCTCACGATGTTCGGCGGCGACGTCACCACCTCGCGGCTGCGCGCCGAGCAGGCGGTGACGCGGCTGACGCCGTTCTATCCAATGTCGCCGCGCTGGACCGCCAGAGCAGCGCTCCCCGGCGGAGATTTTGCCTGGGATCGTTTCGAGACCGAAATCGACCTCGCGCGCCACCGCTGGCGCTTTCTCTCCGAGCCGCAGGCCCGGCGCCTGGTTGCGGCCTATGGCTCGCGATTGCCGGCCGTGCTGGGCGACGCGAAGACGCGCGATGAGCTGGGACCGGCCTTTGGCCCCGACCTGACCGGCGCCGAGGTACGCTATCTCATGGGCCGCGAATGGGCGCGCTTCCCGGAGGACGTCCTGTGGCGCCGCTCCAAGCTCGGCCTGACCATGCCGGCCGCGGACCGTGAGGCGCTGGCTGCGTTCATGGACGATCCGCATCGAACCGGTTGAGCAAAGGCCGATCCGCCGCTAGCGTGCGGCGGCATTGGGGTTGGCAGGGACGATGACTGACGAGTTGCCCAGGACGGATACCGCGGCCAATGCGGCTGGAGATGCGCATCCGGCCGCGGGCGAACCGCTGCTGCGCATCGAGGGCGTGGCCAAGACGTTCGGGACGTTCCGCGCGGTCGACGGCGTATCGCTCGACATCAAGGCCGGTGAGTTTTTTGCGCTGCTTGGCCCCAGCGGTTGCGGCAAGACCACGTTGTTGCGCATGCTCGCTGGCTTCGAGGCGCCGGACGAGGGACGCATCCTGCTCGGCGGCAAGGACATCGCGCAGGCGCTGCCGCATCAGCGCCCCATCAACATGATGTTCCAGAATTACGCGCTGTTTCCGCATCTTTCGGTGCGCGACAACATCGCCTTTGGCCTCAAGCGCGCCGGCATGGCGCGTGCCGACATCGCAACGCGCGTCGCGGAGATGGTTGCGCTGGTGAAGCTCGACGGGCTCGAGAAGCGCAAGCCCGACCAGCTCTCCGGCGGCCAGCGGCAGCGTGTCGCGCTGGCCCGCGCGCTGGCGCGGCGGCCGCAATTGTTGCTGCTCGACGAGCCGCTCGCAGCCCTCGACAAGAAGTTGCGCGAAAATACGCAGGGCGAGCTGATGGAGCTGCAGCGCCGGCTCGGCATGACCTTCATCATCGTCACCCACGACCAGGAAGAAGCGATGACGATGGCTGATAGAATCGGCGTGATGAATGCCGGCAAGCTCGTCCAGGTCGCTGGCCCCCGCGAGCTCTACGAGGCGCCGCGTTCGCGCTGGATCGCGCAGTTCGTCGGCGACATCAATCTGTTCGACGCCGAGTCCAAATTGCGCGACGGTCATCGCCTGGTCATTGGCACGCGCGATGCAGGCACGCTGGTGGTGGCCGAGCCGCGCCAGCCCGTCGGCGAGAGCAGGTTTTCAGTCGCGATCCGGCCCGAGAAGGTCAAGCTGTCGCGTCGTGGTCCCGCGAGCGAGGCCGGCCATGAAACCGCGATCAACCGGCTGGACGGTGTGATCGCCGACATCTGCTATCTCGGCGGCACCACCACCTACAAGGTGAAGCTCGATGCCGGCGGCGTGGTGCAGGCGTCCGCCGCCAACAGCGCGCGCCTCGATGTCGATGCCTATAGCCTGAACCAGCAAATCGTCGCCTGGTTCTCGCCGGACGACTGCGTGGTGCTGCCGTCATGAGCGCGCGCCGGATATTCGCGCGCCCGGCGCGCTTCGCCGCGATCGCGCCCTACATCTGGATGCTGCTGTTCTTCCTGGTGCCGTTCGGCTTCGTGCTGAAGATCAGCCTGTCGCAGACGGCAATCGCGCAGCCGCCTTACGAGCCGGCGTTCGACCTGACGGCCGGGTGGACGGCGATCCGGGCGGCCTTTGCCGCACTGGGGATCGACAATTTCAAGCTGCTCTCTTCCGACGACCTTTATGTGTTCGCCTATCTGCGCAGCCTCACCGTTGCGGTGACGGCGACCGCGTTGCTGCTGCTGATCGGCTATCCCATCGCGTACGGCATGGCGCGGCTGCCGAAGCGCCGGCAGGCGGTCGCGATGGTGCTGGTGATCGTGCCGTTCTGGACCTCGTTCCTGATCCGCATCTATGCCTGGATCAACATTCTCCAGCACGACGGCCTGCTCAACCGGATCCTGCTGGCGCTGCATCTGGTCAGTGAGCCGGTGGTGTGGCTGTCCACCGACACTGCGATGTATATCGGCATCGTCTATTCCTATCTGCCGTTCATGATCCTGCCGCTCTACGCCACGCTCGCCAAGATGGAGCCGGCGCTGGAGGAGGCGGCCAGCGATCTCGGCGCACCGCCATGGCAGGTGTTCTGGCTGGTGACTTTCCCGCTGTCGCTGCCGGGCGTCGGCGCCGGCGTGCTCTTGTGCTTCATCCCGATCGTCGGCGAGTTCGTGATCCCGGATCTTCTCGCCGGCTCCAATTCGCTGATGATCGGCCAGACGCTATGGCTCGAATTCTTCACCAACAAGGATTGGCCGGTTGCGTCTGCCGCGGCGATCGTGTTGCTCGTGGTGCTGCTGCTGCCGCTCCTGCTCTATGAGCGGCTGCAGCGGCGGCAGCTGGAGGAGCGGTGAGATGCGCAAAATCTCTCGCCTGTCCCGCTTCAACATCGCCTCGCTCGCGCTCGGGCTCGCCTTCCTCTACCTGCCGATCCTCATTCTCGTCATCTATTCCTTCAACGCCTCGCGACTGGTGACCGTGTGGGGCGGCTGGTCGCTGCGCTGGTACCACGAGTTCTTTGGCGACCGGGCCATGATCGAGGCGTCCTGGATGAGCCTGCGGGTCGCGGTTGCGTCCGCGACGATCGCCACGCTGATCGGTACGCTCGCCGCGGTGGCGCTGTCGCGCGGCGAGGGCTTTCGCGGGCGTACGCTGTTCTCCGGCATGCTCTATGCGCCGCTGGTGATGCCGGAGGTGATCACGGGATTGTCGCTGCTGCTGCTGTTCGTCGCGCTGAACGCCGAGCGCGGCTTCTGGACGGTGACGATCGCCCATACCACGCTGACGATGTGCTTCGTCGCCGTCGTCGTGCAGTCGCGCCTGGGCTCGCTCGACCGCTCGCTGGAGGAGGCGGCGATGGACCTCGGCTGCGCCCCCGTCCGCGCCTTCCTGTCGGTGACATTGCCGTTGATCGCGCCAGCGATCGTTGCCGGATGGATGCTCGCCTTCACCCTCTCGCTCGACGATCTCGTGATTGCGAGCTTCACCACGGGGCCTGGATCGGCAACCTTGCCGATCCGGATCTATTCCGAGGTGCGACTGGGGGTGAAGCCCGAGATCAATGCGATCTGCACGCTGGTGATCGCCCTGATCGCGGTCGTCATCGTCATTGCCTCGCTCGCCTCAAAGCTGTCGAGCTCGCAGGGCGAGAGCGCGGCGCCGCTGTGATCCGGAGGTCGTCATGACGTTCGTCTATCAGATCCTGATCCACACCCCGCCCTGGGTCTGGATCCTGTTCGCCTATCTGGTCTGGCAGGGCATCAAGGCAATGCAGCCGCGCACGATTCCGATCTGGCGTGCGCTGATCGTGCCGGTCGTCTTCATCGCCTGGGGAATCTCGCGGATCGGATTCGGGCATCAGAGCAATGCGTGGCCGCTGGTCGCCTGGATCGTGGCAGCATTGGTGCTGTTGCCCGTTGGCGTGGTGACGCCGCGTCCGTTTGAGGTCGATCACATCAGCGGACTGATGATTCGTCCGGGGAGCGCATTTGCGCTGATCCGCAACCTCATCGTATTCTCGGCGCAATATGCCGTCGGGGTGATCTCGGCGATCGATGTCAGCGACCGCGCGTTGGCCATCATCGCCGGACGCGCAATCTCCGGCGCCACCGCCGGCTACTTCATCGGCTCGACGATCGCGCTGCTGCTCGCGTATCGGCGCAAGAGCGCGGAGAGCTGATTTGAGAGCTGACCTGTGGTGCTCGGGCACCGCCTCAATCTAGGTTAACAATTCATATAGCTTATCTGGTTATCGTCGCCTCGCTTGGGGAGAGGGCGATGAAGCGGCTTTATATTGGTGTGGCCAGCACTGCGCTGGCATTGTTCTGTCTTGCCGTTCGGCCGTCGGCTGGCGCGACGCAGATGGTGTCGCTGCTGTACAACGGCGCGCCGCAGTCGCCGCAGCAAATTGGCTCGGACGAATTTCGCCGCAAGCTCGTCGAGATAGCGCCGGGCCGCATCATCCTCGATGAACGTGGTGGCATCACGCTGGGCAGCGAGACAGCGATCCTTGCCGCAATGCGCAGTGGCGTCGTCGACATGGCGACGTTGTCTGGCTCGGTGGTCAGCTCCGCCGTGCCGGAATTCGGCGTATTCGACGTGCCGTTTCTGTTCCGCGATGCTGCGCAAGCCAAGGCGGTCGCGGAGGGGCCGATCGGGGCTCTCTTCGCCAAGCATTTCGCTGACAAGGGGTTGGTCCTGCTCGCGATCGGCAAGCAGGGCTTTCGCAACGTCACCAATTCGAAGCGGCCGATTCATTCTCCCGCAGACCTCCAGGGATTGAAGATTCGGGTCCTGCCGAACGACGTCTATCAGATGACCTTCAAGGCGCTGGGTGCCGAGGTCGTGCCGATGGAGTTCACGCAGGTGTATTCCGCATTGAAGGATGGCCGAATCGACGGGCAGGAAAACCCGATCATGACGATCGCCACCAGCCATCTCGACGAAGTGCAGAAATATGCCAGCCTGACCGGACATTTCTTCGCGCCCATCGCCTTCGTCGCCAATCGCGATGTGTTCCAGGCCCTCAAGCCTGCCGACCAGGCGGCCATCGTTGCTGCAGCCAAGGCCGGTGCGGAAGCGACCTGGCAGAGCGGCGTCGCGGACGAGACGAAGAAGCTCGAGGAGCTGCGCAAGGGCGGCATGGAGATCATCGAAAAGGTCGATCGCCAGCCCTTCATCGATGCCGTTAAGCCCTTGGAGCCTGAATTCGAGAAGCGCTTCGGCAAGGATCTGCTCGCCCGGATCCGGGCTACGCCGTAATCTTCCAGGAATCATCATGAACCTGTCATTGCTTCTGTCGCGCATCGGCGTCCGCCCACGCATCTTCGGCGGCTTCGCGCTGGTTCTGGGTTTCCTCTGCGTATTGGCGCTGCTCGCCGTGCTGCGGCTGGCTGAGATCGGTGGCACCGTCGGCGAGCTCGTCACCAGCGCCGACGGCGATGCCGGCATGGCGAAGGTGCACGCCGCGCTGCTCTCGGCGAACGTCAACGTCGAGAAATTCATTCGGACGCGCAATCTCGGTGACCGCGATAGCGCAATGAAGGCGATCGACGGCTTTGGCGCGACGTTTGATCAGGTCGATCAGCAATTTTCTCGTCTGCCGGCGATTGCCTCCGGCCGAGGTGCGCTGGTGGACGCGCTTGGAACCTATCGAAAATCCTTCACGGCGGTCGCCGGCGCTGTCGATCGTCTGCGCAATGCGAGCACCAAGGCCGAGGCGCTTGGCGCTTCGGCTGGCCTCGACGTCGGTGCGATCAATGCGACGCTCGCCAACCAGCCCGACCGCCTGCTCCAGCCGCTGCGTCTGGCTGGCACGGTGGATGCGATGCGCGTCGCGGTGCTGCGTTTTACCATGACTCAGGTCCAGGGCGATGCTGATGATGCTGCGCTGACGGTCGGCTATGTGTTGACCGCAATTGTCGACAGCGAGGCTGAGATCGCCGAGGTCGAGGCGCCGCGATTGAAGAGCCTGATTGCAGCCTTGAAGAAGGTCATTGCCGACCAATCGGCGACGTTGACGGAACTTTCGGCGGCGATGGGCGAGCTGCGCAAGGCGCAAGCCGACCTCATCAAATCCAGCAGTGCAATCGACGCCAAGGCCGCCGAGATCAGCAAGGCCCTTGGTGCGATGCGCACCGAGCAGAGCCGGCTGACGGCGGAATCGGTCGATCATACGCGCAATCTCGTGTTCACCGTCGCCGCGTCCGCGCTCGCCTTGGGCGCATTGCTGGCCTGGCTGATCGGGCGCAGCGTGTCGCGGCCAATCGGCCAGATGACCTTGCGCATGCAGAGCCTCGCGGCGGGCGAGCTCGATGAGGCAATCCCGGGTGGCGAGCGCGGCGACGAAATTGGCCGCATGGCTGAAGCGGTCGAAGTGTTCCGCCAGAACGCGCAGACTGTCCGGCGGATGGAGCAGGGCACAGCCGCGCAGCGCGCCGCCGCCGAGACGGAACGAGCATCGATGATGGCTCAGCTTGCCGATCGCTTCGGTAGCGGCATGGAGGGCGTTATTGGTGGCGTCTCGAGCCGCGCCGAGGAGATGGGGCATAGCGCCCAGAGTCTCGCCCGCGTCGCCGAGCGCGGCCGCTCGCTCGCCGAGCAGGTCGCCGCGACTTCGGCCCAGGCGTCCTCGAATGTGCAGACCGTTGCGGCCGCGACCCACCAACTCGCTGCCTCGATCAGGGAGATTTCGAGCCAGGTCGCGCGCTCCGTATCGGTCTCGGACAAGGCCAAAGAGGAAGCGTCCCGCACCGAGGCGCTGATGCGCGCGCTATCGGATTCCGCCGAGCGGATCGGTACGGTGGTTCAGCTGATCCAGGCGATCGCGAGCCAGACCAACCTCCTGGCTCTCAATGCCACGATCGAGTCGGCACGCGCCGGCGATGCAGGCAAGGGCTTTGCCGTCGTGGCAAACGAGGTGAAGAGCCTTGCAACCCAGACCGCGCGCGCCACCGAGGAGATCGCAGGGCTCGTCGCCGAGATCCAGGGCTCGACCGGACAGTCCGTCGCCGCGATCGGTCAGATCGGAAAAACCATCTCCGAGATGACGGAGATCGCGACAACGATCGCCTCGGCCGTCGAGGAGCAGGGGGCCGCGACCAACGAGATCGCTCGCAATGTCGAGCAGGCGGCGAATGGCACAGCGGCGGTGACCGACCAGGTCGGCGCGGTCCGCACCGTGGCCGGAGAGACCGACGCCGGCGCCGAAGCTACGCTTTCAGCGGCCTCAGCATTGCAGGATCAAGCGCGCGCGCTCAAGCAAGCTGTCGCGGAGTTTCTGCAGACTGTACGCAAAGCGGCCTGAGGGCCTCTGCGGCGCTGCCGGCCTTCATCAGGTGCAGCGCCGCAGCCGGTGTTTAGGACTTCACGGCGCCCGCTGTCAGCCCGCCCACCATGTAGCGGCGGAAGGCGTAATAGACCGCGGCCGGCGGCAGCGCGTAAATGAAGCCGGTGGTCATCAGCAGCTCCCAGGGCGAATCGTCCGCAGCGAGGAAGTTGCCGAGTGCGACGGGGAGCGTGATCTCTTGGTCGTTCGAGAGCAGCAGGAACGCGTAGAGATATTCGTTCCAGGCGAGCAGCACCGCATAGGTACCGATCGCGACCAGCGAGGGCATCATCAGCGGCAGATAGACCAGGCGGAAGATCTGAAGCGTGGTGGCGCCGTCCATCACCGCGGCTTCATCCAGCTCAACCGGCAGCTTGTCGGAGGCCTGCTTCAGCACCCAGATCGCATACGGACTGGCGATCGTCACCATCGCCAGGATCAGCGCCCAGTGATTGTTGAGCAGGCCGTAATTGCCCATGGTGCGGTACATCGGCACGGCAAGGAACGCCGCCGGGATGAAATAGGTGAACAGCGCAAGGTTCAGCACCATGCGCCCGCCCGGCACCTTCAGCCGCGAGATCGAGAACGCCGCGGCCGTGGCGATGACCAGCGTCAGCGCGCCGACCGCCGCCGCGATCACCAGCGAATTCCAGAACTGGACGTAGAAGTCGCGCAGGAAATAATGCTGCTGCTTGAACACGATCTCGAAGTTGTGCAGCGTCGGATGGTCCGGCCACAGCTTGCCCGAGAACGCGTCCTCCTTCGGGGAAATCGCGAACAGGAACATGTGGTAGATCGGGATCATCGTCCACAGGAAGACGGGAATGCCGATCAGCAAGAGCCGCGCTTCGGTCGCGACGTTGCGCCAGGAAAATTCGCTTACGCCGGGGAGCTTCATCGCGACAACCGTTTCATCATGAAGTACACGAGCGGCAGGACGAACGGCATCGCGCAGACGATGGAGGCCATCGCGAGCGAGAGCTGGTCGAGCCGGAGATAGCGGATACCGAGCGTCGACAGCACATGCGTGAGGTCGGCAGGTCCCCCACCGGTGAGCAGATAGACGCTGTTGAAATCGCCGAGCGTCCAGATCATCGAGAGCAGCGTGCAGGTCACGTAGAGCGTCTGCATCGACGGCCAGGTGATGAAGCGGAATTTCTGCCACCAGCTGGCGCCGTCGACTTCGGCGGCCTCGAACAGATCGTGCGCGATCGCAAGCCGTCCGGTGATCAGGATCAGCGTCCAGAACGGCAGCGACTTCCAGATGTGGACAGCGATCGCCATGCTCAGCGCCACGGTCGGATCGTTCAGCCAGTTCGGGCCGTCGTCGCCGGTCAAGGTGAAGATCAAGTGGTTGACCATGCCCCATTCGGGATTGAGCATGAAGCGCACCGACAGGATGGTCGGGATCGACGGTACCGCCCAGGGCAGGATGAAGATCACGGAGAGCCATTTGATCCAGGTGCGCTGCTCGGCGAAGAAGCCGGACAGGAACAGCGCGATCAGCATCTTGATGTTGATACCGATGACCAGGAAGATCAGCGTGTTGACCGCGGCGCGCGCGAAGATCGGGTCGTTATAGAGCGCGACATAGTTCGACGGGGCCCGCGCCAGCCACAGCCCGTAGCAGACGGGATAGACCACGAAGGCGAGGAAAACCAGCAGATAGGGCGCGAGCAGCACGATGCCCCAGACCTGCGCCGGGGTCAGCCGCGGCGACAGGGGCGGGGCGGGGATCGACTGATCGCGAGAGAGAGTGATCGCCATTCTTCTAGGACTCTTCTTGAACCTTAAACCTCTCCCCGCTTGCGGGGAGAGGTCGGATCGCTCTCGGGCGATCCGGGTGAGGGGGTACAGGACTCACCGCAAGCGCGACTCGCGGATAGAGCCCCTCACCCCGACCCTCTCCCCGTGAAGAACGGGGAGAGGGAGGGGATCGAACTTAGCCCGCAACCTGCTTGATGCGGGCGATCAGTTCGTCGACGGCCTTGTCGACCGGGACCTTCTCGCTGACGACCCGGTTCATCGCCTTGGCCCAGACGTTCTCGTTGTTGAGGATCGTGAACTTCCAGTTCTTGGTGAAGTCGAACGGTGCGGTGCCGCCGGTGAACTGGGCGTAGACCGCCTTGCGGTGCTTATCGGCCTGCCAGAACGGGCTCGCCTGGCTTTCCTTCGTCACCGGGAACCAGCGGCCGAGCGCGCCTTCGATATAGGGGCGGACGTTCTCTTCCTGCAGCAGGAAACTGATGAACTGCTTGGCCTCGGGCTTGTTCTTGGCCGCGGTGAAGATCAGCCCGGTCTTGACGTCGGAGCGGTAGCGGATGGTCGAACCGTCCGGGGCCTTCGGGAAGGACGCCGTGATGATGTCCTGCTCATAGGCCTTCTTGCCGGCCTCGCGCTGCTCAGGCGTCAGAGCCTGGTTCTGGGAGTCCTCGTACCACTTGGCCGCGATCGAAATCGTGAAGTTGTGGGTCATCACGATCGTCTTGTTGTGGAAGGCGACGTTGTTGTCCGGATCCTTCCAGGTCGTGGAGGACGGCGGAGTGCAGCCCTTGATGTAGGTGTCGGTGTAGTCCTTCAGCGCGTGAATCAGGCCGTCGCGGACCTTGGGATCGTCGACCAGCAGCTTGCCGTCGTCGTCGACGAGCTTGACGTGGTAGGCGTCCATGAAGGTGTAGAACGATTGGAAGGCGTCGGTGGATTCCACGCCCATCGGCTGTCCGACAGCATAGATGCGCTGGCCGGTGGCTTTGCGGATGCCCGGCTGCACCTTGTCGCACCAGAACGTCCAGTAGCCCGCCCAGTCGGTCGGGATGTCGCTCTGCTTAAAGCCGGCCTTCTCGAGCATGTCGTTCCAGATCTGGACGTGCATGCTCTGCTGCTTCAGCGGGAAGCCGTAATAGGCCTTCTTCTTGGTGACGTCATTATAGAGGATCGAGGCGTCCAGCGTGTTCTGCACGAACCGGCCCTTGATCGGCTCCATCACGTCGGTCAGGTCCTCGAGCTTGCCCTCATAGGCCCACTTGCCCTGCGCCTGCACGTCATAAGAATCGGAATAGGCGACATCGGGCACGGTGCCGGCGTCGAGTGCGGCGACCGTCTTCGGAATCATGTCCTGGATCGCGTACTGCGACAATTCGACCTTGATGCCGGTCTTGGCTTCGAACTTCTTGATCGTATCGAGAAGCGCGTCGTCTTCGGACCGATAGAAGCCCTTGCCCCACCAGACCGTAATCGTCTTTTGCTGCGCAAATGCGGGTGCAGCGGCTGCAAACAGCCCGGCCGCAGCGACCGCCAGTGATACTGCGCCAATAACCTTGAATTTCACGTTTTTCTCCCTCAAGCCGCCGGTGTTTTAACCGGTCGGATAAAACACTAGCGCATGGCCGCTATCCGATCTAGCGGCTTCTTGTCAGACATAGGTCGTGGGCTGAGGGCTGTGAAGATGCTTAATCCCGCATCGATCTAAACGCTGCATCAATTCGTGGCAATCAATTCGCCTTGTGCGCGCTTGCTTCGCCCACCATCCGCCGCACACACGCCGGATTGCTGAAAGATCGGCTGTTGTAAGCGGTGTGAGGACCGAACGCAATGCAAGCGGCCGCGCCGCGGTGCTCCGGCGGAGATCTGGAAATCCTTTGAGAACACGACAGGGGGCAGGAACAGTCCGGCACCGCGACGGGCGAGTTGTCAGCGTTTCCGCTTCAGGCCTATCGAAGCGGCATTCGAGCTTGCCCCGGCGGATGGGGGGCGCGGCCTGCCTTGCCCGCTCGTTCGCAGGGGTGAGCGCCATGCCTCGAGAAGCATTTTCAGAAGCTGGCTTGCATGCGGAGATAGCGTTGCTCCGCGCCTCCGCACGATTCCGATCGTCCGCGATACCTCCGGCTCGATCAACCGAATGGTGTGAATGATCGGATGGCCGGCGGCTGGCGTCGCGAGCCTCGGTAGCACAGCAACGCCCAGTCCCGCTTCGACCAAGCCAAGCGAACCGGAGAGGTGAGCGACTTCGTAGGTCCAGTTGAGCTGCAAGCCGTGCCGCGCCATCGCATTGTCGATCAACGCGCGATTGCCGCTGTTGCGACCCACCGTGATGACACGGTGCGGCACAATCTCCGACCAGCTCACCTGTTTGCGCGATGCCAATGGATGGTCATGGCGGCAGGCCAGCACGAAAGGGTCTTCGACCAGTTTCTCGAATTCAATTTCGGCATGCGAAGCGCCAATGAAATTGATGCCGAAGTCGGCTTCTCCGCGCGCGACCGCTTCCAGTCCTTCATTGGCGCCGATGTCGAGAATCCGGACGCGAATGCGCGGATATGCTTCGGCGAACCGGCCGATCGCCCGCGGCAGGAAATAGAATACCGCTGTCGGCACCGCAGCCACCGAGACCAGACCTGAACTTCGCGCGCCGATATCCTGGATCGCCAGCACCGAAGTTTCGAACTCGTCGATGAGGCGGCGCACTTTCGGCAGGAAGTCGCGGCCCGTCATGGTGAGATTGACGTGGCGCGTGGACCGCTCGAGCAACGGCGCGCCCAGGCTTTCCTCCAGCTTCTGAATGCGTCGGCTCAGCGCCGGCTGAGACAGGTTCAGCGCCTTCGCGGTGCGGACGAAGCTGCCCATCTCCGCGACGGTGATGAACGCCTTCAGGTCGAGAAGTTCGGCATTCATGGCTGGGCTCCCGTTATATTGATAATCGGAATAATACATCAAATCTTTGCATTTCACAAAAGAGTAGGATCGCGGGATCGTGGGGCCGAGCGAAAATGTCGCCCGAAGGAAGAGCCCCGATGAACGATCAGATTGCTATTCCCTGCGTGGTGATGCGCGGGGGTACCTCGCGCGGGCCGTTCTTTCTGGCCAGCGACCTTCCGGCCGAACCCACGCTGCGCGATGCGATCCTGCTGTCCGTCATGGGAGGGGGACACGATCTTGGGATCGACGGCATCGGCGGTGGCAACGCCGTTATCAACAAGGTCGCGATCGTCGGACCGGCATCGGTAGCTGGTGCCGATGTCGACTACCTCTTCGCCCAGGTGCGGGTCCGTGAAGGGATCGTCGATACCGCGCCGAACTGCGGGAATATGCTGGCGGCGGTGGGGCCGTTCGCAATTGAAGCCGGCCTGGTCGCCGCTGCCGCGGATCGCACTCACGTGCGCATCCATAATGTCAACACCGGCAAACTGATCGATGCGACGGTTGCCACTCCCGGCGGCAGGGTGACCTACGAAGGCGAGGCGCGGATCGACGGTGTACCGGGAACGGCCGCGCCCATAGAATTGTCGTTCCCCAACGCGGCCGGCGCACGCACCGGTCGCCTGCTGCCGACAGGACGTCCGATCGATCGCCTCGAAGGGATCGACGTCACCTGTATCGACGCAGCCATGCCCGTCATGCTTGTCCGCGCGGCCGATCTGGGATGGACCGGCCGCGAGGCACCCTCGGCTTTCGCCGAGGGCGGCTTCCGCGCGCGGCTCGAGAACTTGCGCATCGAGGCTGGCCGCCGGATGGGTTTTCCGGATTCCGCGTCAATGGTGATTCCAAAACCGATTCTGATTGCGACCGCGGTCGAGGCGACGTTGAACACCCGGTACTTCATGCCGCACGACTGCCATAGCGCGCTGGCGGTGACCGGCGCTGTCGCGATCGCGACTGCGTGTGTGACGCCCGGAACGATCGCCGCGGAAATGGTCGGACTGCTGGCGCCGCCCGTGACGATCACGCTTGCCCATCCTTCCGGCCAACTCGCGGTTCGGTTGGAGCCCGGCCCGGTTGCCCGGGTGCAGCGGACAGCCCGGCGAATTTTCGAGGGCCACGTCTTCGCCCGCCGATCGCACGAGCCCCATCCAGTCCTGGCGGCCTGAAGCCTGGCCGCCTCCGAAGCCATCAAGAAAAATCAGAGCCAAGAATCAATCAGAGCCATGAATCAGAGCCACGGGAGAAACGAGAATGCAGAAGGAAGCGCTGGCCGGGCACCCAACCACTGAGGTGCGAAAGCCATTCTACCGGATTCTCTATGTCCAGGTGCTGATCGGCCTCACGCTCGGTATCCTCACCGGCCATTTCTGGCCCGAATTCGGTGCCGCGCTAAAACCCTTCGGAGACGGCTTCGTAAAGCTGGTCAAGATGATGATCGCGCCGATCGTGTTCTGCACCATCGTGAGCGGCATCAGCAGCATCAGCGATTCCCGCGACATCGGCCGCACGCTGATGAAGTCGATGGCGCTGTTTTACCTGCTGACCGGGCTCGCATTGCTGGCTGGCCTGACCGCCGTGTCGCTGATCCAGCCGGGCGAGGGGATGCATGTCTCCGTCAGCACGCTGGATCCAACGGTGGCGGCGAAATTCAGCAAGCAGGCGGGGGCGTCCGGATTTGCCGATTTCGTGCTGCACATCATCCCGCATTCATTCTTCGGCGCCTTCGCCGATGGTGAAGTGCTGCCGGTGCTGCTGGTCTCGGTGCTGATCGCCTTCGGCCTTGGCCGTGCCGGCGACAGCGGTGCTGCGGTGACAAAGGCCATCGACTCGTTCTCACAGGTGCTGTTTGTGTCCTTCGGCTTCATCATGAAGCTTGCCCCGCTCGGCGCTTTTGGAGCGATGGCGTTCACGGTCGGCCGCTACGGCATCCGTTCGATCGGCTCGCTCGGACTGCTGATCCTGACCTTCTATGTCGCCTGCTCCGTCTTCGTGGTCGTCGTGCTCGGCACGCTGGCGCGGCTGAACGGCTTCAGCCTGTGGAAGACCATCCGCTACTTCAAGGAGGAGCTGCTGATCGTGCTCGGCACATCGTCCTCCGAGCCGGCCTTGCCCGGCGCGCTGCGCAAGCTGGAGCAGCTGGGTTGCCGGAAAGGCGTGTCAGGGCTCGTATTGCCGATGGGCTATTCTTTCAATCTGGACGGTAGCGCCATTTATCTCACGCTGGCGTCCATGTTCATCGCCCAGGCCTGCGACATTCACCTGTCCTGGGGACAGATCGCGGCGATGCTCGGCCTGATGCTGTTGACGTCCAAAGGGGCCGCGGGTGTTACCGGCAGCGGCTTCGTCGCGCTGGTCGCGACGCTTACCGTGATGCCGGATCTGCCGGTGACCGGCGTCGCACTGTTGGTGGGCATCGACCGCTTCATGTCGGAAGCGCGGGCGTTGACGAGCATGATCAGCAACTGTGTCGCAGCCATCACCATTTCGCTCTGGGAGGACGCATGTGACCGCGAGGTGCTGGCCCGTGAGCTGGGACAGAGTGGCGCTCACGAAGCGGCAGCGGGATCGAATGGCGTGGCAGCAGTTGCACGAGAGGACAAGAACTGGATTTCAGCGACGCAATCGGCAGCTTGACGCTGCCTTTCACGCTAGTTGGACTTCGCGCCCTCCTTGGCGTTCTCCGCCGTCGGCGAGCCCTCCGGCGCCTGTCGCTTTCCGCCGGTGATGCGCTGCTTCAGCAGGTCGAGGAAAGGAGACGCCGCAGGCGATTGGCGGATCAGGGCCTCGGGATCGGGGAAGATCAGCGGATCGTCCCAGGGACCCTGCACCATGAAGGGCAGTTGAAAGCCGGACGTTGTGTTGAGGCTCGCCACGCCCTTCATGTCGTATTCGCGCGTCGGCACCGATGCGGTGCCGGTCAGCGTGATCTTCGCCGAAGGTCCCTCGATCCGGATGTCCTCGGCGGTGGCGATCCCGTCGGCGAATTTCACGGCAATGGTGAGATTGTCAAACGGCGTCGAGCCGTTGCGGAAATTGCCGCCGCCGGACAATGGCCGGCGCTCGAGCCGCTTCAAGAGCTGCTCGGCATTGAAGCCTGCAATCGCGCCGTCGTGGCCGGTCACGGTGGCGGTGCCGTCGAGCGACTGCACCAGGCCGAACGGGCTCGAGCCGGAAGCGAGCAGCGACACGTTGATATTGCCGCGGCCGGACAGCTTGTTGAGGCCGAACAGTTCGGAGGCGCAGGCCTGGAGGTCGACGTCGGTGAACTGGAATTGCGCCTTGATGTCGGCGACCGTGTCGGAGCGCGAGATGCCGAACGAGCCCTTGGCGATGCCGCCATAGACCTGGGCCTCGCCGACCGAGAGCGCCAGCGTGCCGTTGCGCAAGTTCGCACCGATCGCGGTGCGGCCGAGCTTCGTGGGGCCGACCGTCAGCTTGGCGGCCGACAGGCGCATATCGAGGTCGGTGGTCGAGAGACCATTAAGGTCGAACAGCTGCCTGTTCCAGTCGCGCGCGCCGCTCGCGAGCAGGCGGAAGGTGGAGATATAGGGCGTCAGGTCCAGCGCGTCGGCGGCGAGCGTCGCCTGCAGCGTCTGCCGGCCGTTATTGGCGTAGGTGATCACGCCTTCGGCGGTGTTGCCGTCGAGCTCGACATTGACATTCGTCAGCGCGATCGAGGCGCCGACGACATTGGCGCGCGCCTTCAGCGCGAAGCGGCCGAAGCCGCCGCTGCCGGGCTGCGGCTGGCCGGTCCAGCGCAACGCGTTGCGCAAGGACGGGCTGTCGATGGTGAGCGTGCCCTCCATCATCGGGCTGGTGCGGTTGGCGACGCTGCCGTCGAAGGCGAGCTTGAGCGGTGCGCTGGCGATCCGCGCCTTCAAGCCCGAACGGTCGCCGGAGAGGGCCGCGACGAAATCGGCAATGCTGATGGAGCCGTCGACGCGCTCGCCGCGCCAGTCGAATTGTCCGGTCGCGGCAAAGGAGCGCGAGATCGAGGGCCAGGCTAGCGACAGGTCGATATCCTCGAACTTCTCGATGGCGTTGGTGGCAACGTCCTCGTAATTGAGCACGCCGTCCTGGATCCTGATCTCGGAGAACGAGACCTGGTTGTCGGAGCCGGGCTTCATCGTCCGTGCGATGGTCTGGATAAAGGGTGTCCAGTTGCTCTCGCCGTCCCGCTTCAGGCGGACATGGATGTGCGGCCGCAGCAGCGTCAGGTCGGCGATCTCGAACCGTTGCAGCAATAGCGGCAAGAGCCTGAGATTGGCGGTGAGCACGTCGACATGGAGCGCGGGGTCGGCGGTGCCGCCGCCCTTCAGGCCGACGTCATGGAAGGAGATGTAGCTTGCCGGCAGCACGAAAATGTCGATGTTGCCTGCCACGCTGAGCTCGAGCCCGGTGACGTCGCGGATCTGCGCTTCCACTGCCTTGCGCAGCGCGTCGCGGTTGATGAGCCAGGAGGTCGCGAGCAGGGCGATCAGCGCGAGGCCGAGCAGCGCCGCGATCGGCGTCCCGAGGCGCTTCATTCCTTGGGCCATGGTCAATGGCGTGTCCTGATCGGGTTGGTCGCTGGAGCCAGAAGGGCGGAGCGGGAAACCTGCGCGCCCCCACGCCCAACCCCCGCAACTTGATGGGTTTTCTTGTCGCTTTCAAGGCCGCGAGCGGGTCTGCCCACGGCGTGGGCAGCTTCTACCACCGGCTCTCCGAACGGAGAACCCCGTATCATTGACGGCTTCGGACGATTTCGCCTAATAATCGCCGCCAATAATGGCGCGACGCCTGCAGGCCGCAGCTTCAGTCGAGGGTTTTTGCATGAACAAGGTCTATCCCGACGCCAAGTCGGCGCTTGAGGGCGTTCTCAAGGACAATATGATGATCATGTCGGGTGGCTTCGGCCTCTGCGGCATCGCCGAGGTGCTGTCGGATGCGATTCGCGACTCCGGCGTCAAGGGTTTGACAGTTGTCTCGAACAATGCCGGCGTCGACGGCATCGGGCTCAGTCGCCTGCTGGAAACCCGCCAGATCAAGAAGATGATCTCGTCCTATGTCGGCGAGAACAAGCTGTTCGCCCAGCAATTCCTCGCCGGCGAGCTGGAGCTCGAATTCAATCCGCAGGGCACGCTGGCCGAGCGCATCCGCGCCGGCGGCGCCGGCATCCCGGCCTTCTACACCAAGACCGGCGTCGGCACGCTGATCGCCGAAGGCAAGGAAGTGAAGGAGTTCGACGGCGAGAAGTATCTGATGGAACGCGGCCTGTTCGCCGACCTCGCCATCGTGCACGCCTGGAAGGGTGATACCGCCGGCAACCTGATTTACCGCAAGACCGCGCGCAACTTTAATCCGATGATGGCGACTGCTGCCAAGATCACGGTGGCCGAGGTCGAGCATCTGGTTCCCGCTGGTGAGCTCAACCCCGACCACATCCACACGCCCGGCATCTTCGTGAAGCGCATCGTCGAGGTCGGCACGGCCCAGAAGCGCATCGAATTCCGCAACACCCGCCCGCGCACCGCCGCCTAAGGAGAGTCACATGGCCTGGACCCGTGAACAGATGGCCGCGCGCGCCGCGAAGGAATTGCGCGACGGCTACTACGTCAATCTCGGCATCGGCATCCCGACGCTGGTCTCGAACTACATCCCCGACGGCGTCGACGTCAGCCTCCAGAGCGAGAACGGCATGCTCGGCATGGGCCCGTTCCCCTACGAGGGCGAGGAGGACGCCGACCTCATCAACGCCGGCAAGCAGACCGTGAGCGAGCTGCCCTCGACCTCGTATTTCTCGAGCGCGGATTCCTTCGGCATGATCCGCGGCGGCCACATGGATCTGTCGATCCTCGGCGCCATGCAGGTGGCCCAGAACGGCGATCTCGCCAACTGGATGATCCCCGGCAAGATGGTCAAGGGCATGGGCGGCGCGATGGACCTCGTCGCCGGCGTCAAGCGCGTCGTCGTGGTGATGGAGCATTCCGCCAAGGACGGCTCCAAGCTCTTGAAGAAGTGCAATCTGCCGCTGACCGGCGAGCGCGTGGTCGACATGGTCGTCACCGATCTCGCCGTCTTCACCATCGACAAGCACGGCGACGGCGGCATGGCGCTGATCGAGCTCGCCGACGGCGTCACGCTCGACGAGGTCAAGGCCAAGACCGAAGCCGAGTTTCGTGTCGCGCTGAAGAACACCTGAGACAGCGGAAAAGAATGATCGCGGAATGGCCGGGCTTCGTCCCGGCCCTTTTTCGTTTGGACGTACGGTGCATACTGCCTCGACACCGTCATTGCGAGGAGCTCTTGCGACGAAGCAATCCAGGCTGTCTCCGCGGAAAGACTCTGGTTGCTTCGCTGCGCCGCTGCGCTCGCAATGATGCAGTATGAGGCGTGGCCGCGGCTCCTCCAATTCCACCGGCCCCGCGCGCACTGAGCCTTAAGCGGCTGATGCCGACGCTACCTCGGCCGGCTTCGCCTCAGGCCGCACGCCCTTGCGCCAGTCGGTGATAGTGCAGCCGAAGCGACCGCGGAACCAGCGGGCCATGGCGCTCTGCGCCGAGAAGCCGAGCTGTGCGGCGATATCCGCCAGCGGCCGGTCGGGGTCATCGATCAGCTGGATCACGAGATCGGCGCGTTGCGCGTCCAGAATGGCCGAGAAGCTGGTGCCCGCCTCGGCCAGGTGCCGATGGATGGTGCGGCGGGTGCAGGCGAGATGCTCGGCCACGCGTTCAACGGTGCAGTCGCCGCTCGCGAGCAGGATGCGCACGACCTCGTCGACCTTCCCCTCCCAGCTTGCCGGCCGGTTTTCGATCGCCTCGATCCGCTTGCGCAGATAGTTCGCGATGAGGGGATGCGCGCTCGGGATCCGGCGCTCCATGTCGTGCGCCGACAGCAGGATCGAATCCTCCTCCGCGTTGAAGATCACGCGGCAGCCGTAGAACTCGCGGTAGCGCTTGCGGTCGTGCGGCGGCGGGTAGTGCAGGTGAACTTCCTGCGGCCGCCAGTCACTGCCGAACAGCGACTGGATGATGCGGTGGACGCTGCCGAGCGCCATGTCGATCGACTGGCGCGGGGCGGTCGGCTGCCGGCCGCGCAGATGCAATGTGACGGTCACAGTCTGCTTGGCTCTGACGATCTCGAGCTTCATGCCGTCGTGATGAACATGGATGAAGCGCGAGAATGCCTCGATGGCCTCGCCGACAGTCGCCTGTTCGCGCACGATCAGGCCGACCGCGCCGAAATTGGTCAGCCCTCCGCGCTCGGCCAGCCGCAAGCCGAAATCTTCGGTGCCGGATTCCTCTGCCGACAATTCGAGCAGGCGACGCAGACTTGCGACGGCGATGGGGGTATCGGGCTGATCGAGGACGGCCAACGGCAGCCTGGCCTTGCGCATCATTTTCCCGGGGTCGAGCCCGACCGACCGGGCGACCTCCGGATAACAGCTCAAGCCTGCGCTGCGAATGAGGTCGGTCATGCGACCTGTTCCTGTCAGCCATTCCCCGCAGATGTCCCGAAATGTAAAGTTTCTGTCCCGAGCCGTCAAATCCGGGAACAAGGTGGAACATACATAAGAGAAAGCGAAGCACCGGCGCCAATGCCGTGCTCATGACGGCGGGGCGCGATGGGGCCTCCGGCCGTCACGTGCCATTTGACCAAGACATTGCTGGATCGGGATTATGCCGGGAAACATGGTTTCCAAGGGTGAGGTATTCGTCATTGAAACCGACGCTGCCTCCCGCGAACAATTGTCCAACGCGCTCCAGCAGAGCGCCTATAACGTGATCTGCTTCGCCGACGGCGCATCGCTGCTGTCGGAAGCCAAGGCGCGGATGCCGGCCTGCGTGTTGCTGGAGATGCCGCCGGATCGCTCCGCCCTCGACGTGCTCAAGCGCCTGCGCGAGGAAAATTGCATGGCGCCGGTCTTGGTGACCTCGGCGAATGGCAGCATCGCCATGGCGGTCGACGCCATCAGGAGTGGCGCGGCCGACTTCATCGAGAAACCGTTCCGCACCCACGACGTCGTCGGTCGGATCGATGCTGCGATCGACGAGTCTGCCCAGCCCGATTCGAGCCGGCAGCGCTGGCTGCCCGGCTGCGAACCCCTGACCGCGCGCGAAGGCGATGTGCTCGCGCATCTCGCTGCCGGCCGGACCAACAAGGAGGTCGCCCGGCGGATGCATCTGAGCGCACGCACGGTGGAAGGCTATCGCGCCAGCATCTTGAAGAAGGCCGGCGCCCGCAACGTGACGGATTTGCTCCGCCGCATTTTTGGCCAGGGTACGCCCGGCCAAGCCTGACCTCGGCCTTTTACGACTCGGTTGTACCGCGGCGCGGTGACGCGTTCCGCGGCCATGGTGCCGCCGCAACGGCGCCCAACGGAAACCCTAATCGAACCGGTTCCTTCCCTGCCGCGTCTCACCACGATGGCGTGGCACGTTTTTGCGCGTCCGGCTGGCGACGCGGCGATATCGGCAGGGAGAAATTTGATGCGTACGATCGCAAGATGTCTGGCGACGACGAGCCTGGTCCTGGTGACCGCAGCGCTCGCCTCGCCCTCATGGGCCGCCGACGTGGACGCCACATCGGCGATCGACAACGTCACCGTCTATCCTGATGGCGCCACCGTCACCCGCGTGATCGCTATCGACCTCGCCACCGGCGACAGCACGCTGGTCGCCAAGGATTTTCCGCTCTCGCTCGACCCATCCTCTTTGCGCGTCGAGGGTGAGGCCGGCGCAAAACTCACCATCGGCACCATCGATGCGCGGCCGCCGCGTGCGGCGCCGCCGGTGAATCTTACCGAGCTCGACAAGCGCGTCGAGGCGCTCAAGGACGAGCGCGCCGACCTGCAAGGCGCGATCGATGCGGCGGCCGCCCGGCGCAAATTCGCGCAGCGCTTTGCCGAAGCCTCTCCCGCCGGCCTCGGCGAGAAGGGCGAGGCGCGCCCGATCACGGAATGGCGCGCGGCCTTCACTGCCGTGGCTGAGGAGGTCGCGGCCGCTGAAACGGCGATCCGCGATGCCGCACGAAAACAGCGCGAGATCGATCGCCAGATCGCGCAACTCGAAGCCGACCGATCCGCCAAGCCGCCAAGCAAGCTGGAGGTGCGGATCGACGTCGCCTCGGCAGCGGCGACAAAGGCGACGCTGCGAGTGACTTACGCCGTGCGCAATGCGCGCTGGCTGCCGCTCTATGACGCCCGGCTCGACACTGGCGCCAAGGACCGCAAGCCGCAACTCGAGCTGGTTCGCCGCGCCGAGGTGACGCAATCGACCGGCGAGGACTGGTCGAACGTCACGCTCGGCGTTTCCACCGTCCGTATCGCCCGCGGCGGCAGCGCGCCGGAGCTGGGCTCGCTGGTGGCGCAATATCCGCAGGTGCCGAAGCCGCGCGCACTGGGAGGGGCCGCTGACATGCCGGCGCCTGCGGCGGCGCCGATGCTGCGAAAGATGGAGGCGGCACGAAGCAGGGAGGAATTTGATCTGCCGGCCCAACGTGCCGACGAGCAGCAAGCCGTTGCGGAGATCGGCGACTTCCAGGCCACCTTCAAAATCCCTGGCCGCGTCAGCCTCGGCGCCGCCGAAGGCGCCAAGAGCCTGCGCATCGCCTCGATGAACGTGCCCGCCGATCTCGCGGTGCGGGCCGCGCCGGTGCTGGACCCGACCGCCTTCCTCGAAGCTAGCTTCAAGCAGACCGACGATACGACGTTGCTGCCGGGCAAGGTCGCGATCTACCGCGACGGCATTTTCGTCGGCCGCGGCAAGCTCTCGGGCTCAGCCAAGGACGACATCGTGCGGCTCGGCTTCGGCGCCGACGACAAGGTCAAGGTCGAGCGCGCGGTGCTCAAGCGCAACGAGGGCTCGGCCGGCCTGATCGTGACGACCTCGAAGACCGACGAGCGCGCCTTCAAGACCACCATCCGTAACGGCCACGACTTCCCGATTCACGTCGCGATCGAGGATCAGCTGCCGGTTAGCGAGAATGACGAGATCGTCGTCGAGATGCTGCCCGCGACCACGCCGCCCACGGCAAAAGATATCCGTGACAAGCGCGGCGTGCTGGAATGGTCGTTCGATGCCAAGCCCGGCGAGGTCAAGGACATCAACTTCGCCTGGCGCGTCCGCTGGCCGAAGGACAAGAGCATGGTGATCGTGCCGTCGGGCTAGATATCACCCGCTTCGCTCCTTCTCTCCCGTCATGCCCCGCGAAGGCGGGGCATCCAGTACTCCGCGGCATTTCCGTATCACACGGATGCCGCGGCATACTGGATCGCCCGGTCAAGCCGGGCGATGACCGTGTTGAGAGAGCTCCAGCTTACTTCGCCTTCAGGAAATCGGCGACGTCGAGCAGCACGAACTCGTCGTCGTCGGCCTTGTTGGGATCGCGGCTGGACGAGAACGGCAGATTGTTGTCGTTGCCGACAATGATGTGAGTGTCGTCGACGCGATCGACATTCTCGATGGTGAAGAACGGGAAGGTGTAGACGCCGTCATTGAGCGGCTTTCGCGCCTTCTTGTCGGGGTCCTGGATCTTCAGGAGGTCGATATAGCCGATCTTGCGCACGGGCTTGCCGACATTGGCCTCCGTCAGCTCGATCTTGTAGACGCGCTTGAACTTGGCGACGTCAGGGAAGCAGTTCTCGCCGCGGGTGCCCTGCGGGCAAGCCTTGTCGGGCGTGCCTTCGCCGTTGTCGCGCTCGATGACTAGGCCGGCGCTCGGGTCGATCATGTTGAAGTCGCCGATGGCATTGCCGTTCTGCTCGAACACATACTGCCAGTAGCGGCCGGTGAACTTTTCCGCGGCGACGTCGAATTCGAGGATGCGGGACGCTTCCTTGCCGTCGACCCGCTCCCAATCCTTCTTGTCGGCATCCCACAACGGACCTTCGAGCAGGCCGTAGAGGAATTTGCCGTCCTTGGAGGACGCGAAGCCCTCAAAGCCCTTGGAGCGGCGCAGGTTGACGTTGGTGTAGGTCGCGCCGGGCGCACCCGGGGTCGCCACCGCCCAATGATCAGGCGAGCGCACCGGCTTGCCGTCGGCGATGGTTTCGAACACGGCGAGGATCTTGCCTGATTTGTCGGCCTTCAGGATATAGGGGCCGAACTCGTCGCCGATCCAGAAGGTGTCGCCGATGATCTGGAAACCTTCGGTGTCGAAGTCGGCGCCGGTGAGATAGCGCTTCTCGGTGTCCTCATGCACGATGCGGAACGGCACGCGTCTGTCGGGATCGTGCAGGAAGACGGTCGCTTCGCGCTCGATCTTGCCGCCCGCCCAATCCATCTTGTAGTGGTTCAGGTACAGCATCGAGTCCGGCGAGTTGGCGCGCGCGCCCATGCCGTTGTCGGTGATGACCCAGAAGCTGCCGTCGGGCATCGTCTTGATGCCGGAATGGCCCTGCAGCGGCTGGCCCTTGAACGGCAGCGAAACGCCGGTCGAACGCTCAAACGACTTGCCCATCACGGTGCCGAGCGCGTCGACGCGCTTGCCGGTGGTATATTTGCCCGAGGTCTTGAGATCGGCCGGCGCATCGGCCGGGGCATCGATGAAGGTCGCGGCCGGCATCACCACGTGGCCGGCGAGCTTGGCCGGGAATTCACCCTCACTCTGTGCGAGCGCGGTGCTCGCGGTGAGAATGACCGTTGCGACGGTGCTGAGAAAAGTCGCGCGCATGTGCGTCTCCTGTTAACGGGAGGCCGTCTTATGCGGATCGCGTATTGCAGTTTTGTGAAACCGGGCCAAACGCCGCAGGCACAGCTATTCCTTGACCGCGCCGGTGAGCGAAGACACGTAGTAATCCACAAACAGCGAGTAGAAGATCGCGACCGGCAGCGAGCCGAGCAGCGAGCCCGCCATCAGCGCGCCCCACTGGTAGACGTCGCCGGTGACAAGCTCGGTCAGGATCGCGACCGGCACGGTCTTGTTGGCGCCGCTCTGGATGAAGGCGAGCGCGTAGATGAACTCGTTCCAGGACAGCGTGAAGGAGAAGATGCCGGCCGAGATCAGGCCGGGCACCGCGAGCGGCAGCGTGATCCGCCGCAGGATCTGCAGCCGCGTCGCGCCGTCGACCAGCGCGCATTCCTCGAGCTCGTAGGGGATCGACTTGAAATAACCGATCAGCAGCCAGGTGCAGAACGGCACCAGGAAGGTCGGATAGACCAGGATCAGCGCCAGGGGCGAGTCGAACAGGCCGAACTGCACCACGACGGTGGCGAGCGGGATGAACAGGATCGACGGCGGCACCAGATAGGCGAGATAAATGCCGAGACCGACATACGGACTGCCGCGGAAGCGCAGGCGCTCGATGGCGTAGGCAGCCAGTGTGCTCGCGATCAACGATAGCGTGGTCGAGCCGATCGCGACCAGCATTGTGGTCCACAGCCAGCGCGGATAGGCGGTGTCGAACAAGAGGTGCTTGATGTGCGCCAGCGTCGGCGAGGTGATCCAGAACGGGTTGTGCTCTTTGTAGTTCATCAGCTCGGCGTTCGGCTTGAACGACGTGATCGCCATCCAGTAGAACGGGAACAGTAGGATCAGCACGAAGCAGCCGAGCGGCAGATAGATCATCATCAGCCGCCGCAGCCCGGAATCCCAGGCCATGGTGTCGGGCGCCGCTTTCGCGTCGGCGACCGCGGAGGCTTGCGCGGTGTCAGTCATTGGCCTCTCCCTGCTGCCATTTGCGGCGCGCCAGGCCGAAATAGGAAAACAGCGTCGCGAACACCAGGAACGGGATCATCGACACCGCGATGGCCGCGCCTTCGCCGAGCTCGCCGCCGGCGATGCCGCGCTGGAACGCGAGCGTCGCCAGCAAATGCGTCGAGTTGCCGGGGCCGCCGCGGGTGATGGCATAGACCAGCTGGAAGTCGGTGAAGGTGAAGATGATCGAGAACGTCATGACGATGGCGAGGATCGGCATCATCATCGGGAAGGTGATGTAGCGGAAGCGCTGCCAGGCGCTGGCGCCGTCGAGCATGGCGGCCTCATAGAGCGAGGGCGAGATGGTCTGCAAGCCCGCCAGCAGCGAGATCGCGACGAAGGGAATACCGCGCCAGATGTTGGCGGCGATCAGCGAGAGCCGCGCCGGCCAGGGCGAGCCGAGGAAGTCGATGTTGGTCGTGCGCCAATGCAGCACGTCGACCAGCAGATAGGAGATGATCGAGAACTGTGGATCGTAGATCCACCAGAACGCCAGCGCCGAGAGTACCGTCGGCACGATCCAGGGCAGCAGGATGATCGCGCGCAGCAGGCTCTTGAACGGAAAATGGTTGTTGAGCAATAGCGCAAGCCAGAAGCCGAGCGCGAACTTCCCGAAGGTCGCGATGCCCGTGTAGACCACGCTGTAGAACACCGCGTTCCACCACAGGGAATCGGTGAGCAGGTACTGGAAGTTCTCCAGGCCTATGAACTCGCCCTTGCGGCCGATCGTGGTGTCGGTGAAGGCGAGCCAGAGGCCGAGCCCAAGCGGATAGGTCAGGAATACCCCGAGCAGCCCGATCGCGGGCGCAAGGCACATCACGACCAGGAACGGCTTGTAGTCGAACAGGCGCACCAGCCAGTTCGGTTGCCGCTGGACCAGCACGGATGAGGAAAGGGTGGTCACGGACATCGGTTCGTTGGTCCCGTCTGAAGTGTCACCACACCGTCATTGCGAGCGCAGCGAAGCAATCCAGTCTGGTTCTGCGGCTGGCAGTCTGGATTGCTTCGTCGCAAGGGCTCCTCGCAATGACGGTCGCTCCGTCTTACTTCTGCCGCCTGAAATACCGCTTGCAGCGCTGCTCGGCTTCTGCGGCGGCGGCCTCCGGCGTGGCCGCGCCGGTCGCAACCGACGCGAACATCTGGATCAGCACGTAGTCGGCGCTGACGGCGCCGGTCGCCGTCGAGATCGGGCCCGCATAGCCGTCGTAATAGGTGCTGTTCATGGTGTCCTTGAACAGCTTCACCTTCGGGTCCTGCGACCACACGGCGGCCTCGGCATAGGCCGCGAGCGGCTGCGCCCAGTAGCCGGAGTTGGCGTTGAGCCACGGCTCGTACTGGTCCTTCTCCAGCATGAATTGCAGGAAGGCCTTTGCGGCGTTGGGGTACTGGCTGTGCTTGAACACCATGGCGTTCAGCGTCAGGCCGGCCATCGGCGAGACCTTGGCCACGCCCTTCGGCAGCAGCTGATGTTCGCTGTCGTCGGCGATCGCCTTGGTCGCGGGATCGTTCTTCAGCGAGAAATACAGCGAGACGCCGTTGGCGGTCAGCGCGATCTCCTGCGCGGCATAGGCGCGGTTGTTGCTGACGTCGTTCCACGAGGTCGTGCCGGCGATGAAGGTCGGGTAGAGCTGCTTGACCCAGTTCAGCGCAGCGATCGTCTCCTTGCTGTTGATGATAACGTTGCCCTCCTCATCGAGCAGGGCGGCGTTGTGCGACCACAGCGCCCAGCTCGCAAAGCCGTTGCCGTCGCCCTTGGCGTTGCCGAGCGCGAAGCCGGCGGGCTTGCCGGCCTTTTGCAGCTTCTGGCAGAGATCGAGGATGCCGGCATGGTCTTCCGGCACCTTGTCGAAGCCGACCGATTGCAGGATCGACTTGCGGTAGATCAGCGGTCCCGCGGTCGCGCCGAACGGCAGGCCGATCCAGGTGTCGCTCTTGTTCTTCTTGCCATAGCGCTGCGCCAGCGGCAGCCAGCCACCGTAACGCTTGCCGGCATAGTCGGCGACGTCGGTCAGCTCGATCAGCTTGTCGATATAGATGTGCGGCGCATCGGAGAAGCCGATGATGATGTCGGGGCCGGCGCCGGAATTGGCGGTGACCGCGGTCTGCTGGTTGATGTCCTCCCAGCCGACGAAATCGACCTTGACCTCGACGCCGGTCTCCTTGGTGAACTTGGCCGCATTGGCGCGGAACACGTCTTCGTCGGCCTGAACGAAGCGTACCGGCCGCAACATGCGCAAGCTTGCGCCCTTCTCGATCGGCAATTTCGGTGCGGGGACGTCGGCGGCCTTGATCGCGGATTGAGCGTGCGCTGCAACACCAGTGGCAGCGACCGTTGCAGCGGACAGGCCCAGCGCCAAGGCATCACGACGTGTGATGTCGTTCCTCATCGGATCCTCCCTATGATGTCTCCCTTCCCGGCGTTGATCGCCGGTGAAGGGCCGTTTTGGTCTTTTGGCGCGCTTTGCGCCGGCCGCCTTAGCTGTTCGGGCCGCGGTCCATGCCGACGGGCTGCCAGCGGCGGAGCGCGGTGTCTTGCAGCACCGACGGGTTCACGCAGCTTACCGGCCACATGCCCTGAAGCACCAGTGACAATTCGTAGCCCACCCGGCGCTTGCGCGCCTCGTCGAACCGTGCCGAGGCCGAGGCGACATGGGCGGTCAGGGTCACGTTCTCCATGCTGAGGATGGGGTTGTTGTGCGACGGCGGTTCCTTCTCCAGCACGTCGAGGGCGGCATGCGCGATCCAGCCCTCCTGCAGCGCCTTGATCAGGCTCTCCTCGTCCACGGTGGCGCCGCGCCCGGTATTGATGAAGATCGAGCCCTTCTTCATCTGCCGAAAATGCTTCTCGGTCAGCATGTGATGCACTTCGGGCCGGGCAGGCGCATGCATCGAGACGAAGTCGGATTGCGACAGCACCTCGTTCAACGTCGCCGGGATGACGCCGTGGTCCCACATCAGCGTTTCCTGGATGAAGGGATCGTAGGCCATCATGCGCAGGCCGAACGGCGCGGCGCGCTTCGCAACGGCACGCGCGACGCGGCCGAACGAGACGAAGCCAAGCGTCTGGCCCATCAGCCGCGGGATCTTCAAGAGCGCCGGCCGCCCCTCGGCCCAGCGGCCGGTGCGCACCATCTTGTCCTGCTCGACCAGGCGGCGAAAGCCTGACAGCAGTAGCATCATGGCGTGGTCGGCGACTTCCTCGATGAAGGTGTCGGGGATGTTGGTGACGGGAATGCCGCGCGCGGTCGCCGCCTTCACGTCGACGCTGTCGACGCCGACCGAGCCGAGCGTGATGACCTTACAGCTCTCCAGCGCGTCGATGATGGTCTTGGTGATCGGGATGCCCTTGGCGTAGATCGCGTCGGCATTCCTGGCGGCGGCGATGAACTCCGCCTCGTTGGCCGGCGCCTCGACGATCTCGGCATCGATCGGATCGAGCGCCTCGCGCTCGTAAGAATAGTCGCTGCCCGCGACCGTGAAGCTCGCGCCCTTCGGCGTCACCACCCTGTATTTCGGCATTTCCTGCTCCCGATTTGGTTTGTCGGTTCTTGTTGTGGCCCGCACCCTTTCGGCGGGCTTTGCGTCTTTTACGCGAAATCGGCACGGTCGCGTACAATTCCCGGTTGTCGCCGTCGTGATTATTTGCCGGTTCTGCCGGCATCGTCGGGGCTTCTACGGAGGCACGTAAGTAACTTGCTAAGGGGTCTCACACTAAAAGTTGATTTAATTTCGATCGATTCACTCGCGCGCCCGCATCCCTTTTTTCCCCGGAGCCCACCCCGTGAAGTTGAGCAATCTGAAGATCGCGCCCAAGCTTGGCATCCTTGTCGGCGTCACCTTGTTCGGCCTCTGCGTCTCCGGAGTCCTGGCCGGTTATCTGATGAAGCGCGCCATGGTCGACGCGCGAATCGACCAGACCAGGTCGATCGCCGATCTTGGTCGTAACTACGCAGCCGCTCTGAAGAAGCGCGTCGATGCCGGCGAGCTGACGAAGGATGCGGCCATGGCCGAGCTTCGCCGCTACGGCAATGCGATGACTTACGACAACGGCTCGGGCTATCTGTTCGGCACGTCCTATGACGGCATCACCCAGCTCGCGCCCGACCCGAAGCAGATCGGCGCCAACCGCATGGACGTCGTGACCAATGGCCGCAGGCTGTCGGTCGAGCTGATGGACGGCGTCAAGGCGAACGGCTCGATCCTGCTGTACTATGAATACGTGAAGCCCGGCCAGGAAACGCCGATCCGCAAGATCGGTTACGCGGTGGCCGTTCCCGGCTTCGACATGTATCTCGGCACCGGCGCCTATCTCGACGACATCGACGCCAAGATGGTCCCCGTGTTCTGGTCGCTTGGTCTCGCCATGCTCGGCATCGTCATCGTCGCCGGCAGCGTTGCCTGGATGATCGGCCGCAGCATCAGCCGTCCGCTGGCCCTGCTCGGCACCCGCATGAAGGATCTCGCCGGCGGCAAGCTCGAGGGCGACATTCCCGGCGTCGGCCGCGGCGACGAGGTCGGCGCGATGGCCGCGACCGTCCAGATCTTCAAGGACAACGCGGTCCGCATCCGCGACCTCGAGCAGACCGACGCGGCGGCGAAGGAGCGTGCCGTGGCGGAACGTCGCAGCGCGATGGAAGGTATCGCCAGCGATTTCGAACGCAGCGTCAACGGCATCGTCCGCTCGGTCTCCTCGGCGGCTGCCGGCATGCAGTCGACCGCGCAGTCGATGACCGCGACCGCCAGCGACGCCTCGTCGCGAGCGGCAACGGTCGGTGCGGCCTCGCAGAGGGCGTCCGGCAATGTCGGCACGGTTGCTGCTGCCGCCGAAGAGCTGTCGAGCTCGGTTGCGGAAATCTCCCGCCAGGTGACGCGCTCGACCGAAGTGGCGAGCCGCGCCGTCAGCGACGCCGAGCGTACCAACGCCACGGTGCAGGAGCTCTCGACTGGCGCCGAGAAGATCGGCGAGGTGGTCAAGCTCATTCATTCGATCGCGGCGCAGACCAACCTGCTCGCGCTCAACGCCACCATCGAGGCGGCGCGTGCCGGTGAATCCGGCCGCGGCTTCGCCGTCGTCGCCTCCGAGGTCAAGGCGCTGGCCAACCAGACCGCCAAGGCCACCGAGGAAATCTCCGCCCAGGTCGCGGCGATGCAGACCTCGACCAGCGATGCGGTCGCAGCGATCGGCGGCATCACCCAGACCATCGCCGAGATGAGCGAGATCACCGCCGGCATTTCGTCCTCGATCGAGCAGCAGGGCGAAGCCACCCGCGAGATCGCCCGCAACATCCAGTCGGTCGCGGCCGGCTCGAGCGAGATCAACGCCAATATCGGCAGCGTCACCTCGGCTGCGGAAGCCACCGGCACGGCGGCCGGCGACGTGCTCACCAACGCCCGCGAGCTCGACAGCCAATCCGGCGCGCTGCGCAGCGCGGTGGACGGCTTCCTCGCCAAGGTCCGCGCGGCATAACGCTTTGCGCTGAATTCGTAGGGTGGGCAAAGACGCGCAAGCGCCGTGCCCACCTTTTCTTTTTGAGTGCGTGGTGATCGCCGGTGGGCACGTGCCCCGGACGCAGTGCACCGCTTCTTCAGCGGTGCGCTGCAGGGCCGGGGCCCATAATAGCGGCAGTCTGGGTCCCGGCTCTGCGCAGCAGCGTATCACGCTGCAGCGCGTCCGGGACACGAGAACCATCCCCTACTGCTTCTCGATTCCCGCATCCCGGATCAGCCGCTCCCACAGCACCAGCTGCTCATTCACGAACGTGCCGAGCTGCTCCGGCGTGCCGGAGAAGGCGTCCATGCCGAGGGTGGCGAGCTGGGCCTTGATCTCAGGCTTCTCGACGATCTTGCGGATCTCGGCGTTGAGCCGGGTCACGATCTCCTTCGGCATGCCGGCTGGGCCGAAATAGCCCTGCCATGACGAGATGTCGAAGTCCGGCACGCCGGCCTCCTGCATCGAGGGAAGAGTGGGGATCAGCGGCGTGCGGTCCTTGGTGGTGACGGCGAGCGCCCGCAATGCGTTGCCCTGGACATGCGGCAGTCCGGTCAGGATGTCCACGAACATCATCGAGACGCGGCCGCCCATGACATCGTTGAGCGCCGGCGGCGAGCTCTTGTAGGGCACATGCAGGAGGTCGAGCCCCGCATTGTGGGCGAAGGTCGCGCCCGACACGATCGCCGAGGACGAGCCTGAGGCGTAGCTCAGCTTGCCCGGATTGGCCTTGCCGTAAGCGACAAGCTCGGCGACTGTCCTGGCCGGCACGTCCGGGTGGATCACCAGCATGAAGGGCAGGTCGCCGGTGCGCGCGATCGGGGTGAAATCCTTCACAGGATCGTAGGTCAGGCTCTTGAGCAGATAGGGATTGGCCGAATGCGTGGTGTTGGTCGTCACCAACAGCGTGTAGCCGTCGGGTGCGGAGCGCGCGACATAGGTCGCCGCGATCATGCCGTTGGCGCCCGCCTTGTTCTCGATGACGATGCCGACGCCGAGCGCCTGCGACAGATGTTGCGAGATCAGCCGCGTCGTGGTGTCTGTGCCGCTGCCCGCCGCAAACGGCAGCACCAGCGTGATGTTGCGGCTCGGCCAATTGTCGGCCTGCGCGGCGGATGCGGCGGCGAGACACAGCACGGCGGCGGTGCGCAGCACGCGCATGAGCGATGACGGCATGTTCGGACGTTCCCTCTTTTTTCGTTGGCGGGGAACCTAGCGTCTCCTCATTGAAATCGGAAGCCACGAGTTTGTCTCGTGCCCCGGGCGCAGTGCAGCGCGCCGCACTTCGCGGCGTGATGCGCTGCTGAACCGGGGCCCATGCGGCAGACTGGGTCCCGGCTCTGCGATGCAGCGCTTGAGCGCTGCATCTTGTCCGGGACACGAGACTCGTTGTGCGTCCGCGCTGCGGAATTACTTCACCGCCGAGCCCTGGCGCGAGGCGATGATGACGCCGGCGAGCACCAGCGCGTAGCCGATCAGGTGAAACGGCTGCAGCTTTTCGCCGAGCAGCAGGATCGCCATCGCCGAGCCGAACACTGGCACCAGATGGAAGAACGGCGCGGCGCGGTTCGGCCCGATCAGCGCGACGCCGCGGTTGAAGAACAGATAGGCGAGCGTCGAGGGGAAGATCAGGATGTAGCCGAGCGTCAGCAGCGTCACGGTGTCGAATTGCATGACATTGCCGCTCCACACCTCCCAGATCGCCGTCGGCAGCAGCATCATGGCGCCGCAGCAGGTGGTGAAGGACAGGAACGATAGCTGATGAACCTTCGGCCGGCGCGGGATGAAGGCGGAGTAGAGCCCGAACGCCACCAGCGAGGAGGCGAACATGATGTCGCCCCTGTTGAACGAGATGCTCGCCAGCGCCGCGAGGTCGCCGCGCAGGATGATGACCAGCACGCCGAGCAGCGAGATCGCGATGCCGGCGAGCTGCCCGCGGGTCAGCCGTACGCCGAACAGCACCAGCGACCACAGCGCCACGAACAGGGGACCTGCCGACTGGATCAGCAGTGCGTTCAGCGCCTCGGTATATTGCAGGGCCCAGTAGGAGATCGCGTTGTTGAAGGCGAAGCCGACCAGCGACAGGAACAGCATTAGCGGCAGGCTTTTGCGCAAGGCCGGCCAGTCGCGCTTCAGATGCGGCCATGAAAACGGCAGCAGGATCAGGAACACGCCAAACCAGCGGATCGTCGTCACCGTCAGCGGCGGCACATGCGCGCCGACATGGCGCGCAAGCACGATGTTGCCGGCCCAGAACAGCGAGCTCAGGCTGAGCAGCAGATAAGGCTGGTTGTTGAGCCAGCCGGCCGGACTCGAGGCAGGTGGCGCGGGCGAAGCGATCGTCATGGGCGTCAGGTGCGAGCTTGCGCCGGATTGGCGTCGTGACACAAGGCACGCCGCCGCAATGCTACAATGCAGGCACGACCCGAAGAGGCGCCATGGGCGGTCAATATGTTGGACGCATTCTTCATATCGCGGGCGCTCTTTCGCTCCGCGCACGAACCTCTCGCGTTGAGTTCATTGAAGGAAGAGTCTACGTCGCCTGCTTCCTCGACGCCACGAACACGCCTGACAGCACCAACGCGAAGCCGAGGAAGTGGAAGGCCTGCGGGTGCTCGCCCAAAAAGGCCATCGCCATGATCGAGCCGAACACCGGCACGACGTGGAAGAACGGCGCTGCGCGGTTGGCGCCGATCAGCCTGACACCGCGGTTGAAGCAGAGATAGGCGAGCGTCGAGGGAAACACTGACACATAGAACAGGGTCAGCAGGTTCGGTCCGTCGAGCTTCATCACGGGACGCGCAGACAGCTCCCAGATCTCGAGCGGAATGAGACAGGCGGCGCCGGCGCCGAAGGTGAAGGCGAGGAACGACAGGCCGTGCATCGGCGGCCGCTTCAAGGTCAGCACCGAATAGAGCGCGAAGATGATGAGCGCGACGATGAAGATCAGGTCGCCCTTGTTGAAGGCGATGTTCGACAGCGTGGTGAAATCGCCGTGCAGCAGGATGATCAGCACGCCGCACATCGAGAGAGCCACGCCGAAGGCCTGCGCCGCGGTGAGGCGGATGCCGAGGATGGCCAGCGACCACAGCGCCACGAGCAAAGGCGCGGCCGACTGCAACAGCAAGGTGTTGAGCGCCTGGGTATGCTCCAGCGCCCAATATTGCAGGGTGTTGAAGGCGCCGATGCCGGTGATCGACAGCACGACCATCAGGCCGAGCTTTGCGCGGATCGCGGGCCAGTCCCGGGCGAGATGCTTCCAGGCGAACGGCAGCACCAGCAGGAAGGCGAAGCTCCAGCGCAGGAAGGACAATGTCACCGGCGGGATGTGGCCGGCGGCGAGGCGCCCGACGACCGCATTGCCGGCCCAGCACAGCGCGGTGATGCCAAGCAGCAGATAAGGCTGGTTGGCAATCCAGTGCTGGCCGGATGTTTCGGTGCTGGTGGTCTGGCCGGTGGCGGACATTGTGATTGTTATGGCCCCGCGTGCAACAACGCCAAGGCCTCCGGCCCGGCGACGTCCGGGCCGGTCGAGACCCGGCCCGGTTCAAAGACACGGAAATCGAGGTCGCAGCAACGGGGCGGATGCATCGCCACCATGCAGCGGCCGGGGCTGCCCCTCACGCTTTGGTCGAAGGGAGAGCATCGCCCTGGAAGGTTTCCGGATTTTCCGGGGATATCAAAGGCTTGGATCGGGCGTTGGGTCCTCAAAAAGCCCGGTTCTTGCTTGCCTAGAGAGGCTGCTTCCTTTATCCGGTTGGTGCCTCGCGTACGAACGGCTCCGGGCCGGGAATTGGGCTGGGCGCATCTAAATTCTTCGAAGGATTACCCGCGAATGGCCAATGTTGTCGTCGTCGGCGCCCAATGGGGCGACGAAGGAAAGGGCAAGATCGTCGACTGGTTGTCGGAGCAGGCGGACATCGTCGCGCGCTTCCAGGGCGGCCATAATGCCGGCCATACGCTGGTGATCAATGGCGAGACCTACAAGCTCGCGCTGCTGCCCTCCGGCGTGCTGCGCCCGTCAAAATTGTCGGTGATCGGCAACGGCGTCGTGTTCGATCCGCAGGCCTTCCTCGACGAGGTCGCCAAGCTGCGCAGCCAGGGCGTCGCGGTCGGCCCGGAGAATCTGCGCGTCGCGGAGAACGTCACGCTGATCCTGCCACTGCACCGTGAGCTCGACGCCTTGCGCGAATCCTCCAATTCCGCGACCGCGATCGGCACCACCCGCCGCGGCATCGGACCGGCCTATGAGGACAAGGTCGGCCGCCGCGCGATCCGGCTGATGGATCTCGCCGACCTCGACACGCTCCCGCACAAGATCGACCGGCTCCTTGCGCATCACAATGCGCTGCGTCGTGGCCTCAACCTGCCGGAGTTCGACGGCAACGAGATCCTGAAGGAGCTGAGCGCGCTGGCGCCGCAGCTGCTGCCCTATGCAGAGACCGTCTGGCGCCTGCTCGATATCGAGCGGCGTGCCGGCAAGCGCATCCTGTTCGAGGGTGCGCAAGGAGCGCTGCTCGACGTCGACCACGGCACCTATCCATACGTCACCTCGTCCAACACGGTGGCGGGGCAGGCCGCGACCGGAACGGGTATCGGTCCGGGTGGCGTCGGCTACGTGCTCGGCATCTGCAAGGCCTATACGACCCGCGTCGGGCAGGGACCGTTCCCGACGGAGCTGCTGAACGAGATCGGCGAGGAGATCGGCCGTCGCGGCCGCGAGTTCGGGGTCAATACCGGACGCAAGCGCCGCTGCGGCTGGTTCGACGCCGTGCTGGTCCGCCAGACCGTGCGAACCTGCGGCATCAACGGGCTGGCGTTGACCAAGCTCGACATTCTCGACGGCTTCGATTCGATCGATGTCTGCGTCGGCTACAAGCTCGACGGCAAGGAGATCGACCATCTGCCGGCCGGCGAGGGCGCCCAGGCCCGGGTCGAGCCGATCTGGGAGACCATCGAGGGCTGGAAGGAGCCGACCGCCGGCGCGCGGTCCTGGGCCGATCTGCCCGCCCAGGCCATCAAATATGTCCGCCGGATCGAGGAATTGGTTGGATGCCCGGTGGCGCTGCTTTCCACCAGCCCCGAACGCGAGGATACTATCCTCGTACAAAACCCGTTTGAGGCTTAACGATCTCTTACCAGGACGCGCGTATAGTTGAGTAGAAATGGCTGATTACTATCCGCTGATCGCCCGCGCTATTGCCGCCCTGGACCCCAACGCTCCCGGCGAAAGCCGGCGCGCGCTCTATGAGCGGGCGCGCACGGCCCTGATCGCGCAGCTCCGCAGCGTCCAGCCGCCGCTCTCCGAATCCGAGATCACCCGCGAGCGGCTGTCGCTGGAGGAGGCCGTCCGCAAGGTCGAATCGGAGGCCGCCCAGCGTGCCCGCGAAGCCTCGCGCCCCGGTGGTGGCGCCCGCAGCGGGAGCGGCAGCGGCGATGCGTTCCGACGGGCCAGCGCCCGTGCGGCCGACAACAACCCGCCCGCATCTCCTCAGTCGGCCGCGCCGCCGCGGGCCCGTCCCGCCGCACCGCCGTCGCGCAACGATCGCCCGCCGCTCGGCGGCGACGACCAGAACGACGCGCCGCGTCCGCCCCGCGCCCCGCGTTTCGATGCGCCGCGCCAGCCGGCTGCGCCGGAGCCGCCGGCCGGGCGCGATCGCTCTCCCTCGCGCCGCCCGCCGGATGGCGGACCGCCGCCACCGCCGGCGCCAGGCGTACGCGGCTTCCGCGACATCACCGCCGACGTCAACGATCTCGGCGGCGCCGCCGCGCAGGCCAACCGCGCCGCGCGCCGCACTTACGCCAACGTGCCGTCGCCCTCGCCGGAATTCGACCGGCTCGAGCCGAGCCTGGAGAACCGCGCCGCCGAACCCGACGCGCCCTATTCCTATGACGAGTCGATGGAGGAGGCCGAGCGCTACGCGCCGCAGTCGTCGTCGCCGCGTCCGCGCATCGCAGCCGACCGCGGCGCCAGGAAGCCCAAGCGCGCCGGCTCTATCTTCCCGTTCAAGAGTGCGATCGCCATCGGCATCGTGCTGATCCTGGTCGGCGCCGGCATCCTGTGGGGCAAGTCGCTGGTGCAGACCGCGACCAATCTGTTCAAGCCCTCGCCCACCCAGGTGGTGGAGGCGCCGAAGGATGCCGCGCAGCCGCAGAGCAAGCCGAAGATTCCGGATCGCGTCGGCCAGCCCTCGGCGAGCGACCAGCCGGCTGCGCCGGTGGCGCAGAAGGTCGTGCTCTATGACGAGGATCCGTCCGACCCGAAGGGCAAGCAATATGTCGGCTCGGTGGTGTGGCGGCTCGAGCCGATCAAGGCCTCGGGCAACCAGAAGGCCGACGTCGCCGTGCGCGCAGACATCGAGATCCCCGACCGCAAGTTCAAGATGACGATGTCGTTCCGCCGCAACACCGACTCGTCGCTGCCGGCGAGCCACACGGCCGAGCTGACCTTCATCCTGCCGCCGGACTTTCCGGGCGGCAGCGTCTCCAACGTGCCGGGCATCCTGATGAAGTCGAACGAGCAGGCGCGCGGCACGCCGCTCGCGGGCCTCGCGGTCAAGGTCACCGACGGCTTCTTCCTGGTCGGCCTCTCCAATGTCGACGCCGACCGCTCCCGCAACGTCCAGCTTCTGAAGGAGCGCTCGTGGTTTGACGTGCCGCTGGTCTACGCCAACCAGCGCCGCGCCATCATCGCCATCGAGAAGGGCGCCCCCGGCGAACGCGCCTTCAACGACGCCTTCGCGCAGTGGGGCGACTAAGAGTACTCCGTAAGACTTCGGCCTGCATGGTTCGAGACGCCCGCCTTGGCGGGCTCCTCACCATGAGGGTTTGATATCTCGCCGCGAAACGAGACCTCATCCTGAGGGCCCGCCCCTTGGGCGGGAGTCTCGAAGGATGGCCGCAGGTACGCTCTCCTACTGCGCGGTCGCTTCCCGCTTGCGTGCCGCAGTGGCGGCTGCGTGCTCGCGGTCCATCACGGCGCGGCAGCCGGGGCTGACCTGCGCTTTTTTCTGGACCATGCAGGCCCTTATCCGCGTGATGTCGGGGATCTCACTGGAGCACAGCCGCATCGCATCGCCCGTGCACATCTGCTGTGCTTCGGACGAGAAGGCGAGGCCGGGTGATGTCTGGAGGGCGATCGCGGTGGCGGTGAGAGCGAACAGCGAAGCGGCGGTCTTCAAGAGCGAAGCGATGGTTTGGTAGCGTGTCATGAACAATGCGTCCCCGAGTTCCGTGGGTCGAACCACTTGGTTTTGGGGCGCTGCACGCGACTTGATCTGCCGCATGTCACAGTCTTCACGCCGGGAACCTTGGTCCCGCATGTGGTCGCTCGATCTGTTGATGTTCGAATCGAAAAGTGCTGCGCCGCCCGAGCGAAGTATGCGCGATTGTCAAAGAGCTGCAATGGGCGGCGCGAATGAATTCGCAATTGTTGCGCGACCGTCACGCAAAATGTGAGACGTTCACATGCCGTGAGTCTGGAACACCTTGCTGCACGACCTCGACAGCTTGGCCCGGTTCGCCTGCAGGCAGCCCTGCACCGCATTGTCATTGCCGAGATCCTTGCGGCACAGCCGCGAGGCGTCGCGCGAGCAGGCATTCTGCTCCTGCGGCGTGCCCATATGGCCTTGCGCAAAGGCGGGCGCATTCGACAGGCCGCCGAGAGCCGAGAGAGTGATCGTCGCCAGCAATACCAGTTTACGAGACATCGGCGGCTCCAGATCTGACAGATGAATCTCAACCTCCAGTCTGAACTCGTCGCTTTGCTGCTTGTTCCCCCAAACAGCGCGCAACCGCGCTATCCAAGGTTCCCGCCGCGCTGCTATAAAAGCTCGTGCGTATGAGGAGTTCTTGATGAAACGCTATCTGGTGTTTGCGCTCGTCGGTCCGTTCGTGGGCGGCTTCCTGCTGCTGCTGACGACGACCTACCAGTCCGGCTACTGGGCCCAGACCAGTCTCGGCGAGGTCGGCAAGCTGTTCGTCGTGTTCTTCAAGACGCTGCAATACAGTTATCTGTTCGGCTTCCTGCCCTCGCTGATGATCGGCGCGGTCGACGACATCCTGATCCATGTCCGGCGCGTCGGGCCGGTGCTGCGGATGCTGCTGGTCGGCCTGTTCGCCTTCATCCTGGCATCGCTGACCTACGGCTCGCGCGGGTCGGATTCGGGCGCGGTGCAGTTCATCCTGTACGGCCTGGTTGGCTTCGTGCCGGCGGTGCTGTCCTCCTGGTTCGTGCATCGCTATGTCGAGGAGCCGCGGCCCGCGGCGGCGGCGAGCTGAGCGCGCGACCTTCGGACGCGGCGCAGCAACCTCTGTTGTGCTCGTGCGTTTCCTGATGGACATGACCATGCCCGACGACGACATTCTCGCGCCACGCAAGTCCCGCTCAGGAACCCAGTCGCGCGCCGATGTTTCGGACCGCGCGGCGCGCGGACCGATCATCGACCAGGAAGGCCACGAGATCCCTCCCGAAACCCTGGAGCAGGGGTTCCGCGAGTTTCGCTTTGAGTTCGGTCAAGGCAATCCGTTCGGCAACCTGACGCGCGAGCAGCGGATCGCGCGGCTTGAGGCGCTCGCCAAGCTGCTCGACGTCGCCTTCGTCCTGCCCGGCACCAATATCCGCTACGGCATCGATGGGTTGATCGGATTGATCCCCGTTGTCGGCGATATCATCACCACCGCGATCTCGCTCTGGCTCGTGCGCGAGGCCCGCGCGCTCGGCGCGCCCTGGTATCTTACGGCCCGCATGCTCGGCAATGTCGCCCTCGACGGCGTGGTCGGCATCGTGCCGTTCGCGGGCGACGCCTTCGACGTCATGTTCCGCGCCAACATGCGCAACGTGCGCCTCTTGCGCCGCTGGCTCGACAAGCAGCCGCGCCTCTGAAGCCCGCCCTTTAAGAAAAGCGAAAAGCGCGACAGCCGTTCGGCCATCGCGCTTTGCGCACATCGGAGACTTTAAGAAAATTTACGCCGCGTCGGCGTCGGCTTCCGCGACCGGCTCCGGCTTGCGGTGGCGCGGCAGCGGGAAGGCCTCGCTCTCATAGAGCGAGCGGATGCCGTTCTGGTCGAAACGGGCTTCCTCGACCTGGAGATACGCGCCATTCAGCGAATCCGTCGGCAACTGCTCCATCGCGAACTGCACGGCTTCGGCCGCGGTGCCGAACCGCCGATAGGTGAAGCCCGCGCGCTTCTTCTTGCGGATGGCGGCGGGGAAGAGCTCGGCGGAGGTGTTGAAGTTGAACGGACGCAGTGGACGCATGGTCAAAGACCTCGTGATCTTGTCTGGGGCTTTAAGCGCGTGGGGTTGGGGAGGCGGAGGCCACAATCAGGCGAGCCCGCCGCACATCATTTTCGTCCACTAATATAGGCTGTTTTCACAGAAATGCGACCCCTGCGATGGGAGATGATGAATCCGCGCATGGCAGCCCCGCAGAGGCTATAACAAAAGTAGTTTCAATGAGTTATATGGTTTACAGCTTGCCAAGAAGCAGCAGCACGACCAGCACGACCAGAACGACGCCGCCGATCCCCATGCCAGAATGGCCCATGCCGTAGCCATAGCCGCCGATCCGGCCAGACCAGCCGCCCAAGAGATAGATGATCACCAGGATGATCAGGATGGTCCCGAGTGACATGGCGTCCTCCCTGGCGGCGGCCGGATTAGGCTCATCGGCTGCACGCCAGACAAGAAAAGCATATCGCGCCGCCGGGTTCCACCGGGGAACCGGCGGCGCGCAACCTTATTTCGGCTCCAGCTTGAGCGCAGCCGAGTTAATGCAATAGCGCAGGCCGGTCGGTCCCGGTCCGTCGGGGAAGACGTGGCCGAGATGGCCACTGCATTTGGCGCAGAGCACCTCGGTGCGGACCATGCCGTGCGTCGTATCCCGCTCCTCGTCGACATGGCTCTCGACCGCAGGCGCGGTGAAGCTGGGCCAGCCGCAGCCGGAGTCGAACTTGGCGTCGGACTCGAACAGCACGTTGCCACAGCCGGCGCAGACATAGGTGCCGGCACGGTGATCGTGCTCATATTCGCCGGAGAAGGGACGCTCGGTCGCCTTCTCGCGCAGCACGGCGTACTGCATCGGCGACAATTCCTGCCGCCACTGCTGTTCGCTCTTGATGATCTTGTCGTCGGTGATTTTCGTCTTGGTGTCGGGCATGGGTCTCCCGTTTTCTGATGATCTTGTTTTCGGTGATCTCGCGATCAGTTGGTGGCCTTGCTGGCGCTCACCAGCGTCGGCTTCTCGATGTAGTTATCCGCGAACAGTTTTTTCAGGTTCTCGACCTTCGGGATGTCGTTATAGGCGATGTAGGGCTGGCTCGGGTGCAGCGTCAGATAGTCCTGATGATAGGACTCGGCCGGGTAGAACGCCTCCAGCGCGCCGACCTTGGTCACGATCGGCTTGCTGAACACCTTGGCGCCGTCGAGCTGGGCGATATAGGCCTCCGCGACCTTCTTCTGCTCGTCTGAGGTGGTGAAGATCGCCGAGCGATATTGCGTGCCGCTGTCGGGGCCCTGGCGGTTGAGCTGGGTCGGGTCGTGCGCCACCGAGAAGTAGATCTGGAGGATCTTGCCGTAGGAGATCTTCTTCGGGTCGAACTTGATCTCGACCGACTCGGCGTGGCCGGTCCGGCCGCCCGAGACAGTCTGGTAATCGGCGGTCGCCTTGCTGCCGCCGGCATAGCCGGAGACCGCGTTGACGACGCCGGCCGTGTGCTGGAATACGCCTTGCACGCCCCAGAAGCAGCCGCCGGCAATCACCGCGGTCTGGATGCCGCTTGCGGGTGCTGTGTCCATTGCGGGGGCAGGGATCACGACGGCGTCTTCCGCGGCCCGGGCCGGTGCGGCAAAGGCCAGCGTCAAGGCGGTGGTGGCGGCGAGCAGGGACAGGACGGAGCGGCGCATGGCGGATCCTCTTTCGGAAGGCCTGACAGTTTAGGGCGGTTGAGGGCGGGCGAACAGCCTGCCCGGCGTTTTCAGACATCGGAGATACGGGCGGACCGGGCGATTGTTACGGCTTTGGAGACACGAACCCGTGAAATCCTTGGCCCGGCTTGGCGCGGTGGGGAACTCCGGGCTAGATGAACCGGCGCGATCGCCGATCGACTTAAGATGTGGTGGCTGGAGCTGATCCGACAACATGCTGCGCGTCGTCCCCCTGATATCAGTCATGCTCGTCTCCAGCTTTGCGATCGCCGCGGCGGAGCCGCAAGCCGGCGACGACCTCGCCACCTGCCGCGACCGCCAGGCTGACCTTCAGGCGCGGACGACGGCCTGCGAGAACCTGCTCAACGCCGATCGTGTCACCGGCAAGGACAAGGCGGTCGCGCTCTCGGTGCGCGGCAATAATCTGATCAACAAGCGCGACTACGATCGCGCGATCGATGTCCTGTCCACGGCCGCGGGCCTCGACCCGGACAATGCCGTCATCCTCAACCTGCGCGGCCTCGCCTATGAGCGCACCGGCAAGGACGACCTTGCGATGGCCGACTACAACCTCGCGCTCCAGAAGCGACCGACCTACGGCGTTCCCTACAACAATCGCGGCGTTATCCAGCTGCGCCGCGGCGCGCTGCAAAGCGCGCTCGATGATTTCAGCCTGTCGATCAAATACACGCCAAAATTCATCCTCGGCTGGACCAACCGTGCCCGCGTGCGCACGCTGATGAAGGATTATGACGGCGCGCTCGCCGATTTCGCGGAGGCCGAGAAGATCGATCCGGCCGCGCAACAGATTGCCGGAAACCGCTGCACCACCTACGGCATGATGGGCAAGTACGATCAGGCTTTTGCCGATTGCAACGGCCTGATCGAGAAGCAGCCGAGGAATGTCTACGCAATCAACAACCGCGCCGACGTCTATTTCATGAAGGGCGATTTCGACGCCGCGCTGAAGGACTACAACACGGCGCTTCAGCTCAACCCGAACAATATCCGCGCGCATTCCGGCCGCGGCCAGGTCTACGAGCGCAAGAAGGATCTCGCCCAGGCCCGCGCCGATTATCGCTCGGCCGCCTATTCGCTGACGAAGTTCGACGAGCTCGATGTTGCCCGCGCCCGCACCATCGCGCAGGAGCGGCTCGCCGCGCTGACGCCGCAAACGCCGGGCGGCGCGCCCAGCGGGCGCCGCGTTGCGCTGGTGATCGGCAACGGCGCCTACAAGAACGTCCACGCTCTGCCCAATCCGCCGCGCGACTCGAAGCTGATCGCGAGCGTGCTGAAGGACGTCGGCTTCCAGACCGTGATCTCCGTCAGTGACCTCACCCGCGACAAGTTCTTCGACGCGCTGAAGACCTTTGCCGACGAAGCGGAGAAGGCCGATTGGGCGGTGGTCTATTATGCCGGCCACGGTTTCGAGATTGGCGGGGTAAACTATCTCGTCCCAATCGACGCCAAGCTCGCCGTCGACCGGGATGCCGAGACTCAAGCCGTCGCCCTGGAGCAGGTGATCGCAGCGGTGGGCGCGGCAAGAAAAGTGCGTCTGGTGATCCTGGATGCCTGCCGCGACAATCCGTTCGCGCCGACCATGCAGCACACGCTGTCGCTGAAGCTGGTCGACAAGGGCTTTTCCAACATCGAGCCCGGCGCCGGCTTCATGGTGGTCTACGCCGCCAAGCACGGCGAGACCGCGATCGACGGCGACAACGGTGCCGACAGCCCGTTCTCCAGCGCGCTCGCCCGCGAGATCAAGGTGCCGAAGGTCGAGATCCGAAAGCTGTTCGACATCGTACGCGACGACGTCTGGACCGTCACCAAGCACGAGCAGCAACCGTTTTCGTATGGCTCGCCGCCGGGCCGGGAAGATTTTTATTTCGTGGCGGGGAAGTGAGGCAATCGCCGGAGCGGGGTTTTAGACGACGATACTCAGCCGCTTCGCCGCGCGCGTGATGCCCGTGTACAGCCACCTTGCGCGGCTCTCCCCGAATGCAAAGCTCTCGTCGAACAGCACGACGTCGTCCCATTGCGAGCCCTGCGACTTGTGCACGGTCAGCACGTAGCCGTAGTCGAACTCGTCATAAGGCTTGCGCTGCTCCCAGGCGATCTGCTCGATGCCGCCCTCGAAGCAATCGGCGCGCACGGAGACTTTCGTGACCTTGTGGCCGAAATCCTCGTCGGGCGAGAGCCGCATGCTGAGGATGCGCGATTTCGAGCGCGATGTGTTGCGCGACTTCACGCGCCACAGGCCGCCGTTGAACAGGCCCTTCTTGCGGTTGTTGCGCAGGCAGACCAGCTTGTCGCCGGCGACCGGAAAGACATCCTCGATGTTCTGGCGCTGCCGCACCCGCATGTTGTAGGCGCGTCGGGTGTTGTTGCGGCCGACCAGCACCTGGTCGGCGCCCATGACGCGATCGGGATCGAGCTCCTTGCGCGATACCACCTCGCTCTCGCCGTAGCGGCCGATGTCGAGCTCGCGGCCCTCGCGGACGTCCATCGACATCCGCACGATCGGATCGTCCTGGGCCTGGCGGTGCACCTCGGTGAGCATCGCGTCCGGCTCGGTATTGGTGAAGAAGCCGCCGCCCTGGATCGGCGGCAGCTGCGCAGGGTCGCCGAGCACCAGCAGCGGACACTCGAAAGACATCAGGTCGCGGCCCAATTCGGCGTCGACCATCGAGCATTCGTCGATCACGATCAGCTTGGCCTTGGAGGCCGGCGCGTCGTCCCACAATTCAAAGCTCGGCTGCTCCTCGCCGGATTCGCGGGCGCGGTAGATCAGCGAATGGATGGTGGAGGCATCGTCGCACCCCTTGTTGCGCATCACCAGCGCCGCCTTGCCCGTGAAGGCGGCGAACTTCACCTCGCCGTCGACGCCGTCGGCGATGTGCCGCGCCAGCGTGGTCTTGCCGGTGCCGGCAAAGCCGAACAGGCGGAACACCGGCGGCGTGCCGTTGCGGCCGGGTTTTGCCTTGAGCCAGTCGCCGACGGCTTTCAGCGCGGCATCCTGATGCGGGGTGAATGTGGGCATGACTGTCTTGAGAGGTGCGAAACGATGCGATTCGCGATTCCCCAAAACTAACCATTCGCCCCGCGGGTTCAAGCGGGGCCGCCACCCCTATGCCGCGACCACCGCGCAATTTTGGATTGTGCCCGCGCGAGGGCGGTGCGAGAGTTCGATCTCGAACCGGGGGGAATGTGAGTTGTGAACGCGATGGGGCTCACGGCCATCGATCTCGGGCTTCGCGGCGCAACGAGCGGCGTGTTCCTGTTGATCATTGTCGCTACGCTGTTGCGTCGTGCGACCGGCCAGCAGGCGTTGCTGGGCATGGCCATGTCTGCCGGTGGCGTGCTCTACGCCATCACGACCGCGCCGTTGTTTCCCAAATCGTCATGGTGGTGGGTGTTGCCGATCCTGTCCGGGCAACCTGCCGTGTTCTGGCTGTGGGCGCGCGCGGCGTTCGACGACGATTTCGTGCTGAGGCGATGGCACGGCGTGCTCTGGCTCGGCATCGTGGCCTTTGGCTTTGCGCTCACGCTTGGCTGGGCGTACTGGCCCGCTTTGGCCGGGGCCGGCGGGCGAGGCCTGGCGTTGATCAATCTGGCGCTGGCTCTCGCGGCCGCGGTTCAGACGGTCAAGACCTGGCGCGCCGATCTGGTCGCGCGGCGCCGCCGGCTTCGGCTGGCGATGCTGGCCATCAATGTCGGACTCATCGCTGTCGTCGCCGGCGCCGGCTTCGCCGCAATTCCTGTCGCGGTCCCCGGCGCGCCCGGCAGTCTGCCGACCGCGCTCAGCCTGTTCGTGGTGGCCATGATTGCCGGACTGGGGGCTTTTGCCGCGCAGCCGGCCGTGCCCGTCAACGACGCCATGGCGGCAATCGCATCCAGTAGCGGACGCGGTGCCGATCGTGCTCCTCCCGCAGGAAGGCTCGTGGTCGATCCGATCCTGCTGCGGCGCCTAGATCATCTGATGAGTGTGGAGCGGACCTACCGGCGGGAAGGTCTTGCGATCGGAGCGCTCGCGGCACGGCTCGACGTTCCGGAGCACCGGCTTCGCCAGGCCATCAACGAAGGGCTGGGCTATCGGAACTTCAATGCGTTCCTCAATCGCTATCGCATCGAGGATGCCAGGCTGGCGCTGTCCGATGTGACGCAACGGGAGGTCCCGGTGCTGACCATCGCCATGGATGCCGGCTTCCAATCGATCGGCCCCTTCAATCGCGCCTTCAAGGCCGAGACCGGCGTGACCCCGACCGAATTCCGGCGCGAGGCGCTGAGCCGGCCGGAAACCGGCTGCGATCCCGGGATCACCCAGCCGCGCCGAGAAATCGGCTAGCCGATTTTTGGATCGGGCGAGAGGGCCGCGCCGCGATTAGGCAGACTGTCCGGCGAGAACCCCTCGCCAACCAGCACGAGCCCATCCATGTCCCATGCGACCGGCGCCCCCGTATCGGAACGACTGCACGCGCTCGATGCGCTCAGGGGTGGCGCCCTGCTGCTCGGCATCGTCCTGCACGCGACATTGTCATTTTTGCCCGCCTCGGCCCAGTTCTGGTTCGTCAGGGACACCCATCCAAGCCTGCTGCTCGGCCTGCTGTCCTTCACCATCCACGTCTTCCGGATGACGACCTTCTTCCTGATGGCCGGCTTCTTCGCCCGCATGAGCTTTCATCGCCGAGGCACCTCGGGCTTCATCCGGGACAGGCTGCAGCGGATCGCCCTGCCGCTCGTGATCGGCTGGCCGATCGTCTTCACGCCCATCGCCCTGATCGTGATCTGGGCATCTTATCTGCCGAATGCCGGCCCGTTCCACGGCGTGCGCAATTGGCCGCCGGTGCTGCCGAATTTCCCCCTGACCCATCTCTGGTTTCTCTATGTGCTGCTGGAGCTCTATGCCGCCATGCTGCTGCTGCGCGCCGCCATTGTCTGGCTCGATGTGTCAGGCACTTGGCGAGCGGTTGTTGACCGCATCTTCGCCGGCACCATGCGACATCCGCTGGCGCCGCTGGTGCTGGCGATCCCGATCGGCATCGCCTTCAGCCTCGATCAACGATGGATCAACGTGATGGGCGTGAGGACGCCGGATCAATCGCTCATCACCAATGCGCAGGCCTGGATCGGCTTCGGCACCGCATTCGGCGTTGGCTGGCTGTTGCATCGGCAGGTCGATCTGCTGCGGCTGCTCGAGCGACGCTGGCTCCCGTATCTTGTGCTCGCGCTCGGCCTGATCCTGATCAGCTTCGTGCTGTCAGGCGTGATCCTGTCCTCACCGGGCGCGCCGAAACTGCCTTTCAGCTTCGCCACGCTCAGGCTTGTCTCTGCCATCCTCTATGCACCGGCGATCTGGATCTCGACCTTCGCAGTCATCGGGCTCGTGCTGCGCTTCATGTCCGGCTTCAGCCCGACCTGGCGCTATCTCGCCGATGCATCCTATTGGCTCTATCTGATCCACATGCCGATCGTGATGGCGCTGCAGGTCGCGTTGTCGCAGCGCGACTGGCCCGGGCTGATCAAGTTCGCAATCATTCTAGTCGTCGCGATTCCCTTGATGCTGGCGAGCTACCATCTGCTGGTGCGCTTCACCTTCATCGGTGCGGTGCTGAATGGCCGCCGCGCCGAAAAGCGCGTCCTCCCGCAGGGCGGAATTGCGACTGCGTAGACAGCGCTGCCCCACGCATTAAGATGCTCGCAACAAAAAATAAGCGGGCAAGAAAACTTGCAAAAAAACTTGCAAAAAAATTGCAAGAGAACTTGGGAGAGATGGCGCCATGAAGTTCGGCATCTTCTATGAGCTGCAATTGCCGCGGCCCTGGGTGGCCGGCGACGAGCTCAGGCTCTATCAAGACGCGCTCTCGCAGATGGAGCTCGCCGACAGGCTCGGCTACGACCATGCCTGGGTCGTCGAGCATCACTTCCTTGAAGAATATTCGCACTCGCCCTCGCCTGAATCCTTCCTCGCTGCTGCGAGCCAGCGCACCAGGAACATCCGGCTCGGCCACGGCATCCTCCAACTCACCACCAACCATCCGGCGCGCGTTGCCGAGCGCGTCGCGGTGCTCGACCTGCTCTCCAACGGCCGCTGCGAATTCGGCATGGGTGAGAGCGCGTCCATCACCGAGCTGACGCCGTTCGGCCGCGACATGGAGACCAAGAAGGAGGTCTTTGAAGAGGCCGTCGCCGCGATCTTCCCGATGTTCGGGGATTCGGGAAGCGAGCATCACGGCAAGTACTTTGACATCCCTTTGCGCAATGTCGTGCCGAAGCCGGTGCAGAAGCCGCACCCGCCGCTGTGGATGGCGTGCTCGCAGCTGCCGACCATCGAGCGCGCGGGTCGTCATGGTTTTGGCGCGCTCGGCTTCCAGTTCGTCAGCGCCGATGCCGCGCATGCCTGGGTGCACGCCTATTACAACGCGATGACCAAGCGGTTGCACAAGCTCGCCGACTACGAGATCAACCCGAACATGGCGCTGGTGTCGTTCTTCATGTGCGCCAAGACCGACGAGGAGGCGCGTGCGCGTGCCGACGGCGCCACCTTCTTCCAGTTCGCGCTGCGCTTCTACGGCGCCTCGCAGAACCGCCGGCGTCCGGCGCCCTACACCGTCAACATGTGGGACGAGTACAACAAGTGGAAGCGCGACAATCCGGAAGCGCAGGAGGCGGCCTTGCGCGGCGGCCTGATCGGCTCGCCGGAGACGATCCGCAAGAAGCTGAAGCGCTTCCAGTCGTCGCATATCGACCAGGTCATCCTGCTCAACCAGGCCGGCAAGAACAGCCACGAGCACATCTGCGAATCGCTGGAGCTGTTCGGCCGCGAGGTGATGCCGGAGTTCCAGAGCGATCCGGCGCAGGCGGCCTGGAAGAGGAGCGTCATGAGCGGCGAGATCAAGCTCGAGGAGATCGACACCGAGGCCTTCACCGACCGCTACGGCAAGCTCGCCATCAATGTCGCGCTGGCGAAGGCGGCGGCGGGGTAGGGCAGGGCGAGGGACTCGCTGCATGGGCCCCGGCTCGGCAGCGCACCGCTGAAGAAGCGCTGCGCTGCGTCCGGGGCACGACACCAACAATGAGGTACGTGTCCCGGACGCGCTGCAGCGTGCAACGCTGCTGCGCCGAGCCGGGACCCATATGCGGCCCAAGCCGGCGACGCCGACTTTCGGCAAAATCGCCTTGCTGATATCGTCCGCCAAAACAACCTTGGCGGAGGAAACCCATGCGGCCCCACGCGATGGCCTCGACCCCGGCGGCTGGCGACGTCACGCCCGCGGTGCTCGCCATCGGCCGTCCCGACTTTCCAAACATCCTCATCGACACGCTGCGCCGGCAGGCCGGCGTCGGCCATTGCATGGTGTTCGCGCTGACGCGCGCCGGTGCGGCGAGCTGTCTGCTCGATGCCGGCAACATCCCGACCGGCGGCGATCTCGGCGCGGCCTATGCCGGTCAGTTCCACGAATCCGATCCCAATCGCGATGCGCTGTTCGAAACCGAGGGCAGCGCGCCGATCATGCTGCCGTCGTTCGCGCCGCGCATGTATGGCGCGCGCTACCGCAAGATCTTTTTTCACGATTCCGGCATCGTCGACAAATGCGCGACCGCGATCTGGGCTGATGACACCTGCTTCTATGTCAACTTCTATCGTATCGCCGTGCAGGGCCGCTTTGGCGACGTCGATCGTGCGCGGCTGCACGCGATTGCGCCGGCGATTGGCGCCAGCGTCGCGCGCCATTTCCGGCAGGCCGCGACTGCGCCGCTCGACCAGAACCTCGCCGCGTTGTTTGCGGCGTGCGCACCACTTTCCGCGCTGACGCCGCGCGAGCAGGAGGTGTGCCGGCACATCCTGCTCGGTCTCAGCTCGGAGGCGATCTCGCAAGCGCTCGGCATCAGCCTGCATTCGACCCTGACCTACCGCAAGCGTGCCTATGAGCGGCTCGGCATTTCCGCGCAGAACGAATTGTTTGGAATCGTGCTGGGCCTGCTCGTGGGGCCCGGTCGCCTGAACTGAGGGGTACTCTAAGTTCTGCTCTCCGAAAGCAAGGCGGACACGCGGTCCGCGCTCCGGGACGGTCGCATTTTGGCCCCGAGCCGACGTCCGCGTTCTCATAATGAGCAGTTGGTGATAAGCATGCGGCGGGAATTCATGCCTGTCGGGGGACGCGAGAGTGGCAGCAAAGCTTGGCCAGATCATTATTCTTGGTGCATTCGGGGTGCTCTCCGCGCTTGGCGCCGCTCACGCTGCAACCGTTGTGGCCCTCGGAGCCAGCAACACCTTCGGTAAGGGTGTGTCGCGTAGCCAAGCCTATCCCGCACAGCTTGAAACGCTTCTCCGTTCGAAGGGTCTTAACGTCCGTGTCATCAATGCCGGCGTCAACGGTGACACCACGGGAGGCATGTTGGCCCGACTGGATCGCGTGGTCCCGAAAGGAACGAGCGTTGTGATCCTTCAGCCCGGCGGTAACGACCGGAGGAAGCTAGCCGCCGACAATACCCCTGCCATCCAAAGTCGGCTAAGCGCGATGGGAATCAAGGTTGTCATGCTCCCGAATGGGATGCTGCACGGACTGCCGCGTCAGCCTGACGGGCAACATCTCACGCCAGAGGGCTATCACACGCTGGCAGAGAATCTGGTTGGCGAAGTCGCCGCAGCTCTGGGGAAATAGCGTCAAGCCGCCTCCGCATGGCTCGAAATCCCTCGAGCCATGCGATCCTGTGTCTCGGGCGCAGCCGACGGGCCGGCGTGGACTAGCGGCGGCCCTTGATTTCGGCGACTTGATTTTCGCCGGCCAACTTGCCTCCGGCTAGCAGGCTGCTGCAAAGCCACCGAGCCTCTCTGGAGGTCGAGCCCAGGAAGGTTTTGGTGTCGACGCACTGCGCGTAGGTGTTGTAGGTCAGCGTGTCTCGGCACGTCGGCGAGAAATTGCTGATATCGCGATCCCCACTTATACTACATCCAACCCAGGGCGCGTTGCCGACCCTGTAACTTGTTTCGCAACCACCGTTGCAAGTGCTGGCGGATCTCTCCAGCCTGGCAAGCCGCCCCAATGCCGTATTCGGCGCGAACGCTGGCGTTTGAGCGGTTGACGAGCCGGATGTCCGGTGGGCTGTCGCTGTCGTTGACCTCCGCGGCGACGTAACCGTTGGTCTTGCCATCTGCTTCGGCGCTTCGACCGAGACGGCGGGAAGCGAGGAGTCGGAGCCTGTTGTGGTTTGCGACATTGCCGTACCGTTTGTGCTGCACAGCAAGAGAGTTGACAAAATAACGACGGCTGACGGCACGGCGAAGCCTGATGACAATTTCATAAGACATCTCCCCAAATGCGGGACGGAAATGCCGTCCCGACAACTGCAGATTGTACCATGGTATTCGGAAACCGGCAATCGCGAAGGGCGAAAGGGCGTCTCACGATTTGTCGTAAAGGCCGCGACGGCAACGCCCGGCCAGAACCTCGCCGCGTTGTTTGCGACGTGCGCGCCACTTTCCGCGTTGAAGCCACGCGAGCAGGAGGTGGGCCGGCACATCCTGCTCGGTTTCAGCTCGGAGGCGATTTCGCAAGCGCTCGGCATCAGCCTGCATTCGACCCAGACCTATCGCAAGCGCGCCTATGAGCGGCTCGGCATTTCCGCGCAGAACGAATAGTTTTCGATCGTGCTGGGCCTGCTCACGGGGCCCGGTCGCCTGAATTGAGGGGATACGTGAGTGCGGCGAGGAGAATGAATGGTCCGGCGCCGAAGCCAATTCTCCTAGTTCCTTTTAGATCCCGGAATTTTCCCAAGAACCGCTCCTCGGGCGTCCCGGACTGACACCGTGCGGCCCGTCTGATCCGCGATCCGCTTTGCGAGGTCCAGCGCCTCCGCTTCGTCGACGTGGTCGGCAACCGACATCGAGAGAGCTCCGGCGCCGGCGCCGATGAGGACGATGTTGTTGCACTTTCGGGAATCTCTCTTATCGGTCACGGCGTGACTCCCCCGATCGACCCGGATGTCACGATGGAGGCTGAAGGTGGCTGGTCAGACGCCTGATGTCGTTTGAGGTCAGGGGATCGGCGATCACCTTGGTCTCGATGAAACGGCACTTCGGGCATTCAAAGATGCGCTTTTCGCAATTGTCGGGTTTTGGAGATGCGCTCAGCAGCCCCATCCGCGTCTGGCATCTCCGGCAACGCGGCCGTTCGATAGCGATCAATGAACGCACTGTCGGTACAGACATCGCATCTCACCAAAAGGAAAAGCATCTCGCCGAAAACGAAAAAGTTAACAAGGCGCAAGAAGCCCGTCCGTCCGGAATCCGACATTTGGGTCAGAAAAATCCGACTTGAGCAGCCACGTGGCGGGACTAAAATCACCTCCATAAAAGAGCTTGCCGATGACCGCAAAGCGAAGACGATTCAAGCAGACGCTTTCGCTCGATGAGCGCCTCAGGAAAACTGCGGAAGAATGCCGTGCCAAAGCAAAGCTTCTTCGAGGAACGGAGGCGCAGGCGCTTTTGGAAAAGGCGCGTGAGTTCGAGGCACAGGTCTCGATCAACAGGCTGTTCGATTAAAGCATTTTCGCGCGAAGCTGATGCCGGTTCGCGAAGAGAGAGCGTGTCAAGGCAAAAACCTGGAGCCATTCTATCGGAGCAGAAACGGCTCTAGATCACATTCTGCTCGCGAAGCGTTTCAAAGCACTCGCAGGACCGTGCTTTCAAGGCATTGAGGTCGAGGATGTTGATGACGCCGCGCGAGTAGTTGATGAGCCCGGCCTCTTGAAGCTTTTGCGCGACCTCGGTGACCGACGTGCGGCGGACGCCGAGCATTTCAGACAGGAATTCCTGGGTGAGGTGAATGGTCATGTTTTGCGTCACCGAGCTGGTCTGCAACAGCCATCTGCAAAATCGCTCTTCAATCAAATGCAGGGCATTGCAGGCGGCTGTCACGCGGGCCTGGGCAAGCAGGTTCTCGTTGGACCGCAGGCACATCAGCTGAAGCGCTTTGCTGGTCTCGCCGTGCCGTCTCATGGACGCGGCGGGAATGACGGCTGCGGTCGTCGAGATTTGAATGATCGCCCGAACCTGCGACTTGTGCAGGCCGAACGTCGCAGAAGCGCCAAACGCTCCGTCCTTGCCGATCGTCGCCGTCTCGACGGCCTTGCCATTTCTCATGATCGTGAGGAGCGAGATCATGCCGCCGAAGGGAAAGTAGACCTGGTCGATTTCGTCGCCGACCTCGGCGAGCACCTTGCCTTGCGCAAGGGATAGCACCGTCATTTGGGGCCGAAGTTGCTCAAATTCGGCCCGCGGCAGACTGGCCAGCAGGGAGTTGGCGAGTGGTGCGGTCGGCATAGTGTATCCCGCCCGGTCGGTCTGGGCCGTCTTCCGCGGGGATTGACGTAGCGTTCCGAGTTGACGCCTCCACGGGAATTTCTAGGTAGGCTACAAACCGGCATTTCGTCGGTACGGTTTCCGACTTATACCAGGAGCTGAATTCCACGAGCGCGGTTTAACTAGGCGCCCGATTCCGATGCATTACTAGGGCAAACGCAACATTTAATGTTCGGAACCGGACTCACGAGGGAAAGATGCCGAGATTCTTCTTTGTCGTCGCCGATGGTCGAAACATGGAAATCCAGAACGACGGGCTGGAGCTGCCCGACCGCGACGCTGCCTGGGTGGAAGCAACGACCGCATGTGGAGAGCTGCTCCGCGATCTCGATGGCAAGCTCCTGCCCGGAGATCAGTGGTCCATGAAGGTCAAGGATGCTGCCGGCGCAGATATCTACCTGCTGGAGTTCAAGACCAGCGCGGTTTGACGCGACGACGTGCTGAAGGACCTTGGAACTGCATCATCCCGGGGAACCGAACGCCTGCCGTTGTGTCCGGTATCCGACATAAGATAGTCTCCCTCATCACCGTCCCGTCCGCGGCTTCGACCGGTGACTGAGAGAGGATCGTGCTCCCGCCGGGTTCATGGTGGCGCCGATGCACGACTCCCAGCCCGCAACGACGTCCTACCGGCTCCGGATTTGGGCCAACGGGATCGAGGAGGAATGGTCGGTTCCCCTTGACGGCAATGATGCAAGCGCACTTTGGGACGAAGCCGCCGTGACCGCGTGCGACATGATCCGCGACATCAAGTTTGGCGGCATGAGGCCAGACCTCGACTGGCATTTCGAGGTCTGCGATCCGGCCGGCACTGTGATCAGCCGATTTTCGTTTAGGGCGGAGCGCCTCGCGTGAAAATGGCTCAGCGCACCCGGGCTGACGCGTTCAGACCGATCGCGGACGGAAGTCATTGCGCTTCCGGCCCGAGGCGGAAGTTCGACAACGAGGAGCGACCGCCAGCAAGATCAAGTTATCTCGACCCAGGCGATCGGGTTGACGCGCCGTCCGCAGGCGGCCTCTCGCGCGCCGCCTGGACCAGGAAGGATATTGGAGACTCATCGGCTGTCGCGCCAGGCGTCCACATACAAGGAGCACCTTCGTACTTCTTCAACGTCCGTCCTCGATAGGCCCATGTCGGCGAGCAATCGGTCGTCCAGTTCGAGAAGTTCCCTGTATTGACGGCGTCGCTCCAACCCCAGTGCTATTCCGGTCAAGAGCGCGAGGGGGAGTTGCCAGGACCATCGAAGATCTGGAAACGCGGGCAGACTTGGGCGGGATGTATCGGGTGAGCCGCGGGTGGTGCTGCTGCAAGCCATGTTTCACCTCCGTAATGGAGCGAAACAACCTTGGCTCGGAAGCTGATCGGGCGGTTGTCGAAGGCCCGAACAACAACAGTATCATGTCCCTCTTCGGCTCACAAGCTGAAGCCCAATACCACAAGCCTGCCGTTGGGCCTGCTTCGAAGTCATCCGCCAATGTGGTTTCGCCTGTCACGAGCCGACTTGAGAGCGCCAACTGCGCCGGCAAGCAAGGCTGCGAATTAATTTGTCCCGAACATGTCGCCTTGGCGGCCGCCGGTTCGACTGGATGTCGGCAACCCAGCCGAACAACTAGGAGAACTACAATGGCTCAAGATCCTGGAATGAGAGGCGAGAAGATATACGAATGCGATCTCGCCCTCACGGGCGTAACGGACTACGGCGTAAGCATGGACGATATCCTTGCCGGCAAGCAAGCGGTCCCACTGCAAGGAGCACGCTTCGACCTTCATATCGATGGACCCTGTCAGGGCCGCCTTTCGGGGCGCCAGCATGGCGTCGACTATTTGCGAATGCGCGCTGATGGGCGCATCGACCTGGACCTGCACGTTATTGTCGACACCGACGATGGGCATCGGATTGCGTTGTCGGGCGATGGCCAGGCGGCACTGCGAAACGGCGAGCCGGTGGTCGATATCTTTGCAAACATCCGGCTCACCACCGCCTCCAAAGAGTATGCATGGGTCAATCAGCGGCAGATCTGGAGCGTAGGAACTGGAGACCTGGCCACGCGGAGGATTCGTGTCACAGCGTATATGCAATGATGGCGACACTCCGAACAGCACCGAGTCTGGCAAGGGGCATCGCGAAGCAAGCAACCTTGCCAGCCGTCCAGGCGACGAAATTCGATTGCGGTTGGCTCAGGCCGATCGAAAGGCCGTGCATACCGAATTTGGCCCCAACTTCAATTGCGAGACCTGTGACGTTGCGGTGCAGCCGTAAAGGCTGCTCAGTTCCGAGGAATTTCCTAGCTATTTGGGGGGTAAAGGCGCTGAGTGATCCGCGCGATGGTCGATCCTCCCAATTTCAGATTCGTCAACAGTCTCCGCCCACCATGCTCTAGGTGTGGCGGCCGAATGGGATGGGCTCTCCGTGTGGACCGGCCCTCGGACCGAAGTCTGACGCCCGAACAGCTAAGCTAGACCAAATACGACTCAGAAGCGCAATTGGTTGCTGAGAAGGAGAGTAAAGCAGAACGCGACCGTTGTAATCAAGTCGGGGAGTAGCCACCTAACGAACTCAGCATCCGGCCCGCTTCAAGCGCCTGTCCGGACACGCGACAGTTAGCCACGCCAAATCTTACGGTCGACAACGGCCAACGGCACGTCGCCTTGACGTGCGCGTCACCCCGGTCAGGACATCTCATGCCTACCGAACAAGCCGCCGTGCGGGTCGTCCACAAACCGTGGGGGGTTCGCGATCTGCAACCGTGGAGCAGCGTCGACGGGTCTGGTAGTGCCGTCGGAGAGTTGTGGTTCGAGCGGGCCAACAAGGATGCGCCCACCCCGGCGTTGCTCCTCAAGCTACTGTTCACCAGCGAACCATTGTCGATCCAGGTTCATCCCGACGACACTTACGCACGTGCGATGGGGATGCCGAACGGCAAGAGCGAGGCATGGTATATCCTCGCGGCCCAGCCCGACGCGCAGATCGGCGTTGGATTAAAGCACCAGATAACTCCACAACAATTGCGCGCGTCGATCCAGAACGGTTCGATCGCCGAACTCATTCACTGGCGATCGGTTGCCAAAGGCGACGTCATCTACATCCCGGCCGGTACCATCCACGCCGTCGGCGCCGGCATCGTGCTCGCTGAAATTCAGCAGCACAGCGACGCCACATTTCGGCTATTCGACTACGGCCGGCAGCGCGAATTGCATGAAGACAATGGGGTCGCCGTCGCCCACCCATGGCCCCTTCCAACGCCAGGCAATCCGACGCCCTTGACCGTAAACCGAACGGTACTGGTCGCGAGCAAGCATTTCGTTCTCGAGCGGCTTGAACTGCTCGAGGGGTCAAGCTGGGCGCTGCTTGCAGAACCGGAAACCTGGATTCTCACCCTCGACGGCCATGCGGCAATCGGCTTAACCGCGGCAGCTATCGGACATGCCATCTTCATCGGTGGCGGCTGCACCAGCATAGAGGTTGGCAATAACGGATTGAGCGCGCTGATTGCGTATCCTGCAAGTCGCCCGATCGATTCCCTGTTGCAGAGTTTAAGCAAGCAACCGGGCAAGCCTGCCAATCCAGCTGCGATCCCCGTTCCGCAATTTGCAGGCCTCGCATGATGCCGCTTCGCCGCGTCGCCCTGATCGGCAATTCACTGCCTCGCCGCTGCGGTATCGCCACCTTCACGACCGACCTTGAACGCGCGATTTCGAATTCAAGGCCGGACCTGGAGACCAGTATTATCGCCATGAACGACCACGCACAGGCCTACGACTATCCCGGTTCGGTCGCATTCCAGATCAAGGATGACGTCATTGGAGAATATGTGCGTGCCGCAGCCTTCCTGAATGCCGGTCGCTACGACGTCGTCTGCCTGCAACACGAATTCGGAATCTTCGGCGGGGAAGCCGGCGCTCACATTCTCGAGCTGCTTTCACGCCTCAGCATGCCGGTTATCACGACACTACACACGGTGCTCGCCAAGCCGACCACCGCCCAGCGCGCGGTGATGGAGCGTATCGTCGAGGCATCTTCGAAAATCATTGTGATGGCCAACAAGGGGCGCGAGATGCTGCGTAGCGTCTATCGCGTGCCGGACGACAAGGTCGAGGTCATTGCGCACGGCATTCCCGACTTTCCCTTTGTCGAGCCCGATGCTGCCAAGGCCAAACTTGGATTCAGCAACCGCTCAGTCATTCTGACTTTCGGCCTGCTCTCCCCCAGCAAGGGCATCGAGGTCATGATCGACGCCATGCCCTCGATCCTGGAGCGCCGCGCGGACGCGGTCTATGTCGTACTCGGCGCGACGCATCCCAATCTGGTGCGCGACCAGGGTGAGGCCTATCGCGAAAGCCTGATGAAGCGCGTGCGCGAGCTTGGGGGTGAGAACCACGTCGTATTCCTCGACCAGTTCGTCGATCAGGCCACGCTGCTCGAATTCATTTCGATGTGCGACGTCTACGTCACGCCTTATCTCAACGAAGCGCAGATGACGTCGGGCACGCTGGCCTACAGCTTCGGTCTCGGGAAGCCGGTGGTTTCGACGCCTTATTGGCACGCGTTGGAGCTGCTGGATGACGGTCGTGGGGTCATCGTTCCCTTCGGCAACTCTGCCGCGACCGGCAAGGAAATTGCGCGATTGCTCACCGATACCCCTCGTCGTCAGGCGATGCGCGAGCGCGCCTACGCCGTCAGCCGATCGATGACATGGGCTCGCACGGCCGAGCGCTATATTGCCGTATTCGAAGACGCGCGGCAGGGCGACTGGCTCAAGGTGATCGCGCGCACCGGACCGGTTGCGATCGCGCACAGCCCTGCGGCGTCGGACATGCAGTTGGATCACTTTCTTTCGATGTGCGACGACACCGGCCTGTTCCAGCATGCGGTGCATTCGGTACCTGATCGCGCACACGGCTATTGCGTGGACGACAATGCGCGCGCCTTGCTGCTCGCCTGCGCCCTCAACAATCCCGGCGAAAAACGTCTGCCTGAGGTTTTGACTGCCCGCTTTGCCGCATTCGTGCAGCATGCGTGGAATCCCGACACCAGACGCTTTCGCAACTTCATGGGCTTCAATCGAACCTGGCTGGAAGACCGTGGCTCCGAAGACAGCCATGGACGAACATTGTGGGCGCTGGGTGAGTGCGCACGGAAGGATGCAAGCCCGTCGCGACGTCGATGGGCTGAAGCCTTGTTTGCCAAGGCGTTGCCGACTGTTGAGGCCTTTGCTTCGCCGCGTGCATTGGCCTTCACCCTGCTGGGTCTGGACGGTTATTGCGCCGTCGTTCCCGATGACGCGCGCGCCCTGGAAATGCGGCATTTCCTCGCCGACAGGTTGATGTCGAGCCTCGCGTCGGTCGAAACGCCGGACTGGACGTGGTTCGAGGAGGGTCTGGCGTATGACAATGCGCGCTTACCGCAGGCCTTGATGCTGACAGGCATGGCCACGCAAACGCCTGACTACCTCGATGCCGGAATGCGATCCCTGCGTTGGCTGATGAAACAACAAACGGCTTCGACCGGGCATTTCCGCCCCATCGGCACCGCCGGCTTCGGCGAACTGCGCCAACCGCCTCGCTCATTCGACCAGCAGCCGGTGGAAGCCACGGCGACGATCGCCGCCTGCCTGACCGCTTGGCGGGCAGACGGCGACGCCGAATGGAAAGCGATCGCAACCAGCGTTTTCGCCTGGTTTCTCGGCCGCAACGATCTATCGATCGTGCTCGTCGATGCCGAGACCGGCAGTTGCCGGGATGGATTGCATCCCGACCGCGCCAACGAAAACCGCGGCGGTGAGTCAGTCGTGTCCTATCTGCTCGGTCTTGCCGATATTCGTCAGCTTGCGCGCGTCAACGTCAGCGAAACACCCCCCGTGGCCTTTCGCGCCATCAGCGCCTGATTACATTTTTCCCTCCAGCGAACCGAGGACATCTTGTCGCACGCCACTTTCCTGAATCGGCAGGCGCTCTATCTGCGTCCCGACACCGCGCGCGTGATCGTACGCCCGTTCAAGCCGGCGACCGAACCGCGCGATCTCAACCCGACCGATAAGACCCGCGCCAACCACATCGTCGAACGGGTTCTTGCGCTTGACCCGAAGATTGCGGCCAGCCTATTAGCGGATGTGCTGGAAAATTTTCAGGGCCGGCATCGTAACCTGCTGGAGACGTTCGAGGCGCGTACCGACGTCATGGAACAAGCGCTGGCAGCGCACGGGCCTTTTTCCAGCGTCCAGCGCCAATTGATCGGAGCCTATTTTCTGAACGAATACTCGTTCGAAGCCTCGGCACTGTTCAATCCCAGCATCGTGCCGCATCCCGACCAGTCGGACGCTCCGAGGGGCGGCTTGCGCTTTATTCTCAGCCTCCGTGCCGTCGGCGAAGGCCATATATCGTCACTGACCTTTCGCGCCGGCACGATCGCTGCCGATGGCAGTCTGACCGTCGATCCAACAGCCCGCCTTGCTTCCAGCCCTCGGGTCAAGCTTCGCATACCCAAACCAGACGGCGACGACATCGAACTGACGTTCAATCCGGACGAGGAACTCAGTGAGCGCGTCATCTTTCCGGTTACGGAGTCCCAGTCGAACGGCATCGAAGACGCCCGCTTCGTTGAATTCTGCGATGGCGGCCGCAAGACCTATTACGCCACTTATACCGCCTACAGCGGCAAGGCGATTCGATCGGAGCTGATCGAGACCTGCGACTTCCTGTCATTTCGAATGTCGCCGCTGCGCGGGACCGCCGCACGCAATAAGGGGATGGCGTTGTTCCCGCGCAAGATCGACGGCAAGTACGCCATGATCGCGCGTCAGGACAATGAGAACCTCTATCTGATCTATTCGGACGATCTGCACCAATGGGACGGCGGTCAGGCGATCCTGAAGCCGCAATTTCCCTGGGAGTTCGTGCAGATCGGAAACTGCGGTTCACCGATCGAACTCGATGAGGGCTGGCTGTTGCTCACGCACGGCGTCGGTCCAGTGCGAAAATATTCGATCGGCGCTGCCCTGCTCGACAAGAACGATCCATCCAAGGTCCTGGCGCGTTCGGTCGAACCGCTGCTGCATCCCGAGCCGTCGGAACGCGAAGGCTACGTTCCTAACGTGGTTTATACCTGCGGGGCGATGCGGCACAATGATCAGATCATTTTGCCTTATGCCGTGTCCGACACCTACTCGAACTTCGCGACCATCAAGACTGCAGCCCTAGTGCGGGCTATGTCCTGAGACATCTCCCAATATTGTCTGTCCCTATCGCTAGGGACAGACGTCGGCGCCTGAGTTGGCTAGTCTGGCCCGGATCACACGAGAATCCAGGGAAGACCGCCTTGAGCACCGCGCCGCGTATCGACATCGACCTGGCCGCATTCTGGGCCGACCCCTATCCAATGCTTGCAAGACTGCGCAAGGAGGCGCCGATCGCTTTCGTGCCGCAGCTCGGCTCGACGCTGCTGACCTGCCGCGACGACATCTCGATCTCGGAGAAGCAGATCGACGTGTTCTCCTCGCACCAGCCCGCGGGCCTGATGAACCGGCTGATGGGCCACAACATGATGCGCAAGGACGGCGAGGCGCATCAGGTCGAGCGCCGCGCGATGTTTCCGACGATCTCCCCGAGGACGGTGAAGGCGCACTGGACCGCGCTGTTCCAGGCCCATGCCGATCGCATCATCGACGCGATCGCGCACGGCGGCCGGATCGATTTCATGCGCGACTTCGCGCTGCCGTTTTCCGGCGAGTGCCTGAAGTCGATCACCGGCCTCACCAATATCGGCTTCGCCGACATGGATGCGTGGTCGCAGGGCATGATCGAGGGCATCGCCAATTACGGCGGCGATGGCGCGATCGAGGCGCGCTGTCACGCGGCGACGTCGGGCATCGATGCCGCGATCGACGACATCCTGCCGCTCATGACGAAGAATCCCGATCAGAGCATTCTCGGCGTGCTGCTCGCATCTGGCATGCCGATGGAGAGCGTGCGCGCAAACGTCAAGCTCGCGATCTCAGGCGGCCAGAACGAGCCGCGCAAGGCGATCGCCGGCACGGTGTGGGCGCTGCTGACGCATCCCGATCAGCTCGATCTCGTGCGCAAGGGCGAGGTGACCTGGCTCGAGGCCTTCGAGGAATACGCGCGCTGGATCTCGCCGATCGGCATGTCGCCGCGGCGCATCGCCAAGCCGTGGTCGATCCGCGACGTCGCGTTCGAGCTTGATGAGCGCGTGTTCCTGATGTTCGGCTCGGCCAACCGCGACGAGAAGCATTTTGAGCGCGCCGATCAGTTCGACGTGCGGCGTGATACGTCCAAGAGCGTCGCCTTCGGTGCCGGTCCGCATTTCTGCGCCGGCGCCTGGGCCTCGCGCGCCATGATCGCCGACGTCGCGCTGCCGACATTGTTCGCGCGTGCCAAACGCATCGAGATCGCAGATGACGAGCCGGTGCGGATCGGCGGCTGGGCGTTCCGGGGCTTGCAGAATTTGCCGGTGAGATGGCTGTAATAGCCCGGCAAGGGTCTGTCCATCACGAGCGCCCATGATGTCATCTTGCACCTGTTTTGCCCGACGTGTCAAATTTGATTCCGGATAAAGCGCAATTGATTGTTTTCGCGCGCCTCGGCTACTGTGCATGGGGTTGTTTTCGCTTTTTTGTTCCGGCTGCGCGTCCGAGGTCGACCATGCGCGGCCTTCACGTCCGCGTGCAGAAAAATTCCATCTTCATTCGCTCCGCCGTTTGAAAGATTAATCATGCGCTCTGCCCCAGGGGCAGTGCATGCATCGCTATTTTCCCGCACGTCTCGACACCTTTCCCGCCCCGCACCATCATCCCCCGACATGAATGATGGCGGCCGTACGCGGCCGGGAGCCTGGAATGCAGCGTCGTGACTTTCTGAAACTGTCCGTTGGAACGGCGGCCGCGGCAGCGTTCGCGCCGCGTGCGAATGCGCAAGGCGCTGTGAAGGAAATTCGTATCGGCTACCAGAAGACCGGCGTGCTGGTCATCACGCGGCAGCGGGCTACTCTAGAAAAACATTTCGCGTCGCAGGGCATCGACGTGAAATGGATCGAATTCTCCTCCGGCCCGCCGATGATGGAGGCGATGAATATCGGCAGCGTCGATTACGGTGCGGTCGGCGATTCCCCGCCGGTGTTCGCGCAGGCCGCGGGCGCGGCGATCGTCTATGCCGCCGGCCAGCCTATCACCAACGGCCAGGGCATTCTGGTGCCCAAGGACTCGCCGATCCGCTCCATTGCCGACTTGAAGGGTAAGCGCGTCGGCTTCACCAAGGGCTCGAGCGCGCACAATGTCGTGGTGCAGACGCTGGAGAAGGCGGGCCTGACCTACGCGGACATCACCCCCGTCTATCTGACGCCGCCGGATGCCGGTCCCGCCTTTGCCAATGGCAGCATCGAGGCCTGGGCAATCTGGGATCCTTATTTCGCGATCGGCGAGACCAGGCAGAACGGCCGCATCCTGATCAATGCGCGCGAGGTCACCAAGACCAACTCGTTCTACATCGCCAACCGCGATTTCGCGAAGAATCACGGCGCGATCCTGCAACAGATCGTCGACGTCACCACCGCGACCGGTCAATGGGCCGAACAGCACCGCGACGAGGTTGCCAGGTCTCTAGCCGCGATCACCGGCGTTCCGCTGGAGATCCAGGCCGTCGCGGCCGATCGCGCCAATTTCGTGATCGGCCCCGTCACCGACGACATTGTCGCGACCCAGCAGGGCGTCGCCGACCGCTTCTACAAGCTCGGCCTGATCCCGAGGCCGATCGTCATCCGCGACATCGTCTGGCGCAGCACGGCGACCTGATCGTGCCAACCAATCTCCCCATTTCAAAAGGGTTGAACATGAGGCGTATCATTCAGCGTCTGATCGCGGCCATCCTGCTCTCGATCGGCATCGTCGCGGCGGCGGTCGGAACGTCCTATGGTCAGGACAATGTGGTTCGCATCGGCTACCAGAAATACGGCAAGCTGGTGCTGCTCAAGAGCAAGGGCACGCTGGAGCCGAAGCTCGCGGCCTCCGGCTACAAGGTGGTGTGGACCGAATTCCCGTCCGGCCCGCCGCTGCTCGAGGCGCTCAATGTCGGCGCGATCGATTTCGGCAACACCGGCGAAGCCCCGCCGATCTTCGCGCAGGCCGCCGGCGCGCCGATCCAGTATGTCGCCTATGAGCCGCCGGCGCCGAAGGGCGAGGCGATCCTGGTGCCGAAGGACAGCCCGCTGAGATCGGTCGCCGATCTCAAAGGCAAGAAGGTCGCGCTCAACAAGGGCTCCAACGTGCACTATCTCCTGGTCAAGGCGCTGGAGAAGGCGGGCGTCAAATATTCGGAAGTCGAGCCCGTGTTCTTGGCACCTGCCGATGCGCGCGCCGCCTTCGAGCGCGGCGCGGTCGATGCCTGGGTGATCTGGGATCCGTTCCAGGCCGCAGCCGAAGCGGCGACCGGTGCACGCACGCTGGCTGACGGCACCGACATCGTCGCCAACTACCAGTTCTATTTCTCCTCGAGGAAATTCCTCGAGGCCAACCCGAAGATCGTCGATGCCGTGCTCGCCGAGCTGAGCTCGGTCGACGATTGGGCCAAGGGCGACATCCACGCGGTGGCCGAACAGCTGGCGCCGGCGATCGGCCTGTCCGTCCCGGTGGTCGAGGTCGCGTTGAGGCGGCAGTCCTATGGCATCAAGCCGCTCACCGATGCCGTCATCGCCGATCAGCAGCAGGTTGCCGACGCGTTCTTCGCGCTCAACCTGATTCCCAAATCCATCAAGATTTCCGACGTGGCGCGGAGACCAGGAACATGAGCAAGGTCATGAGCAAACAAAGTAACGCCAACATCCTCTGGTTCCTGCCGACCCACGGTGACGGCCGCTATCTCGGCACCGGCATCGGCGGCCGCGAGGTCAACTTCAACTATCTGCGCCAGATCGCGCAGGCGGCGGATCAGCTCGGCTATTTCGGCGTGCTGTTGCCGACGGGCCGGTCGTGCGAGGATTCCTGGGTGGTCGCGTCCTCGGTCGCGCCATTCACGGAGCGGCTCCGTTATCTCGTCGCTGTCCGTCCCGGCCTGCAATCGCCGACCGTGGCGGCGCGGATGACCGCGACGCTCGACCGCATCACCAATGGACGCCTGCTGGTCAACGTCGTCACCGGCGGCGATCCCGTCGAGAACAAGGGCGACGGCATCTTCCTCGGCCATGACGAGCGCTACGAGGTCACCCGCGAGTTCCTCAACGTCTACAGCGACCTGCTCGCCGGCAAGACCGTGAATGTCGAGGGCAAGCACATTCATATCGAGGACGGCAAGCTGCTGTTCCATCCCGTGCAGTCGCCGCGGCCGCCGCTTTATTTCGGCGGCTCGTCCGATGCCGGCATCGATGTCGCGGTCGACGCCGTCGACAAATATCTCACCTGGGGCGAGCCGCCGGCGCTGGTCGCCGACAAGATCGCGAAGGTGAGGGACATCGCGGCTGCGCGTGGCCGCAAGCTGTCCTTCGGCATCCGCCTCCATGTGATTGTCCGCGAGACCAGCGAAGAGGCCTGGAGCGCCGCCGACGAGCTGATCAAGCATGTCAGCGACGACACCATTGCCGCCGCGCAGAAGAACTTTGCGCGGATGGATTCGGTCGGTCAGCAGCGCATGGCGCAGCTCCATGGCGGCAAGCGCGACAAGCTCGAGATCGCCCCGAACCTCTGGGCCGGCGTCGGCCTCGTGCGCGGCGGTGCCGGCACGGCGCTGGTCGGCGACGCCCAGACCGTCGCCGCACGCATCAGGGAGTATCAGGATATCGGCATCGATACCTTCATCATGTCGGGCTACCCGCATCTGGAAGAAGCCTATCGCTTCGCCGAGCTGGTGTTCCCGCTGCTTTCGCTGGAGCAGCCGGGCAACGTGACCAAGCTGCACTTCAATGGCGGTCCCTTTGGCGAGACGGTCGGCAGCGATTACCGTCCGCAGCATCGGGTGTCGCAATCATGAGCTTGATCGATAGCGTTTCGCTGCCACGCAGCTTCCGCCTGCCGCGTGTCGACGGACTGGTCCAGTGGATCGTGCCGCTCGCCATTATCGCGATCTGGCAAGTGGCGAGCGTTACCGGCTTCGTGCCAGTGCGCGTGCTGCCGGCGCCGAGCGATGTCGCGCTCGCCGGCTGGAAGCTGCTGCTCTCCGGCGAGCTGATCCGCAACATCTGGGTCTCGTTCTGGCGTGCCTCGATCGGCTTCCTGATCGGCGGCAGCATCGGTTTTGCCTTCGGGCTAGCGAACGGCCTGTCGCAGCTCTCCGCCAAGCTCACCGACACCACGCTCCAGATGGTGCGCAACGTGCCGCATCTGGCGCTGATCCCGCTGGTTATCCTCTGGTTCGGGATCGACGAGAGCGCCAAGCTGTTTCTCGTCGCGCTCGGCGTGTTCTTCCCGATCTACCTCAACACGCTGCACGGCATCCGCACCGTCGATCCGCAACTGATCGAGATGGGCCGCATCTACGGCATGAGCGACGGCGAGCTGTTCCGCCGCGTCATCTTCCCCGGCGCGCTGCCGTCGATCTTCGTCGGCATCCGCTTCGCGTTGGGCATCATGTGGCTGACGTTGATCGTCGCCGAGACCATCGCGGCGTCCTCGGGCCTCGGCTACATGGCGATGCAGGCGCGCGAGTTCATGCTGATCGACGTCGTCGTGCTCTCGATCCTGATCTACGCCCTGCTCGGCAAGCTCGCCGACAGTGCCTCCCGCATGCTGGAGCGCCTGACGCTCTCCTGGCACCCCGCTTTCCAGAAACGCTGAGAGTGACATGCAGACAGCCCTTCGGACCTCCCTTCCGGAAACCGAGCTCGCCAGCCGCGCCAATTTCGCGCCGGCCGCCCGTGTGGCGCGCGAGGACCGCCAAGAACGCCAAGTGCATACCAGCGGCCTGCCGCTCAGCATCCGCGGCTTGCGCAAGTCCTTCGGTGACAATGAGGTGCTGCGCGGGATCGATTTGCACATCCCCGCAGGCCAGTTCGTTGCCATCGTCGGAAAGAGCGGCTGCGGCAAGAGCACGCTGTTGCGTCTCATCGCGGGCCTGGAAAAGATCGACGCCGGCAGCATCAGCTTCGGCGATGCGGCGATCCAGCCCGAGGATATCCGCGTGATGTTCCAGGAGCCGCGCTTGCTGCCCTGGGCGCGAGTGCTCTCCAATGTCGAGGTCGGCCTCGGCCGCGATCGTTCATCCGGCGATGCGCACGCGCGTGCCGAGAAGGCGCTCACCGAGGTCGGGCTCGTCGACAAGCGCGACCAGTGGCCGTCGGTGCTGTCAGGCGGCCAGAAGCAGCGCGTCGCGCTCGCCCGCGCGCTGGTCTCCCGACCGCGCGTGCTGGCCTTCGACGAGCCGCTCGGCGCGCTCGATGCACTGACCCGGATCTCGATGCAGCGGCTGCTAGAGCGTGTCTGGCGCGACCAGGGCTTTACCGCGATCCTGGTGACCCACGATGTCGCCGAAGCGGTCGCGCTGGCCGACCGGGTGCTGGTGATCGACGAGGGCCGCATTGCCCATGATGTCATGGTTAACGTCGCTCGTCCCCGCGAGCGCGGATCCGCCGAACTGGCGAGCCTCGAGGGCTCGATCCTGAGCCACCTTTTGTCGGCGGACGATCGTACCTAAATAGAGAGGACCCCGCTTCGGGGAGCATGCCATGAATGTAGTCCCCCGCGAGCTCATGACCGAAATTCCCGTCTCGTCCGCCGATTTCCGCGGCGCCATGCGCCATCTCACCGGCGGCGTCAGCGTCATCACCGCCGGACGGGGCAAGGACATCACCGGCATGACGGTCACGTCCGTAACCTCGCTGTCGGTCGATCCGCCGACGCTGCTGGTCAGCATCAACCGCGATGCCTCGTCTTTTCCGCTGATCCGTCGCTACGGTGCCTTCGGCGTGAACATCCTCGCGGCCGATCAGCTCCACGTCGCGGAACGCTTTGCCGGCAAGGGTAGCCTGAAGGGTGCCGATCGTTTCGCCGGCGCCCAGTGGGTCACGGCTGTCTCCGGCGTCCCGCTGCTGGTCGGTGCCTTGTCCGCCGTCGATTGCGAGGTCGAGGAGATCGTCGAGCGCCATTCGCACGGCATCGTCATTGGCCGCGTCAGGGACATCAAGAATTCGGCCCGGACCGCGGCGCTCGCCTATTGGCACGGCCAGTATGTGGCGGTGGATCAGGACGAGGATGCCGCAAGGCTCGCCGACGTCAGCGTTCCCGCGCGCGGCCGCCGCGGCGTTTGATCACCGCAGGCATTAGGCTGCGCAGGCTGGCCTTTTCTCCCTCATCGCTCTAGAAGCGCCTTGAGCCTTCTATCCGGGACGGCCATGGAGCGGAACGATGAAGCGCGTCGGGACCTGGGCCTTCTACGCCGTCGGCGCGCTGGCGATCGTTTATCTCGCGCTTTACGCCTATGCGACGCTCCGCGGCCAGCCGTTCGTGCCGGGCGATCCCATCCATATTTTTCGCAAGCCCGACGCGCCGAGTTATTCGTGACGGATTTGTCTAACCCACCTACCGCACCAACATTCACCCCCGCAAAATCGCCAGCGCCAGCGCCTGAGCGCGCGGCACGATGCTGTCGAGCTCGAGATATTCCTCCGGCGAATGGGCGAGGCCGCCCACGGGGCCGACGCCGCAGATGGTCGGCGTCCCGACCGCGGCGGTGAAGCCGGAATCGGCGCAGCCGCCGGAGAACTCGCCTTGCAGCGTGGTGAGGCCGGCCTGCTTTGCGGCGGCCTGATAGTTTTCGAACAGCGCCTTCGAGCTCTCGCTCTGCACCACCGGAACGAATTCGCCCTTGATGGTCAGCACAGCACTCGTGCCGGGCACGTAAGGCGTCGCGACGATCCGTTCGATCTCGGCCATGACAGTGGCACGGTCCTTTGGATCGACGTAGCGCATGTCGATCTGGCCCTCGGCGTAAGGCGCCGTCGTGTTGACCGACTGGCCGCCCGCGACTAGCCCGACATTGAGCGTGATGCCCTTGGTGAGGTCGGTCAACGCATGAATCTGGATGATCTTGTGCGCGAGCTCGCCGACCGCACTGATACCCGCGGCGAAATTGGCGCCGGAATGCGCTGCCTTGCCGGTGACGGCCATATGCATGAAGATGCCGCCCTTACGGCTGGTGACGACATTGCCTGTTGGCCGGCCCGGCTCGGAATTGAACACGGCGCGCGCAGAGCGCCCCTCGCGTTCGATCACCGGCCGCGACGAGGGCGAGCCGATCTCCTCGTCCGAGGTGATCAGCAGCTTGATCGGATGCGGGTTGCCGCCGAATTTATGGAAGGCGGTGGCGACGAAGATGTTCATCACGACGCCGGCCTTCATGTCGGCGACGCCGGGTCCATAAGCGCGCTTGTCCTTGATGGTGAACCGACGACGTCCGGCCTCGCCCTTGCCGAACACGGTGTCGCGATGCCCCATCAACAGCACCGGCTTCTCGTTGCTGCCGGGCTTTGCCACCTCGGCATGGATCGCATCGCCAAACGTGCCGTGGCTCTCCCTGCGCGAGGGAAGGCCGTGCTCGGCAAAATGTCGCTCGAACCGCGCACCGACCGCATCGACGCCTTCCTTGTCATAGGATCCGGAATCGATGTTCACGACATCGCGCAGCAGATCGATCATCGCCTGCCGCTGCGACACCAACCAATCCGTGATTTGAGATTCAGACATCTGGTTCCTCGCGTGGGTCACGTGCGGGGTTATAGGGCCTCGCGTCGTCATGGCCTAGTCGCGTGGCGCGGCCCGGTCATGCGAAGGATGCTGTTGAGGTTGGCAGCCTGCCCTAGAAGCAAAGACGCCCGGGACCAGCCCGGGCATTTGCATTCCCTCGCTATCGACTGGAGCCCTACGCTCCCACCATCGGCATCCGCGGATACTCACCTGGCGTGCCCGCCGGGGTGATCGGGATGCCGCCGTCGGAATATTCATTGAGCTTGTTGCGCAGCGTGCGGATCGAGATGCCCAGGATGTTCGCGGCATGGGTCCGGTTGCCGAGGCAGTGTTTCAGCGTCTCCAGGATCAGATCGCGTTCGACGTCGGCGACGGTGCGCCCCACCAGCGCCCGCGTCACCTGCTCGGCGGCCATGGTCGCGTGCGCCACCGCCGGCACTGTCTTGGCGAGATCGAGGCGATCGCCGTCCGGGGTGAGGATCGCATCGGGTCCGATCTCGTCGCCCTGCGCCATCAGCACCGAGCGGTGCATGGTGTTCTCGAGCTCGCGGACGTTGCCCTGCCAGCGGTTGGTGGAGAGCACGCGGCGCGCTTCCGCCGAGATCGGCCGCACCGGCACGCCGTTGGCTTCGGCATATTTCTTCACGAAATGCTGGGCGAGCTCGAGAATGTCGGCGGGACGCTCGCGCAGCGGCGGGATCTTCAGGTTCACGACGTTGAGGCGGAAAAGAAGGTCCTCGCGGAACGTGCCTTCGCGCACGGCTTCCACCAGATTGCGGTTCGAGGTCGCGATGATGCGGATGTCGACCGCAACAGGCTTGGTGCCGCCGACGCGGTCGATCACGCGCTCCTGGATGGCGCGGAGCAGTTTTGATTGCAGGCGAACGTCCATCTCGGAGATTTCGTCGAGCAGCAGCGTGCCGCCGGTGGCTTCCTCGAATTTGCCGATGCGGCGGGCGATCGCGCCGGTGAAGGCACCCTTCTCGTGGCCGAACAGCTCGGACTCCAGGAGATGCTCGGGGATCGCGGCGCAGTTGATCGAGATGAAGGGCCGCTTGGCGCGGGCCGAGCGGGTATGGACGTAGCGGGCCAGCACTTCCTTGCCGGTGCCGGATTCGCCGGTGATCATCACCGAGGCGTCGGAGCCCGCGATCTGCTGGGCAAGCTTGACGACGCGCGCCATGGCTTCGTCGCGATAGATCAGCTCGCGGGAATCATTGGCCACAGCGGCCAGCACCGCCGCGATCAGCTCCGGATCCGGCGGCAGCGGGATGTATTCCTTGGCGCCGGCGTGGATCGCGGCGACCGCGGCGCGGGCGTCGTTGGTGATGCCGCAGGCGACGATCGGGGCGTGGATGTGCTCGGCCTCGAGCCGCATCACGAGGTCGCGGATGTCGAGGGCGACGTCGACCAGCAGCAGGTCGGCGCCCTTACCGCCGCGCAGCACGCGCATCGCCTGCTCGTGATCCTCGGCGTGGGTCACGGTGGCGCCGTTCTCCATCGCGATCTTGGTGGCGGTGGTGAGCTGGCCCTTCAATGTGCCAACGATGAGAAGCCGCATGTCAGTCTCCTGTCCGTCTGTTCGCGCTATCGCGCGTCATTCCTTTGCAAGCGCTAGCTGCGTTCGGTCCTGATGATTTCAGTCATGGTGACGCCGAGCTTGTCCTCGACCAGCACCACCTCGCCGCGGGCGACGAGCTTGTTGTTGACGTAGATGTCGATGGCCTCGCCGACGCGGCGGTCGAGCTCCAGCACGGTGCCGGGCCCGAGCTTCAACAGCTCGCCGACATCCATCTTGGAGCGGCCGAGCACCGCCGAGACCTGCACCGGCACGTCGAAGACGGCCTCGAGGTCGGCGGCGACGCGCGAGGCATATTCGTCCTCGCTGTAGCTCACATCGGTGCCGGTCGGCGGCAATGGGCCGTTGAGGTCGGGCAGCGGGACCTGTCCGTCGTTGTCGCTCATGGCTTAATTCCCCCTGCGGGACGCGATATAGCGTCCGACCATGTCGTCGATCTTGGCCGCGATGGCGCTGCGCTCCAGCACGACGCCGCCATCGGCCCATTCGATCCGGCAGTCGCCGGTGGCAATGTCGGGCTCGGCCAGGATCACCAGCCGTCCTTCGAATCCGCTCTGCTTGGCGAGCCGCTCGATCTTCTCGCGCGCGCTGTCGTAGAGCGCGTCGTTGATGCGGACCACGAGATGCGGGGTGGCGACCAGATGCGAGAAGCAGTCCTTGACCAGCGCCATGATCTCGCCGAGCGGCTCGGCGGCGACCAAGTCGGCGCACAGCTTGCGGGCCACGGCGACCGCGACGTCAACCGCCTCGGTCTCCATCTTGCTCTCGATATTGCCGATGCCCGACGCGATGCCCCGGATGCCGATGTTGATCTCTTCCATGGCGAGCGCGACGCGGCGGTCGCTCTCGGCCTTGGCCTCGCGCTGGCCTGCGTCAAAGCCGTCCTGATACGCGCGCGCTTCGGCTTCCGCGAGCTTCTGCGCGATCTCGGCCACGGTCGCGGCCTTCTCGCGCGTCCGGTCGGGTGCGGCGAAGTCGGTGTCGAACAGGAATTTGGCCGGAGCGCCCATCAATACACCAGCTCGTCGTCGGCGCGGTTCTTGGTCAGCATGATCTCGCCCTTGGCAGCGAGGTCCTTGGCGAGGTTGACCAGCAGTGCCTGGGCCTCGTCGACGTCGCGCAGGCGAACCGGGCCCATCGCCGCCATGTCGTCCTGGAGCATCTTGGCCGCGCGCGAGGACATGTTGCCGAAGAAGAAGCTGCGGACGTCCTCGTTGGCGCTCTTCAGCGCCACGCCGAGCTTGTCCTTGTCGACGTTGCGCATCAGCGTCTGGGCCGAGCCGGAATCGAGCTTCACGAGGTCGTCGAAGGTGAACATCAGCGCCTTGATGCGCTCGGCCGATTCCCGGTTGTCCTCTTCCAGCGAGGTGATGAAGCGGGTTTCGGTCTGGCGGTCGAAATTGTTGAAGATCTCCGCCATCACCTCGTGGGCGTCGCGGCGACGGGTCTGCGAGAGGTTGGACATGAATTCGGTACGCAGCGTCTTCTCCACGCTCTCGATTACCTCCTTCTGCACCGCCTCCATCTTCAGCATGCGGTTGACGACGTCGAGGGCGAGGTCCTCGGGGAAGATGCCGAGCACGCGCGCGGCATGCTCCGGCTTCAGCTTCGACAGCACCACCGCGATGGTCTGCGGATATTCGTTCTTGAGATAGTTGGCGAGAACCTCTTCCTGCACGTTGGAAAGCTTCTCCCACATGTTGCGCCCCGCGGGGCCGCGGATCTCGTCCATGATGCCGTTGACGCGCTCGGGCGCCAGATATTGCTGGAGCAGCCGCTCGGTGGCGTCGAAATTGCCCATCAGCGCGCCGGACGCCGACATGCGTGAGACGAATTCGAGCAGCATGTCCTCGACCGTATCGACCTCGACGGTGCCAAGCGTCGACATTTCCAGCGAGAGCTGGCGCACCTCGTCATCGTCGAGCAGACCCCAGATCTTGCCGCCATATTGCTCGCCGAGCGCCAGCATCAGGATCGCCGCGCGTTTCGGCCCCGCCACCGCTTCGGTCTTGGCGCCCGCGCGGCTGCCGGCACGCTGACCGAGCGTGGAGATCACGCTGGTGATGTCGTTCGAGTTGGCGTTTTGCCGGTTGCCGGCCATGTCAGTTCACTTCTCGAATCATTTCGCGGGTTCGGTCAGCCATTGACGGATGATGGCGACGGTTTCGTTAGGGTTGCGCTCGGCGAGCTCGCCGACACGATGAACGGACTGGGCGTGGACCTGGCCTTGCACGGTGGCGACGTCGATCGCGCTCGCGGCGCCGCTTGGCAGCAGCGCCTGGCCGCCGGCCGGTGCGGTCTCGTCCAGGGCGGCGGGGCCGGTGAGGGCACCGGAGATGGCGGCGGCAACCTCCTCGGAGGCGAGGATGCGCTTCACCAGCGGGCGGATCACCATGAACATCACGATCAGGCCGAGCAGCATCATCACGCCGAGCTCGACGAAGTACATGACGTCGTCCTTGGTGAACTGCAGCATGCCGAGGAAGCCGCTTGGCTCGGCGATCGGGGCGGTGGAGGGGGCATCTGCAAAGCGCAGATTGACGACCTCGACCTGGTCGCCGCGCTTCTGGTCGAAGCCGATCGCCGAGCGCACCAGGGTGGCGATGCGGTCGAGCTGCTCCTTGGTGCGGTCGGTGTAGGCGAGCTCGCCCTTGTCGTTCTTGGTGTAGATGCCGTCGACCAGCACCGCGACCGAGATGCGGTTGACCCGGCCGGCCTCGGTCACTTCGGTCTTGGTGGTGCGGGAGATCTCGTAATTGTTGGTCTCTTCGGTCTTCTTGCTCTGGTCCTTCGCTGCCGGGCCGCTGTTCTGCTGCTGGCCGGGGAGCTCGTTGTTGACCGTGACCTGGCCGTTATTGTCGGCGGTCATGCTCTGCTCTTCGCGGGTCTGGCTCGAGCGCAGCACGCGGCCTTCGGGATCGAACTTGTCCGAGGTCTGGGTGACCTTGTTGAAGTCGAAATCGGCAGAGAGCTGGACGCGGGCGCGCCCCGAGCCGACCACGGAGGAGACGATGTCCTCGACCTGCTTGCGCATCCGCTTCTCGTAGGCGGTGCGGCGCTCGTCGCCGACCGCCTGCTCCGGATCGGTCTGGGCACCATCGGCAAGCAACGAGCCGGCTTCGTCCACGATCGAGACCCGCTGCGGCTTCAAGCCGTTGACGGCGGAGGCGACGAGGTGGCGGATGGCGCGGATCTGCTGGGCTTCGAGCGATCCACGGACCCGGACCACGATCGAGGCCGACGGCTCTGGCGCCTCGCGCGAGAACAGCGGACGCTCGGGCAGCACGAGGTGGACGCGGGCGGCCTGGATCCGGTCGATGGCGCGGATGGTGCGGGCGAGCTCGCCCTCCAGCGCGCGCAAATGATTGATGTTCTGGACGAAGGAGGTGGTGCCGAGCGCGTCGGACTTGTCGAACACTTCGTAGCCGACCCCGCCGCCCTTGGGCAGGCCGCCCTCGGCGAGCTTCATCCGCAGCCGCGTCACCTTGTCCTTCGGCACCATGATGACGCTGCCTTCATTGCGCAGCTCGAACTGGATGCCCTGGCGCTCCAGGTCCTTGATAATGCCGGAGGAATCCTCGACGCTGAGGTCGGTGAACAGCGTCGTCATCTGCGGCGTGGTGACGCGCATGATGACGAAGGCAAAGAAGCCGATGAGCGCGGCGGTGACCGCGATCATCGCCCCGAAGCGGGCGGCGCCGATACCTTTTAAAAAGTCCGCAAGACCTTGCAAGCAACCGCCCCGAAGCTTCGACCCGCAACTGAGCGGCCGAGTGGGCAATTATTGCCTAGGTGATGGTTTCGATATGGTTAACGAAGGTTAAGAGCTCGGACAAAAGTAGCGCCAAAACGAAACATGAAAAAAATCGGCCTCGCACAGCGGGGCCGATTTTCGTCAAAAGCAGCAGATTTCCGGGTTGCTTACTGGCGATATTGCTGGATGCGGGTGGTGCGAAGGCCCGCCAGACCGTGCTGGTCGATGGAAAACTGCCAGGAGAGGAATTCGTCGACCGTCAGGGTGTACCGGCTGCAGGCCTCTTCGAGCGAGAGAAGTCCGCCACGAACTGCGGCAACGACTTCAGCCTTGCGGCGGATGACCCAGCGTTTGGTGCCGGGGGCGGGCAGATCTGCAATCGTCAGCGGACTGCCGTCCGGCCCGATGACGTATTTTACCCTCGGGCGATGGGGTTCTGTCATGGCGTACTCACAAACTCTCAACCACTGAACTCACTTCGCAACCGTACGCATGCGGGCTTAAAAATCCGCTAAGCCTAAGGCTTCAATACAATTCTCGTTGAAACTTGCGGGAACACGACCGGCCCGGCGGGCAGAAAACGCAATTTCAGCCGGCCGAGCGGGGTCTTCGTAAATACTTTACTAAGAAACAGGGCGCGCAAATCGCGCGTATCGGCGCAAAGCGCGAGGTCTAGCTGCCGCTGCTGCTGCTGGCGGCGACGACGCTCTTCACCTGGTTCAGCGTGTAGCTCTGGCCGTCGATGGTGAGCAGCGGCGGCGACTGGGTCAGGTCGACTGACGACACCGTGCCCTGCACCTGCGCCGAAATGCCGACATTGTTGTTCGAGGCGTCCTTGCCGGTCGCCGAGATCGTGTACTTGCCGTCGGGCCATTGCGTGCCGTCATTGCCCTGGCCGTTCCAGGTGAAGGGAATGTCGCTGCCGGCACCCGCGGAATATTGGCCGGTGAACACGGTCTGGCCGCTGGAGTTGGCGATGGAGATGTTGACCGTGGCGCTGGAGGGCACGTTGAGATGCCAGGTCGCCGACGAGCTCTTCATGGTCGCGGTGGTGCCATCGACCACCGCGGTCTTGCCGACGAAATCCAGCGCCTGGGTCGCCTGCGTGGTCTGCTGCAAGGTGACGAGCTGCGACAGCGAGTCGTTGGTCTTGAGCTGCTGCTCGACGCCGGCGAACTGCACCAGCTGCTGGGTGAACTGGTTGGTGTCGAGCGGATCGAGCGGGTTCTGGTTCTGCAGCTGGGTCGTCAGCAGCGTCAAGAAGGTCTGGAAGTTGCCGGCGAGCGTCGCGCCCGTGGACGAGCCCAGGCTCGAGCTCGACGAGGAGGACGACGACGTTTGCGTCGTGCCGGAGACGACGGCAGGTGCGGTGGCGGAATTCGTGGTGGTCATTTGCGAATACTCCTCACACTCTGATGTCGACGCCGCTGCTCGATCCGAGCATGCGGCCATAGCTGCGGCTCACGGGCGCGGCCGCGGCAGAATCGTCTTCACTGATGATCAGCCGGCGGGAATTGCCGGAATTGTCGTTGTTCTGGCCGGAGTTCTGTCCCGACGAATTCTGGTCGCGCAGGCTGAAGGAGAGTCCGTTGCTGCCGGTCTTGAGGCCGGCATCGTCGAGCGCGCGCTGCAATTGTGGCGCGTCCTGCCGCAGCATCTGCAGTGTCTCCGGCTTCTCGACGGTGAGATGCGAGGTGACCTGGCCGTTGCGGTCGACATTGATGCGGACGTCGATGCGGCCGAGATCGATCGGATCGAGGCTGATGTCGAAGCGCGTCTTGCCGGAGCGCGCGGCGGCCGCGATCTCGACCGGGATGCCGCTGATCGGCACGGCGTTCGATGTCGCCGCGGTCGCTGTCAGCGTCGCGGTGGAGGCGGTGGCCGCCGACGTCGTATTGGTCAGCGGCGCCTGCACGGCGGAGGCGGCTTGCGCGCTGGCGTCGGTCGTCGCAGCAGCAACGGCTTGCGTATCGGCATGGGCGTGCGTGGTCGGCGCGGCCGGCGTCGCATCGGCCGTGCGATTGGCAGCATCGGCCTTGGCGTCGGTCGCGGCGCTGTCGGCCTGCGGCTTGGCGGCTTCCGGATGCGCGGCGGCGTTGGTCGCCGTCGCGGCATTTTGCGCAGTGGTCGCGGCCTGCGCGGTCTTGCCGGTATCCTGGCCGATATTGGAGACGTCGGCCTGGCCTTGCGCGGTCGCTGCAGCCTTGAACGACGTTTTGGGCGTGCCCTGGTCGACCGCGGTGAGCTGCGCGGCGTTCGCCGTCGCATCCGTCGCGGTGCCGTCGGTCGTTGTAGCAGCCGCATCGGCGAGCGCGGACTTCGCATCGGCGGTCTTGCCGTCGGTCTTGGCCGTCTTGCCGGTCGCATCGGTCTTGGCGCCGGCGATCTGCGCCGCGGTCGAGGCGCTGGCGGCGATGCCGGCGGCTGCGATCGTCAGCGGCGAGGAGGCGGTGTTGGCGGCCTGGCCGGCTGTCGCATTCGGATCGACCGGAACCACGGCCGCCGCGACGGGGATAGTGGCCGGATCGGGCGTCGCCGCCGGCGTCGCGGCGGCCTGTGCTGCGGCAGAGGCGTCGACCGCGGCGGCGAGGCCGTCGGTGGTGCCGTCGGTCTTGTCGCCCTTGGCGTCCTTGGTCTCCTGCGACTTGTCGCCCGACTTGGACGCATCGCCCTTGTCCTTGGTATTGGCCGTCGCCTTGGTCGGATCGGCCGGCGTATCGCTCGTGGCTTGCGTCGAGGAATCCGTGCTGTCGCTCGCGGCGCTCTGCGAGGACTGATCGGTCGAGGAAGAGTCGCGCGTGCTCCGGTCGGACGAGGAGGACGACGACGACGAGGACGACGAATCGGTCCGTCTCGGTGTGCTGTCCTGGCTCGCGGACGAGGCGCTGTTGCTGATGGCCTGGGTGTTGCTGTCGACCAGCGCGCCGAAGGAGTCGCTCGGCGTCGAGTCCTTGGTGCTCTGCGACCGGGCAGGCTTCTGCTGCGCGCTGGAAACCTGCGCGCTTGCCGCTACGTCTGACGTGACACCGACCACAGGCGACCCCTCGAAAACATCTTCGGGCTAGAAGGTCAGCAAGGAGCGGGCCAATCCTTCGAATTGTCATTTTATGTAGCGATATCAATATCTTGTGGAATCTGCAGCACCCCCGCCATCTGCGCGAAAACCCCGTCATTTCTGCCGCCCCGGCAAGAATTGCCGTAAGCTTGGGGCGGCCGCGATTGCTTCACCGGAATGCGGCCTATATTAAAGGGTGCTCTCAGCCGCTTTCGACCGGGCAGGCCGTGCCCTTCGGGAACTCTTGGTTCCCGGGGACCGCCAGTGTCCCGGCCAAAGGCACAGAAATCGCGGATCGCGAACGTCGCCGTCACAACTGCTAGGCCCATGCTCAACAGTCTGGATCTCGAAGGCCGTCCCGAGGACACCAGGGTCGTCGTTGCCATGTCGGGCGGCGTCGATTCCTCGACGACGGCTGCGCTGTTGAAGGCGGAGGGCTATGATGTCGTCGGCATCACGCTGCAGCTCTACGACCATGGGGCGGCGACCCACCGCAAGGGCGCCTGCTGCGCCGGCCAGGACATTCATGACGCCCGCGACGTCGCGGCCAAGCTCGGCATTCCCCATTACGTGCTCGACTACGAGGACCGCTTCCGCGAGTCAGTCATCGACAATTTCGCCGACTCTTATGCGCTTGGCGAGACGCCGGTGCCGTGCATCGAGTGCAACCGCTCGGTCAAGTTTCGCGACCTGCTGAAGACCGCGCGCGAGCTGGGCGCGCAAGCGCTCGCCACCGGCCATTACGTCGCCTCGCGCCGCCGCGATGACGGTTCGCGCGCGCTGGTGTGTGCGGCCGACAGCGACCGCGACCAGAGCTACTTCCTGTTCGCGACCACGCAGGAGCAGCTCGATTTCCTGCGCTTCCCGCTCGGCGACATGACCAAGCCCGAGACGCGCGAGCTTGCGCGCCGCTTCGGTCTCTCGGTCGCCGACAAGCACGACAGCCAGGACATCTGCTTCGTGCCGACCGGCCGTTACACCGACATCATCACCCGCCTGCGTCCGAACGCGATGGACCCCGGCGACATCGTCGATCTCGACGGCCGCGTGCTCGGCCGGCATCACGGCATCGCCAATTTCACCATCGGCCAGCGCCGCGGCCTCGGCATTGCCGCCGCCGCGCCGCTGTTCGTGGTGCGGCTCGAGGCGGCCAACCGTCGCGTCGTGGTCGGCCCGCGCGATGCGCTGAGGATGCACCGCATCGCCTTGCGCGACGTCAACTGGATCGGCGGCGGCGACATCGACCGCGCGATCGGTTCTGGCCTCGAGCTGTTCGTCCGCGTCCGCTCGACCCGCAGCCCCCAGCCGGCGTGGCTGCGCGGCGCTGATGGCCATTACGAGGTCGAGCTCGTCGCCGGCGAAGAGGGTGTTTCGCCCGGCCAGGCCTGCGTGTTCTACGACGCGCCCAGTGGCCAGGCCCGCGTGCTCGGCGGCGGCTTCATCCAGAGCGCTGCCGCGAAGGTCGCGAGCAACACGGCGCGGCCGCTCGTGGAAGCGGTGCGCGGCTAAAAGATATCCGGGGCAGGGGCATGGCAGCAGACATCTCGCGGGCCGGGGTCGAGAAGGCCTATGGCCGCTGGGCGCCGGTCTACGATCTCGTGTTCGGCAAGGTGTTCGACGCCGGCCGGCAGTCGACCATCGCCGAGGCCGACCGCATCGGCGGCCGTATCCTCGATGTCGGCGTCGGCACCGGTCTCTCGCTGTCCGATTATTCGCGCACCACAAAGATCTGCGGCGTCGACATTTCCGAGCCGATGCTGCGCAAGGCGCAGGCGCGCGTGCGCGCGCTTCGCTTGAGCAATGTCGAAGTGCTCTCGGTGATGGACGCCAAGAACCTCGCCTTCCACGATGGCTACTTCGACGCGGTGGTCGCGCAATATGTCATCACCGCCGTGCCCGATCCCGAAGGCACGCTCGACGAGTTCGTACGCGTGCTCAAGCCCGGCGGCGAGCTGATCCTGGTTAACCACATCGGCGCCGAAAAGGGGTTTCGCAAGCTCTCCGAGCTCGCGTTTGCGCCGTTCGCCCGCCGCCTCGGCTGGCGTCCGGAATTCCCGTGGCAGCGCCTGGTCGACTGGGCTGCAAAGCACGGCGGCATCACGCTTGCCGAGCGCCGTCCCATGCCGCCGATGGGCCATTTTTCGCTAATCCGCTACCACAAATCGTAATGTTCAGAGGCTGGAACAGAGCGCGCGCTTCGCGCGTTTCCTGTCCATGCGCACGACATCAAACATCATCCTGGCTAGCCTCGTGATTGCAGCCGCCGGCGCCGCGGTCGCGCAGGCGCCGCCCGCCCCGGCGACGCCGCCGCAACAGACCGCGCCGCCATCCCCGCAGCACGCGGCCGACTGCACGCCGCAGGACCGCCCGAACCGCGCCACCACGCCCGACGGCACCACTACCGGCCAGGCCCGGGAACCGCTCGGCGACAAGCTAGCAAAATCCGACGGCGTGCTCTGCCCGCCCGCTGGCGTCGATCCCGAAATGCACGCCCCCGCACCGAGTACGGATGGCAAAATGCCCGTCATCCCGCCCCCCGGTAGCCCCGGCGGCGACCCCACGGTCAAGCCGAAATAGGCCGTAGTGCCGTACCCCAAAACGTCGTCATGCCCGGGCTTGTCCCGGGCATCCACTTCTTGGGACCGCAGATTAAGGCGTGGATGGCCGGGACAAGCCCGGCCATGACGGATTCGGCGGGGAGTTCGGCCCAAAACAGGCTGATCTGTCCCCACGCGGACCTGTCCCGCCGAAGCTTTCGCGAAAGCGGAAGCGAAGGCGGATTGACTTCCCGCCGCCCCCTTCATTATATGCCGCGCGTTCGCGAGATCGGCCTTATCAGGCCTTCGCGACCCTGTGGCGGGGTAGCTCAGCTGGTTAGAGCACGGGAATCATAATCCTGGGGTCGGGGGTTCGAGTCCCTCTCCCGCTACCACCTTTCCCCACACTCCCGTTACTCGGTTGGGGTAGGCGGCTTCTCCGAGCAGGGCATTTAGGCGCCCGGCTATCTCGACCGCTACTCCGCCTGATCTGGCTGGATCCCGAAACACCGTGACCGTATCGACAAGGTCTCGAATGGCTTCTGCGGCCTCCGCGTCGCCGGTTGCGACACTTTTCCCCAATGCGTCTTCCAGCCGATTGAGCTGTTCCTCATACCGGTTCAGGACAGCCGGATGCAGCGCGACTTCTTTTGGGATAGTTGGTTCGTTCTGCAGCGCTTGGATTATCCGCTTTCGTTCGGCATCCAAAGCAGTCGACCGTGGTCCGAGAACAGAGGGATCGCCGTGCCCTTTTGCGATCGCATCTACCAGTCGTTCGATTTCCCTGTTGATTTGACCAAGCTGCTGCTCAAGGCGTTGCCGTTTTGCATTTGATGTTGCCGTGAGGCGCTTCCGCTCCTCGAGATATGTCCTTACGTACTCCGCAATAACCTTCGGCGCGCGCAATTCGGCCTTCAGTCCGCTGAGAACCGCACTTTCGACGGTGTCCAAATAGAAAGTCTTGGCATCAGGACACATGCCGCTCTCGGTCGCAGCCGAGCAGCGAATGCGAACACGCCCCGATTTGTCCCGCCCATTCGTTGCCATGCCCGAGCCGCATGAACCGCAGCGGAGCAAGCCAGACAGCATTCGACGGGGACGACGTTGATGACTCGGATGCGTGCAACTGCGCTCCTGTTTGCGCTGCTGAGCAGCCCTGAACAATTCTGAATCGATAATTGCAAGATGGGGCACTTCGGCTACCTGCCAATCACTCCTTGCATTTGGTCGCGACAGTCGCTTTCCCGTGTCAGGGTCTTTCACCATCCTAACTTTGTTCCAGACGAGACGGCCGACATAGAGCTCGTTCTGCAAAATTCCGGCAGCTCTCTCACGATTGCCGTTGATGGTTGATGCATTCCATGCGCGTCCTCGCGGAGCAGAAACCCTTTCCTTATTCAAATCGTGGGCAATTTCGCGAGGCGTTCGGCCACTCACGTATTCCTGGAAGATGCGTCGGATGACTTGTGCTTCGGCCTCGAGGATCACACGTTCACCGCTTCTTCCCGCGACTGCGGCGTATCCGTACGTCAGGCCGCCGCCGGCCAAACCTTGCTTGACCCGTCCCGCTAGACCGCGACGCACTTTGTGCGCGTTGTCCTCACGATAGAGTTGCCCGACCAGACCGCGAAGGCCAACCAGTACGGTGTTAACGACGCCTTCGTGTACCGCTCGGATCTCGATTCCGAGAAAAGAGAGCCGTTTATGGATACCGGCGAGGTCTTCCATGTCGCGAGAAAGGCGATCGAGCGCCTCGACGACCACTACGTCAAAGGATTCCTCTCGCGCGTGATCCAACATCCGCAGAAGGCCTTCGCGTCCCATGATCGACCCGCCCGAACGTGCACGATCTTCGTAGGTGCGGATAACAGTTAAGCCCTCGCGCTCAGCGTAGGTTCGACAAAGTGAAAGCTGATCTTCAATCGAACGCTCGTTCTGAAGATCCGTCGAAAACCGAGCATAAATCGTTGCCCTTCTCCCCTTCGTTTCGATTGGCGAGTTCTCTTTCATGATCTTCCCTCGCGGCCAGACGGGCAAGTACGCGCGCGAGGCGTAAGATCGCCTCGTCTGGATTTGTCTGCAAGGGCAATTTTCGATTCACATCGGCAGTCATCTCGAGCATCATGCTCGGGCGCCCCTTGAGCGGAAAGGCGACTATGCGTTCGGCGCGGAATCGGATGCTGGAGCGAAGTAAAAGGGATGAGCTCGTAAGAGCGTCGAGGGCCGGAGAAGTCGGTGGCGACATCCCTACAGGCAGCTCTCGGCGATCTTGCAAACCCAGGGAAACGCCGGCACCGTCACAAGCACTCTCTTTTGGTCGATTCACGCTTGGCGCCAGTTCGCTATGAACGGCTGACTATCGATAAGCTCGCTTGCCATCCTCGTGATTGAATCGACCGTCCGTCACGATTCAGTCGGACCACACTGGTGCCGACGCGGCTCGCTGGCTTAACGAGCCGGAAATGTCATCCCCGAAGGTCTCGCTGACTCTCCTGACGAAGCAGCTGACTCTTAATCAGCGGGTCCCAGGTTCGAGCCCTGGTGCGCCCACCAAATAAATCAAGACCTTAGCCAGAGAAACCGTTTGAGAAGGCCGAACTAAAACGGTTTTTCAAACGGTGTTTTTGACGGCCGGGCGGCGAGTGCACTCTCGGCATTGTGATGTGCTCTCCTCGTCTCCGCGGAGGCCAAAGGCGTCTCGAAGGCCGCCCGACAGAACTGCTTCCTCAATGTTGTATCTGGGTCAGAGCCGCCCGACATGGCCGGCATCTTCCCACTTCTGTTCAATGTCATCGGCGACGCATTGGGGCAGCCGCGCCGCGCTCCCATCGAAGTAATGCTTGAAGTCGACGTGGACCCTCATGTTGTCCGGGCGGTAGGCCGCCATGCGGTCGTAGAGGAGAACCGATCCAGCCTCGAAGCGCCGATAGACCGATTTGTGCATCGGTGATCTCGATTCTTCTGTCTCGGGGTCGATCGGCAGGTCACGAACCCCGGCCTTGAGGAAGCCTCCCGCCTGCTCATTGTGCTGGGGACCCGCGGGATTGGGCGACAGCCGTAGCACATTGCCGTCGTGTTTCAGGCCGCCCGGGATGAGCGAAGCTCCGGCGAGCAGCCAGTTCAGCGCCACATCCGACAAGCGGGCCTCGTTCTCAAGATAGCCGCCGCCGACATCAGCATGCACGCCCGGAAACCAGACCTGTTCGAAGTAGAGATTACCGCGTGCGTCGCGTTCGTCCTGCTTCTCGGCCGTGGGCGACCAGCCGACACGTTTGAAGTCGGCGCGGTTCTCGTCGATCGAGATCGCATGTTTGGCGTAGCCGACATTCGGATTCAGCGTTGTGTCATAGAATTTGTGCTTCGGCGGGGCGAAATGCACCGTCAGGAGGCGCTTCAAGAACCCGTAGCCGGGCAAGAATGGCGCGATCTTGAGATAGTTCATGAGAAAAACGATCAGAGCGGTGGCGACGCCGAGGTAACTCAGAATCCAAGCGGCCCATCCCGCCCACGGAAAGACCGGCTGCAGGAAGCCGCCGAGCCAGTGCAGCCCGATTAGTAGCGGAATGCCGGAGGTCACGAGCGCCGTGCCGAGATATTTGTGCCCGAGTGCGGCGACCGTATCGAACACGCCGATGAAGTATGGAAACACGTTCGCCCGCTCGGCGCCGTTGATGGTGGTTGTGCTACCGTACTGCTGTCTGAATTGAGCGGCGATTGCGTCTCGAGTCTTCAGCAGAAACTGCCGGTATCCAAGAATCTTGCGCGAGTAGGATGGGCAGAATTGATAAACATCCTTGACGGCATGCTCGGCCAGCTTGTGGATGCTCTTTGGATCACGGCGCAGGGGCGAGCCATCCGGCATATGCTGCGGGACGCCGCAATAGGTCATGACGCCGGCAACGGATCGGACCGTGTAGGCCCCTCGGCTGAATCCGATCAGAAAGACGCGGTCGCCTTCCTCATAAAGGGCAATGATCGCGGCGTAGCAGTCAACGATGTTCCGAGTGATTCCGAGGCCCGTCGCCATGCTGGCGAGATTGTACAGCCACCGCATCCAGCCAATCTTGAAATGACCGCCATCGGACGCAGAACCGAGACCGGCATCGTAGAAAGCGACCTGTTCGGATGGTTCGACCTTCGTGTCCGGGCCGACGCGGCAGGCGCGGTAGAGCTTGTAAACGTTCGTCCGCGCTTCGTCGAAATTGATGCCGCCGGCCTGGCCTGTGCCGTCGGAAAAGATCACAATATTCTTCGACATTCACACCATCCCCCAAAGTGCGCCAAAAGCCAATCTATATCACAGATTGCGTGAGCCCAACTGTGAGCTGACCCACTTGCGTAGAGCGCGCCCGGACCAGGATATAGAGTCAACTGATCGAGAGTTGCGCCTCAATGCGGCTGTGCTAGTACGCCCACTCTCGAATCGAGGAGCTAAAAGTGGCGAAGAACGCAAAGAAGTCGGCTACAAAGAAGATTGTGCGTCGTGAATACTCAAAGGCTGACGTGAAAGAGCTGCGCGCTCATTCGAAAGCAAAGACGCCCGTTGCAAAAATCGCGAAGCTCACAAAGCGCTCCGAAGGCTCACTCCGCCAAAAGGCCCTCAAGCTCGGAATCCGGCTCGGTCACCAGCGCTAGAGGCGGCATTATGACACTCTTCAATAGAGCGTTCTCGACCAGAACGCTGTTGCAAATCATCTGCGTTCTCGTCGCTGTTGTCGCAATGAAGTTGTTGAGCGCTCACTACGACTTCAGCTGGGCAACTGCAATTGGCGGTTGACCAGAGGAATATCCTGGAAGGCTGAGCAGAAAAGAAGCCCATCTAGTGGCGAGCTATCACGCGGCGTTCAAGCCTACGGCGTAATGGCGCCTTCAAGGCCGCAGGGTAAGAGAGGCTAGTCTAGTCGAAAATCGAGGGCGAACGATTTCCTGATGTGTGCGGCACGCCTTCCAACCAGCGACCAGACCGTTATGAGCGGCCGAATATTAGCTGCCGTCGTTGATTTTGCTGCGTTTCTGTTTGATTTCGATCGCGTTTGCGGTGGTTCGTTCAGGTTGTTTCTGGTGCGAAACTGGTGCGGCGGCAGCCGCTGTCGCTTTTGGCGGCAATCAAACTTCGCGGCAATCGGCCTGTCTATTTGTCGTCCGCGCCTTCGGGATAATAAATGCCTGGCCCTCTGATTTTTGATGGATCTATCCCAGCATCCTGAAGCCGCTTGATCTCGCTTTTCAGAACCTTCCACTGGCCTTTCGATTGAAGGAGCGGCAAACCGGGAAGTTTGCTGTGATGGCCGGCCCATCGGCGCATCATGTCGTCGGGAATTTCTTGAACGAGATGGACGTCCTTGTTGATTAAGCTATTGGTCAAGCCCACTCTGCTTCCTGTTTCGTGCTCACGCCGGATATGCCAGGCCAGCAAATCTGCCGCCTGTAACGGCGCATAGGCGTCGTCACGATCGCTCTTAAAATGTGGGTCGCCGCTTATGAGACGTTGCGCCTCGATCGGCAGATCTTTCCTTAGTGCAGAGAAGAAAAGCCCAATATCAGCATCGACGCCCTGTTGCTCATCGAAAATAAACTCGATCGGAGTGTTCATGCCTTGTTGAGCCGCAAATTGGGCCAGTCCAGCGACCACAGCGAAACACAGGGTGAAATGGGGACGTCCCAATCCGTAGGGAGAAGCCGGCTTCAGTTCGTCCTCGAAGACTTGGCGGTTGAGGGAAAACTCAAATGAGATTGGCCGAAAATGGTCAATGATGGCCGCAAGCTTGTTGACCTTCGCATTCCTCAGGGCTTCGTCCCAGCGCGTGTGATCGAATTGCCCGGTGAGATGATTGGCCTCGGAAGCCTTGAAATATTCAATGGCAGGCCAGGAGCGCAGTTCCGCGCGCCAGATCTCGGAAAAGCGCGTCCACACTTCGGTGCGATGCAGGTAGCCAGTCAGAAACAATCGACGGTCGCCCGTCTGGGCTGCTGAGTCGTCGGCGAATGCTTGCAAGACCGCCAAATCTGGACTCCCTGTGATATCTGGCGCCGATTTGCTGGAAGCAATACAGAGGCGTACTTAAGAAGCCGACGATCAGCGAGCCCAAGGCACACGCCGAGCAACGCTCTGCGGCGGTTGGTTCCCTGTCTTAGGGGCACTATGTCGCGCGATGTGAGCGCCGAGAGCCTTTTTCATTCCCGATGTCACGCGCTCATACTGGCTGAGCATCGTGCCTGACGCGGGAGCCGCGCAGAACACGCTGATGGCCTTTTCACCGAGAATGAGGCTATTTCGCACTTGCTGCATCAGCCCATTCCAGGCGTTCACGTCAGTCGTCGGCCATTGGTCGATATAGCTATCTATCGTGTCGGTGACTCCCTGGAGCGAATCATAAAACGCAACCAGCAAGGTCGCGTCCTTTGCCGGCAACTCGCGAAACTGGGATGCGTCGGGATAAAGCACGGGTCGCGGCGGCTTGAGCGACGCCCAGCTGTCTCCTGGCAACGGTTGTTTGGTCGAGGTGCAAATGAAGTTTACCGTTATTCGTTCCAGCGTCCGGATCTGTTGCCGAAAGATACGAGCGAGCTCGGGCGCGAAGAATTCGTGCAGCGCAAGATCTTTTTCGGGAGGCGCTGCGGGTGCTGCTTGATAGAGCCTAAAATCAGTCGTCACGGTTCGCACCGACGGCATCGCGTTCCAGCCGACGTCGGTGTTGATGAAAACCTCAGCGGCTCCCGGTGCACTGCCGCCGTAGACGCGAAGCAGCATTTTGGTCGGATCGGCCGGGATTAAGTAGTTTCGACCGTTCTCATCGAACAGAAACCACTCGTTAGCGCGCTGAGCCGAACGAAAGGCGAGCGGAACGATGGCCTGCTGCCCGGCAAATATCGCAAACGGACCACGCTCGCCATTCCTAATCTGCTCGTCTGTTCGCAGCGTCAACGGCATGGGCATGCCATCCGGCGTCGCGCGACTGAGTTCGGTCATTTCCACGACGCAGCGGTCGAATTCACGCCGACTGGTATTCGTAACGACTAGGCAGCAGACCGGCTGGTAATCGCCTATTCTTGAGCCTAGGTATTTGATGCCCACCGCGATCTCCGCCGATGGTGGCGGGGCGCCGGCTGCGGTAAGCCATGCCTGAGCCTGATCGGCATCGACGTGAAGATCGCGAAAAATCTGCCCCTTCCATTCGCCCGGGCTGCTCCCAAGCTTCGTTGTGAACAGGTCGTAGTTGTCGACTTGCGCGAGCGCGGTCGGATCGAATTCAAATGTAGCGAAATGTTCCTTCGGGATTTCGACAAGCGCCTCCGTGTCCAGGGCTTGTCCGAAGTCGGCCACATAGCGCCGACCCCAGAACTTGATCGTCCCATCGACTGCGGCTTGCCGGAGGCGGACCGCGAAAGTCCACCAGTCGTTATCGCCGATCGTCGCCGAATGAACGTCGCTGCACCATCCGGCTGCGGTTGCCCATTCGCGCAATTCGGTCAAAGGAACCCGCTTTGATGGGGGAGGCGCGAGGGAGCCGAGGCAAGCGCGAAGGGCATCAGTAAGTTTGTTCGTCAGGGCCTTTCGTTGCCCGGCGCGGACCTCTTGTGTTGAGCCTTCCGGGAGATCGTAAGTCATAGGCCAACGCACGTGCTGCAAATCGAAGGGCAGCGTTTCGTGCGAGGGCTTTCCGTGGGCGATATTCATGACGCAGATGATGCGTTCGTAAGAGAGGCTCCGAAGCGCCCAGCCGTACTCGATCAATACATTTGGATTCGGTGAAGGGCGCCCATCGGGTCGCTTCGCCACAAATGTCATGTCGGCGACGAAAATCTTGGCCGCATCTATCTTTCTAAAGATAGTTTCGACAACAGGCGGTTGGCCCGCGACGCCTTGGGTGTCACTATCGACCGCAAGATCACGATGGGCTTCGGCTATCGACGCATCCTGCCCCAGTTTGGCGCAGGCGTCTTCAAGCGCCTTCCGCACAAAATTGCGCCCAACGTCGTTTGGTGTATCGGTTTGCCAGGAGAAAAAGACCGTTGCAGCCATAGCAGCCATCACGTCGCTTCAGGGGTTGGTGCGTTTGCATCATCTTGCGGCAGGTCGTATGGAATCGTCAGCTGGGTCCTTACCGGAAATAGCGGCAACATGCATAAGTGAAAAGCGAGCCAGCAGCCGTAAATCGCGTCCGCGCCGTAGGCCGCCCCGTCGGGCAACAGGCCGTGCGCCAGCGAATGCCTCAGATGAGGGCCTGATTTCTTAAGAAAGACGTTCTCGATGTCGGTCGTGATCGAACGACCAAAAATCGAATACAGTTCCGGTCGCATTTGCTCAAACAGCACAGAAATCGTTCGATCCTGTTGCGTCATCGTGGCGTCGTCGAAATTCGTCACGTCATGACCGTGGCTTTTCAGAACGTGGCGTAGAGAGTTTTCGATCAAGGGGGTCAGGATATAGAGGCCGCTGACGAAATCGCCTTGGAAGAACCTTAAGAATCCGCGGCTGTAAGTGGCGACCGCGTCCCTTGGGACAAACGCGCTGTACAGCAGCAGGGATACAAAAACGTCGTCCAAAAGGTAGTGCTCGGCTGCAATGGCTAGTCTTGCGGTCTCGATCTTCCCCGCTGCAACGACGTGACGGCGGACGCGCTCATCTTCCGCAATTTGCCGCTCGATCGCGGACGCATTCTCGGCATCGCCGAATCCGGCACCCTCGCTGCGATGAATGACCTTACCTTCACCGTCATGGTGCGTGGCCGCAAACAGCGAGGCCAGCGGATGCTCCCGGATCGATTTGGCCGCGGTGTCTGTCAATTTAGCAGGATCGGGAGACCGTTCCAGCGCCGCGAAGACAAATAACTTGTCCCGCAGGCTGAGCCTTTGCTGTATCTCTTGCTGCACCAGATTCACGATCTCTTCGAGATTGATCGGTATCGTGAAGGGTGACATCTCATCGGCGATTCCCGATTGGACGTCGACGAGGCGATGGCGCAATTCCTTGCGGCGTTCCTTCTTGCCAGGAACGCCATGAAGTTCAGCAATAGCCTCTGAAAGCAAGCTGGCCGCCAGCATTGCGAGCGGCTGTTGTTCGGCCATCCGAGCGAGTTGCTCCGCAGCTTCCGCCTGAGAGCGGCGCTGATCGCTGTCCTTCTTGCCGAGATGAAAAGCGCGCGATGCCAACCGCCGGAGATTGACGATGGTGTGCCCGTCAGTGTCCGAGGCCAGGCCTGGAATAAGAGACTCGACACTTGAGCCGATCTCGGCCGGCTCCGAAACGCCAAAATCCAAATCTAGATGGGAGAACCACAACACAGGGATCGGCGACCGCTGTTCAAGCGACCTTTTCCGAAGGTCGGCGACAAGGTCTCGCGCTGCCGCGCCGGCAGACGGGTCTATCCCTCTCCCCCGGGCAATGGAGAGGGCCCGGCGCAGCAGATCGCGCGCCTCGTGCTTAAGCGCGCCTTTCTCGCTATCGAACCGAAATCTAAGCGCGCCGGCGGCGACCTTTTTCACGATCTCGACATAGGCAGAAATGGCGGCCGTGCCGAGTTGCACACGTTTCCGGTCGAGCAACCAGCAAATGTCAGCAAGACGCGCGCGCAGTACCGGGTGCTTCGCATGAGTCGCTATCTCGGCAAGCACGTCGAGCGGTTCTCCGCGAAAGTCGACAGGCGCCGCCGACCTCCGCCCGTCAGCCCAAGCGACCATAGGACCGAAGGGCTCATTTGGTTCTTTGGCCTTGAGATGCATCCCCATCACGGCCGTCAGCATGCTGAAGACGCGGGCGGCTGGCGTCTCGGGATCGGTGGGAACAGCACTATATATCGCAGCCCGAAACTGCTGGCCGAGCTCATCACTGTCGGCAGATTGCGATCCAACGATTGGCGCCTCGATGTCGAGGCCGAAAAGATCCGTCAAAGATGCGCGCAGCCAGACCGGCGAACCTTGAGGCTCGCTTACGGCGGCCGAGTCATCCGCGACGATTTTTTCTTCCGCATCTTCTGTTGTGTTCATCATGTCGGCCCAAAAAGAACGAAATTCGCACCTGACTCTTCAACCGGCGGCAAAGCCCAGCTGTGCCTATGATTTCAGCCTCTTACATCATGCACGAAAATGGCGAAATTCGCTTAGCGGAGGCTATAGCGGAGATGACCAATCACGTGCGTTATGTTGCGGCTTTTGACGCAGCATTATCGGATGCACGGGGACCATGATACGCCTTGTACGGATCGGCCTTCTCCAGCAGGAAGCGATCTCGGATCATCTGGCCATGTGCGTCCACTAGTTGCGCAGCGATCGGCGGCAACAGTTCTTGCGCGCGATCGTAGTCGTCGAGGCCAATGGGGTTGTCCGGCATCGGAGGAGCATTCAGCCGTACCAGTTGATCTCGCCCAATGAGCAGCCCCGCTTGCCCGGTCGCATTTTGGCTCTGTAGGTGCATCGCCGAGGAAATGATCTCGTACCAGTCGATGACCCCGCCGTGTAAAATCTGGTTTTCTGAGAAGCGAATTTCGGTGTCGCCTGTCCCCAGCGATAGGATGTGCACTTGGCGGCGTTCGAGCTGATAACAGATCAGAGCATCAACGAGCCCAATCATCACGGGATTGTTGGCCCAGACACCGCCATCTGCAAAGAAACGGCCGCCATTTTTATAAACTGGGAAATAGGCCGGTGCTGCGGCGGTGGCCATCGCAATGGTGAGGAGCTGCTCCTTCCAGTCCATTCGATAATCGAAATGATGCGGTGTCTTGAAGACATTGACCTCGGTGAACCCATCGAACGATGGAACGCATAGACGCCGCTCTGCCTCGCCCAGCGTCTTTTCTTGAAAGACGGATTTGAGAAGGCCCTCAAGGATCTTCGGCTCATACCGATAGTGCTGTAGCGCTTGCAGAAACCGCCAGCGTTTTCGTATCTTGAAAATGTCCCAACGCACCGGCGGGAAAACCTTGTCTCCATGGTCGACGTACAAGTCGAGAATGGATTGGGCAGTCTTTCCGATTGAGAGACCCAAGGCGATAATGCCGCCGGTGGACGTCCCGGTTATCAGATCAAAGTAATTGCCGGCTGACTGACCACCAAGGTAACGCTTTTCTAATTCCGCGAGAATGGCGGCAGGCAAGACGCCACGGATGCCGCCGCCGTCAATCGACAAGATGCGGAATGGCTTTCCTTCGGGCCAGGGCAGTTGCTCCCGCAAACCCTGAAGAGTGCCGCTAGATCGCTTCAAGTTCTTTGGCTCCATCGACGACCGGAGTCAGGTGACGACCGCCACCTCGCCATTTCTTTGTGACGAGCCAGCCTTCGTAGAAATAGAGCCACTCGTTGGCCCAAAAAATCGTCGTGTCGGCGATGAGGTCGTCCATGCTCCATTCACGAAGCGAGGGACTGAACAAGCACAGATAGGGAAGTGTTGGGTCGATCTCGCTTCGATAGACGTGCGGGATCGGCCCTTCTTCGTAATCCAGATGGCGCTCCAGTTTTGGCTTGAGCACCTGAACTTTTGGTTGGACGTCGCGCAGGCTATAGTCTTCCAGCACCATCGGTATGCGGTAGCGAACGCGAACAAGATGCTCGCGCTTGTCTGGCGCTAAAATTCCTTCCCAAGTGGCGCTCTGGTCGTATTGCTCAGTCAGCTTGAAATCGGGCCACTGGAAGGCCATGGCCTCGATTTGCTGCTGGATCGATTTAGTCATTCCTTCAGCGTGCCTCCGCCTTCGCGAGTGGCCGCACGGACGGGCGAAGTTCGCAAGCCGGCGGCTACCGCAGGCGCTGCAACTGATGCCGCGATCTTGCCATGCCGTCCAGCGTGAAGCTGCCCGGCTTCCATCTCATGGCGCTGTGCGTCAAGATGGCTCTCGATCGCGTAAGCGGCTGCGGTCTCGCCGAACAGCTTTTTCAAGAGTTCGCTCTTCTCTGCCATGCTCAGCACTTCATTGCGCAGGCGATATAGCTCAGCGATGAGGCGCCGAAGATCAGCATCATACATGTCCTGTGCTTGTTCATTCTCCGGCCAGCGGTCGGTGAAGACATCGGGATGATAAGCTGGATTTCGAACCTCGACTGTTCGACGAGCGCCAAACTTCTGCTGCAATCGAACGCGGATGGTGTTGGCGACGCTGATCGCCTCGTCAATGAGGCTGGTCTTTACGGGACCTGCATCTAGAGAGATTGCTGCCAGCACGACCGAAGGCGGCTTGCGCATTCCACTGCGAGTACTCGACCGAAAGGCGATATCGCGATTGCGCTTGATCAACTGCAGCGCGACAACGCGCGGCGATTTCTCTTCGATGGGGACATGTTCGGGCATCGGCTGCGTCTCAGCCTTGATTTCAAGCGTTCCCTCGACGAGGAGGCGCCGGCCCCTGAATGAGTCATAAAAGGCCTGATCGAATTCGACGCGCTTGTTGAAGTCGTCCGCGAATGCCCACGGGTTGACCGCCTTATGAAAACTCTCGCCCGACTCCTTCTTGAAGTGGAAAAGGTTGCCTGCGCGATCTGGCTCTCCCGCGAGGCGGGCGACCGGCATGAGATCAACAGTCGTGCCGTCCTCGTACTTGACCGTGATGCAGCGGCTGTTCTGCGTCACCATGCCATGATAGCGGCTGCTGGGCGATCCATTGATGGCTTCGAACAACAACCCGAGCATGGTCTTGGGCTCGGAGTGCGGATGGACGTCTAGCTCAATGACGACGTCGACATCATGCTGATTTTTCGCAACCCTCGAAGCGATAGCAGTTCCAGTGGCAAAGCTGCCGCTCGGATAGCATTCGAGCACCTTCTTGTGGAGCGGACTGCCCTCCCGGTCGACATGACCACAGAGGGCGCGGAAGTTTGTTTTCGCGGTTTCGTGTTTAGTTGGGCTCAATTGAATTCGACGAGCGACGTCCATTAGGAGGGCGTCGGCTTGAGAGATCTGGGCCCACGGCCCAGGAAAGGGAGCGTTCATGACCAATCCTCGTGAGTTCCCGGGTTCGGGGTTTGTTCCCACATAGGCGGGCCGTAATGTTTGAACAAGACTGCGCCAATTTGTTTCTTTCTCTCGCGTTGCCTTGACTTTAGGCGCTTTCCGAGTCCCCGAGGTTGCGCCGAGTCGATCCGCAACTATGAGGACACCGGCGCACGTCGTGGGCGCGATAGCAGCCCGCCCACGACGGCTTGACTTTTTGCATGAGGTTAGTCATTTTGCATAACTTTATTCAAAATGACTGGATTTCCCATGCCTGTTGATACCATCTCCGGAACTCAGTGCGCGGCCGCGCGGGCGCTGCTTGGCTGGAGCCAAGATGACCTGGCCCGCAATGCCCAGGTCGCCCGCGCCACCATCGCCAGCTTTGAGGGCAACGGCCGTATCGAGCCCATGCGCAAGAACTTGCTGGCCATCATCGCCGCGCTCGAAGCCGCCGGCGTCGCCTTCATTCCGGAGGATGTCGAGAACGGGCTGGGCGCCGGCGTTCGCCGCCGCAAGCTGGAGCTTCAATACTCGAATACTGTCCGGCCCGTCGGTTGGGACGTAATCTTTCCTGTCCGGTACAAGGGCCAACCATGCTCCGTCACCATCCCGCGCGCGATCATCGACGACATCGACAACAGCAATGACCACACCGACGAGGGCAGGGTCAAAGTGGTGCAAAATGCTCTGCCGCGCTTCCTGATCGCGGTCGAGCAGTTGCTCGGCAACCTTGGCGAGGTGCCGTCCGAGATCACGCTCGATCATGGTGCTTTCACGCGCGGTACCTTCTGAGGGGCCGCCATGTACGAGCCCCCGACCAAGGCCGATCTCGACCGCAATCTCTCATTCATCATGCATGACGCGCGCAAGCGCGCCATGGCTGAGCGAGACCGGATTATCAGCGAAGCAGCTGCGCAAGGTGGGTTGAATAGCCGAGTGCCGATCACGATCGCGGCAGTCGTCGACCCCATTCACCGTGACGCCATCGTGGAGGCCGTCAGGGTCATCCGGGATTTCGTCGAGCGTTTGGAGATGCCGCCGAAGGAGGTCACCGGATGGGCGCGCCCGCATCTCGAAAATCTTGGCAATGTCGTTCTCAGCGCCATTCATCCAGCGCGATATCCAGGCGAGCACCAGCAGGCTGTCCGGCAATATCAAGCGGTGTTCCAGCAGCGCCTCGACGGCGCGCTTCGTGATGTCGAGATTGGATTTATCAAGGGCGCCGGCTTCTCTGCCAAGACCGCAGCTCAGCCGAGAGAGCTGGTTTCGCTAAAGCCCACTTGGCTCGGGATGAGCATTGATCTCAAGGAAATGGGGCGCCGATTTCGGTCACGCTGGCTCAAGCGTCTCCACTAAAGCGAGCCGCCGCTGGGAGCCGGGGAGCGAGCGGCGGCTCTTTTGCCTGCCGCGCCCTGAAAGGAGATTGGGCCGCAGGCTGACGGTGTTGTTCAAGGCGGACACTGACCATCTTGTCCGCCCACGGATCGTGGTCATCTGCAATCCGGGTGCCGCCATCGTAAGACACCACGATCGGAGGGTGTTCGCTAAGCTGCTCTGATGCGCTCCGGCTTCGACTTCTTGGCGCTAGCAATCGCGACGCCGAGCACTGCGCGCGAATCAGGTAGCGCGGCCTCTCCGCTTTCGGGGTCCGGGAACACGTCGGCGCCATTCGGATAGTAATGGCCGAGTTTGAAGGTCTTGGTCCGGTGGTCGACGTAGTAGATGGCGACGGAGGTCTTAGCGCCGCCGTAAACCTCACGCGGAGCACCAGCCCTGGCAGCACGGCATCGATATATTCGACGAACGACCTGGTCCATGGTCGCCCTGAAGATCCCCTCACGGGGCTTTTTCTGCTTTTGAGCCCACGGCAGTCACGCCGCTTGCTTCAAATCTAGCCCGACGCTGTCGTTCTGCTTATGCGCCGGCGCGATCCACGCTGACCTTGCGTCGACTGCGCAAATTGCGTACTACGCAATCTGCGTAGTCGTCAAGTGCGCGGGGCGCGATGTCCATCTCGACCGAAGAACTGCGAAGGTTGCTGCTGTCACCGCCGACGCGCGACATCGCGGCTGTCTTGAAGGAATGGCGGGCCCATCACGGGTTCTCCCAAGCCGATGCCGCGGTCCGTCTCGGAATTCCGGTCCGCACCCTGCAGGGCTGGGAGGCGGGTCGGCCGATGCCCTATCCGTCGTTGCTGCAGCAACCCATCGATATCACCGCCCGCGCTAACGGCGACTTCGGCTTCGTTCAGTCCCAGTTTCCGAGGGAGTTCGCCTCGTTCATCGATTTCGTAGGCCCCGAACGGCTCGACAAGACCTTGGCCAAGGTCGCGCGAAAGCTCGGTACGCTTTCGGTGTCGGTCCGCGCGCTCTACCGCGACCGCTTCTATTTCCACGAACAATGGGGAGCGTTTACGGACGGCCCGAACGCATTCCACCTCGATTTGCGCGATCTTCGCGCGGTGCGGGCCGCGACACTGATCGCGGGGGTCAACAAGATCCGACAGACGTTGTCGCAGAAGGGATCGGACCGGCTGCGATCGATGTTGCTCGACAATCTGCAGCCGGATCGCGACGTCCGGCAGCTTGAGCACGAGATCCGCTGTTACGCCCATTTCACGCGCAAGCGTTACCCCACCAGGTTCGCCGATCTCGAAGAACTCGGAAGGTTCGATCTGCTGGTCGAGACGCCGTCTGGGCCGATCGAGGTTGAGTGCAAGACGGTCACCGAGGACACGGGAAACCAGATCAAGACCGATATGACCGTCGATCTTTCGGAGACGTTCCGGCAACGTGTGCTCAAGAGCCCGCCAGTCCAAGAGTCCGGCGTATTCGAGTTGACTTTCGACAAGCCGACCTCGGTGTGCAGGCACGTCGGCAGCCAGCTACGCGACGCGCTCGGCCCGGATGGCGCGACCTCCGACGCAAAGAGGGACTTCTCGCTTCGATTCGTCCCAAGGACCGATTGGCAGGCACTGCTCGAAGCCGGAAACTTCGAGGAATTCCGCCGGCGCGTCGCGGGCGATCCGAAACTTTCCGAGAACGCGCACTGCATCGTGAAGGCTGACCGTCTCGTGCTCGGTCTGATCCTGATTCCCCACAAGCCGCCGACGATTTCGGCGCGCGTGGTCGACACGATACAGGCAGGTGCATCGCAATGTTCGGGTAGTCGATCCGCGGTCGTGTGGCTTCACTTCATCGGCCTGGCCGAACGCGAATTCGTCAAGCTCGCACAGTTCTCCTCCGATGGGCGTGGCGCTGGTCTCAATGCCCTTGTCGCGGACGCTCTGCATCCGAAGGCCAGCGCGACGGACCGTAGCCACGTCGAGCGAATCCTTTTCAGCGCCATTCCCGACGAACTCACCCGTCAGCCCGCGTTCGGACCGACGCTGTTGCTCGAAGAGTCAGTGTCCCTCGGCGGAAAAGTTTACGACGTGCCGAATCCGTTCTGCAAATTCTCGTCCAATGCGGATCTTTAGGACGCGGTGGGGCAGCATGATCTTCGACGACAAGACGCGTACGCGGACCGACCCAAAAAGCCGGGCGAGGACGAATTCGCTTTCTACGATTCAGCCGCGGACCCCGCCTACTCACCTACAGGGCGCTGTTGTGCGGACGGATGGTCGACTATCCGGAGGTCGTTCTCGAAAGTCCTGAGAGCGCGAATACGATACGGAAAAGCCTATTATCGGTCCGCGAACGCGACGGCATCACTTATCGATGAGCCGTTTAAATCGAATGATCGTGACCGGTTGGTCGGGATCGATCTGCGGATAATAGGTCCTGAGATCGGTCCGAAGTTCCTCGACCGTCGTGAACCCTTCGCAGCGGGCATGCTCTTCGGAAAGGTCGCGGAAGCGCTCCGTGGAGACCGACTTAATCTCGACCCTCAGCGAATTGGCGCCGTCCGTGAGATCGATCGTCGGTTCATCCACGTGTGCGACGCCCAATCTGATGGTGCACGTCTTCCTGCCTTTCTCGGCGGCGGCGAGGTCGCCTCGACTGACCTTTATCCGCCGACGGTAGGTAAACTCCCGGTTCACGATCGCCACGGCGTCGCCTCTTCGTCCGTCGAACTACTTCGAACCTGGCAGCCGAACGCGTCCCGTCCAGAAGTAAAGAGCCAAAATGCCGAGGAAACCACCGGCCACCAAGAGAATGACTCCCGCTGCAAGGTTGTCCTTCAAAATGCCGCCGCCGACGGCCAGCACGACCGCGGTCACAATCGCGGTCATTATTGCCCAATAGCTGCGCCATCCCGTCTTCGACACCTGAAATTTGAGGTTCAATTCCGGGCCGATCGGATAGTTGCCGGACTCTGGTCCGGTCTTGAGCTTCATTTCGCACGATTGCGCATCGATCCTGTCGCTCCCTGCAATATCGGCATCGATCCATTCGTAGGCGTAGCGACGAATATCTAGTTCTCGTCCGTTGAAGGCCCCTAGCGGACCGGTCGCGGTCGCCTCGAAGCGGACCCTTCTCGCCGACGTCGTTTCCTTGCCAGCGGGCTCCTGACCGCTCTCGGGCATGCGGCTTTGGATCTGAAGTCCTATCGCATCGAGCTCGTTGACCGGGAAAAATGCTTGAACGCCCTGGCCGATTCCGGCCGTAGCCGGAGGCGCCTCGAAGACGGGAGCGATCGCCGCGCGCTCGGACCCGGTCGCGACCTGCGCAAGACGCCAAAAGGTGTCGCCGGCGAATTGCGATGGGAAATTGCCCAGCCTGTCGACGACGGCAGCCCAATTCGCCGCGAGTTCGCCCGCACCCAGCGCGGCGTAATCCGGATCGCGGTTGCAGATCGCGATCCATTTCTCGAACGGGACTTCGTTCCGGGCCGCAAGGTCTTGTGCGATGGCGGCGAAGCTCGCTTCATCGGGTGCGGGATATCCGGCCATCTCCAGGTCGAAGTAGTACCGGCCGTCCGCCACCTGGACATGCTTGAGGACGGCAAGCCGGGTAGGGGTCCAGAAGCCGCCGGCCACGGGAATCGCACCTTTCGGGTCAGCATCGCCCTTCTTGAAGGTCTTGGTCTGTGCGTAGGCCAGCAAGACCGGGTTTCCCGCGACACCGGCGCGCTTCGCCGCGTCGACTGCCGCCGTCGACATGTCCTTTTCGCCGTAATCGTAACGGATCGTCGCACCGGGCGGCAACGCGAGAATGTTGTGCACATCGCGGTAGTAATCGCGCTTCGTGCTGGTGTCGAATATCACCCAAAACATAGCTGCTCCGAACATGACCTCCGTGGCAGCCTACCGCAATTTTCGGACCGGAGCGAACCCGTCCGGGTCGATGATGCGCCCGCAGGGAAGCGTTTTTCCGTTGCTTTTCACATGGACGTCGCGAAGGACTCGTTGAGATCGTACCGACTTCGCCGGCAACGCGAGACCGACCGCCGGCGGATGCGAACGTCGAGATACCGCTCTCCGGGAGACCGCCATGGCCGATCCGACCCCGCCCTTCCTCATAGTATTCGATACCAGCACGCATGCGCGCTACTACGGCGACGTGCACGAGGTGCTCGCGCTGCCTGCAGGCGCCATCGTTCGGTACGAATACAAGCGCTCGCTCTGCAAGGCCACGGCCGCCGCGGCCATCGATCGTCTTGCGGCGGATCCCGGCCAATTGCCGGTCCCAGCGCTGCTCATGTACGGTCAGAAGCGGGACTACCAGCAGAGCCAACCCGACCCGGCCGAGATGCTGCGTTGGCAGGACAGCGTCTTCGTGCCGACCCGTTCGGCCAGGATTGTCGCGGTGGCGATCGCGCCGGGCGCGGATGCGGCCTCGGACGTGCTCTACCTGCATTTCGAAGTGCGGGGCTTCGTCGATCCCGATCTGGACGCGATTCCCCGGCTGATCCAGGCACTCGAGGCTGAAGATGCGCTCCCCTTCGGGGACCGCGCGCAACAGCATTGCTGGGTTTCCTTGTTGCCGGCGGCGTCGGCACCGGACAGGGAGAGCCTCGCGAGCGACGATCCTAAATTCTGGTCCAAAGTCGTCGACAAGCTGATCACGCTTCCGACCCAATTCGCGAACGACGTGTTCTGGCGCGTCGTACGGATAGCGAAGGCGGATCGACGCGACGACGTCCAGTTGCCCTTGACCGACCGACGGAGCAACGCGCGCGTCCATACGAACCGCTGGCACCGCGATTACGCGCTCTCCGAAGGCGGCCGGTATGAGATCTTCGTCCAGACCCATTCGCCCGATGCGCACGGGCACCAGATTCCCGGCAACGCGACGGTCGTCCTGACGTCGAACGACGACGACGAGGGGCTCATCAAACTGTCGGCGCGACCTCTCGACATCGTGCCGAACGAGACGTCCTCGCAGCATTTCTCGATTGCCACCGACGACACGATCGACGCGCGCTATTCGGAGATCCGCCTCGAGACCCAGACTCCCGATCATGCGTCGGCGTATCCGGCCGGCTCGATGTGCACGCTGACGTTCGCGATCAGGAAACAACGGTGGCGGCTGGCGGCCGGTTTGATCCTGGTGCTGGCGGGAACGGCATTGGCCGGTTATGCCGCCGCAGCTACCGTTGCCCCCCTAGCCAAAGGAGCGATGGCGACGCTGACGGCGCTCTTGGTGGCGACCGGCGGGTGGATCCTGACGCGGCAGTTCAAGGTCCTGAAGTGAGTTCGCTTCGACCGGACGCCGTCGCGGATTCGTCGGCGGTACGCGACGAATGTTCGGCAAGCAGGTGCGAGAGCTTCACCTTGCTCTGCGGATAGGCGCACGCGTCGTCGTGTTTCTTGCGACGGGCCCTGTTGTGTTCCGCCAGGGAAGCCTGCGTCGCGGTTTCCGGCGCGCCGGTGGAGACCGGCAGGAATTTCTTTGTCCACACGGCGACCACCGTTTCCCAGGAGAGCCGCGGTCGCTTGTTAGTCGGTCTCGGGGTACCCGCGGAAAGATGCTGGCGCGTCTCGCGGCCCAGCATGCCGACATGGATCCCCATCTCGTTGCCGGCGAAGACGCTCCTGTCGATGCCGAGCTTCTTGAGAGCGAACGCCATCGCGCGGTCGGGATCAGTCTCGGATATTGATCCTTCCTCGATGCCGAGGAGATCGCATGCGAGCCGTTTCGTGGTCGTAGACGCGAGCCCGTCGAAATAGGCTCGAAGCGTCGCGCTTCCTTCGCCCGGTTTGACCCGCGCATAGACGTCTCCCTCCGAGCCCGGAGCGGCTTCGATCGATCGGTTCGAAAGCTGCACCAGCCGATGACCCCGGAAGGGCGCGCCGCTGACGCCTTTGCCGGTCGTGGTCACGACGGCGGCAAGGTCGGGGTCGGGCTCGTTCCTGACCGCCCGCCGGAACGCCTCCTGTCCGACGGCGGTGAAGGGTGCGAGCGCCGCCAACCATGCGCCCGAGAGAAGGTTGTAGGGCGGTAGCGCGCACGCGACCGCGAGCTGCATCATTCTGGCCAAGCCGGCCAGTCTAACCGCGCGCGCCGCTTCGTCAAAATTCCGGCTCGTCCGCGGATAGTCCGGCTCCCAGCCGAACGAACCGTCACGCAAGCGCTGGGAGAAGCGGGGGCTTGCGAGAATCGCCGCCCCGATGAGCGGCGTGTGCCCCGTCTGGCCGGCATCCCACAGGAGCAACCCCATGCGCCGGCCGACCAGCTTCCGCGACGTCACGGATTGGCAGGAGCTCAGATAGCGAAGGATGGCATGATGGCGCCGATCGGTGAAATCGACGATTTCCATCACCGGCTGGATGGCGCTCGGCTGGAATAACGCCATTTGCGCGAACACGTCGGGATGATCGGACTCGAACGCCAAAATCTCGTCCGCGCGCTCGAGAAGAAGCTTCCTGTGATGCGCTTCGTGGGCGAGGTGCCAGAAGTCGGGATCGCGTTCGGCGGGATCCGAAATGGCGACGGTGATGCCGCCGTCCGGCGATTTCCCGATCGTGTGCCCGAGGGGCGCAAGATCGAGAAAGAACGAATGTATGAAATCAGACCAACTGGAGTTGAGCGGCGTGATATCGAGGCAGCGCATACCGGACGGCCTCAAGATTGATCTCGGGCAACCTGACCCACGTGACGGCGCCGCTCGGATGCCGGTACGGGATCGGCTTCTCGAACCATTTCGGATCGCTGAACACATACGCGTACGTCTTCGCGTACGGCATCCCTTCGCGCCGGAACAACTCGCGTTCGTCGCGAGGAAGTTCGGACGCCAACGTCAAATCGTCGAGTTCGAGCGGGCCGAGGACGCGGATGAGCTTCGCGGTGCCGTAAGCGTGACCCGTACCGGATTTGATGATGACGACCGGCCCACGAATCTGGGTCGGCTTGCCCCGGATCTCCCAGATCTTTTCGCCGTTCAGAAGCTGGCTCGCGTAGGGGTCCCGTATAAGGAGACCGCGCGGGCCGAATTCCGCGTTTTCTTGATTTTGATGAGCCATCTGCTCATGACCGGACATTACGGACATCTCGTTGGCAGCTAATCCAAAACCAGTCAGATACCGTGTCATGCCCGTTCTCGAAGGTCGGCGTACGGACTACCATAGTGCCCCGCCCGAAGGAGCCACCTTGCAGCCAAACACGGCGCAAATAAAGTCGTCTCGACGAATCGCTCGTACTTATCTGCAGCTTCGCGAAACGTAGCGATAGCCGTCCGCAAGCGGAAGCCCGGTCGGAAGGCAAACGGATTGGAAAATCGAGTTCGTCGAGCCAAGTGCGACCAAGCACTGCCTTTAAACTATTGATATAACGTGGGTTTCGCTCAAGCCCGCTTTCAAGGCCGAATGCAGCCGCTTTTCGCGACCCGCAGCCTAGACGATGTGGACAACACCGACAAGTTAAGCGTCCGAGGGCATGTCCCCAGATTATCGGTGTCCGTGGAAACGACGACGCGCAGCGGACTTTCGGCCGATCGCGATCCGCGCTTCGGTTCGGGACATCGCGCGCCAGTCGCAAAATGAGAGGACCGTTCGAGCGGGAGCGGAAACGACGACGGACGGGCGATGGTCGGAGGCAAGTCTTCGAAGCCGCGCCAGTGCGCGTCCGTCTCCGGGGGGACCCGCAGCGACGTGACGCGACTACATCGGAAGCGCCAGCTGTGGTTCCGCGTCGTCGACATGCTGCAACGCCGATAGTGAGACTCCCAGAAGCCGGACCGGCTTGGGGACCGGCATCTCGTTCTGCAGCAAAGCGATCGATAGGCGCTCCAGTTCGCTACGGCTCGAAACCGAGACGGGCACAGATCTACTGCGCGTGATGATCTCGAAATCGTTGAACTTCATTTTAAGCGTCACCGTGCGTCCCCGGTTACCGGCACCTTCGCAGTATCGCCAGACTTGTCGATGAGCGGCTCGAGTTCGACGACCATGGCCTCGAAGTCGGTGAGGTCGGTGGAGAACGTATTTTCGGCGCCGACAGATTTGCGGATCCGGTCGGCGCGGACCTCACGATTGTCGATGCCCCGCGATATCCAGTAGTAATAGGCGCCAGCCTTGCCGAAGTTTGCCCGCATGAATTCGAGGGACTGGTTACGCATGTCGAGGCCGGTGTTGAGACCGAGGGAGTTCATCTTGGCGCTGGTCGCCGGCCCGATGCCGTGAAACTTACTAACCGGTAAGTTCTCTACGAACGCCGGCCCCGTCTCCGGTGTGATGACGTACTGGCCGTTGGGTTTACGGTGGTCTGAGGCGAGCTTTGCCAGGAACTTGTTGTAGGAGATGCCGGCCGAAGCGTTGAGGCCCGTTACCTCCTTGATTTTCGCACGGATCGCCAACGCGACGTCCCGCGCCAATGGTATGCCTCGCAGATTTTCGGTCACATCGAGGTAGGCCTCGTCCAGCGACAGCGGTTCGATGATCGCGGTGTGCTCGGCGAAGATCTCGCGTATTTGCTGGGAGACCGCCTTGTAGACCTCGAAACGCGGCTTCACGAAGATCAGGTCTGGGCATTGCCGCTTCGCGGTAACCGATGGCATGGCCGACCTGACGCCGAACTTGCGCGCTTCGTAGCTGGCCGCCGCCACGACGCCGCGCTCCCGGGATCCTCCGACGGCGACTGGCTTGCCGCGGAGATCCGGATTGTCCCGCTGCTCCACGGATGCATAGAAGGCGTCCATGTCGATGTGGATGATCTTGCGTTGGCGGTCGGATGGCGCTGCCTGTTCGTAGGGTTCGTCGGTCACGTCGTCGGTCCGGCCTGGTCTTCCTTCACTCCACGGGCGACAATCCGGAGCGTGTCGTTTGGAAGCGGCCGCTGCAGTTTCAGGGCCTCGTCCAGAGGGGCTGTCATCCAGGCTTCGACTTCGTCCGGCGTCGTCAGGATCACGGGCATCGCCTTGGGGTGGATGACGCCGACCTCGGCATTCGACTCCGTCGTGAGGAACGCGTAAAGGTCGTTAGTCGTCTCACCTTCCTTGACCTTCCGGACGGACGTCCAGTTGGTCCAGATACCGGCGAAGCAGGCGAGGGGACGGGTCTCATCGAATGCGAACCAGTTATCACCGCCCTCGCCCTTGTTGAACTCGCTGAAGGAGTTGAATGGTACCACGCACCGGTTTTCGGCTCCCAGCCATCTCGTCCAGTGTTTGCTCTTCACGTTTCGGATGTTCGTCGTGCCGCCGTCCGGCTCCATCCGCAGCAGTTCCTTGAAATCGACGGTCCTGCCCTTGGCCTGCAGCTTCTCGGCCCGTTTCTTCGTGGCATCCATCAGCGCCTTTGACGACGACGGCATCCCCCACCGCGCCCTGGTGAGTTCGCGGCCCTCGGCCCCGTTGCGCACGATCGGTGCCTTGTAATCGGGAAAAACCCCGGGCATCGGCTCCAGATTGCCGACGTATCGGTTCACGACACGAAACAACGCGCTGATTGCGGCCTGGTTGGTCGTGATCGAGTAGAGATTGCACATCGGTCAGGCTTCGGTCCGAGGGTGGCGCGGCTGCCAAGCCAGTTGTAGCAGAGTCGCGGAAGGACGCCGGCCCGCCTTCGCGCATTTGCGGCAGCGCAGCCGGCTGGCGAGATCGTGCACAAAGGTGGTCGGCGGATGCTTCATCGCCGCGAGGTCAACGTCGCTCGGCGTCTTGCAGCGAGCGCACTGGATCTCCAGCCAGGGGAAGCCGCCATTCACCGCTTGATCGATCGTCGGGGATGGATCAATCGGTTCTCCGTCTGACCACATGCGTTCGTTCCAACTCTCGCATAGCAGCTTGTCAGCCTGCTGGATGAGCGCTTCCCCCTTCGCCCGCGTCTCCGCCGATCGGGTGGCCAGGATATTGGCCATCGCGCGCGCCTTACCGAGCTCTTTCGCCAGAGTCTTGCGGTCGCCGCCCGACAGGGGCGTAGGGTGATGCTTCGGGGCCATCCGGACATCCAGGCGCAAAGAGATCGGAACGGCAATCCAGAGCGGGCTACGGCGTCTCGAACGCCGGCCAGCACCCGTCTTCTTCATGCCTGCCGGTGCGCTGCTGGCAGGTGTTGTCGAGCAGTCGCTGCGCGACGTCCTTCCAGACCGCCTTGCCGCCATACAATCGAACTGCATCGGCGGTCTGGATTTCCACGGTTCGCTCGCAGCGGCGGCAGGAGATGCGCAGGACGTGGCGTTGAATTTCCGAAAGACGACGCTGCCGCATCTCGGCCCCGGTCGCGCCGGCGCGAGGATCTTTGAGGACCGATTCCCAGTATTCGGCCGGGAGTGGCGCATCTGGAGCCGCGGCGGAGGGAGCCGGCCTGCGCGCGGCGTCAGCGGCCAGTTTTTCCATCTGCTTCGGGGTCGGCATGCGCCAGCTCGCGGGTCGGTCGGTCATTCCGAATTAGAACATAAAGTGAACAAAAGTCGAGTCCGCTCAAGCCCGCGCCGAGAAAAAATCATCCTTTTGGTAGGGGCGCGGTGTCGGAACCAAGCCGAGCCATTCGTCTTGAATCCGGCATCAGTATCGGAGTTCCCCCGCCATGGCCCCCCGCGCTAACTGGAAAGGCTTCCTGCGTCTTTCCCTCGTCACCTGTCCGGTCGCGCTCTATCCGGCCACGTCGGATTCCGAGAAGGTCTCGTTCAACCAGCTCAACCGGAAGACCGGCCACCGGATCAAGTACGCCAAAGTGGACGCCGACACCGGCGAGGAGGTCGCCAACGAGGACATCGTCAAGGGCTACAAGGTCGACACCGACACCTTTATCGAGGTGACGAAGGAGGAGCTCGAGAACGTCGCGCTGGAATCGACGCGAACCATCGAGATCGACGAGTTCGTCGACCGCAGCGAGATCGACCCGAGGTATCTGATCCGTCCCTACTACCTGGTGCCGGACGGGAAGGTCGGTCACGACGCCTTCGCCGTCGTCCGTGAAACGATCCGTGAGATGAACAAGGTCGCGATCGGACGGGTGGTGCTGACCAACCGCGAGCACATCATCGCCCTCGAACCCATGGACAAGGGCCTGATGGGAACGCTGCTGCGCTACCCCTACGAGGTGCGGTCTGCGGACGAGTATTTCGACGACATCCAGGACGTCAAAGTCACCAAGGACATGCTCGATCTCGCCAAACACATCGTCAATCAGAAGGCGGGCCATTTCGAGCCGGACAAGTTCGAAGACCAGTACGAAACCGCCCTTCTCGATCTCATCAATCAGAAGCGCGCGGGCAAACCGATCACCGCGAAAGTGCGTCCTCGAGGTGAGAACGTCGTTGACCTGATGGACGCGCTGCGCAAGAGCCTCGGACGAGACGCGACGGGCCCGACAGAGGCGCCGAAGAAGACGGCCAAGAAGCCGCGCAAGGCGGCGGTTGGGCAGAAGGAAATGCTGATGCCGATTGCCGGCAAGAAACCGGCCAAGGAGGCCGCGAAGAAGCCGGCGGCTAGATCGCAGCGGAAGTCAGCCTAGCGTGTGGCTAAGCATCCAGTGACGCCAGACGGCCGTTACGCGGCAGGGAGCGATATGGCTGCGCTGAAAAAGACTTCCAGGAGATCGATGTTAAGCGCGGGCATTCTCGCCTACCGCAAGGGCGCTCGCGGGCTTGAGGTCCTGCTGGTTCATCCCGGCGGTCCGTTCTGGCGCAAGAAGGACGACGGCGCCTGGTCCATTCCGAAGGGCGAAATCGATGCAGCGGATGCTCCGGAGCAGGTCGCGCGGCGTGAGTTTGCAGAGGAGCTCGGCCCGAGCGCTTCGATTGGTCGACTCCAACCGCTGGGGGAGGTCCGACAGCGAGGAGGCAAGCGCGTTATCGCATTCGCTGGAGAAGGCCATTTTGACCCGGCGGCGCTGATCAGCAATACTTTCGAGATCGAATGGCCGCCACGAAGCGGTCGACGGCAGACCTTTCCTGAAGTCGACCGCGCGGAATGGTTCGATATCGAGTTCGCGCGGACGAAGATGCTGTCCGCACAGGTAGAGCTTCTCGATCGTCTTTTGGAGATCGCGGTTGAGAGCGGCGGGAAATGACGTTCAGGATCGGAATCATTTCGGACACGCACGGCCTGTTGAGGCCCGAGGCGGAGCGAGGCCTGACGGGCGTCGATCACATCATTCATGCCGGCGACATCGGGCGCCCCGAGATCGTCGACGCGCTTCGCCGGATCGCGCCTGTCACCGCCATCCGTGGAAACGTGGACAGCGGCGAATGGGCTCGCGAATACCCCGACACGAACCTTGTGCGCTTGGCGGGAAAGTCGATCTACGTTCTGCACGACCTGAAGACGCTGCAGGCCGATCTTGGCGCCGACATCGATGTCATCGTCTCCGGGCATTCCCACGTGCCGAAGATCGACACGGTCGGTGGCATTCTCTACCTGAATCCCGGCAGCGCGGGACCGCGGCGGTTTAAGCTGCCGATCACGCTTGCGACGCTCGAAGTCACTTCTGAGGACTTGCGACCGGAAATCCACGAGCTTGGAGGCGACTGAGCGCGCCACCGCGCAGGGCATTTACAGCGGAGGAGGCGAATGCGTTAATTCAATTCGTTTCGCTGGCCGGTTACGCTCGAAGGGAAGCGCTATTTGCGCGGACGTTCTCGCTCGCGCACGACGTCCTTCGCCCGCTTATCGGACCGGAGCCCGAGGTAGACGGGCTGGCGCAGCTCGCCCTTGCTCGTCCACTCCGCGAATTTGACCTCGGCCACCAACGACGGCCTGACCCAGGTTGTGACGGCCTCGTCCTTCACTTTGGCGGAAAGGGTGATTTAGAGACCGTCAGCTTCACTAGCTTGGCATGGAGGTCTTCAAGGACCTTGTGGCTGAAGCCAGTGCCGACATGTCCGATGTAGCGCCATGTATCGTTTTCCCGCACGGCGAGGACCAGGGCGCCGAAGAATGGCCTGGTGCGCCTGGGTGCCGTGAAGCCGGCGATCACCACTTCCTGCCGCTTTGCCGTCTTGATCTTCAGCCAATCCGCCGTCCGGACGCATACGCGCTGTCGGCGCGCTTCGCCATGACGCCTTCCAGACCCTTCCGTTCGGCCTCCGCGAAGAATTTCTTGCCGTACCCCTTGCGGTGAGGACTGAAGGCAATCAGCTTGTCGCGCGGCAGAATCGCCTTCAGCCGCTTCTTGCGCTCGAGGAGAGGCTGCTTGCGCAAGTCTACAGCATTCTCGAACATGAGATCGAACGCGCAATACTTGAGCTTCGCTTCATGACGCAGCGCGTTTTGAAGCAGCTGGAAATGCGAGACGCCATCCTTGCCGATCGCGACAAGCTCACCATCGATCACCGCGTCGCCCTTCACGCCCTCCAGCGCCTTGGCGATCTCGATATAACTGCGGCTGATGATCTTGCCGTTGCGGCTGTAGAGTGCAACCTTACCCCGCCGGATTTCCGCGATCATACGGAAGCCATCGTACTTGTCCTCGAAAACCCAGCCGGGGTCGTCGAATGGCGCGTCGGTGAGCGTAGCGAGCATCGGCTGCAGGCGCTTAGGCAGGGTCGTTAAGAGCGCGTTGCGAAATGCATGGACGTCCTTCAAGGATTAGGGAACGCTTGGGAGCAGCGTCGTGTTCCGCAGGCGCCGCGGCGTGCGCTAAGATCGATCGGGGAGGGCGGATCAGACCGATGGCCAAAAAACTGAAAACCTATCAGACGTCGCTGGGCTTCTTCGATCTGGCGATCGCCGCGCCATCGATGAAGGCGGCGCTGGAGGCGTGGGGCGCTGACAGCAATCTCTTCCATCAGGGCGCGGCGAAGGAGAGCGACGACCCGGACGTTATCGCCGCGACTATGGCAAAGCCCGGCGTCGTTCTCAGGCGCCCGGTTGGAACCGACCGACCTTTCAGCGAACACGCCGAGCTGCCGACCGATCTTGGCGGCGGCGGACCAAAGAAAGCCGCCCGCAAGTCGAATGGCCCAAAGGCGAAGAAGCCTTCCTCTCGCCCCGTCGACAAGGCTACGGAGCGGAAGGCCGCTCTCGCCTACGAACGGGAGCAGACGCGCCGCGAGCTTGAACGGGCGAAGGAAGAGGCCGCCAGGGCAGAAGGACCGTGAACGCCGTCAGCAGGCGGTCGACAAGGCGCAGGCTGCGCTGGACAAGGCTGAGCAAGAGCACGCGAAGCGGGCCGCCGCCATCCAGGCCGAGGTCGAGGCTCTCGAGAAGAGATCGCAAGCCGAAAAAGCCCGCTGGGATAAGGAGAAGGAGCGATTGGAAGCTACGCTGCGGCGCGCGCGGGGTTAGTTTCCGTCTGCTCGGCGCCGGTCCTTCTAATCGGGCGGGCATTCTGGGCAAGTATCACCGATCGAGTTCAGCACGTCGCGAACCTCGGCCGCCGCTGCATCAGGGGAGACGCCTGCGGGCGGTTCTGCGCGGGCGATATCGAAGGCCCGCTCCCTTGCATGCGGATCGGCGCGGTCCTGCATCCAACCGTGCTCCTCGCACTCGCGGATGGCGCCAGCTTCCTGGAGCACGTCAATCGCCCATCCGCGCATCGTCCGTATCGCCGGTCTTCGTTCACTTGTCATCAGCATAGGAATAGCTCCTGAACGGCGAATCGTTTTCTCTATCATTCGTTCCGGCTGCTAGCACATGGCTGGGATTCGCAATGGCGGAAACTCAAGGTTTGGAGTGGTACGCCCCCGCGAACCCGCGAGGAAATCCAAAGCCTCAGCTAGCGCTTCATTTCCGTTTGTGCGCGTCCGGCAAGTGCCGGACCGGGCTCTCGTGAACCGAGCCGCGTAGCGTCTCGGCCGTGCGGCTTCGATCCCTCGCGCACAATAATGTGTCGCTCGCCGGAGGCACTCGCCCTCGGTCCCGCCGTCACTTCGTTCCGGCGTCGCTATCACTGCCCTTCGTTCGGGTGCCTTCTTAACCGGTCTCGCGACTGCACTCGGTCCCGGGTCCCGTCGCTATCGCGTCGGCGCTATGCTGACCCTCCTGCGGGTGCCTTATTCTCTGCCGGGCACGGCTTACACCACCCACCATGCCCCATCTTCTAGACCTAAGGGGGCTCCGCCCCTCGCGCGCGCCAGGGTAAAGCGCCGGCTGGCGCCGGCGCCGATCCGAGCGGTCTCCCCGGTCTTCCGCGCTTTCTCAGATTCTCAACACCGGAAATCCTGGCACGCGCTTGTGCAGACCCGCTCTTCGAGCGGCCCTCTCGGGCGGGCGATCCCCCTCCGCTCGGGTCGCCCTGGCACTTGCTACCCCTGGTCTCGCCGACGGGCAGGGGCGCAGGCGCGGAGTGCGCCCTGCACCCATGAAAGCAAAAGGAGATCGATCATGTCGGCCAAGCAGATTGAACAACTCCCCGAGAACGGAACGCAAGTTCTCATTCCGCTCAACAAGCTCAAGAAGTCCCCGAAGAATGCGCGCAAGACGCCGCACAGCGATGCGGCGATCGAGGCCTATGCGGCGAGCATCGCGGCCAAGGGTATTCTGCAAAATCTGGTCGTCGAGCCAGAGGTCGATGGCGAGGATGCGCCTACCGGGTTCTATTTCGTGACCATCGGCGAGGGCAGGCGGCTTGCCCAGCTTCTGCGGGTAAAGCGGAAGGAGATCAAGAAAACCGAGCCGATCCGGTGCATCGTGGACACCGCGAACGATCCGCACGAAATCAGCTTGGACGAGAATGTCACCCGGGAAAACATGCATCCCGCTGACCAGTTTGAGGCGTTCAAGAAGCTGGCGGAAGAGCGCGGCTTCGGCGCCGAGGAAATCGCCGCCCGCTTCGGCGTGACGCCGCATGTGGTGCGGCAGCGCCTGCGGTTGGGCGCAATTTCTCCGAAGCTGATGCAGGTTTATCGCGAGGGCGATCTGGCTCTTGAGCAGTTGATGGCCTTTGCTATCACCGATGATCATGCCCGGCAGGAAAGTGTTTATGAGCGGCTATCCTATAACCGGGATGCCAGCACCATCCGTCGCATGCTCACCGAAACCCATGTGGCCGCAACCGACCGCCGCGCGCGCTTTGTCGGTATCGAAGCGTACACCGAAGCAGGCGGCTCGATCCTTCGGGACCTCTTCACCGAGGATCGCGGCGGCTATCTGGAAGACGTGGCGCTGCTTGATTTGCTCGTCACGGCAAAACTTGGTCGCGAAGCAGATGCGGTTCGGGCGGCCGAGGGATGGAAATGGACGGAAGCTCATCTTGATTTCCCGCACACGCACGGCATGAGGCGGACCTATCCGCATCCGGTCGAGCTTTCGGCGGAAGACAAGTCCGCCCTTGAGGCGGCGCAGACGGAATTCGACCGCCTCACCGATCGGCACCAGACGGCCGATGAACTTCCTGATGATGTGGACGCCCGGTTCGGCGAGCTTGAGGCCGAGATCGAGCGGCTGGAAGCCAAGCGGCAGGCGTACGACCGCGACGACGTTGCGCGTGGCGGTGCATTCGTGATCCTCAATCACGACGGTGCTATCCGGATCGAACGTGGTTTCATCCGGCCCGCGGACGAAAAGCCGCAAGCCGAAGCGGAGCAAACCACGCAGGCGTCAATGGCAGGCAATCCAGAGGGAGCAGACGGTCAGGCAGCGCAGGATGAGAGCGGGGAGGATGCAGGTGCCGCCGACGAGGAAGAGGACGACCGCCCGCTGTCTGACGTTCTCGTTCGGGACCTCACCGCACATCGCACCTTGGGACTGCGCCTCAATCTGAGCGAACAGTCCGAAACCGCGACCGTGGCAGTGACGCATGCGCTCGCGGCGCAAATCTTCTATTTCGGCGCGGACGCCCATATTGTCGGTATCCAGCCTATCAAGACGGATTTGGCTGGGCATGCGGACGGGATCGAGGACACGCCCGCCGGCAAGGCATGGGCGGACCGCCACGCCAATTGGGCAAGGCAGATGCCTCGCGATGTTGCCGGCCTTTGGACTTTCGTGGCCGAACTCGACCACGATAGCCGCTTGGCCTTGTTCGCCCATTGTGTCGCGCTGACCGTCAACGCGGTCAAACTGCCGTGGGACCGGAGGCCCCGCGCCCTCGCAACAGCCGACCGGCTGGCGGAAGCCGTTTCGCTCGACATGACCGGCTACTGGCGGCCGACGGTGCGCAGCTATCTCGGCCGCGTCACCAAGGCGCGTATTCTGGAGGCGGTTTGCGAAGGCGTGAGCGGTGAGGCGGCCGAGCGTATGGTGGATATGAAGAAGGTCGATATGGCGGAAGCCGCCGAACAGTTGCTGGCCGCGACCGACTGGCTGCCGTCTTTGCTCAGGACGGCCAAGCCCAAGGATCGGTCAGATGAGCAAGTCCAGACGCAGAGCGATGATGCGTATTCGCAAGCCGCAGAATGAGGATTGAGCCGGGGCCGCGCGAGCGGCCCCGGCCAGCTCAAAATTCTCGGCCGCGCGCCTGACCGGCGCGCGGTCGCTTCTTTTTGCGCACAGCGGCGATCGATGCATGGAAGGCCCGTCACGATCCAGACTTCGATCACTCTGATCTACGCCGTCAGCGGCAGCCGAAGGTCACCGCTCTGTCGTGCTCGCCAGTCAGCAGCAGGTGATGAGGCCGACTGCTTTGATCGTGTGTTGACCGGAGTATCGAGATCGCTGCCTGACGGATCATTCCCAAGCATACCTTCGCCGCCGTACGCGAGAGTGCGATCAGGATCGCTAGCGTTTGCCGGGACGCGCCCTTTTTGCCGTTGATGCGCTGGTGTCAGCAGGTGCCCGATTGATCCGGCTGTGTCCTTGTGCTGCGCCGATGTCGGCCGCCATGGTGGTCTCCGTCAGTTCATTCATGGCGCGTCCAACGCAACCTCGAATGGGCTGATCAGGCCCGAGGGCCGGCAAGAGCCTCGATCGCCTTCCCGCAACGGCTGCGCCTGCTTTTTTCCCCTGCCGCGAAGTGGCGGCATTCCTCGCGGAAGACAAAAAAGCAGGCTATCGCCGTCCTCTGCTGTCGCTGCGGGCCTGAAGGCTGCGGGCCGATCGCTCCCCGGGCCAAGGATCGCCATCGAGGCTGCGACGGGCGCGGCCCGAGCAACAAACGGAGACCACCATGGCTACCATCGGCACCTTCACCGCTTCGGACAATGGCTACATCGGTTCGATCAAGACGCTGACCCTGAACCTCAAGGCAAAGTTCGCGGCATCCGAGAAGGACAACGACAAGGCGCCCGACTACCGCATCTTCGCCGGTACGACCGAGCTCGGTGCCGCCTGGAAGAAGACCGCCCGCGAGACCGATCGCGAATACCTCTCGGTCAAGCTCGACGATCCGACCTTCCCGGCCCCGATCTACGCCTCGCTGGTGAAGGTCGAAGGCGACGAGGGCTGGCTCGCGCTCGATGACGAGGACTTTGCCGGGCAATTGCGCGAATGGCTGAAGACGTTGCGCAAAAAGAACGCCTCCGTCATCTTCGCTACGCAGTCACTCTCCGACATCGACGGCTCATTGATTGCGCCTGCCATTATCGAGAGCTGTCCGACCCGCATATTGCTGCCGAACGAACGCGCGATCGAGCCGCAGATCACCGCGATCTATCGCCGCTTTGGTCTCAACGACCGGCAAATCGAGCTTTTGAGCCGGGCAACACCGAAGCGCGACTACTACTGTCAGTCCCGCCGCGGCAACCGAATGTTCGAACTGGGTCTGGGTGAAGTCGCGCTCGCCTTTACGGCAGCTTCTTCTAAGACCGATCAGGCGGCGATCGAGCGGCTGCTCGCAGAACACGGCCGCGACGGCTTCGTGCCCGCCTGGCTCCGACATCGCGACGCTTCGTGGGCCAGTGACCTGATCCCCAATCTGAGCAATCTGGAGACATCGTTGTGAGACGTCTTTGCGTTCTTGTGGCGGCGAGCGCCGTCGCCTTGTCGCTTGCTGTCACGTCGCCGGCATCTGCGCAGTGGATCGTCTTCGATCCGAACAATTATGCCCAGAATGTCCTAACAGCGGCGCGAGAGCTGCAGCAGATCAATAATCAGATCACGTCGCTGCAGAACCAGGCGCAGATGCTGATCAATCAGGCGAAAAATCTGGCCAACTTGCCATATTCGTCACTGCAGCCACTTCAATCGTCGATTCAGCGCACCCAGCAGTTGCTCGCCCAGGCGCAGCGCATTGCCTACGACGTTCAGCAGATCGACCGCGCGTTCTCGACCAATTATGCGCCGGCGACGAGCAGCCAATCCAATCAAGCACTCATCACCAACGCGCAATCGCGCTGGCAGAACTCGGTCGCTGCGCTGCAGGACTCCTTGCGCGTGCAGGCCGGCGTTGTCGGCAACCTCGATACCAACCGTACCCAGACGTCGGCGCTTGTAACATCGAGCCAGGGCGCGAGCGGCGCACTGCAGGCGACGCAGGCCGGCAACCAGATCCTTGCGCTTCAGGCTCAGCAACTCGCCGATCTCACGGCGACCGTTGCAGCGCAGGGCAGGGCGCAGAACCTTGAATCGGCTCAACGCGCGGCGGCGCAGGATCAAGGCCGCGAGCAACTGCGGCGGTTTCTGACCCCGGGCGAAGGGTATCAATCCTCAAACGTGCAGATGTTTCATTGATGAGCGCGTTCAGCAGGTTCAAACGACTGACAATTGTCGCAGCAGCCGGATCCATGATGTTGGTGATGGCGGCATGCGCCATTCAGCTCCGCGGTGATGGCGACGGAACGGCGTCGAACTCGGCGGACCCACAGACCACGGGCGCGCTCGCTTCCGGCCTCGCCGGCTGCCGAAAGGTTAAGCCGGAGCAAACAGCAACCTACGACGATTGTCGCCGGATCTGGGCTGAGAACCGCCGTCGTTTTTTCGGTCAGAAGGGAAATGCCACGGCTCCCGCTGGCAGTGACGCGCTTTCCGGCCAATCGTCTGAGTTGCCGCCAAAGGATCAGAGCCGGATGCCGCAAGGTTATCCGTCGGTGGCCCTCCCGGAGAGCGAGTAAGCCATGACCGGCACCGGCGTGATCGATCAGTTCCTCGATACCTATACCCGCTATATCGATTCTGGCTTCGGTCTTCTGGGCAGCGAAGTTGGCTTTCTTGCAACGACGTTGGCTGCCATCGATATTACCCTCGCGGCGTTGTTCTGGAGCTGGGGCACCGATGACGATCTGATCGCACGGCTCGTCAAAAAGACTCTGTTCGTCGGCGTCTTCGCCTACCTGATCGGCAACTGGAATAATCTTGCCCGTATCGTGTTCGAGAGCTTTGCCGGTCTCGGGCTGAAAGCCTCCGGCACAGGCCTGTCATCCGCGGATTTCCTGCGGCCAGGGCGGATCGCCCAAGTTGGCCTCGATGCCGGCCGGCCGATCCTCGACTCGATCTCAGGTCTGATGGGTTACATCAGCTTCTTCGAAAACTTCGTCCAGATCGTCGTCCTGTTATTCGCCTGGGTCGTTGTGCTGCTCGCATTCTTCATTCTGGCAATCCAACTCTTCGTGACCCTGATCGAGTTCAAGCTGACAACGCTCGCCGGCTTTGTGTTGATCCCCTTTGGCTTGTTCGGGAAGACTGCATTTGCGGCTGAGCGTGTGCTCGGTAACGTCGTCTCGTCAGGCATCAAAGTCCTGGTTCTTGCAGTCATTGTTGGCATCGGCTCGACGCTGTTCTCCCAATTCACGTCTGGGTTCAACGGCGGACAGCCGACCATCGAAGACGCTATGGCGCTGGTGCTCGCGGCATTGTCGCTGCTCGGTCTCGGCATTTTTGGCCCTGGGATCGCCAACGGCTTGGTGTCCGGCGGACCTCAGCTCGGCGCGGGTGCCGCGGTCGGAACGGGCCTTGCTGCCGGTGGCATTGTTGTCGCGGGCGCGGGCTTGGCTGCGGGCGGAGCCGGGCTTGCCGGAGGAGCGATAGCAGGAATCGCGCGAGGTGGCGCCGCGCTCACCAGCGGTGCGTCTGCGGCTTATCGCAGCGGCGGCCTCAGCGGTGTCGCCGATGCCGGGCTCTCGGCAGTGGCAAGCCCGCTACGTCGGGCCGCGGCAATTCTCAGTAACAGCGCTCAATCGGCTGGGCAGGTGCCAACCACAGGCGGTGCCGAAACGGGGAACACCGCGCCGGATAGTCCGCCCGATTGGGCGCGGCGCATGAAGCGTGCCCAGACCATCAGCCATGGCGCATCAGCCGTCACCCATGCCGTTCGCTCGGGCGACCATGGTGGAGGCGGCGCATCGATCGATCTCTCTGAAGGAAGCCGCTGATGTTCAAACGTCCATCTGTTCACTACGGCCGCACGCCCGAGCCGGTCACTCCCTATCAAAAAGCAGCACAAGTCTGGGACGACCGTATCGGGTCAGCCCGCGTGCAGGCAAAAAACTGGCGATTGATGGCATTTGGATGCCTCGCGCTGTCGACGGGTCTTGCCGGCAGTCTCGTCTGGCAATCGACCCAAGGCACGATCACGCCTTGGGTGGTCGAGGTCGATCGTCTTGGCCAGGCCCAGCGCGTGGCGCCGGCCAATACAGACTACCAGCCGACCGACCCCCAGATCGCCTACCATCTGGCGCGATTCATCGAGGATGTCCGGGGCCTGCCGGCTGATGCCATCGTGCTGCGTCAGAATTGGCTGCGCGCCTACGACTTCACGACCGATCGTGGTGCTGCCGCTCTCAATGACTACGCCCGAACCAACGATCCCTTTGCCAGGCTCGGTAAGGTGCAGGTCTCGGTCGAGGTATCGAGCGTTATTCGCGCGTCGATGGAGAGTTTTCGGGTGGCGTGGGTCCAACGGGCTTACGACAACGGATCTCTCAGTTCAACCGAGCGCTGGACTGCCATTCTCAGCGTCGTGATCGAGACGCCGCGCGATGCCGATCGGCTGCGCAAGAACCCCCTCGGCGTCTACGTCCACGCCATCAACTGGTCGAAGGAGCTTGGGCAGTGAATACGCTATTTCGCAATAGGACTTCTCTGCGCGTTGCTTCATCCAGTCGCTCCATCTCGTTCAGATCAGATGGTCTGGCGCTCCGAATGGCGATACTTTCAGCACTGCTGGTGTGTGCCTCGGCTTTGGGTGGTTGCTCCACGTTCAAGCCACCCGAGATCAGCTACGACAGTGATGTTCCGCAATTGCCTCAACCGCCCGTAGCTGCTGACGACAAGCTGCGGCCGCTTCATGTTCCCCCACTGTGGAAACCGGCCCTTGGCGGAAAGTCAGGTAGCAAGGAGGAGACCGAGCCGGTGAGCCGGGTCGAGACGGCGAACAGCGCGGCTCGCGTCGAACCACGCAAGAGGGGATATTTCAACGCTGCGCAGATCTACGCCTACAGTCCGGGTGCGTTGTACCAGGTTTATGCCGCGCCCGGACAAATCACCGATATCGCGCTTGAGGAAGGCGAACAACTCACGGGATCGGGTCCAGTTGCAGCAGGCGACACCGTTCGTTGGGTGGTCGGCGATACCGAAAGCGGTAACGGAGATACCCGCCGCGTCCATATTCTGGTGAAGCCCACGCGCGCTTCGATCGAAACCAATCTCGTCGTCAACACCGATCGGCGCACCTATCTGATCGAGCTACGCGCCCGTGAAAAGCCCTATATGCCTTCGGTCGCCTGGTACTATCCCGAGGACCGACGGGGCAGGGTGCGGTCCGTTCCCTTGGCTCCGGTGCTACCCGATCCGACGCAGCGTCGTTTCCGCTATGCCATTGAGGGTGACAGCCCGCCCTGGCGGCCGCTGACCGCTTATGACGATGGTCGCAAGGTCTATATCGAGTTCCCGCAAGGAATCGTTCAAGGCGAGATGCCACCTCTCTTCGTCATTGGCCATGACGGCAAGACCGAGATTGTGAACTACCGCGCCTATGGCAACGTCCTGATCGTCGACCGGCTCTTTGCGGCCGCGGAGTTGCGGCTCGGTGGCGAGCATCAGCAGAAAGTCCGGATTGTCCGGACCGACGGGAGGCCGTCGTCATGAGCACACTTCAGAGCAATGACAGTAACGGGCAGCCCGGCGAACCGAACAGGTCGGAAGAATTGGCGCAGGACTTCCGGTTAAGGGCAGATCATCCACGCGTCACGCGGCTGTCCCGTAAGGTGCTGGCGGGAGGGACCGCCGTTGCATTGGTTCTTGTTGGGGGGGCCGTGCTTTGGGCTCTCCAAAACAACCGCCCGCGCGGACCCGCGCCGGACGAACTCTACAGCACCGATCACCATAACGTCGCTGATGGCCTCGCCGGTTTGCCGCGGGACTATACTGGTGTTCCGCGCCAGGTGCCCTCGCTGGGGCCGCCGCTTCCTGGTGATCTCGGCCGCCCAATCCTCGCCGCTCAGGGACAGCCGCCAACCACAGCCGCGACAGGCTTCGATCAGGAGCAGCAGCGTCGCGACCAGGAGATCGAAGCCGCGCGCATTAGCCGTTTGTTCGCCTCCACCAATATTCGCGAGACGACGCCTGCTGCAGCCCAGACCTCAAGCTTTGATCGAGCCGCCCCATCGTCCATGCCGGGAACTGACGATGGCTTTGCGCAGAACGGCCAGGACCGCAAACTTGCCTTCGTCAACGCGTCAGTTGATCGCCGTACCACAAGCCCGGATCGCGTCACGAAACCAGCTTCGCCCTATGTGGTTCAGGCAGGAACGGTAATTTCTGGAGCTCTCATCACCGCGATCCGCTCAGATCTGCCCGGGCAGATCACGGCGCAGGTGACCGAGAATGTTTTTGACACGCCCTCCGGTCGCTTACTGCTGATCCCGCAGGGAGCTCGTTTGATCGGAACCTATGACAGCCAGATCGCATTCGGTCAGTCACGCGTGCTGCTGGTCTGGACACGCTTGATCATGCCGAACGGTCGTTCGATCGTCCTGGAGCGACAGCCGGGCGCGGATGCGGCAGGATATTCAGGGTTGGAAGATGAAGTCGACAACCATTGGGGCGAGCTGTTCAAGGCTGCAGCCCTTTCGACGCTGCTGGCTGTCGGCAGCGAAGTGGGAGCCGGCTCCGACACCGGCAACAACGGTGACATCATCCAAGCCCTTCGCCGCGGATCGAGCGATAGCTTAAACCAAACTGGCCAGAAGATCGTTCAACGCAATCTCAATATCCAACCAACGCTAACGATCAGGCCGGGGTTTCCGGTTCGCGTGATCGTCAATCGCGACCTCGTACTTGAGCCTTACAGAGGGTGAGGAACGAAGATGGCCAAGCTTAAGATCGGGGCGCTTCCAAATGACAAGCCCGTCAAGGTCACCGTTGAATTGCCGGCTGACGTGCATCGAGATCTGGTTGCTTACGCGGCAGCCCTTGCCCGAGAAACGGGTCAGCCGGTCATCGATCCGAGTAAGCTCATCGCGCCCATGCTGGCGCGGTTCATGGCTACGGATCGTGGATTTACAAAACGGCGTCGTATGACTCAATCACCGGACGTCAGCGAAGGATAGCGTTCGGCCAAGAGTTTGAGAAAGCCTTCCATAGTTGGATTTTCATTGTCGGCTCGCCAATGGGCCGAAAAACCAAAGCGCGTTGCTCCGGTCCCGTCGCGCAATTCGCGATAGACTAGCCCAGCGAAGCTTGCGCCAACTTCTGATTCCAGGACCAAGCTGATTCCAAGATTCATGCTGACAAGACTCTTAATAATGCCTCGATTGACGTCATGCCGCTCGATCCTGGGGCGACCTTCAGCAGGAGCAAGCTTTGATACCAGGAGATCCTCGAACTCTCGTCCGGGATCGTGCTGGCTCAATAGAACGGTCTCGTTCCGAAGGTCCGTCCAGTAGATTACGTTGCGCTCGGCCAATGGATGGGTATCCGCCAGAGAGACCAAGATCCGCTCACTCCAGAGAGGACGAACGTTGTTGTCCGTCAGCGGCACCTCCCCAGTTACGATCAGAATATCGACCGTGCCGTTTCGCAGTGCCGTTGCCAGACGTGTTCGCGACCGCTCAATCGTTGCGAGTTCTATCCGAGGAAACCGGCTCCTGAATTCCATCAGCGTCGCTCGCAGGTTCCCCGCGGAAATGGAGGTGCAAAAGCCGATCGAAAGACGGCCAGCTTCCCCTCGGCCATTCGATCTCGCTGTTGCCACTAGTATGTCGACTTGCTCCAAAATTAACCCGGCCATCCTCAGGACGCTTCGCCCAGCCGGCGTTGGCTTTACTCCTCCGCCTGAACGTTCGAATACGGTGACACCGATCCGGTGCTCAAACTGACGAATAGATCGACTCAGGATCGAGTGTTGAATAGAGAGCAACTCGGCGGCTTGCCGAATACTCCCATGGTTAGCGGCTGCGATCGCAAACTGCAGCTGCTGCAGGTCAACAGCGAGCACTCGGGACATGCGTAGCTTATTCATTTTCTCGTTTCTCACAGCCCCGAAGCAGACAGCCGCATACGCTACGGGGCAGCGATGTCGCTTAGGAGCTAACAGAACTGTTCGTCTTATGATAATGACGTCAGGCGACAGCGAGAACGACCGGCTCCCAAAGAACGGGTCCGGCGAAACCGCCCGCATTACGAATCCTAGTCAGCACCTCAGTGGATATCTCGAGATAGCCTGCAACCGCCAACGTATTTCCAAGATTGCAGGGGTTGCCTAGGCGTCGTAAGGGCCAGCCGGCCCGGCGCAGGATTCGCTCCATTCGAGCGTCGGTTACTGTGACGATATCAGTAAGTCGTCGCGAGAGGCCGAACTCGATCATGCCAGCGAACATTTCATATGTTGCGCAAGCTATAGCGTGCTTCCCCTTAGGAGCATCTGTAGCCACGTCCAGTGCGAATCGACTGCTTTCCCATATTGAGCGTTTTGATGGTGCACTTTGACCAGCTAGAAGCACAGGAAAAAGTTCACTCAGCATAGTAGGCCCGACAGATGGAAGTAGTCTAACGCAGCCCTGTAGCCGGCCGTCGGTTGCTAGCTGCACAAGATACGTAGGATGGAGGGCGTCGAAGCTGTCAACTTCCATATCTCCGCTGGTGTGGACTTCCCAGTCCAACCGCTCTTTGAAAACTCGATAGCGGAGTTGGTGCATTGCGATAAGAATTTCCGCAAAATTGCCGTAGCGCCGCTCTGTGATGAGCTGAATCATGATTGCCTCCTAGCAGCATTTGTCGTGCCTCATGGAAGCTCGTTTCGTGATCGGAGGCATCACCCTTACCTACGGGGGATGCGCGCCTTAATTGTGCGAATTTCCTTTTGCAGCCGCCATGCGTGTCGCCGCTTGCACGATCGTACGCACTCCCAGCTTTTCCTTCGCACTATCAAGATATGAGGCCACGGTATGACGTGAGATGCCAAGGATGTGTCCGATTTCCCAAAAACTCTTGCCTTCTGCAGCCCAACTCAAGCATTCGAATTCGCGAGGAGAAAGGAGCACCTCACCGAGCCTCCGATCGCCCGAAAGCTTACGTCGAACGTGCGCATGGAAGTACATTGCCATGAGTTGAAGGACGCGCGCGTGCGAATTGATGCAGCTTTCGAACTGCGGCCGCTTTTCGTCTGTGGAGAAGGTCAATGCAGCGATGGGACCGTGACCATCGTGAATAGGAACTGTAAAGCCAAATCGAATTCCAAACCCGGAAGCTTCAGAAAGTAGCTTGTGCTGCGCCGAAGAGAGGTGTCTCGCGGCTAACCCCAAGCCCCACCGGAAGGGCTCTGGATCTTGGAGCGCTTGCATAACGACCGGATCAAGGCGGTCGTAATGGCGGCATAAATAGTGCTTAACCCAATCAGTAGGATATGTGGAAATTACAAGAGGTTCTTTGCCTTGCCGAAGTGGCAGCGCAAGATATGCAAAGCAGGACAAATCCATCGCGGCTGCTGCCGTAGCGATTGCTTTGGAAAAGCCTTCGGCATCTCCAGCGCTTGATAGTAGATCAATGAAACTTTGAAAAACGCGGTGCATCAAGGTCTCCGCACTTCCTGCCCCTAATGAACTGACGGTGTTCTTCACACCATGCTCAGATTGCCGCGAAGCGCCGGTCTGAATGTGTTGGTGGTCGCTTCGGCCCGAGGTGTCGGGCTGCGCGGACGGTGCTGCCGCGAAGAGCGGTCTCTCAGTCCCTTGCGGCAATATCGATCAAACCACTTTCGTATGGTTCGCGGGCAGACACCTAGGGGCGGCCTGCTGCCCCTACCCACTCTGCACCGGCCGAACAATTTGCTCTCGACCACGCGGCGAGAGCCGGACATTCTCATGGACGTCTATTCGGTTTCGCTCGGAGATCGCAAAAGCTTCGACAACTTCAGCCTCCCTGATCGGGACCTAATGGACAGCTTATTGAAAGCTCCGGCTGATCCACGCTACTATTTCTTCAACTGCACCACGCATTCGATCTCGATCAGCATCTTCGGATCTGGCAGTGCGGCCACCACGCAGGTGGTGCGTGCCGGATACGGCGCGGGCCCGAACGCGGATGCATACAGCGCGTTCATCGCGGCGAAATCGGAGGCGCGAGTCAACAGCACGTTGACCTTGACCAGGTTGCGGAATGTCGCCCCGGCCTCGTCGAGCACGCGCTTGATGTTGTCGACGACAAGGCCGAACTGGGTCTCGAAGTCTTCGGCCAGCGCGCGATCCGCGTCGAAGCCGGGAATGCCCGAGACGAATAGCAAATCGCCGGTGCGCGCGGCAAAGGATAGCGGCGGTGACTTGACGCCGGGCGGCGGGGCGAAATGCTGGATCTCTGACATCGAAGCTTCCTCATTTTGTAGCGCTGGTCTGTCGAATGAGACCACTTTGCCGCTCTCGGCTAACGCGTGATGTCGTCAACTTGGCTGCTGGTGAGGATGAGCCTCAGCGGATCACCCAGGCGATCGACGATCAGTTGGATTGCGCGCGCAGCGTTCGCTCATTCGACCTCGATAATCATTTCGACTTCCACGGCGCTATTGACCGCAAGTCCTGCCACCCCTACGGCAGAACGCGCGTGTTTACCCTTGGCTTCTCCAAAAACGTCGACCATCAAGTCGGAAAATCCATTGATGACACGCGGCTGATCAACAAACCCGTCAGCTGAGTTGACCATGCCCAACACCTTGACGACGCGTTTTACGCGATCAAGGCTACCAAGCGCGTCTCGGACTTCCGCCAGCATGATCAACCCGACCTGCCGCGCGGTGTCATAACCTTCCTGTACGGTCAGGTCTTTCCCGACCTTGCCCTTGAATTTCCATCCCCCAGGAGCGTATGGCGTGTTTCCCGAAAGAAACAGCAAATTCCCCACTTGCACAGCGTTTACATAGTTGTAGAACGGCGAAGGTGCTTGCGGCAGCGTAATGTTCTTTTCCTTTAGCCGTGCCTCGGGGTTCGTGGCCCCCTGCGCGAGCGCGTATCCTGACGCCGCAATCAATGCCAGCATTGCACTGGCAGACACATTCAATACCGTTCTCATCTTTATCCCTCCCGTTATTCGCAGGTCGAGATTATCTCGACACGAATAGGAAACGGGAGTCATGAAACGCTATGCCCTCGTTCGCTTTACCGTTGTTCCGACTGTCGGAATGATCGTTAATAATGATTGCGGTTTATCTCGCGCCAACTTCAGGTCGGATGACTGGGGCGCGTTCGGCCGAATTGTCTCCGCTCGGCAGCCTCCAATACTCATGAGTGTTTCGAGAGAGCCATGCGGAATCCGACGGACAAAGTCATCATCACCTGCGCCGTCACGGGCAATCACACCACGCCAGCGATGACGCCTCATCTGCCGATTACCCCCGAGCAGATTGCCGATGCTTGCCTTGGTGCGGCAGAGTCGGGAGCCGCGATCGCACACGTCCATGTCCGCGATCCTTCGACGGGAAAACCTTCCATGGAACTCGAATATTATCGTGACGTGGTCGAACGCGTCCGCGGTAGGAACAGGGATCTCATCCTTAACGTCACAACGGGGCCTGGCGGCCGGTTCGTACCTTCCGAAGAGGACCCCAAGATTGCCGGTCCGGGTACGAATTTTCTCCGACCCGAGCTTCGGGTTACCCATATTGCTGCATTGCGCCCGGATATATGCACGCTCGATCTCAACACCATGACCTTCGGCAAAGAGGTCGTCATCAACACGCCGTCCAACATTCGCAAGATGGCCACCGTCATTCGAGGGGCTGGCGTCAAACCGGAAATCGAACTGTTCGATTCGGGCGACATTGCTCTATTGGCCGATCTGGTGAAGGACGGGACGCTCCCGGGACCGCATTTGGTCTCAGTTGTGATGGGCATCAAGTATGGGTTCCAACCTTCGCAGGAGACCGTACTTTACGCGCGCAACCTTCTGCCTGCTGGAACATTTTTCACGGCGTTCGGAACAGGCCGGTGGAGCTTTCCGGCCGTGGCTATGTCCTATCTCGCGGGGGGGCACGTTCGGGTCGGCCTCGAGGATGCAGTGCTGATGAAGCGGGACGTTCTTGCAGAATCGAATGCGCAGATGGTGGAGAAGGCAAGGCATATCGTCGAGGAGCTTGGAGGGCAGATCGCCACTGCTTCGGAGACGCGCGCACTTCTTGGATTGCCATCGCGGGCCTAGGACAGAGAGGCTACGGCATGACGATTGGGACTTTGGTGCTGGTGCCGACGGCCGCGCGCAATTTCTTTCGCGACTCATTTAGCAGGCCGTCTTGTCCGACCGCGGGGTAACGGCAAATGGCGGATGCATCTCGTCGATGCGGATCTGGTCGCTGTGCGGTCTCACGGATTGCTGCTGTACGTTCCGGGTGGACGTACCGCGAGCGCTCGCCAACCTATAATTTGTAACGTCCTGTAAAAGAGCACAGAGAGGGGACGGGATGTCACTGGAGCTTCATCACGCGCTAACTTCCACTTGCAGTCAGAAGGTGCGGTTGGTCTTGGCCGAGAAGCATCTGGATTGGACGAGCAAGGTCGTCAATTTATCCAAAGGGGAACATCTGGCCGAGACTTATCTGCAAATTAATCCGAATGGTCTTGTCCCCACACTTGTGCATGACGGCGCTCCAATCATCGATAGCTCCGTCATCAACGAGTATCTCGAAGATGTTTTTCCGGAGAGGCCAGTGCGGCCGAGGGAGGCCAGAGCGGTTGCTCACATGCGAGCCTGGCGCCAATACATCGACGAGGTTCCTACGCCGGCGATCCGTGTGCCGTCGTTTAATGCCTATTTCGTTCCGGCATGGTCGAAGATGACCGAGCAGCAATTCTTCGAGTATACGGAGCAGCTTCCACTAAGAAAGCACTTCTACCGAAAAATGGGCAGGAAAGGCTTTAGTGAATCGGATGTGAGCGAGGCGCTGGATAAGCTCCGCCAAACGCTGGATCGGATGGAACAAACGCTGGGAGATGGGCCATGGTTGGTCGGGTCGCAATATACGATCGCCGATGCCAGCATAACACCTACCATCTTACGAATGGACGATTGCGGGCTATCACATATGTGGCGCGAGCTTCCTCGCGTGAGCGATTGGTACGATCGTATTCGCAATCGTCCAAGCTTCATCGCGGCTTATCTGCCCGGATCGCGCGATCTTGGACCAGGTGGCGAACTTTCTCGAGACTAGTTTAGCCGCCTTTGTCATCGTTTCAGGCCGTGGCCAGTGGTAGCCCCTCCGAACAGGAATCTTTTCCCCCTCATTTCGCTCGGGACGTAACGCTCCGAAGGGCGCCTTGCGGCCGTGACAACAGCCGAAGCGCAGCCGTGGGGTGGTAAGGCCCTCTCAGCGCCCCAGCGGAAGTTACGCCGCGCGGATCTTGGTCAAGAACTCCGTCACTTGCTGTCCCAGATGCTGGCTTTGGGTCTCGAGCGTCTCGGACGCCCGTTTGACGTTCTCCGCGACGGAGGCCGAGGCGTCGGCGTCGGCTTTGACGCCCATTATATTTTCCGAGACGTTCTTGGTGCCCTGGGCGGCGAACTGGGTCGAGCGGGTGATTTCCTGGGTCGCAGCTCCCTGTTCCTGTACGGCAGCGGCGATCGCGGTTGCGACCTCGTTGACCTCACCGATGATGCTGCCGATCCGCTTGATGGCGTCGACCGCATCGCCCGCCACCTTTTGGATGTCGGCAATCTGCTCCGAGATTTCGTCGGTCGCCTTCGCGGTCTGGCTTGCCAGCGACTTGACCTCGGAGGCAACCACCGCAAAGCCGCGGCCAGCTTCGCCAGCACGCGCGGCCTCGATGGTGGCGTTGAGTGCGAGTAGGTTGGTTTGGGCGGCGATGCTGTTGATCAGGCCGACCACCTCGCCGATCCGGCCAGCCGATTTGGCAAGCCCCTGCACGGTGCCGTCGGTCTGGCTCGCCTCGTTCACGGCGCGGCTCGCGATGCCTGCGGCATGCGCGGCCTGCTGGCTGATGTCGTTGATGGATGCACTGAGCTCCTCCGACGCCGACGCGACGCTCTCGACGCTGAGCGAGGCGTCGCTGGAGGCTTTCTGCGCGAACTCGGCCCGCTCGTTGGTCTTGCGCGAGACTGCCGTCAGGCTCGAGGAGGTGTTGCGCATCGCGCCCGAGGCCTCGCTGAGCTGTTGCAGGGTCCCGCGCACCAGGCTCTCGAACTCGCCGACATAGTTCTCGATCGCGCGCTGGCGTGCCGCAGCGCCCCCATTGCGCTCGCGTTCCTGCGCCTCGATCTTCAGCTTGTCCGCAGCCTGCTGCTTGAAGGTTTCCAGCGCGCCCGCCAATGCACCGATCTCGTCCTCGCGCTCACCATAGCCGGTTTCGACGGCAAGATCGCCGCCGGCTACTTTCAGCATGGCGTCGCGGATGTGGTTGAGCGGCTGGATCACGCGGCGGCCGACCATCAGCGTGGCGCCGCAGGAGAAGGCGATTGCCGCAACCAAGAAGAGCAGCTGAAGGGTCAGCGAGCGCCGCGCTATCGAATGCTGCTCCGTGACATGAGTCTTGGCGGCCTCGAGCGCGGCGTCCGCAACGGCGACGGCGGCATTGAGGTGGCCGACCGTGAGCGGGGTCCATTCCTTGGCCTCCATCTCCGGCTTCTCACCGGTGGCGAGCGCATTGATCAGGCGGTCGCGCAGCGCGGTATATTGCGTGTCGAAATAGTTGGTTTTGGTGCTCTCCATGGCGGCCGAGAGTGCTGGCGACGACTTCATGCTTTCAATGGACAATTGCAGGGCCTTGAAGGCCGCTTCCGCGCCGCCGACGAATTTGAGGTAGGCCAACCGGGCCTCCGGCGTGATCTTGCCGCTCGCAAGGCTGGCGGATACGACCTGCGATGCCTCGGAGGCCGCGTTGCGCAACATCCAGGCGGACTGCTTGATCAGGAGCAACTGATCGACGACGGCATCCTGATGGTTCACTTCGCTTGCGAGTAACCTTGAGATCTTGTCGAGCAGCGCGAGCAGCGTCGTCTCTGTATCAATATATTCCTTGCCGAGCGTGATGCGGCGCGAAGCCTTCGGTTTGGCCATCTCCTGGAAGAATTCGGTCTGCTGTGCGGTCACCGTCTTGAACAGGCGGTCGAACTCCGGAACCAGCGTGTCTTGCTGAGCAAATCCGATGGTCGGCAGTACCTCGAGCGCATGGGCTATGGCCTGCATCTGACTGTCGCGCATGCTGCGGATGAAGCGCTCCACCTCGCCGTCGAGCTTGTCTTCGTTGAGGAGGATACGGTTGCTGTTCGTGCCGGAACCGCGCGTGCGAGTCATCGCCTTGAACATGCTGGCTGAGGCGTCGGCGACTTGCGCGATGCGGTTGGTGGTGTGGAGGCGCTGCCAGGAGTCCCAGGCGCTGAAAGAAAACACCAGCAGAATGATGAGCGCCGCAGCGAGGACCACGGCCAGAAGCAGCGCGGACACGGTCAAACGATTCAACATGCTGATACTCCTAATTCTCGCATGCATTTGAACCGTAAACCCTAAAAATTTACCCGAGCCCCAGCGGACGGAAGTTCGACCGTGTCACTTTTTGGGTGCATATTGCGCGCGTTCCGCATGGTGGAACGGAACGACTTAGCTAATGGCTCAAAGGCTGTCGCTCTGCTATGGTCGTTTGAAACTTTGATTGCGGTGTTGCGCTGATGGTCGCTGCGGGAGCCGGCATTCATTTTGCGATGTGCAGAATCCTGCTCAGTTCAACCTGACGCTGCTGCAGTTTCTGCTCAGCGGGATTTAGCAGGACTTGCCCGAAATGCCGGACGAGGTTCGCCGGAAGCCCTTGACCTAGGCAGCGCTTTCAATCGTGAAAGCGGAACAGCTCGGCCGGATTGGTCACCAGAATTTTCCGTAGCTCCGCGTTATCGGGCGCGTAGCGATACAGTAGCTCCAGCAAATCCGCATCGTTGGGCGGCTGGACGATGGAGACCGGATGCGGCCAGTCGCTTGCCCAGATGCAGCGGTCGGGAGCGACTTCAATATAGGCACGGGCGATAGGAATGACGTCGTCCCACGGCGCGCCGGCCTTCGAAGTCTTTTCGCCGAGCGACAGCATCACCCAGAAATTGCCCTGCGAGAGCAGATCGAGCACCGCGCGCAAATTCGGGTCGCCCTTGCCGCGCAGTGGATCCGGCCGGCCCATGTGATCGATCAGTACAGGCACGTCCAGCGCACGGATCTTGTCGAGATTGCCGACGATACCGTCCTTTTCGGGCTGGAACTTCGCATACCAGCCAAGCTCCCGTATGCGCGCAATGGCGCGCTCAAAATCCTTGTCCGACAGCACCGCGCCGAGCTCTTTTCGGAAACTGAAGCGCGCGCCGCCGACGCCTGCGGCATCGAGCCTCGCAAGATAGGCGTCATCGGCTTCGGCAAAGACGAGGGCATTGGCGCAGCCGCGATAGTTCGGCCCCATGGCGGCCAAGCCGTCGAGCACGACGGAGTGATCGGCACCATAGGTCGTGGTTTGCACGATGATGCCGCGCTCGACGCCGAGCGCCTTGTGGACGCACAACGCCGCTTCCCAGGTCGCGGTCGGCATCTGATAAGCCGCGCCCGCCCGTATCGGATATTGTTCCACCGGCCCCAGCACGTGAAACTGGCTGTCGATGCTCTTCGGCGGCGGCCGTTTTGATGGACGGCGCGGGCTCGGATCGAACGGAAGGTAACTCGGCATGGCGCTTCTCTTTTCGGGCTCAATCGATCACGGCAGTGAAATCGCACTGCACCAGCGCGCCACCTTCCATGTTCATCTGCAGCGCATGACGGGCGGGACGCGAATGTTCGTCCGGAAACATCTTCAGCCATTCGGCATTCACCGGCGCACGCTGGGTGCGATCCTGCAGCCACACCGTCATCTTGATGATGTCGTCGGTGCTACCGCCGCCCGCTTCCACGATGGCCTTCATATGGACGAACATGTTGGCGCACTGGTCCTCGATGCGCTTGGGCATGGCGCCGGTCGCGGGATCGCGACCGAGGATGACGCCCGACATCATGAGATTGCCGATCCGGGACGCATTCGGAATTGGGTTGGCATGCTTGAACTCGCCGATATGGATGCTCTTGCGTCGTGCCATTTGCACACCTCGTTTTGATAATTATTTGCTCAGACGAATTGGCAGGAGACCGATCCGAACGGGCCGTAGTCGGCATGAAACGTATCGCCTCTGCTGATTTCAACCGGGCGCGTAAAGGATCCCGCCAATACCACCTCGCCTGCGGCCAGATGCTCGTCGTGGAGCGCCAATCGATTGGCGAGCCACGCCACGCCATTGGCCGGGTGGTTGAGGACGCCGGCCGCGATGCCGGTCTCTTCGATCGTCCCGTTGCGAAACAGCAATGCGCCGATCCAGCGCAGATCGACCTCCAGCGGCCGGAACGGCCGGCCGCCGACAACCAGCGCGGCGTTGGCCGCATTGTCGGAAATCGTATCCATCACCTTGCGCGGCGCCTTTGTCTCGGGATCGATCCGGTGCATGCGCGTTTCCAGAATTTCAAGCGCAGGGGTGACGTAGTCGGTGGCGTTGAGCACGTCGAACAGCGTGCAGTCCGGTCCCTTCAGCGGAGCCTTCAGGACGAACGCCAGTTCGACCTCGATGCGCGGGGCGTGAAACCGATCGAACGGAATAGTGCCGGCGTCCGAATAGAACATGTCCGCGAAAAGCACGCCGAAATCCGGCTCGGAGATCCCCACCGCGTTCTGCATCGCCTTCGACGTCAGGCCGATCTTGTGGCCCTTGATGCTCCGGCCGCGTGAAAGCTGGAGCCTGGTCCACGCTCGCTGGATCGCATAGGCGTCCTCGATCGTCAGTTCCGGATATTCCGGCGTGAACGCGCGGATCAGCGATTTGCTTCGTTCGGCCTCGTCGAGGCGCTGCGCCAGGCGGTCGATAGTGTGCGGGTCGAGCATGATCTAGGCTTCTGCCGCGACGACGTTGCGCAGGACACCGATGCGCGAGGATTCCACCTCGACTACGTCGCCGGGCTTGAGCCAGCGCGGCGGATCGAACCGCGCACCGGCGCCGGTCGGCGTGCCGGTTGCGATCATGTCGCCCGGTTTCAGGGTTGCGAAGGTGGAAAGATAGGCGATCAGGAAATCGAACGGAAACATCAGCCGCTCGGTGGAATCGTTCTGACGCACCTCGCCATTGACACGGGTGACGATATCGTGCTGCCCGCGCGGATCGCATTCGTCGGAACTGACGATCCACGGCCCGATGCTGCCGGAGCGGTCGAAATTCTTGCCCTGCGTGACGTTGAACTTGCCGTGATGCAGCCAGTCGCGCACGCTGCCTTCGTTGCACAAGGTCATGCCGAAGATGTGGTCGAAGGCGCGCTCGCGCGGGATATGTCGCCCCGCCTTGCCGATCACGATGACGAGTTCGCCCTCGTAATCCAGTTGCTCGGATATTTTCGGCTTCTCGATCGGCTGGATATTTCGAAAGGTCCGAATTGTCTTTGTATTCGGCGTTGCGATCCCGGTAGTTGACGCCGATACACCACAGCTTTTCCGGCGCAGGGATCGGCGACCGCAGGGTCAGGTCGTCGAGTGAATGATCCGGTGTTTGCCCGACAGCTGCCGCATGCGCAGCCTTGAGGCCATCGCCGGCAATCAAGGTCCGCAAATCGGGAAACTTGGTGCCAATCCGAGTGCTCAGGTCGACAACACCGCCGGCAATGGCCGCGCCGTAGCACGGCCGTCCGTTTGCATGATAGCTCAGAAGACGCATATATGGGTTCCTTCAGGAATCGGATTTCGAGGTCTGAAACGCGGGCTTCAGGGTAAATATCTCGCCGAGCCGCGCGTAGCGTGCACCGCCGTCGTCAGGCTTAAATCCGCGATGTGTACGACGGTTTTCTCGTTGTTGAGGATGTTGTGCGCGGTGTCCTTGTAGACCCCGGCCTTGCGGCCGACGCTGATCGCCAGCATCGGCGAGACAAAGTTGAAGGCGCTGAACGGCGCCAAATTGACGGTGCCGCCGTCCGACAGGGCAGTGACCCAGGCGGTCGGACGCGGTACTACGACGCCGGTGATCAACCGGTAGGCTTTTTCCGCATCGAGATCAGACGGATCGATCCGCATCGCGAGGTCCCTTAATCGGCCTTGATATTGGCCTTGCGAACAATGGGAAGCCACTTGCCGTCCTCCGCTTCGAGGTAGCTCCTGTACGCCGCCGGTGTCATCGTGACGGCCTCCGCGCCCAGCGCGTTGAACTTTTCGACGATCGAAGGATCTTTAAGGATGGCCGCCATCGTAGCGTGCAGCTTGCCCACGATCTCGGCCGGAGTGCCGGCCGGCGCGAACAGGCCGGTAAAGGTCTGGCCATCGAACTCCTTGTAGCCCAATTCGGCGAAGGTCGGCACATCAGGTATCCATGAGGCGCGGTGGCTGCCGGTGACCGCGAGCGCGCGCAACATGCCGTTCTTGATGAACGGCAATCCGACCGAAATCTGGTCAAAGGCGAATTGTACCTGGCCCCCGATCAGATCGTTGATGGCGGGCGCGTTGCCGCGGTAATGCGCCGTCACCCATTGCACGCCGAGCGTCGACTGCACGAGCTCGCTGAGCAAATGATTGGTGGTGCCGGCGCCGGGCGAGGCCATCGTCAGCTTACCGGGCTCACGACGGGCGAGGTCGAAAAATTCTTTCAGGTCCTTTGCTGCGACTGACGGATGTACCTCGAGCACCAGGGGTGTCATCGAGATCGAAGTGATAGGGAGGAAGTCCCGCTTCCAGTTGTAGGCGTCGCGCTTGGCGATCTCGGGAGCGAACATCACCGGTCCGTTGGTGCCGACGAACAGGGTGTAGCCGTCGGGCGTCGACTTCGCGAACGCCTCGCCGGCAATCAGACCGCCGGCGCCGGCCTTGTTCTCCACGATGAAGGGCTGCCCCAGCATCGTTTGCAGCTTGTCGGCGATGATGCGCGCAGCGCCGTCGACATTGCCGCCGGCCGGATACGGTACGATCAGCTTCACAGAGCGTGCCGGCCACTGCTGGCCTGCGGCCGCAATATTCGACAGGGCCGTGAGCAATGCCGTGACCGCGACGCCTGCGATAGCGAACAACCTCATTGCATCCTCCCGAAAGGCCTAAGCAGTTGGAGCCATCCGCTACTTTGTTGTCGCGCGCGGGCCGCAGCCCTCTCAGGACGATGCGACCGCGCGTCAGAGGATTGGACAGGCCGGCAAGAAACTCGTTAGCGCTAGTGCCACAATGACGAGACTGAGAGTTGATCGCGCACGGTTGGCAAGTGAAGGACAAAAGGCTGGCTTGCTGCCGAACGCAAGTTAGCTATTGCCAAGGTTCCACTCAGCGGAATGCATAGGAATAGCTATGGCAAATGGCCGGGGCGGCCGTCATCTTCCAGCCGATTGCAGTCGATTGTTCGCAAACAGCCGATGCGCAAGCAAATAATGTTTGGGAGCCATCGCGTGGTCCGGCGAAGTCAGACCACATTATTCAACATCCCGCAGTCGTTTTTCGGGTGGTCAGCACCTGGTCGGCGTCTTCATAAAGGCGCCTGCCGCGCATTCCACGGAGATCGATGAGCTAGAAAAAAGTGTTCACTCCAGAATGGATCCAGGTGCCGCGATGATATTTGAGAGTGAGTGCATGAGTAAACCGTCGAGTGAGTTGGTGCTTTCGGCGCGCGAGCGGCGCGCGGTGGAACTGATCGGACGGGCTCGTGAACTAATCCCCATGCTCGACCGTGCCGGCGAACGTGTGGAGTCGTCGCGACGCGTTCCTGACGACGTGCTCGACGCATTGCATGACGCAAGTCTTTTCCGTCTTCTAATCCCACGTTCCTTAGGCGGCGAGGAGGTTGAACCGGCCACTTATTTCCAGGTGCTGGAGGCGATCGCGCAGGGAGATGCCAGCGTCGCCTGGTGTGTCGGTCAAGCGTCCGGCGTATCTATCGCGGCGGCCTATCTCAAGCCAGAGGTCGCCAGTGCCGTGTTCAGCGATCGCCGTGCGGTAGCGGCTTCAGGGCCCAATAATCCAAAAGCGACCGCTGTGGTCTGCGATGGCGGCTATCGGGTGAGCGGCGACTGGACCTTCGCCAGTGGCTCGAAACATTCGACGTGGTTGTGCGGCCACTCCACCATCTGCGAACCGGATGGGCGGCCGCGGGTCGGGCCGGACGGCGAGCCGCTCGATCTGCTAACCGTGCTATTTCCCAAGTCGAGTGCGGTCGTCACCGATGTCTGGGATGTCATGGGATTGCAAGGCACCGCAAGCGACAACTACTCAACCAGAGACTTGTTCGTGCCTGCAGACTTCAGTTTCACGCGCGAGTCCGACAAGGACAGGAAGGAACAGGGTCCGCTCTACCGATTCAACATCTTCAATCTCTTCGGGCTTGGCTTTTCTGCTGTGGCGCTTGGCGTTGCGAGTCGTGCCCTGGACGAGTTCATCAAGCTCGCAACAAAGAAGACGGCCTCTGGCAAGACCTCACCGCTTAGCGACAACAACGTCATCCAATCGCAGGTCGGCCTTTCGGATATGCGCCTTCGTTCGTCGCGCACTCACGTGATCGACGTCTATCAGACGGTCTATCGAGCGGCGGAACGGCGCGAGCGCTTCGACCAAGCAACCCGCGTTGCCCTTCGGACGGCAACATGTCACGCCATCCATCAGGCGCGCGAGGTGATGAATTTCGTTTATCACGCGGCTGGCGCGACCGCGATCTTCACGAGTAATCCGTTCGAGCGTCGGTTTCGCGATCTGCACACGCTCACCCAGCAAGGTCAGGCGGCGTTCTCTAATTTTGAATCGCACGGCAAGATTCTGATGGGCCTGACCTCGAAAGACTGGCTGTAATCCGATCGCGGCGCCATCATCGAACGCAGATTGGTTTTGAACGGAGTGATGGAAGCATGTGCGGTCGCATCAAACTCGCAGCCTGTTTGTGGGTCTCGTTTCTCATGTGGTCCTGCTTTGCCCACGCGCAAAGCCCGGTGATCGGCGCCCCGCCGGAAGCCTCGAATATGAGATTGGTCGGAACCAGCGACCTGCAGGCGCGCAGCGCCTATCAACCGACCATCCATCATCAGGGCGATCGCTGGATCGCCTATATTGGCCATCAGGGAGGCACCGTTGCCGTTCCCGATCCCGTCAATCCGCTTACCGGAAAGGCGGAGCCGAATGGCACCTCGATCGTCGACGTCACCGATCCCGCCCATCCGAAATATCTGCATCACATCCCCGGACAGGAAGGCAAATATGAATCCGGCGGGGCGCAGATGGTGCGCGTCTGCGACGGCAAGACCCTGCCCAAGGGCGATCGCAACGCAGTCTACATGCTGCGTGCGGTTGGAAGCCAAGGCCACGAGATCTGGAACGTCGCTGATCCCGAAAATCCGGTTCTCGTCACCCGGCTCGGAGAAGGCTTAAAGGACACCCACAAGAACTTCTGGGAGTGCGACACCGGTGTGGCCTACCTAGTGTCGGGTGCGCCCGACTGGCGGGTGAAACGCATGGCGCAAGTGTATGATCTCTCCGACCCTGCGCATCCCGTGAAGATCAGGGATTTCGGCCTGCCCGGACAGGAGCCGGGATCGACAGGCCCGGTGCCGACCGAATTGCACGGGCCGATCTCGACCGGGCCGCAGGGTAACCGGGTCTATTTCGGCTACGGCACCGACAAGGGCGGCATCCTGCAGATCGTCGATCGTGACAAGCTGCTGCACGGTCCGGCGGCGCCGACGGCGGAAAACCTGCGCTATCCAGAAATCTCACGGCTGATGATGAGTGCTTTCAACGGCGCGCACACGACATTTCCGATGCTAGGCATGCCGATCGCCGAATACGCCCATGACAAGGACGGAAATAAACGGGATATCGTGATGATCGTGGACGAGGCGATCCAGAGCGAATGCCGCGAGCCGCGGCAGATGGTGTGGTTTGCCGATGTCACGACGGAGAGCCGGCCGATGATGATCTCGAGCTGGACGGTGCCGGAGGCGAGCGGCAATTTCTGCGAGCGTGGGGGTCGGTTTGGCTCGCATTCCTCGAACGAGAGCATGGCGGCGGTCTATTATAAGAAGCTCGCCTTCATCACCTTCTTCAATGCGGGCGTGCGCGCGCTCGACGTCCGCGATCCCTATCACCCGAAGGAGGTGGGCTATTTCATCCCCGCGATCACGGCCGCGACCGACAAGCGTTGCGTGAAGCTCGAAGGCGTCGAGCGCTGCAAGGTCGCTATTCAGACCAACAATGTCGAAACCGACGACCGCGGTTATATCTATGCCGTCGACCGCGCCAACACCGGCCTACATATCCTGGAATTGACCGGCGAGGCGCGCGCCATCGTCGGGTTGCCATGATGGGCAAGCAATGCGCCGGGTGATCGCCATCGCGATCACAGCGTCGGTGTTCGGCGCCCTGTCCGGTGTTGTCGGCTACCAGAAGACGCGCCCGCTAACTGTCGGTGGCGACGCTCGCGACTGGCAGGAAGTCGCGTGGCCCTATCCGCGCGACGGCTGGCCCGTAGGCCGCGCCTTCCGCTGTGACGGCTGCGCCGAGCCGATCGAGCTCTACGTACGGCCGAAGATCGGCTTCTGCAATAGCGACAGCGGGGTCGCCGATGACGACGAGGTCGACCGTGTCGCCGATCTCGATTTGATAAGTCAGCGCTTCGCGCCGCTTGAACCCGGTCGTGTCATCCGCGTCGCCGACATGCCGGGGCGTGTCAGAACTTATGATCTCGCCATGCCCGATGGCTCCCGGCGCACCGCTGTTGGCATCGCCGTATCACGTCGCAGCGATCTTCTGGTCGCGGTCGCGCAAGGGAAGGGCACGGCGTCGCAGGTCCAGCGCGCGGCGCTGGACTATCTCGCCTCGCCCGACATTGCGCACTGGATGGTGGCAGCGATGGAGGGCAAGTAGCGCGGTGCTTGGCTCAACTCGCCCGCGTGCGGCAGGGCTGTCACATATGAAAGCCGCCGACCATGTGCCGATGCAACGGGGCCCAGTCCGGTCCTGGACGCAAAACGACCGTTCCCCTTCAATTTCAATTTGTGTGGCTCAAAAATGCCCCGAGGAACTCGCCCATGATCCGTCCGCGCCGAAGTCTGTTGTTCATGCCGGGATCGAATGCGCGGGCGCTGGAAAAGGCGCGAATTCTGCCGGCCGATGGCATCATTCTCGATCTCGAGGATTCGGTGGCTCCCGACGCAAAGGCCATGGCGCGCGACCAGATAGCCGAGGCTATCGCGGCCGGCGGCTTCGGCAAGCGCGAGGTGTTGATCCGGGTTAATAGCCTCGACACGCCCTGGTGGGTCGACGATGTCGGCATGGCCGGTAAGGCCAAGCCCGATGGCATTCTGGTTCCCAAGATTTCCGCCGTCGATGACCTCAATACCATCGCCGATCGTCTCAGCGAAATCGACGCCGACGCCTCGATTCGGGTCTGGGCCATGATCGAAACCCCGCGCGCGGTGCTGGATGCCCATAAGCTTGCCGCGGCGGCCAAGAACGAGAAAACCCGCCTGGCCGGCTTCGTGTTCGGACCCAATGATATCGCGCGGGAGACACGGATCCGGACGCAGCCGGGCCGCGCCACGATGATCCCGATGATCACCCACTGCATCCTGGCGACACGCGCGCACGGGCTCGAAATTCTTGATGGACCCTACAGCGACATCGGCAATATCGACGGTTTCACGGCTGAATGCGTGCAGGGCCGCGATCTCGGCTTCGACGGCAAGACGCTGATCCATCCGAGCCACATCGAGACCTGCAACGCCATCTTCACGCCGGCGGCGGAGGAGGTTGCGGAAGCGCGCAAGATCATCGCTGCGTTTGCGAAACCGGAAAATGTCTTGCGCGGCGCGATCCGACTCGACGGCCGGATGGTGGAGCGGCTACACGCCGACATGGCCGAGCGCACGCTCGCAATTACGGATGCGATCACGGCGATAAGAAACTAGTACCCGAAATCAGAGCTTTCGTTTGAGGCGTAACCACGCCAGGAACGCGCCAAGGTGGGCAAATCCAAAACCGCTCGGGGGCGACGTGCGGGTACACGGTGATAGCGTGACGTCTGCCCGGCAAATGGACGGCGGAACGATCGCAGACGAAGGGACAATCTCGCTGGATTGAACGGCCCTGCGGCGGAGCTTGGTGTCAAGGAGCACTTGGGCTGACCAGACTAGATCTTCCGCAGTGTCGCGACGCTGGCGCCGATGTTGTCTGCCAGGGTCTTGATGAGCGGTATATAGCGGTTCTGCACATCGTCTTGGCTAACGGCAGATACGAAGTAGGTCATTCCGACGGTTGCCTGCACTTCACCGTCTTCGAATATCGGAACGGCGATCGTATTGGATGATTTCGGCTCGACGGTAGGGTCGCGCTCGGCGAAGCCTTGCCTGCGGATGGAGCCCAGTAACGCTAAGGCGCGCTTTCTGTCGGTTGCGAGAGCGTCTTCCGGCCTACGGCTCTCGGCCAGCCTGTCGAGAAGCATCGAACGCTCCTCGGTTGAGCAGAACGCAATATAGGAGCGCCCCAACGCCCTGCAGAGCAGACTGAGCCGCGTGTTGATTACGCTGTGAGAGGGGGAGACAGGACTATCGGGAATGGTGCTGAACCGAACGAGCATCGATGTGTCGTCAAGGACAGCGATCGCCACAGGCCATCGATATTGTCGCGTGAAACTTATCGCCCACAGACGAGCGGCCTCGACAACCATTGGATCTCCCTGGAAACCAGTACTCAGCGACTTGACACGCGAGGCGACCGAGTAACCGCCCTGGCGAGGGTCGTTCGTCGCATAACCCATCGCACAAAGCGTCTTCATCAGTCGCACAATCGTCGATTTCGGAAGGCGGGTCGCGCGATGCAGAATCTCGATCGACACGACGGCGTGGCGATTGAGCTCTTCGAGCAGGAGAAGAGTACGGGCTGCTGCTTCGACCTTGTCGTCTTTTGGGTGCATCTTGGGTGCGTTCTGCGTGGTGGAACGGAACATCTTAGCTATGGCTCATAGGATGTCACCCTGTAATGGTCCACCCAAGACCTTGATTGCGGTGTTGCGCTCGTAGTCGCTGCGCCGCAGGAGTACGCCGAGGGAGCGAGTATTAGAAGGTCTCCGCGCGAATGGGAGGTCTTCGGCTGAACTACCTTTCGTATCGGTCATCCCGATTGTCCTCGTCTCGGCGACACCGACCTTGGCGCTGGCCATCATGTGAGTGAAACCCTCAGGAACGCCAAAATGCTTACGTCTACTAGTTCGCTTGCACCATCGATCCCGTTTGACACCGAACTGCTCGACGATCTCATGGAGGAGGCTGGCATTGACGTGCTGCTAACTACGTCAAAACACAATGTACAGTACCTGCTCGGCGGTCATCGCGCGTTCTTCTTCGACTACAAGGACGCTATAGGAACCAGTCGCTATCTGCCGATCGTGATTTATTTTAGGGGCGAGCTGGAAAAGACGGCATTCTTCGGTACCGGTCTCGAGAGTCATCAGCGCGACGTGAAGGCGTTCTGGACGCCAGAGCAGAATTTCAAGTCAAGTGGCTCGGTCGATGTAACGAGAAAGGCGGTCGAGTATATCAAGAAGATCGGAAATGTGCGTCGCCTCGGTGTCGAGATGGCGTTCTTGCCGATGGACTCCGCTGCAACGTTGAGTGGCGGGTTGCCGGATGTGGAAATCGTCGATGGGCTGTTCGTGCTGGAGCGGCTACGCGCGCGCAAGTCCCCGGGTGAATTGGAACTGCTCCGCATCGCGTCTGAGAGCGTGATTGCGTCGATGGAGGCGGTGTTCGCAAAGCACGGCGCCGGCACGACAAAGCAGGAAATTGTGGACACGTTGAAGGTCGAGGAGGTCAGCCGCGGGCTGACGTTCGAATATTGCCTGATTGCTGCTGGCACGAGCTACAACCGCGCGCCTTCCGGACAGCGCTGGGAGGAGGGGGACGTGCTTTCCCTCGACTCGGGCGGAAACCTCGACGGCTATATTGGCGATGTCTCGCGCATGGCTATCTTGGGCGAGCCGGACGCTGAGCTTGTCGATCTTTTGGCGCAGATCGAGGACGTTCAGCGCGCCGCCATGAAGCCGGTAAGGCCTGGCGCGATGGGCGGCGAGATCTATGCGTCCGCCGAGGGGTGCCTCGCCAGGTCGAAGCAGCGCAGTTGTATACAATTCCTGGCGCACGGCATGGGGCTCGTCGGTCACGAGGCGCCCCGGCTCACCGCGACTGGGCCGGTACCCTATGACGCGTACGACGCAACGCGGCCACTCGAGTCAGGCATGGTCGTGTCGATTGAGACTACGCTGATGCATCCCAAGCGCGGCTTCATCAAGCTCGAAGATACGGTTGCCGTTACCGATACCGGGTTTGAGATCTATGGTGAAGGTGCGCGCGGTTGGAATCGTGGTGGCACCGCGCGACCTCGGTAGAGCCTTGCAATCCCTTGTTTGCCGATAACCATCTCGCCCCGGATTGGATGATCGTCTTTCAGGGGCCGATGACGACACATCGCGATTTTCTCAAGTGCGCCGCCGCCGCCGGCTTCGTGTTCCGTGGCCGCGGCATAGAGCAATAGGATTCGGCAAGATGCTAAGCAGTGTAACGATTGATCCATCCCTTTTCCGCAGGACGCTGAGCCACTTTTGCACCGGTATTGTCGTCATAGCGGGCTACGACCGTGGGGGGCCGGTCGGCTTCACGGCGCAATCGCTTGTTTCGCTTTCCCTCGATCCCCCGCTAATAGGTTTCTCCCCCTCCAAGACAAGCGAAACCTGGTCGCGGCTGCGCAACGCTAAGCGATTTTGCGTCAGTATACTCAGTGACGATCAGCACGACGTTTGCCGGACATTCTCGCGTCGTGCTGATGATCGGTTCACAAATGTAGGCTGGAGCAACTGTGCATCGGGTCTCCCGGTACTCGACGGTGCGTTGGCATACATTAGTTGCACGCTCGAGGCCGAGCATGACACTGGCGACCATTTCTTCGTTGTAGGCTGTGTAGACGAACTGGAAGTTCTGCGATCGGAGAACGAGCCTCTGCTCTTCTTCAGGGGAGAGATCCGGCCAGGGTTGCGTGCCAACCATCAAGGCTAGAGCGTATCCTAAACAGAACCGGATCGTCGAGGCGGAGAGCTTCTCGAAATGGTTCATCCGGATGATCCCGAGCAGGCCAAATGATCGTCGTTGCCGCTGGCAACGTCGCCCACGCAGAGGAAATTTGACCCAAATGGGCAACATCAATCGTGATCCGTTCACCACCCGGCCCGAAATCGAGGGCACTTTCGGCGTCGTCACCTCGACCCACTGGATCGCCACCGCAGTCGGCATGGGCATGCTGGAAAAAGGTGGCAACGCCTTCGATGCCGGCGTCGCAACCGCCTTCACCTTGCAAGTGGTCGAGCCGCATCTGAATGGGCCGGGCGGCGACGTGCCGATCATCGTGCACGATGTGAGACGCGGGCAGACCGAAGTGATCTGCGGGCAGGGCCCGGCACCGGCCGGCGCCACCATTGCGCACTATCGCAGCGAGGGCTTGGAGATGGTGCCGGGAACCGGATTGCTCGCTGCCTGCGTGCCCGGGACGTTCGAGTCCTGGATGCTGCTGCTGCGCGACTACGGCACGTTGCGGCTGCGCGAAGTGCTGGAGCCGGCGATCGCCTATGCGCGCGACGGCTATCCGTTGGTCGAACGCGCTTCGGCGACCATTGCCACCGTCGAGCAATTGTTCCGCAAGCACTGGCCGACGTCGGCAGCGGTTTATCTGCCAAACAATGAAGTCCCAAGACCCGGCACGCTGTTTTCAAACAAGAAGCTCTCGGAAACTTATGCGCGCATCCTGCAGGAAGCCGAAAGTGCTGGTGCCGATCGCGTCGCGCAGATCGAGCGCGCCCGCAAGATGTGGTCGCACGGTTTCGTCGCCGAGGCGATCGATGCGTTCTGCCGCAACCAAGAGATCATGGACGTTTCTGGGGCGCCGCATCGCGGCGCGTTGCGCGCCGACGACATGGCGCGCTGGCAGCCGACCGTCGAGGCGCCGCTGACGTATGATTACGGCCGCTATACCGTCTGCAAGCCCGGTGTCTGGAGCCAGGGGCCGGTGATGCTGCAGCAACTGGCGCTGCTTAAGCGCTTTGAGCTCGACGGCCTCGATCCGACCGGGCCGGAGTTCATTCATTTGCAGATCGAATGCGCCAAGCTGGCGTTCGCCGACCGCGAGAAATTCTACGGCGATCCAAAATTCACCGAGATACCGATCGAGACGCTGCTATCCGACCAATACAACGACGAGCGCCGCCAGCTGATTTCGGACAAAGCCTCGCTCGACTTCTTGCCCGGCTCGGTTGAAGGGTTTGGCTCGGTGATCAAACTGCGCCGCCAGGAGGGCAGCCGCGAAGCGGTCGGTGCCATGGGAGCCGGTGAGCCGACCGTCGGCAGGTTCGGCGAGGTGCGCGGCGACACCGTGCATTTCGACATCATCGACCAGGCCGGCAACATGATCTCTGCAACGCCGTCGGGCGGTTGGCTGCAGTCGTCGCCGGTGATCCCGGATATCGGCTTCTGTCTCGGCAGCCGCGCCCAGATGTTCTGGCTCGAGGAGGGCCATCCGGCGGCCTTGGCGCCGGGCAAGCGTCCGCGCACCACGCTCAGCCCGACGATGGCGCTGCGCGATGGCGAGCCTTACATGGCCTGGGGATCGCCGGGCGGCGACCAGCAGGATCAATGGACCACACAGTTTTTTCTGCGGCATGTTCACGCTAACATGAATCTGCAGGAGGCTATCGACGCCCCGGCGTGGCATTCCGAGCATTTCCCGATCTCGTTCTGGCCGCGCACCGCGCGGCCCGGCGTGATGGTGGTCGAAAATCGGATTCCGAAGGTCACCCTCGAGAATCTGCAAAGCCGCGGGCATATCGTCGAAACTGGCCCCGACTGGTCGGAAGGCCGCCTCACCGCTGCGTCGAAACTCGGCCGCCGCCGTCGCGCCGCCGCCAATCCGCGCGGCATGCAGGGCTACGCGGCCGGGCGATAGATAGATGACCTGATCGATCATCACCAAGGACAGCAAGACCGGTCAGTTCGGCTTCGTTGTCGCCACGTGGCTTTTGCGGTTGGTGCGAGGGTGCCGTTCATCGCCGCGAGCGTCGGAGCCATTGCAACGCAGGCGTTGGTCAATCCCCATTACGAGATGAATGGGGCAGGCTGTTGCGCGAGGGCAATCGCCGCGCAGCATCCTGAAGGCCGGAGATAGAGGTCACGCCTATCGCCAGTTCCACATCATGGACAGCGCGGGCGACATCTGCTGCGCAGACCGGTGCGGCCGCTTCTTGCCAAACCGAGTCAATCCGGCATGACCTACGGGGCCGCGATCGAACCCGCTATCAAAAACTGCCAACACGGGCTCGAAACGACGACAGAGATTTCGCCAATCGAAATCGAGAGTCTGCCGGTGGTCGTTTGAACCTGCGGTTATCCGTCTCTGCGATCCAACGGTCACGATCATAATCGACAGTGTCGATCAATCGCCATCCCGAGACGGATCGTCGGCGACACCGCCGCGCAGCTATTTGCCAAGGTGCCGCTCTGCGGAACGCTTTGAAATAGCCATGGCAAATGGCGGGGTATTCACATTTCATTGATCCACTGCAAATCGGTTGGCGCTCTTCGCACATGTATCGATCGGGTGAACGGGCGGCCTATCGCCCGCGGGGCTTCGAATCGACAATTGGGGGATCTATGAGAGTTTCTTTACGTCAAACAGCATTCGTAGCTGCGGTATTGTCACTTGCCGCGTTAGCATCAACGGGCTCAGCCGGAGCTGCGGATCTCCCGGCCAACGGCGCGGATCTGCCGGTCAAGGCTAAAGCACCGGCCGAGCTTCCGTTCTTCCGGGTGATCGATGACCGCGTAACCTTTGCCTACGCGCCCGACGCCGTCTTTGCAGGCCAATATGCGCGGAATCCGGACGGCACGTACAACGCCAAAACCTCCAAGCAGACCTACGCGTTCACGCACTTCGACGTGTGGGCCTACGGCACCAATCGCGTGAACATCACGTTGGACAAGTACGGTCATGGCGTTGCTGCAAATCCCTGCACGAATGTCGGTGTGATTCGTGGTGTCGCTACAACACCAGATTGTGCCGGCGCGAGCTTTGGATCAGGGTCGTTGCGCTCGACTTTTGACTGGAATGAGATCTTCAACACCAAGGCCTTTACCATCGGGCCATTGCACAACATTTCGTTCGTGGTCGGTGCTGACGCCACTGTAAGTAATATTTACACCGCGCACGCTAAACGCGCTTTCATGGGCGGCCTGCAATTTGCCTTCGACCTTCCTTACAAGGGCTACGTCAACGTGGCTCCCATGGTTTACAAGGATTTTGGTCACAACGCCAATCTCCAGTGCGGTGTTACAGCTGCTACCGTCAATGTCGGAGTAAACTGTACGGAGAACGGCAACACGGATTTCCCAACCACCTGGGCCCTTGAGACCAGCTATTACATGGATCTGGGCTTCCTTCCCGAGAATATGCGGTTCTGGTCCATCAGCGGCCGAGCAACCTGGATTGGAGGGAACGGAAACCAAAACTCGCCGCTGTTAACCGGCGCCAATAGGGCCACCAGTTTCGATACCGAGCCGCTTCGCCTTACCCTTGATGCCAGCAAGGCATTTATGGGACCGAAATACTCCCACTTGGTTGACGTGTGGGTCTCCTATCGCTATTCGCAAAACAAGGCCAACTATGATCATAACGTGAGTTCGCTTTGTGTCGTCAATGGCGTGAGCGACCACAGCTGCACCGAAAGCACTCTCTACACGGGCGTTACGGTCAAGTTCTGATCGCCCAATCTGCGTTTGCAGGCGCACAGGTCATGGCACCGCGGAGGGATCCGCGGTGCCATTTCTTTATGGTTTGAATCTTTACCACAGCGCGTTTTCATCTCGCGAACCGGCATCCACGTCGTTCGAAAGCACTATTGCAACGACGCTGAACGGATTGTTGGCCGGGCGACCGCGCAGCTTCGAACGATTGGGGCGCAATATCCGTTGTCCGGCGCGAGGGCAGCGAAAGGAATTTGCCTTTGCGTTCTGCGTGGTGGAACGGACCTATTTAGGTGTGGCTCAGGGAGCGTTGCGCTGCAATGGTCCGTTAACACCCAATTGCGACGCCCTTACGAATATTGCCGCGTTGCGAAGAAACTCCACGGAGGCAACCTTGCCGGGAAACACGAGTAGGTCCCACTTCTCCGAATTCCGCCGGAGATTTTCGAGTTTGAGGCCGCTGGTGGGCGCCTTCATCAAAACCCAGACAACGCATGCCACTGAAATCTTCGGGGCGCTCGGTTATGATTTCGTCGTGATCGACGAAGAACACGCGCCGTTCGACCGTGCCGCGACCGACATGGTTGTCCTGGCCGCTCGCGCCTCCAACGTGGCGAGTATCGTTCGCGTGTCCTCCGACGATCCGGCAAAGATACTGTCTTGCCTCGATTGTGGCGCCACAGGCGTGCTGGTCCCGCACGTCTTTTCGGTCGAAAAGGCGCGAGCGATTGCTGCGTCAGCAAGATATCGCGGCGGCCGTCGTGGCTATTCAGGGTCTGCCCGGGCGGGCGGATACGGCGCCACGCCGATGTGGGATCTTGTTGAAGAACAGGATGCATCCGCTTGCGTGATTGCGATGATCGAAGACCCTGAGGCGCTCGATCGTATTGATGAGATTGCCGCTGTTGAAGGTATCCACGGACTGTTCATCGGCCGCGGAGATCTGACTGTTTCGTTGGGTGTCAAATCGGCTGCTGACCCAAAAGTACAGGACGCGGTCAAGCGCATCGTGGCGGCATCGAAACGGGCGAGAAAGCCGGTTTGTGTCATGGTTGGCAGCGCCACGGAGGCGAAAGACTTCGCCGATCTCGGCGCAAGCGCGTTTATCATTTCATCCGATCAGGGGCAGATGCGACGTGCCGCCTCGCAGACCCTTGTCGACTTCCAAAAGCTTGTGACTGTGCCCGGAGAATCCCATGTATCATAGTACTGACCCACGTGCCGCGCTGACCGCGGCACCAGCCAAGGATGCATCCAACCCGACCCAGTTCGCGGGCGCGGAGTATGCAAAATTCTACGAGACGTCACCGGTGGAAGAGAAGGATGGCGCCAAGAGTTGGTACGCCAGAGGCCAGAACTTCATCATTGCCTACAGCGACGCGCATAAAGGCGCGGTCTTCAACCGGACCGGCCAAATCGATGAATACGTCTTACTGCTTTCGGATCCCGGCGCCGGCGCGGAAATAAGTTGGGGCAACCAGCGGATCGCCGTCGGCGGCCATTCCATCACCTTCGTACCTCCGGGCAACAGTTCGATCTTACTTCTTGGTCCGGCTAAAATCATTCGCATGTTCACAACGAAATCAAAGGATCTCGCGGCGCTCTGCTCGAATGCTGAATCCTACGCGTCTGCCCACCCCAATTTGCCCGCCTTTGAACCGTGGCCGGAGCCGTCTGCGGGACCGAAGATTCGAAGCTATAGCCTCGACGTGCCGCCTTCACCCGGCCGCTTCGGTCGTATTTGGCGAGGCTCGACATTCATGGTCAATTTCCTCGATCCCAAGAATGGCCCGCGCGATCCGAGCAAGATGTCGCCGCATCATCACGATGATTTCGAGCAGTGTTCGCTAGCGCTCGCGGGCACCTTCATCCACCACATGCGATGGCCCTGGACGCCGGACATGGGGAAGTGGCGCGAGGACACACACGAGAGTTGCGGATCGCCGTCCATCGCTGTGATTCCGCCACACGCCATCCATACCTCGCAAGCTATGGATCCCGGCCTCAATCTGTTGGTCGACGTGTTCTGTCCTCCGCGAATGGATTTCTCGACCAAGCCCGGCTGGGTCCTAAACAGCGACGAGTATCCACTTCCTCCCCAAGACCAGAACTAACTAAAAAAAGGCAGTCGCCATGGCCGATAATCCCGTTGCCTATCCGGACACGGTTTCTCTTCCACCGCTCTCTCGTCCTAAAGAGGTCGAGGAACTCCTGATCGGCGCGATCGATCTTCACTGTCACAGCGGTCCAGCCGCGATGCCGCGGATTCTCGATCATCATGACGAACTGCTCGACGCCGCGGCTGCGGGATTCCGTGCGGTATTGTACAAGGACCATTTTTATCCGGGGATGGCGCATGCCATCATCCTGGAAAAATTGTTCCCGCAACTCGGCGTTCGTTTGTACTCCGGTGTGGCGCTCAACAATGCATCGGGTGGCATCAATCCACATGCAGTGGATCACGCGATCAAGCTGGGCGGAAAAATTGTCTGGATGCCAACGCTCTCGGCGGCCAACCATATCAACGTCCAGGCCAGCGGTCAGGCCAAGACCTTTCCAAAGACATCGCAGAAGATGCTGGATCCGATGCCACTCTCCGCGCTGGATGCAAACGGAAAGCTGACCGACGATGCCAAAAAGGTCATCGATCTGGTCGCGGAAGCAGACATCATCCTGGCTGGCGGTCATCTTCATGTGACCGAACAGCATATCCTCTTCGAGGAAGCCGCTCGCCGGGGCGCAAAGAAGATGATGGTCAACCATCCCACATACGTTGTCGGATTTTGCGATACCGATATTCGTCAGATGGTCTCGCTAGGCGTGATGATGGAACATTCGATTTGTATGTTCATCGAAGGGAAGCCGAAGAAGTTCAGCTCGGACGATCTGGCTCATCTCATTGATGTCGCCGGCGTTGAGCACACAATTCTTTCATCCGACCTCGGGCTGCTCGGTTCGCAGCGTCCGGTCGACGGCTTCCGAAGCATCACGCAAATGCTGCTCGATCTCCAAATGCCGTACGCCAGCATTAGAAAACTTATTGGCGAAAATGCTGCGAGACTACTGATCCTGCCGGCGAAGCCTGTGATCGGCGCCGCTTGATAAAGACGACCAACAAGGCCAAAAAATGCGCCAGTCGAACGGGGAAAATATGAAGCCAAATCGTGAGAGCGGCGATGCGCTAATGAACCGCATCATGTGGCACATCATGCCAGTGCTGATGGGCCTGATGATGCTGTCAGTGATCGATCGGTCAAACGTCGGCTACGCCAAGTTGCAAATGGTAGGTGGTCTGGGCATGTCCGAGACCATGTACGGGCTGGCGTCATCGCTGTTCTTCATCGGTTACCTTCTTTTCGAGATTCCCAGTGCGCTGGCAGCCCACAAGTTGGGCGCGCGTCTCTGGCTAGCCCGTATTTTGCTGACGTGGGGTGTACTCACGGTGGCCCTAGGCTTCAGCATGAACGGATCCGTGTTCGCTGGACTGCGTTTTCTGGTTGGCTCAGCGGAAGCGGGGGCCTATCCAGTCATGATCTTCTATCTCACGCTCTGGTTTCCGAAACGACGGCGGGTACAGGCTGTCGCCCTCCTCACCATCGGTAGTCCGCTTGGCAATATGTTCGGATCGCTGTTTGGAGGTATCCTCTTGGATCTTGACGGCATGCTGGGCCTGGCCGGATGGCAGTGGGTCTTTATCGCAACCGGTGCGCCTGCTGCTATCTTGTTTTTCCTGGTTCTGAAGTATCTTCCCGACAATCCGAGTGCGGCCAAGTTTTTGTCTGCCGAGGAAAAGACGTTGCTTGCCGAAGAACTCGGCCGTGACGAAACGGCATCCACCATCCATACCAATCCTCTGCGTGTTCTGATTGATCTGCGAGTGTGGTGGTTCGCAATCGTCTACACCATGATCATACTGTCGCTCTACGGAATCATCTATTGGCTTCCAACGGTAGTGAAGGGATTTGGCGCCACGGGCACGCAGAATGGCATGCTGAACGCGCTGCCTTGGGGCGTTGCTGCTGTTTTTCTTTTGGGTTTGCCGCGACATTTGCGCGAGCATCGCACGGTACTCGTCGGAATGGCGGGGATCGCGCTTTTCGGAATGATGTCGTTCTTTACATCAACGCTCCTGACGCAAAACTGGATGCGCTATGTGGCCCTGGCGGTCGGAACGCCATGCGTGTCGCTAATGTTCCCGTGTTTCTGGTATCTCCCGTCGCAAATCTTTAGAGGCGCGCACGCGGCGACGGCAATTGCAGCTATCAGCACGATCGGCAGCCTTGGTGGATTCGTAGCCCAAAATCTCATGCCGTGGGTTGCGAGCTGGTCTGGCAGCGCGCTCGCGGCGATGGCGGTGCCGGCGATAAGTTTGGGATTCTTGGCCGTCAGCGCGCTCGGAATGTTAGCGACATGGCGCGTCCTGCCGAAGGCTGATTTGGAAAGCGGCATCATTCTTCGAGAGGGGTCCGTTCAACGGCAAGCCATATCGTGACGGACCTGCCGTTGCAGTGCACGCCGTCAGGATTTGGCGGTCCGGAAATTCTGTTGCTCGCGCATGAGCCATTGCCAACGTGTGCATCACGGCGAGGTGCTGGTTCGTGTCGTAATTGCAGGGGGGACCCGAGCCGACGTCCAGCAGGGATGCGGGCTCTTTACCGATGCAGACAACGAAAGAAACTGCGATGACCGACCAAGTTACGGTGCAAGTATCGAAGGCTGAGAGTTTCCTGGCAGGCCTGTTCGAGCGCGTAGGTCTGCCGGCATCCGCATCTGCCAGGATGGGGCGTGCACTGGTCGATGCCGATGTTGCGGGCCTTCCGTCGCATGGACTGTCTCAGGCCGAGATGTACATCCGACGGCTTCTGATTGGGAGCGTATCGCTGGCGATTGAGCCGGTCGTCGTTGAGAGCCGTGAGGCGATTGCGGTGCTGGATGCGCAGGGAATGTTTGGCCATCTCGTGGGCGATGAAGCCATGCAGATGGCCATCAAGCGCAGCAAAGCGTTTGGTGTCGGCGTCGTTGTCGTCCGTAACAGCTTTCATTTTGGGACGGCGGCCCGGTACACCCAGCAGGCGAGTGTCAGCGATTGCATCGGTATCGCCATGTGCAATACCAAACCGATGATGCCGGCTCCGGGTGGTCGCGAAAAGCTGGTTGGCAATAACCCGCTCTCGATCGCTCTTCCGGCATCCGAGGGGCCGGATTTTGTGCTCGACATGGCATTGAGCGAGGCGGCGCTCGGCAAGATCCGTGTTTATGAACGGGAAGGCAAACCGATTCCGTCGACGTGGGCTGTCGATCGGGACGGCAATCCAACGACCGATGCAACGGCAGCGATTGAAGGCATGCTGTTGCCGTCAGGGGGCGCAAAAGGCTTCGGTCTATCCCTGGCGATCAACTTGATTTGTAGTCTTCTGTCGCAAGGGCCTGGAGGTGACGATGTCGCGTCGCTCTATGGTGACCTGTCGAAGCCCTTTCTATGCTCGTTGCTGTTTCTTGCGATTGACATCGGCCACTTCAGGCAGCCGGAGGAGTTCCGTGCGGAATCGTCAGCCGAACTCGTGAAGGTCCGTCGATCCAAATCAACGCAATCGTCGCTACATACACCGGGTGAGCGCAGTTGGCGCAAACGTCAGAGCGGAAGCAAGCAGATTCAAATCCCTCTCGCCTTATCCGCGTCGCTGAATCGATTAGCCGATGAGGTCGGCTCGGCGATACGGCTGCCTTGTGCGACTGACGCGGCTCCTGCGTTTGAATGACAGAAACCAGCCCGGTCAGATGCCGAATGGAGCAGAACGTTCCAACCCTTCTACCGGCCGGGCACCTTATTGAGAGGAGCGTTGCCTCGTGCAACTGGTCTTGCGACAGATGGCCTGCATAGGTTTTGGAGACTTGAGCCTATTCACGCAAGGGCTAGGCCCGTCTCGTTGCTCTGCTGCCGCTTTGCGGTCGCGATCACCGAAGAAGAATCTGAACATGAGACACGAACACGGAGTTGTTTCCACGATCTAACCAAAGAATCCTGCGCGGAATTTCGAGCGATCAGCTCGTAACAGATGCTGTCTACCTGACAGCAGCCACGCCGCGAGGCGGCGTTTCCTCCCAGACTTCCCGGTGGCTGCGTGAGCCACCGGGATTTTTGGGACGTTGCACCCAATGTTAAAGTAGCAGAAGGAGCGGAATGTTCGTCGCGGGAGCGAGCTGATTGCGATCGTCATCGGTGATCATCAACTCCAGGCTGGTCATAGCGCCGGCTGAGGAAGAAGCGATCAACTTTTGACGCCGATCCCCCCGCTCAGGGGACAATGTTGCAGGCCGAATGACATCTTGGTGTCCATCATTTCCTGTCCTCGAAGTCCACTAGGACTAGTCTAGAGTGCTCACGTTGTCGGCCTAAGATGGACGCACCAAGCGTCGACGGCAATGGAAGTGGAGATGCGCTGTTTTTTTGGCGTAGGCAGCGTCGCCCGCGCCAAGCGAAGTTTGTCGGAGGTGCATCAAGCTCGGCGGAAGTCGTTCGGTCGTCGCGACTGGAGGAAGCTCGCGGCCAGCGCTGCCGTTGCAACGGCGCGCCTCCTGTGAAACATAGAGTATTGGTCTCTAGCACAGCGGACGCTGCCACATGCAGGATTTACTTGCCACCGATGGCCCGACCGGGGCACTGGCGCGCGGTCTGCGGCTGTTAGCGGCGCTGAACGATCTGGAAACGGCCACCGTCACGGGGCTTGTCAAGGAGACGAACTTGCCCAAGGCGACCGTGATCCGACTGCTCCACGCCCTCCAAGCCGAAGGCTATGCCGCCCAGGATCCTGAGACGCTCACCTATCGGGTCACGCCGAAAGTCGCCTCTTTGTCGCGTTCGTTGATCGGCAAGAATCAAACCGAGGGACTAATCCAAGTGGCCCTGGACCTCCTGGCGGATGAACTCAAATGGCCGGCCGAATATCTCGTCCAGGACGGGGGGGCGATGTTGATCCAGGCGAACAATCGCGAACGCGCGCCCATCAAGCTGAAGTTGTTCGAGCGGCGACGGTTTCCAATTCTGGATAGCGCAGCCGGAGTGGCTTACCTGTCCAGCTTAAGCGACCTCGAGCGGGGCAAGTGGCTTAAGCGGCTCCTCAAACACCAGTCGCAGATCGCGTCGACGAAGCGGCGGATCGAGGCAGCGGCCCAGGCAGGTTACGCGACGCGCTCGCTTCCCGAGTTGGGTCCGAACATGCGGGTTGCCGCGGTGCCCGTCCCCGGAGGCGGCGGCGCTATTTCCATGATCTATTTCGACGATGTCGTCACCCAGAAGCACCTAGATGCCGTTTTGTTGCCGATCGTCAAGAAGACCGCGATGAACGTCGCCGGCGCCCTGCAAGGCAAATATCCCTCGTAAGTCTCTCTCCGGAAGACTTCCATCATCCCGCCGTACCAAGCCTCGATCCTCCTTGCGCAGCGAATCCTTCGCTAGTCGCACGTTGCCGTCTCTCCGACGGTCATAGGGCCGCTCGGGCCTGCGCCACGGCGCGCTGCCGTTCGTTTCGAGCCAGTGAACCCGTCGGATCAGGACATCGGATTCGCGTGCTGCGTGCCAGCAAGACCGGTCCAACATACGGACCGTGGTCCACTTTTCATTGACATGCCTGCTGGGAGGTGCGACTAAGGTCAAAATCATCTTGGGAGGGACCCTAGTTGCGTACTCAGGTTGCCATCATCGGCGGTGGGCCTTCGGGGCTGCTGCTGTCCCACATCCTCGAGCTCAACGGGATCGGCAGCATCGTCCTCGAGCGCAAATCCAAGGCCTATGTGCTTGAGCGCATTCGCGCGGGCGTGCTGGAGGCCGGGACGGTCGAGCTATTGAGGCAATACGGTCTTGGAGCGCGAATGGACCGGGAAGGTCACGTCCATGACGGGATTCGCATCGAGTGGCCGGGATACGACACCTTTCTGATCGATGGACGTCGTTTCACCGGCAAGACGATGATGGCGTACGGCCAGACGCAGATCACCGAAGACCTCTATGCCGCTCGCGAGAAAGCTGCCGGCCAGATCGTGGAGGAGGCCGAGGAAGTTGCATTGCATGACCTGAAGTCCGGGCGCCCATACGTGACCTATGTCAAGGCGGGCAAGACGCACCGCGTGGATTGCGACTTCATTGCGGGCTGCGATGGTTTCCACGGCGTGTCGCGACAATCTATGCCGGCGGAAGCTCGCCGGGCCTACGAACGGGTCTACCCGTTCGGCTGGCTCGGAATCATGTCCGAGACGCCGCCTCTGCACGATATCATTTACGCCTACAGTGAGCGTGGGTTCGCTCTTGCATCTCAGCGTGGACCCAGGCTCAGCCGGTACTACGTGCAGTGCTCCGCGACTGATAGCCCCGAAGATTGGTCCGACGAGCGATTTTGGCGCGAGCTGAAGGCGCGCTTTCCCGTGGATATCGCGGCCCAGATCGTTACGGGTCCCTCGATCGAGAAATCAATCGCGCCGCTTCGCTCGTTCGTTTCCGAGCCGATGCAGTACGGCGCGCTCTACCTCGCGGGCGATGCGGCGCACATCGTGCCGCCGACCGGCGCGAAAGGACTGAACCTGGCGGTCTCCGATGTCTTTTGTCTCTCCCGGGCCTTGTGCGCGTTCTACGCCGATCGGCGATCCGATCTGCTGGAGTCCTATTCTGAAACCGCACTCAGGCGCGTGTGGAGCGCCGTGCGGCTGTCCTGGTGGCTCACGACGCTTCTCCACGTCTTTCCAGGTGAAGATCCTTTCCTGGCCAAGATCCGCTCCAGCGAGTTTGACCACCTCACGCGATCGGAGCACGCCCAGGCCGCACTTGCCGAGCAGTTTGTTGGACTTCCGTTCTAGAAGCCGGAGACGATCATGGCTGACGACGTATCGGCAAGAATAGAGCACGACAAGGCGACGGCGCGCTCGTTGCAGGGTACCTATCTCTTCGACGGCGAACGGGCTCGCAAGAACTTTGCGCTCAACAAGATGTGCATGTCGCTGACGAGCCCTGAGAACCGCGCTGCCTTCGCGGCTAACGAGCAGGCCTACTGCCGCAAGTTCGCGCTGGATGACGAGACCACGAGATTGGTCATGTCGCGAGACTGGATCGGCATGGTTCGCTCCGGCGGCAACATCTATTACGTCTACAAATTGGCCGCCATCGACCACGTTTCGATGCAGCATGTCGGCGCGCAGCAAAACGCGATGACGCTGGAGCAATTTCGCGCAAAGCTCAATTCGCACAAGGAACTCGACAATGGCTGAGATCATCGGAGCGGTGACCACCTCCCATGTGCCCTCGATCGGCATCGCCATGGATCAGGGGCTGACCCAGGACGCCTATTGGAAATCGCTGTTCGATGGATATCTTCCGGCCAAGGAATTCGTGAGGAAGCTCGCGCCCGACGTGACGATCGTCGTCTACAACGATCATGGCCTCGAAATATTCCTCGACCGCGTCCCCACTTTCGGCGTCGGCGCGGCCGCGGAATATCGCTCGGGCGATGAAGGTTGGGGACCGCGCCCAATTCCGCCGTTCGAGGGCGATCCCGAATTTTCGTGGCACCTGATCGAGCATCTGGTCGCGCAGGAATTCGACGTCACGATGTATCAGGAGATGGGCGTCGACCACGGCTTCTCCGTGCCGATGAGTATCGCCTTCGGAGGGCCAGCAGGCGAAATCGAGGCCTGGCCGACCAAGGTCATACCCGTCATGGTCAACACCATTCAGTTTCCGCTGCCGCAGCCAGCCCGCTGCTTCAAGCTCGGTCAGGCGATACGAAAGGCCGTTGACGCCTATCCCAAGGATACGCGCGTGCTGATCTTAGGGACGGGCGGCATGTCGCATCAGCTCCAGGGTGAACGCGCGGGCTTCATGAAGCCGCCTTTTGACCGCATGTTCCTCAAGAACTTGGTGGACGACCCGATCGCCCTGACGAACATCCCGCTGGGAGAGTACATGAGAGAGGCGGGCCACGAGGGCGCAGAGCTGATCATGTGGCTCGTGGCACGCGGCGCATTAAACGCGAAGGTGAGGGAAGCGTACCAGCATTATCACGTCTCCGCTTCGCTGACGGCCGCGGGGCTCGGCTGCTACGTCAACGCCTAATGGCGCCAATGGATTACGTCGCGCCCCTGTTGGGCCCGATCCTTGCGGCAGTCACGAAAGCAAATGGAGACTATTGCGATATCCGTTCGATTGTTGGCCTGCCGACCGATGCGCGGCGTGAGCATCAATAAGATGGACATGACAAAGCTTCGGGTATTCAGCGCTTCGTATGTTCAGGAAGTTGCCCACCTGGAGTGCTCTGCAACGTTCTTCTTTAAACCGCTGTGATGCGTGTTGGGCGGCAAAAAGTGCAGCAAAGCAGAAGACGACTTTGAAAGAAGGAAACCGAAAATGAATCGCGTCGTCACCACCGTAGTCGTCGCTCTCGTTTTGGCTGGCAGTGGTTCGTTGGCCATTGCGCAAGAATCGGCCGCGGAAACGCAGAACAAGCAGATCGTTCTGGATTTTTACGAAAAGGTGCTCAATGGCAAAAATGTGGAGGCCATAACCTCCTATTTGGGCTCGCGTTACACTCAGCATAATCCGGGGGCTGCCGATGGCGTCGAAGGCTTTCGCAAGTTCATCGAGTTTCTCCGAAAAAGCTATCCTCAGGCACATTCAGAACCAAGGCACGTATTCGCGGATGGAGATTACGTGATCGTCCATTCGCATGCGATTCGAGATCCGGGGACACGGGGATCGGCTATTGTCGATATCTTTCGACTGGAGGATCGGAAAATCGTGGAGCACTGGGACATTATTCAGCCAGTTCCTGAAACGGCAGCGAACGGCAATGGAATGTTTTGAAGGACAGCGAATGAAGCCGATTTGAAAGCCGGGTTGCGCCTATGCAGGAAGCCATACGCTCTGCGACCGACAGACCACACTCCGAGGCGACGCGCCCTACCGTCAGGGGCGCCGTCTGCGACCTGATGCGCCGGTTCGGCATGACCACGGTGTTCGGAAATCCGGGGTCGACGGAATTGCCGCTGTTCCGGAATTTTCCGGACGACTTCCGCTATGTTCTGGGCCTGCAGGAAGCCGTCGTGGTTGGAATGGCCGATGGCTACGCGCAGGCAACGCGCAACGCCGCATTCGTCAACCTGCATTCGGCAGCCGGCGTCGGCAACGCGATGGGAAACATCTTCACCGCGTTCAAGAACCGCACGCCGATGGTCATCACAGCCGGGCAGCAGGCGCGGTCGATGCTGGCCTTCGATCCGTTTCTCGCCTCGCGCGAGGCAACGGAGCTTCCGAAGCCGTATGTGAAATGGAGCGTCGAACCTGCGCGTGCTGAGGATGTGCCGCATGCGATTGCACGCGCTTACTATCTTGCAATGATGCCGCCGCGCGGGCCCGTGCTGGTTTCGGTTCCAGTCGACGACTGGGATCGCCCGGCGGAATATCTGCCGGTCCGCCTCGTCAGTCAGCAGACCAGGCCCGATCCGATCGTGCTTGATCAGATTGCGCAGGCCCTTGATGGCGCAACGAGCCCGGTGTTCGTCGTCGGCGGTGCGGTTGACCGGGACTCGGCGTTCTCTGAAGTGGTCCGTCTGGCGGAAGCGCATAACGCGCGGGTCGTCGTGGCCCCGATGTCAGGCCGGTGCAGCTTTCCGGAGGACCATCGCCTGTTCGCCGGATTCCTGCCGGCCATGCGGGAGAAGATCGTCGGTCTGCTCAAAGGTGCCGATCTCGTATTCGCGATCGGCGCGCCGGCGTTCACTTATCACGTCGAGGGCTTCGGCGCACACGTGCCTGCCGGTGCCACGCTCGTCCAGTTGACCGACGATCCCCAAACCGCCGCCTGGACGCCGCTGGGCATGGCCGCCGTCGGCAGCATACGGCTCGGGCTCATCGATCTGCTGGCACGGGCGAAGCCGCCTGCGCGTATTGCGCCGCCTCCGCGTGCGGCCGCACCGCGGGCGCGGCCGACGGCACCGCTATCCACGGCTTATCTCTTGCAATCGCTCGCCGAGAGGCGGCCGGTCGACAGCATCATCGTCGAGGAAGCGCCCACCAGCCGGCCGGTGATGCACGCCCATTTGCCCATCCTTCGCAGCGAGGGCTTCTACACGATGGACAGCGGCGGCCTCGGCTACGGCATGCCGGCGGCTGTCGGCGTGGCCTTGGGAAAGCGGGGCACGCGAGTGATCGGAGTGATTGGCGACGGCTCGAGTCTTTATTCGAACCAGGCCGTCTGGAGCGCGGCTCAACTCTCGCTTCCGATCACGTTCGTCATCGTGAACAATGGCCGCTACGCTGCGCTGCAGGACTTTGCTTCGGTTTTCGGATTTGGATCGCAGGAGCCTGTTCAGGGCACCGACCTGCCCGGTCTCGATTTCGTGGCGATCGCAAAGGGAATGGGCTGTCCCGCAGTCCGTGTCCGCGATGCCGAGACGCTGCACGACGCGCTGGACAAGGCCTTCGCGTCAGATGGACCGATGCTGATCGACGTTCAGGTCGACGACTGCCCTGCGTCCAAACAAATCGATAAAAACGGGGAGAAAACCATGAATGCGATTTCCATGCTGATCGACGGACAGCCGCGGCCGGCTGCGGCCGGCGCAACCTTCGAACGGAAGAACCCGCTCGATTCGACCGTTGCAACGCGGGCTCCGGCAGCAACGCCGGCCGACGCCGTCGCGGCGGTGCGTGCTGCAGCGCGCGCCTTTCCGTCCTGGTCCACCACGGGACCCTCCGAGCGGCGCGCGCTTCTGACCAAGGCGGCGCATTGCCTTGAAGCCAAGGCCGATGCCTTTGCGGCGGCGATCGCCGCCGAAACCGGAGGGTCGGCGCTGTGGAGCGGGTTCAATGTCCATCTTGCCGCCGGCATGCTGATCGAGGCAGCCGCCATGACGACGCAGATCGGCGGCGAAATCATTCCGTCCAACGTACCGGGAAGTTTGGCGATGGGCGTGCGCCAGCCGGCCGGCGTCGTCCTCGGCATGGCGCCTTGGAACGCACCGGTCATTCTTGGCGTGCGCGCACTCGCATTGCCGCTGGCCTGCGGCAACACGGCGGTCCTGAAGGGATCGGAGCTTTGCCCGGCGACGCACGGTCTGATCGTCGAGGCGTTCCGGGAGGCGGGCTTTCCTGCCGGCGTCGTCAACTATGTCACCAACGCCCCGACGGATGCCGCCTCGATCGTGGCGGCGATGATTGCCGAGCCATCGGTTCGCCGCGTCAATTTCACCGGCTCGACCCGCGTCGGCAAGATTATTGCTGGGGTCTGCGCCAAATACTTAAAGCCCGCCGTGCTCGAGCTCGGCGGCAAGGCGCCGCTCCTGGTCCTCGACGACGCCGATCTCGATGCTGCGGTCAACGCCGCCGCCTTCGGCGCGTTTGCCAATTCCGGGCAGATCTGCATGTCCACGGAACGGATCATCGTGGACGAGAGCATTGCCGATGACTTTGTCCAGCGGTTGGCCGACAAGGCCAGTCAGCTGCCCCTGGGCGATCCGCGGAGGGGCCCGGTGGTGCTGGGCTCCGTTGTCGACATGGCGACGGTCGATCGCTGCAATGAGCTGATCGACGATGCGCTCGCCAAGGGAGCGAGGCTGTTGTGCGGCGGCAAGGCGGAGTCGACGCTGATGCCGGCCACTCTGCTCGATCAGGTGACCGCGGACATGCGGATCTACAGCGAGGAATCCTTCGGTCCGGTCAAGCCGATCGTCCGCGTCAAGGGCGAGGAAGCGGCGATCGCCTGCGCGAACGACAATGCTTATGGCCTGTCGTCGGCCGTCTTCACCGGGGACTCCGCAAGAGGGTTGCGGGTCGCTGCGAAAATCGAGTCCGGCATCTGCCATATCAACGGGCCCACCGTCCATGACGAGGCCCAGATGCCTTTCGGTGGCGTCAAGGAGAGCGGCTTCGGGCGATTCGGCGGCAAAGCCGGCATCGCCGAGTTCACCGAGCTTCGCTGGGTCACTATGCAGACGACTCCGCGTCACTATCCGTTCTGACAGCGACGTCGGCGACGAAGCGTGCCGACGTGCTCAAGGCCGATCTCGGCACGCTGCATCGCGTCCCCGGCGCCATCCGGGGCAGCATGCGGATGGCGGCGCACGATGCAAATTCCTCGTTCAAGAGAAGCCCAGATCATGAATCTCTCCGCTCCACGCACGTCCGCTGCAATCGATGTCGGCGAGTTGCTCGATGAGGGGCCGTTCACGGGGTTCCAGAAGGTCGTGGTCCTGCTGGCCGCGCTGTCGATCGTGATGGACGGCTTCGACGGTCAGCTCATCGGATTTGCGATTCCCGTGATCATGAAGGAATGGGGCGTCACCCGCGGGGCCTTCGCGCCGGTGGTCGCAGCCGGCCTGGTCGGCATGGCGGTTGGCAGTGCTTGTGCGGGGCTGTTTGCGGATCGGTTCGGGCGCCGCTGGGCGGTGATCGGCAGCGTGCTGGTGTTCGGCACGGCGACCTCTGCGATCGGTCTTGCGCCGGATCTCTTGACGATCGCCTGCCTTCGCTTCATCGCCGGGCTTGGCATCGGCGGCGCCCTGCCGACGTCGACCACGACGACCGCGGAGTTCACGCCGCTGCGCCGCCGCACATTGGCGGTGACGGCAACCATCGTCTGCGTGCCGCTGGGCGGGATGCTCGCGGGACTGTTCGCCAGCGCCGTGCTGCCCTCGCAGGGTTGGCGCGCGCTTTTCTTCATCGGTGGGGCGCTGCCGCTTGCCCTGAGCTTCCTGCTCCTGGTCGGGCTGCCCGAATCCCCGCGCTTCCTGGTCCGTCGCCCGGCGCGCTGGCCGGAATTGTCGCGCTTGCTCGCGCGCATGTCGCGGGCGAGCCCGGCGAATGCCGTGTTCAGCGACAGGACCGAGCAGAATGCCGAGCAGCGCAGGGGTGTGACGGCGTTGTTTGAGACTGGACTCGCACACGACACCATCGCGATCTGGTGCGCGTTCTTCATGTGCCTGCTTGCGGTGTATAGCGCCTTCAGCTGGCTGCCCACGATGCTCGCTTCTGAGGGCCTCGACGTGGCAGTCGCAGCCTCCGGGCTGACCGCCTATAACATGGGTGGCGTGTTCGGCGCGCTGTTCTGTGCAGTGGCTATTGCACGCTTCGGATCTCGTTGGCCGCTGCTGGCATGCTGCGCCGGCGGCGCCGTCAGCGCTCTTTTCCTCCAGCAATTCGGCGCCAGGGACCATACGTCACTGTTCATCGCCGGATTGGGTGTGCACGGGTTGTTCGTCAATGCGGCGCAGGCGACGATGTTCGCGCTGTGTGCATACGTCTACCCAACCGCCGTGCGTGCGACGGGAACAGCGGCTTCCCTCGCATTTGGACGATTTGGTGCGATCCTGAGCGCGTTCGCGGGAGCTGCCGTGATCACCTCGGGGGGCGCGTCGGCCTATTTGATGATGCTTGGCGGGGGAATGGTCCTGGTATTCGTCGCGCTTGCGGCCGTCAGGCGCCACATTCCACCGCTTGCCAAGCCTCAAGCGGTCGCGGTTGTCCTACCAGCAAGCGAGCCTTAGCGAAGGTGATAGGCAATCTGCTTCTGACAGATCAACCCCGAACCGATTTCTGATGTCCTGAATAGATTGACGATCGTCTTTGCACTCCAAGATGCTCGCAAAGGCTGCCGCCAGTTCTTTCATGCGTTGATGACCACGCCTCATCACCCACGGGAGACGACATCCCGATACCGCAATCGCTTCGCATAATTTCTCTTTCAGCAGAGGCGACAACGTTGACGAGACGTCGTCAACCGCAGCCATCACGGTCGCCGCTTCGCCCTCGTAGACTGACAGAGCATCCTCCAACTTGTCGGCCGGGCGCCACCAACCGTCGAACAGCGTATACGTCCAGTCGCTAGTCATAACATCGCCGGCCGCGACCTGGAATGCTCGGGCCTCGCCGCGCCTTCGACCTAAAATACGCCCGTTGGATCCGGCAAATCGCTTTATCCAGAACCGCGGCACGAAATGCTGATTGTCCTTGGAAAACCTGGGCGCCGGACTTGCATTCATTTGGCCTCACCGAGGGATGTTGGCAAAACTCGCAGATCCAGTCTGCGGTAAGGTTCAACTATTGCGCGACGTTGCGCTCCGAACCAGGGACTCCACCGCCCAATGTCTTAGAATGTTGCAAATTTCGCAGCATGGCGCACCCGACAAGATTCGAACGTGTGACCTTTGCCGTCGGAGGGCAAGCCCCAACCAACCCCGCTGTCCAGCGCCGACGGAATTGAAGGGCTGGGCCAGTGGTCACGATAATTCTCTCGTCGCCAATGGTGTCCCAATGTCCTCGAACAGCCGTTGCAGCGCGCTGCCGTACCGGCGCCGTCAGACGAATGAATTCGAACAAGACCGCAGGATGATCCCTTACGCGCGTTTTCCCATCGGCACCACGTTTCCATGACTCCGCGGCACCAGGGACACGACTGCCGCCCTTGCGAGGTCTTCCAATGCGGTCGCAATGTATTTCGCGTAGTGCCGCTCGATCATTTTGACTGAGGTGTTGTGCAGTTTGGCGACCTGTTGGATGGGCAAGCCCTTTCGGAGACCGCGCACGATGCTCGAGTGCCGCAGAGCATAGGGAATCACCTCCGGCATACCGGCGCGCTCGCGAATGGCCTTCCAGGGACGTGCAAGTTCGCCTCTTTTCCACGAACCGCGTTCAGACTTCTTCCACGCGATACCCCCCGGCTCCTGTTCATGGATCCATCGCTCGAAAAGAGGTGCATCGCTTGGCCGGCCGGTGATTGCGGGCAAAAAGCACCTCAATCACATCGTCGCCCACTGGGATCGGGTCAGAGCCGCCATTGCCGCCGCGCCCCTTGTAGGAGCCCGGCACCATCAAACGTCGTGCAGAAACCTGTACGTCGCCCACGCGCATTCGCCTGACCTGGGCATACCGCGCGCCGGTCGCGGCCAGACATACGACGACCCGAGATGCAGCGGTAGAGCAAGTTTTTTCTAGATTCTCTCCTCCGCCAGTGCCAGTTGATTCTAATAATATTCTTGAGCTGTTTTGCCCCCCGGATCGGCCCCGAAAGATGCGCTATTTGCTATGTTTCTTTATCTTCACGCTATGAGATGCAGCGCGCGGATCGATTGTTGCAGGTCGATCCGACGCGCGTCGTAAGATAGGATATCCGGGCGAGCAAAACGGACTCCCGAGGAACGTATCAACCTGGAGCTGAAATCGTCGTTCGGACGAGGAGAGTAGCCTGCTGAATCACTGGAATTAATCCGTGACTGCCCCGTCGAGCCTCGCCGAGAAGGTTCGTCCATCGACGTCCGTGAGCCGGAGCGATCTCGCCCGAACAGCGGCGGCAGAGGCAGGCGGGGGCAGTGTTACCGACGCGGCCGCTCCCATCGGTGCCCGGATCCCAAAGGGACCAGGCGCGAACTTGTTGTAGGCGTAATCGTTGGCGAAAGCGGCGTTTGGCAGGGCCGAAAGGGCGGCGTCGTCGTAATGCGCGACTGGCTGATTGCTTGCGTCGAGCAGATCGGCCGCAACGACATGCACAGGCGCTTCCGGCGTGCCGGCATCGAGATAGACGTGAAAGCGAACGGAGCCATCAGGCAAAAATCTGGCATCGCTAACGGTGAGATGATGTTTCGTCGGGCTGACCGGCCCGCCATGGAATGGCGTCACCACCGAGCCGCGATAGTGGCTGTATGTACCGATGTTGAACACCAGGACAAAACCAAGCACGGCGAGTGCGAGTTTGCGGAACGCGATGTCCTTGATCGGCAACGGCAGGCTTCCGGCCGTCCACCGAAACCAGCGTTTCCCTGCGAGCGCGGGATCGCGTCGGATCAGGACGTTGTCGATGGAGTAAGCGCCGCTGCCGCCTAGCAGCAGGGTTGCGCCCATCGCGAGATTGCAGGCGGCCATGGTCCATTCGTCGATGCAGGTCGCGCCCTGCCAACCGAACATTGCCATCAGCAGCACCGAAAACCCTATCGACACCAAAGCAGCCGCGCGGGTCATAAGTCCCGCCATCAGCATCGCGCCGACGATCAGTTCGGCGGCACTGAACAGGATCACGCCGGTATAGAGCAGCCAGAAGTGATGCAGCATGAAGCTGATCAGATGATCGGTCCCGAACAGCGCCCCGAGCATTGCGGTCTGAAACTTATTTGCCATCCAGGTGGGCGCGTCCGGGTTGAGCTTCGAGGGCGCGTAGATGAAACGCCGGGATCCGCCGCCCCAGTAGATGAAGCCCTGGATGACGCGGATTGACATCATGGCGAGCGACGCCGTTCGCCATGAGCGCTGCGCGTCGGTCAGGCCCGCGTCCGTGTCAACCGGACGCGCGATGGTGGAGGCAGATGTGAGGGACAGAGTGACCATGAGTGCATCTCCTTTCGATCAGCCCGCCGATGTAATGCCAGTGAACGGCTTGAATCCGTATCGCTCGAAGATCGAGATCGCCGCGGGCGAGCGGATGAACGAAAGCCAAAGCTGCGTCGCCTCCGGGTGCGGCGCGTTCCGCACTTCGGCGCCGGCATAGATCGCCGTTGTGTTTTGCGCCGGGGGAATGTCGACATGGGTGATCGGATTGCCAGCCTGCTCCTGGAAGGCCGCTTCCGATTGCCAGGTCACGCCCGCCTGCGCGCGCCCCTGCATCAGGAGGAGCGGCGTCTGCCGATGATGGATCTGGGTCAGAACTGTGCCGCCGTCGGCGACCTTGGTCTTGTATACGGTCGTCGCCAATGCGTCGCCGCCCGTCTTCTTCAATGAGGCTTCGATCTGGCGGCCGATACCTTCAAATTCAGGATTTGGCATCACGACAAGAAGGTCGGGCCGCGCCAGATCGGAGAGAGTCTTGACACCACCGGGATTGCCGGACGGCACCATAATCGCGAGGGAATTGGTTACGTAGGGAATGGCCGGGCCTGTCAACAGGCCCCTGTCGACGAGACTTTGGACCTTCTTGAGCCCCGCAAGATAGGCGTCCGGTTTCGCCATCCAGGTCATGTTGCCGGAGGTAACGGTCCCGCCGGCCTCGATCTGCTTTTCGAGGACGCCGGGCGGAAGAGTTTCCCAATAGATCCTGCCTTTGAACGCGGGATGCTGTTGCTCAAACGCCGCCACCAGCGGCGCCATGGCGAAGAAGTAATTGCCGCCGACATATAGCACGAGCTTTGGGTCGGATACGTCGCCATGGAAATCAGCGAGATCGTCCACCTGTAACCGTAAACGAAAGCCCGCGTTGCGCGGCGTCGTTGTTCTCCCCGTGTTGCCAGGGAGGAAAGATGGAGTCGCGCTGGACCCGCTCGGTGGCCTGAGCGGCGAGCGGCAGAAGCAGGGCGGTGGCAAGTGCGGTGGCGAGGGCTGCTTTGCGCATTTGATCTGCTCACGTGGCGTAGTGGAAGCCGGCCTGCTGCAGTTCCGGAATGGTCGCAACTATTCCGGGGGTCAGCACCACGCCATCGACGAGATGGTTGGTCAGCTCGGCGGTCACCGCCTCGTGCGAGGCATGATCCGGATTCTTGCCGGATGCGATCAGCTTTGCCGTGACTTCCCAGATCGCGTTATGGCAAGCCAGGAAGACGACGCCGCGCTCCTGCAGCGCAGGGATGGTGTCGCCAACGGGCCCGAACACGCTATTGGGATCCTCGCTCCGCGCGAAAGCACTCGGGGCGGGCTTCGGCATCGCCAGCGTGTTCGTCTTGAAGCGGTCGCCGGTCAGCGTCGCGAGTTCATACTTCTCCCACATCACTTGGTCGAACAATGCCAGGTGCGCCGTACCATGCGTGGCGGAGACGGCCAGAAAGTCCTTGTGTCCGAAGGAAAAGATCTGCGCATTGATCGAGTTACGCATCAAGTTGAGTCACGGACCCGCGAGATTGGTGTTGTCCCACACCTGCTTGTGCGTGCCGCGATAGGCGGTGATCTCCTTGAGCGCGTCGTTGTCCCAGAAATCGGATTGCTGGAGAATCATCGGCACCGTCTTGAAATCACGTCGGCGCGGCGCGCGGCGCAGCCGGCTCATCAAATCGCCGAGCTCTTGGGCGCCGGGCGGGATGGTCTGCGCGGTCGTGGCGGCATGCGAGGGACCGGCTGCAAGCGCAGCGGTTCCGACTGCCAACGCGCCTAAGCTGACAAGGGCGGTGCGCCGTGGGCTATCGAGCGTCATTCAGTATCTCCTAAATTGGCCTGCTGGTGAACCGATCGACGTTGCTCGAAAGGTCCCCCTTGCTGCTAATGAGGTAGGAGCGTCACGATGGCACACCAACGCAATTGTCAGATCGATCCGATCACGAAATCTGATGACTACGATACGATTGAGCGGCTGATGACTAGCTTCCACTGGCTGGAAGACGCTGTGTGTGAGCCAGTTGCTGAGCACTGGCCTCGCGGTGGCCCGTGGTGATGCCCGACTGCTCGCTATCGGCGACCAGCCTTCGCGACAGTCAACCGTTCACCGCGATTCCAGGATAGGCGTTGCCCTCGCTCATTCGGCAGGCGCCGGATGGACGTCGCGTGATATCGCTTGATGTCGTCGCGCACCGAATAGCCAATTCTGCAGCCGATCGAGGTAAAGGTAGACGACAGGCGTTGTGTAGAGCGTGAGGATCTGCGACAGAGCCAGCCCACCGACGATCGCGTAACCCAACGGTTGACGGATCTCCGATCCAACGCCGGTGCCGACCATCATCGGCACGGCGCCAAGGAGCGCTGCCATTGTCGTCATCAGGATTGGCCGGAAGCGCTTGATACAGGCCTGGTAGATCGCTTCCTCCGGCGTCAGACCTTCGGCTTGTTCGGCCTGGATGGCGAAATCGACCAGCATGATGCCGTTCTTCTTGACGATGCCGATGAGCAAAACGATCCCGACCACTGCGATCACGCTCAGGTCGAAATGCGCGGCCATCAGGAGCAGCAGTGCGCCAACGCCTGCGGAAGGGAGTGTCGAGATGATGGTGATCGGGTGAATGAGGCTTTCGTAGAGCACCCCGAGGATGAGATAGATCACGAACAACGACGCCGCGATCAAAACCGGCGTGCTTTTCAGTGAGGCGCCGAAGGCCTGCGCATTACCCTGGAAGCTCGTCTGCAGCGACAGCGGCGGATGCAGTTCCTTTTCGATGGACTGAATACCGGCGACCGCCTCGCCGATTGCGGCTCCGGGCGCCAGATTGAACGAGATCGTCACGGACGGGAACTGCCCCTGGTGATTGACGACAAGGGGCGCGACCTTCACGACGGAATCGACCAGCGTCGATAACGGCACCTGCTGGCCGCTTGATGACTTGATGTAGATGCCATTGAGCGCTTCAGGCCCGTACTGGAACTTCGGATTGACCTCGAGAACGACGTGGTATTGCTGCAGCGTCGTGTACATGGTCGAGACGATGCGCTGGCCAAACGCATCATCGAGCGTGTTGTCGATCGTGTAGGGCAGGATGCCATAGGACGAGGCGACCTCGCGCTTGATCGTGATGTCGAGCAGCGGCCCCGCATTGAGCTGGTCAGTCGTCACGTCCGCGACCGTGGGTAGCGCCTTGATCTTGTCGAGGAACATGCCTGCCCAGTGGTTGAGCTCGCCCGGATCAGCATCGTTCATGGTGTACTGGAACTGGGTCTTGTTCAGCCGCGCGCCGACCGTGATGTCCTGCGCGGGCTGCATGTAAAGGGTGATACCCTGGATCTTGGCGAGGTTAGTTCGCAATCGTCCTATCACTTTGTCGATCGGGTCGCGCTGGTTGGCCGGCTTGAGCTGGATGAACACGCGGCCGTCGTTGACGGTGGAGGTACCTCCGCCAGCGCCGACGGCCGAGCCAATCGATGCCACGGCGGGGTCACGCATAACCCCATCGAGCATTGCTTGCTGGCGCTCGGCCATCGCCTGGAACGAGATATCCTGGGCAGCTTCCGATTGACCCAGGATCAGGCCGGTATCCTGCTGAGGGAAGAAGCCCTTGGGAATGATGACGTACAGATACCCGGTCACCATGATGGTGCCGATCATCACCATCATGGTGACGAAGCGATGCCGCAGCACGACCTTCAAACCTGCCTCATAGGCGTTGAGCAGCAGATCGAATCCGCGCTCGGACCAGCGATAAAGGGGGCCGTGCTCATGGCTCTCGGGTTTGAGCAGGTAGGCGCACATCATTGGCGTGAGCGTTCTGGATATCACCAGGGAAAGGACCAGCGCCACACTCACGGTGATTGCAAACTCGCGGAACAGCAGGCCGACGTAGCCGCTCATCAGGAAGAGCGGAATGAAGACGGCGATCAGAGAGAACGTGATTGCCATGACGGTGAAGCCGATCTCGCCGGATCCCTTCATTGCGGCGTCGTACGGGGACAAGCCTTCCTCGATGTGCCGCGTGATGTTCTCGATCTCGACGACGGCGTCGTCGACGACGAATCCGACGGCGATTGAAAGCGCCATCAACGACAGATTGTCGAGGCTATAGCCCATTTCATAGAGGACCGCGAAGGTGCCGATGAGCGAGAGTGGCACGGTGACGGCTGGAATGATGGTTGCCCAGAAACTGCGAAGAAAGATGAAGATTACCATCACGACGAGAGCAACGGTCAGCAGCAACGTGAACTGGACGTCCGCAACCGAAGCCCGGATTGTCTGGGTGCGGTCCGAAATGACGTTGATCTTGATGTCGGCAGGAATCGACGCCTGCAGCGTCGGCATCATCGCCTTGATGCGCTGCACCGTCTCGATGACATTGGCTCCGGGCTGACGCTGTACGGCAAGAATGATGGCGCGGTGGTTGTCGTACCAGCCCGCGATCAGATCGTTCTCGCCCGCGCTGATCGCGCGTCCGATGTCTCGAATGCGGACCGGCGATCCGTTGCGATAAGCAATGACCAGATCCGCGTATTGCTCCGGGTGAAACAGCTGGTCATTGGTGTTGAGCGTGTAGGTCTGTCGCGGGCTGTTCAGCGTACCCTTGGCCAGGTCCACATTTGCTTGGCCAAGGACGGTTCTTACATCCTCCAGATTGATTCCGCGCGCAGCCAGAGCCTGTGGATCGACCTGTACGCGCACCGCGGCCTTCTGCTGGCCGCCGATCCCGACAAGACCCACGCCCTGGATCTGCGAGATCTTCTGCAGCAGGATGTTCTCGGCATACGCGTCGATCGTGGTGAGCGGCAGGCTGTCCGAGGTAAGCCCAAGCACAAGGATCGGCGTGTCGGCCGGGTTGACCTTCCGGATCGTCGGCGGATAGGGCAGGCCAGTCGGCAGATACGGGCTTGCCGCGTTGATGGCCGAAAGCGTATCGCTGACGGCGCCGTCAATCTGGCGGTTCAAGTCGAATTGTAGCGTGACCTGGGTGTAGCCGAGCGCGCTCGCCGACGTCATCTGCGTCAGGCCGGGTATTTCCCCGAACTGGAGTTCGAGCGGCGAGGCGACCGACGAAGCCATCGTCTGCGGGTCCGCGCCAGGCAGCTGGGCGGTGACCGTCAGTGTCGGATAGTTCACGTTCGGCAGTGCGGCCACCGGCAGCAACGGATAGGCGATCAGTCCGGCAGCCAGCAATCCGACCATCAGTAGTGCGGTCGCGATCGGTCGCCGAATGAAGGGCGCGGAGATGTTCATGGGATCGGTGCCTGTAATGCGTCTTGAGCGACGGCTTCATCTGCGGCCTTGCCGTGCAAGGGGACGACATGCGTTCCCGGCCGCAGCTTATATTGCCCGTCGACCACGACCTGCTCATTGGCTTTCAGACCGGAATCAATCAGCGCCTGGCCGTCACTGACCTGGGCAACCTTGATCTGGCGGAGAGAGACCGTGCCGTCCGAATTGACGACATAGGCATATGGTCCGTTCGGTCCTTGCTGGACGACAGAGGCGGGAACGGTCAGGCCGTTGTGTCGCGTATTGAGCAGCAACCGTGCATTGACGAGTTCGCCCGGCCACAGGCCGTTCTTCTTATTGGCGAAGTTCGCCTTGAGCTGGATCGAGCCGGTCGTCTGCAGAATCTCGTTGTTGACGAGCCCGAGCTGTCCCTCGCCCAGGCGGATCGTGTTGTCCTGATTGTAGGCGAGAACAGATAACGGTGCCTTCGTCTCCCGCTGCTGTTGCTGGATCTGCGGAAGAACGGTCTCGGGCAGGGTAAAGATCAGCGAAATCGGGTCCAGCTGTGTCACAACGCAGAGGCCGTTGGTATTTGACGGGCTGATGATGTTGCCAACATCAATCTGGCGAATACCCACCACGCCCTCTATTGGAGATGTAAGTCGCGTAAAACTCAGCTGCACGTTTGCAGCGTCGATCAGCGCCTGGTCCGCCTTGATCGCCGCCTGCAGCTGGCTGACCTGCGCATTCTGCGTCTCAATCAATTGAGGCGTGGCCCAGCCCTTGTCGCCGAGCTGGTTATAGCGGGCCTGATTCGCTCGCGCATTTGCGAGCTGCGCCCGATCGCGTTCGAGATTGGCGGCATATTGATCGATCAGCGCCTGATAGGGCCGTGGATCGATCTGTGCGAGCAGATCACCAGCGTGGACCTGCTGCCCTTCGGTAAAGTTGATGCTGGTGATCTGACCTTGGATTTGGGCCCGTACGATATCCGTATTGTAAGCAATCACCGTACCGACGCCAGTCAGATAGATCGGAACGTCATGCTGGGTTACGGACCCGGCAACGATTGGAACAGCGGGCGCCGGAGCCGGTGCAGCCGCGGCCTCCTCCATGGGGTGGAAATGCGTAAGGTGCAGCAGGCCGGCACTCGCGGCGACTGCAGCCAACACCGCGACAGAAATGACGATCTTCTTTTTCATAGAGGGTTGCTCCGGAGGGCAGAAGTTCAGCAGCCGCCTGCTAAGCCTGTGGATGTCGACGTGCCGAGGGATGAGCATCCAGGTGTGACAACCGAAGCGGATGCCGCAGGCGGCGTCACGATCGGCATAGCCGGTAGGATCGGCGCCAGGCTGCCTGTCACCAGCGGGACTGCCGGCGTGGGAAGCAGCGCCGCAGAACTGACACCGAGATTGCCGATCTCTGTTGAACCGAAGGGGAGTCCGGTCTTAGAACTGCCGCCGGCCGTTGTCGGCACGGTCGAAGTCGGGCCGGAGGATGCGGCGATGCTGCTCGAGCCGGAGCCGCACATGCCCGACATGCCGGCAGTATCGAGCGCGCCCGAGATAGGGCTCTGCATCGTTGTCATCGACATTGGCGAGGTCGTTCCTATTCCGGACGACGTCGATGCCGCTGTGCTCCCAACTTCGCCCGTTGCTGGAGTTGACCCAGCCATCGCCATTCCGCCGCCATCATATGTCGACGTCGAGCCGTACATTCCGCTTGGCGAAGACCCAAGGGTGGAGCATGCAGTCCCGGTCGTAGGTGTGGCGATGCTACCATTGACAATAGGGGCGGGGCTGAGGCCGGCTGAAGGCAGCTCGGTTGCGCCAAGGCCAATCCCTTCAGGCGAGATCGCTGCCCCTGCGGTGTTGCCCAGAGGGGAGGTCATTCCCACCGTAGGCGTCGGAAGGGCCATTCCGGTCACCTGTGCAATTGCGCCGCCATCCGCGAAGAAGGCAAGACAAGCAAGGACAAAGCAGTATCTCACGGGTATCCCCCATTGCAGACGAAGCGGATACACTGAATTTGTTCATGGCTAGGCGCATGACCTTGCGATTTTGCACGATGATCACGTGAACTTCCTTGCGACGAGCACGCTCCCTATGACTAAAAGGAAGGACCCGCCGAAGCGGGTCCAACTTCCTTCGGGATACCGAGTGGCTCTAAGGCGTGGCAAATGCTCACGCCTGCTTCGGCAAGCTGGCGAGCACCTTGTCAAGCGTGATCGGATAGTTCCTGATCCGAGCGCCGCACGCGTTATAGATCGCGTTGGCGATCGCGGCTCCGGCGCCGCAGATTCCGAGCTCACCGATTCCCTTGCTCTTGAGCGGATTGGATCGCTCGTCCAGCTCGGGAACGAACACCGCCTCCAGGCTGGCGGGAATATCTGCGTGGACCGGCACGTGATACTCGGCCAAGTCGTGGTTGACGAAATAACCAAAGCGGGGATCGAGCACGAGATCTTCGTGCAGGGCTGCGCCCACACCGAATACCATTCCGCCAATGGCTTGCGATCGCGCTGTCTTCGCGTTCAAGACGCGACCCGCTGCAAACACTCCGAGCATTCGCCGCAAGCGCACTTCTCCGGTGTCCTGGTCAACGCCGACCTCGGCAAAATGGGCGCCGTAGGACTGCTGAGAGAAGTCCTGGTTGTTGCGGCCCGGCTTGATCTCGCCACCGGCTTCAACTCCCGTCCCGACAAGTTCCGACAGGCTCACAGAACGCTCCCCCGTTGCAATGTGGTCGTCGCCAAAACGTGCTGTATTGGGGTCCATGCCGGCGAGTCCCGCCAGTTTCGCGCGCAAGACCTGGCATGCTTCGAACAGTGCCGATCCAGAGCTCGCTGCGCCGTACGAACCGCCTGAGCCGGCCGCCTCCGGAAAAATCGTATCGCCGAGATCGACGCGCACTCGTTCTATTGGCAAACCCAGCATTTCGGCGGCGATTTGTGCCAGGATCGTGTAAGTCCCGGTGCCGATATCGGTCATCGCCATTCTCACCGTAGCTATGCCGTCAGGATCAAGCCGCACATTGGCTCTCGAGAACCGGAGGGGATTGCCCCGGGTTGCCGCTGACATCCCTATTCCGACCAGCCATCGTCCATCGCGAACCTGGCCGGGCGTCGAATTGCGCTTGTGCCAACCGAACCGACGGGCGCCCTCCTGCATGCAGGCAACCAGGTGACGACTGGAGTACGGGATGTGCCTTTCGGGATCGTCGGCAGGCTCATTCCGGATCCGAAGCTCGATCGGATCGAGCTTCAGTCTGTCGGCAAGCTCATCCATGGCGCACTCCAGCGCCATCAATCCGACGGCCTCGCCGGGCGCGCGCATCGAGGATGCGACAGGGATATCGAGCTGCACCAGGCGATGCCGCGTGAGCCGATTGGGGCCGGCGTACAGTGAGCGGGTCTGCAGCGCGGCAGCCTCGTAGACCTGTTCTGACGGCAAGTTGCCCGAGAAAACGTCGTGACCGATTGCGGCAATCCGGCCGTCGCGATCGGTGCCAAGGCGGATACGCTGGATGGTGTCCGAGCGATGGGTCGTCACATGGAAGATCTGCTGCCTCGTGAGAGCAACCTTGACGGGCCGCTTGAGGTATCGTGAAGCGATTGCGGCGAGAATGGAATCGGCGTTCACCCACAGCTTCCCGCCGAAGCCGCCGCCGATGAAGGGGCTGATCAGGCGCACGTTTGCGAGGGGGATATTCAATGTCCTTGCGATGACCCGCTGGCCCTGGCTTAGCATCTGGTTCGCCGTATGCAGGATCAACTTGTCGCCGTCCCACCTCGCGAGTGTCGCATGCGGCTCCATCATCGCGTGGCTTTGCAACGGCGTGCCATAGGCCACATCCATCTGCACGGGAGCGTTGGCGTAGGCCTCCGAGAAGTTTCCAACCTCGCTGTCCGCCGGCGCACCGTCCGCCTGGTGTGGAACGCGAGCCTGAGCAAGATGATGAGGCAGGGCATAATGTCCCGTCTCCCGATCGTACTTGACGTCGACCAGATAGGCAGCGGCCCTCGCCTGTTCGAACGTCTCGGCGACCACAAACGCGACCGGTTCGCCGTAGTGGGACACGACAGGACCCGTGAGCACAGGATGCGCTTCACGATGATTGCCGGCGCCCTGTTCGGGAACGTTGCGATAGGTCAGGACGAGCTTGACACCGGGCGATCGCTCGGCCGCGAGGGTCTCAATCGAGGCGATCCCGCCCTTTGCGATCGAAGCTTCAACGACGAACCCGTAGAATGCGTCCTGTTGCATCTCGTAGGCATAGCGTGCGCCGCCGGTGACCTTTAATCGTCCATCGATGCGATCAACCGGTTTTCCGACAATCTTCTCGGCATCCAGCGCGTTCGCCCCAACAGGTCCATCCATTTCCATCTTGATGTTCTCTCAAATGCGGGTGATTTCACAGAGTACGGCATGCAGGGTGCGGCGGGTCAGCAGGATCTTGAAATCATTCGAGCCATATCCACGCGCGCCCTCGAGAACCGCGTCCGCGGCCGCATCGAACGAATTAGTGGTGGCAGCTGTATTCATGAGACTTTGCTCGGCGGCGGCGACGCGCCACGGCTTGGGAGCGAGACCGCCGAAAGCGAGGCGCGCCGAGCGGATTCGACCGTGCACGCTGTCGACGATGGCTGCCACCGAAACCAGCGCAAAAGCGTAGGACGCGCGGTCGCGCACCTTTCGGTACACCTGAACGCCTGGAAGTGGTGGGGGCAATGTGACAGCCGTGACGATCTCGCCGGAGTTCAGCGCCGATTCGATTTCCGGCGTTCGGCCCGGGAGCTTGTGGAAATCGGCGATCGGAATAGTGCGGGCTTTTCCTTCACGATCGATCGCCTCGACGTTTGCGTCGAGTGCGCGCATCGCAACTGCCATATCAGACGGATGCGTCGCGATGCAGGCCTCGCTCCCACCCAGGATCGCGTGGATACGGTTGAAGCCGGCGAGTGCCGAACAGCCTGAGCCAGGTACGCGCTTGTTGCAGGGCTTTGTGACGTCGTAAAAATAGTAGCAGCGCGTCCGCTGCAGCAGATTGCCTGCCGTGGTCGCCTTGTTCCGCAGTTGGGCGCTCGCACCTGCCAGCAGGGCACGGCTTAGCACCTCGTAGTGCTGCCGCACCCGCGGATCTGCCGCGAGGTCGCTATTGCGGACCAACGCGCCGATACGCAAGCCGCCTTCCGAGGTCTCCTCGATTTTGTCGAGCGGCAGCCGGTTGACGTCGACCAGGGCCGATGGTGTCTCCACCTGCAACTTCATGAGATCGAGCAGGTTGGTGCCTCCCGCAATGATCTTGACGCCGGGATTGGTTGTGGCACTAGCCGCATCCGCGACCGATCGTGCGCGCTGATAGGAGAAGGCTTTCATATCTGTTCTCCCAATGCCTGCTTGATTGCCGCGACGATGTTCGGGTAGGCCGCGCAACGGCAGATATTACCGCTCATCCGCTCACGAATTTCATCGTCGCTCAACTTTGCTGCCGGTCGCGTCAAATCCGCGGTCACATAGCTCGGCATGCCTCCGCGGCTTTCGGCCAGCATGCCCACTGCCGAGCAGATCTGCCCCGAGGTGCAATAGCCGCACTGAAACCCGTCGTGCTCGACAAACGCCGCTTGCATGGGATGCAGATCTTGGCCAAAGGCGAGCCCCTCAATCGTGGTGATCGAGTGGCCATCATGCATCGCTGCGAGCGTAAGGCACGAATTAATGCGGCGTCCTTCGACCAGAACGGTGCAGGCACCGCACTGGCCGTGATCGCATCCCTTCTTCGAGCCGGTGAGCGCCAGATGCTCACGCAACGCGTCCAGCAGGGTTGTACGAGGATCGAGCGTAAGATGGTGCAGATTGCCGTTCACCCGAAGGTCGATGGAGACCTGGGATAGTTCCGCCTGATCGCTCCCGGCAGCAAGCGCGCCACGTGGAAGGCTACTTAACACGAGCGCGGTGGCGCCGGTCTCGATGAGCGTACGGCGCGTCACTTCCAGGGTAGGAAACTTTGATTGTGTATCTTCCATATCTGTTCCCTAGTGTTTCAGGGCAAATCAAGGATGTCGGAGCAGCCTCACACGGCTCATGACCAGAACGCGTCGGGTAGATTGACAACAATGGGCACGGGCGTGCTGCGCACCACGACCCACCGGAAGGGTAGGAGTTGGGAGGGATTGATCTCCATGTGCGGAAGAAAAGCAGGAACATGAATGAAGTCTCCCGCCTTTGCGCGCGCAGAGAACTCGCCCTTGTCGCCCCACTGCACCTCGCAACGTCCTGACAGAACAAATGCGATCGTGTCCTGTTCGCCGTGGTGGTGGATTCCAGTACGTGCACCCGGCTCGACTTCGAAGAGGCCGCCCCAGATTGCCGAAGTGATGCCCAGCGACGGTCCGATCGCGGCGAAACGATGGGAGCCCGATGTCTGAGCGGTCGTCGTGTCGAACCGATCCCGGCTCACGATCTGGATTGCGGATCGTAGGACCATCATGCCGCCTCCCGATGCGGAGGCGCCATGAATTCGGGGCCCACCGGGTCCCTAATCGTCTCCAAAAGAATTCGGTCGATTTCGGCCATGGCGGCATCGTCGATGCGCCAGCCGAGCACGTCAGTAATGGGCGCGAGTTGTTCCGCGCGCCGGGCACCCCACAATGCAATATCGCTCTCGCCACGATCCAGGACCCAGCGTACTGCCAGATGGATCACTCCCCTGTCGAACCGTTCGCGTGCGAACCGATCGAGCCGCCCAACAGCGTTGAGATATTGCTGGAAGCGTGGTGATTGAAACTTGGGGTCGCTCTTCCGCAGGTCGTCGCCGGTGAAGCTCGTCGACGTGGACATGCTGCCGGATAGCAGGCCTCGGCACAGCGAGCCGTAGGCGAGCAGCGCGATCTTGTTCTCCTGGCAATAGGGGAGGACGTCCTGCTCGATTGCACGCTCGAACAGGTTATAGGGCGGTTGAGCCGTGTGAAGTGGCGCGACCTTGCGGAATTCATCCATTTGCTCGGGGCTGAAATTGCTGACGCCGACGGCCCGAATTTTGCCGTCGCGGTGCAGCGTGCGGATCGCCTCGGCAGTTTCGGCCATCGGCGTTAGGGGATCGGGCCAGTGAACCTGATACAGATCGATGACATCCGTCCGGAGCCGTCGCAAAGAGCTCTCGGCTTCCTCGATGATTCGGGTCTTGCGCGCGTTGCGAAACGGTTGATCGTTTTTCCAGTCGAGCCCGGCCTTTGTGGCAATGATGGCGTCCCAGCGCCGACCGTTGGTAAGGGCCTTTCCGACGATTTCTTCTGAGCGGCCGAATCCATAGACCGGGGCTGTATCGATGAGATTGATTCCGCGATCGAGCGCTTCCTGGATCGTCCTGATGGCATCGCTTTCGTCGGTTCCGCCCCACATCCAGCCACCGATCGCCCAAGTCCCGAGCGCAATACGGGACGCGCGGATGGATGTGCCGGGAATGTCGATGTATTCCATGGTCTGTTTCGGGGCGATCTTCATTGTTTACTCCTGTGTGGTCGACGCCTGATTGCATCGGACGGCGCGCGGGGATGATCGCGCGAACCAGTCTCGGTGCTTTGATCGGACGCTGTCTCTCTCTGAAACTCGCGGCTGCCATTCAGAGCCGGCGTTGGGTGAACGAGCTTGATAGGTCCGAGGTATCGCCGCTATTGAATTGGACTTCAGAGTCGTCACTATGAATTGACGTTCTCGATCGGGCCCGCCATCGGTCTGGAAGACGCGAACGGATCCAGACCGAACGCGAGGAACTGCAGGTGGGCTAACTGCAGCTCAGCGGCAGCGGCTGATCGGGATGCATCGCGTACCAATCGTAACAGTCGGGCTCACCGTAGTAGTACCCGTATCCGGGCCGGTATCTGCCGTAGTGATTCATGGCGTGGTCGTGGATACCCGTGCCATACGGATGGGAATGATCGGCAAGGCCGAGATGATCACCCCCGATGGGACGCATGTCGCCACGCATTGCCATGCCGCCCACATGAACGCCCCCGCCGATGCCGCCGATGTGTGCGCCACCTCCGAAACCGCCCATGTGTCCGCCCCCACCGAATCCTCCGCCGTGGCCGCCACCGCCGAAACCGCCGCCGTGACCGCCGCCACCTCCGCCGCCTCCGCCCCGCGCATCCGCTGCGCCGACAGCCAATGCGGAGGCAAGAGCGGCCGTGGCCAGGATCATCATCACTCGTTTCATCAGAACACTCCTTGTATTTGATTTTATCGGCCGGCGCGGCATCCGTACGTGGCTGCGGGCCAGGCTTTCGTGATGCCTGATAGAGTAGGGATGCTCGACAGCGGCGCCGTTCAAATTGCCATCACAAGGGCCGGAGCAGTGTCTGCTCGCCGCAAGTTGAGGAATTTCGAGACCATAGAGGCGCCCAGTTGTTGCTCACTGCCGTAGACAACAAACAATAGAAAAACGGGCTGGAACGGAATCCAGCCCGTTTTTTGTCTGTGCGCTGATCGACAAACGGTCACAAGAGCCAAGGCGCAAGAAGAGCAGTCGATTCAGCCGAACCGCAATAAGCAGACTAGAACGCGCCCGTGCCCGGTTCGCAGGGGACGTTATTGCCGGTCCACGGTGCCGTCGCAAATGCGCCGACGCGCGGCGGCTGAACGCAGGCACGGTCACCCGAATAGAACGGCGCTTCTGGTGCGGCGGCGTTGGCTTCCATGGCGGCCCGCCGGGAGGCGACGCCGCTTTCGCGGGCCATGGCCGGCGTTGCGAGCATTGCGACCGCGATGAGTCCAGTCGAGAGCAGTTTGAGATTCGTCATTTGAGCTTCTCCGTTGAAAATAGCGGGCCAGGTCAAGGGATGGCCCGTCTCAGCAGATGCGGTGGATCACGGATCAGCCAAACGCACGAAAGGTTCACGCGGCTTCAATGGCGCGTGAGTGAGAACTGGGAGAAGCGGGACCATTCTGTCTCAGTGCGCGCGCAATCGCGTCTGTGAACGTCGGTTGCAAGGCTGTGTAAGTTTGTGTTTTGGAGACGCCAAGTGACTGCGCAAACCGCTTCACGGTCGCAGTTCGCAAACGGTGCAGAGAGGCCTGCGTGCGGCGCTCCGTTGGGTGCCCGGCGTTCTTGAGCGTTGAGGCGCGTCCTACCTCGTTGCACGACCGGTCTAAAGTCCCGCTTCCTCCGAAGCCACCAATCCGAGCGCCGTCCAGTCGAGCCCACCGTGGCCACGCGCGATTCCCGTGATCAGGCGGTCGCGAACGACACCCACCGATGGCATTGGAGCGCCGGCCAGCTCTGCCTCGGCCAGCGCCAGGCGGACGTCCTTGAGGGCCAGCGGCATCGTCAATCCCGGCTTATAGCTGCCAGCAATGAGCCGGCTGCCGTAGTTTTTGTGGACGCGACTGTCGAACATCGTGCCAGTCATGAGATCCACAAATTGCTGAGGGTCTTGTCCGCACTTGCGCAGAACAGTCACGATTTCTCCGAGGACCTCGAGAGCTGTCGCCGTCATCATGTTGCCGAGCAGCTTGACCAGATTGGCCTGTGCGGGGTCCGTCCCGATGACGAAGGTCTGCCCTAGCGAATCCGTCACCGACCGGCAACGTTCACAGGACGTCGGCTTGCCTGCCACGATCACGGCCAGCTGGCGCGCTCTGGCGGCGTCGGGGTTTCCGAACACGGGGGCTGCAACGTACGCTTGCCCGTGACGCTCGTGCTCGAGCAGGAGCGCTGTCGAGGCCCCTGTGCTGATGGTGCTCATTGACAGATGGATCACCCCGGGCCGTAACGACTCTGCGATCCCGCGTGGTCCAAAGAAGATATCTCGCACGGCAGCGTCATCGGGCAACATGGTGATGATGATGTCGCTGTCGAACAAGTCCGGCCGATGAGTTGTGGCCGAAACGCCGACCGCCCGGAGGTCGTTGATGCGTTCCCGCCGGCGTACATAAGCGCATACGTTGCGACCGTCGGCCGCGAGATTGGCCGCCATGGCCGTACCCATCAGGCCGAGCCCGATGAATCCGATTTTGGAGGACATCCGCGAATCCACCTGCGGATTGCCATTCGTGTTCCGTTCGTCGACGTCATCCAGCATGGCGGCTCGCTCTCCTGATCGCGTACCCGGGAACGTAGGCAGCCGGCCGAAGATGTCGTCTAAAATCGATTTCAGTGTTGCGGGATACGAGGCGGCGAAGCCGCGCGGCGCGACCATGCGCTGGGTGGTCCCCAATCCGCTAAGCCCGTTAAATTGCTATTTAATGGCGCCGCGTCGGCGAAGAGTTTATGTCGTTCCTCGAGGGCCCTGCCGCGCTTTTTGTCAAGGCGGCGTGCTAGTCCGAAGCGGGCGGCGCTAAGCCAATTCGTTGGGTAGCGCGGTCCGGCCCATTCCCAGTCGGCTATTTGGACGTGCCTATGACTTTGCCAACGAGCGAGCATATGATTTCCCGCCGGCCGGCCGGGCACTTTGGCACACTTGAGATCGAGCTGATGATGAAGGTTCTACTGATCGAGGACGACGCCGGAACGGCCGAGGAGATCGTGGCCGAGCTGAGCGAGCTTGGGTTTGAGGTCGAGTGGGCCTCAAACGGAATTGAAGGCCTCGACAAAGCCCGAACGCTACATCCCGATGTCCTGATCGTCGATCGCATGCTGCCCGGCATGGACGGGCTTACAATCATCGAGGCGCTACGGAAGGAGCAGGTCAGCACTCCGGTCCTGGTGCTGAGCGCGCTCGGCGCCGTCGACGATCGGGTGCGAGGCTTGCGAAGCGGCGGAGACGATTACCTGACAAAGCCTTTCGCAGTCGTGGAGCTCATAGCAAGAATAGAAGCCCTGCTTCGTCGTCCCACGGACAGCCGTGGGACGACCTTGCGGGTCGGTCCTCTTGAACTCGATTTGATCGAGCGTACCGCGTGGCGCGGCGAGCGAAAGATCGATTTGTTGCCACGCGAATTCCGCCTCCTCGAATACATGATGCGGCGAAGTGACCAGTTGCTGACCCGTGCAATGTTGCTCGAAGAGGTCTGGAACTACAAGTTCGTCCCGGCCACAACCAATCTGGTCGATGTGCATATGGGCCGGCTGCGACATAAGGTCGACGGCGCTGGGGAACCGCAGTTGATTCACAATGTTCGGGGCTCCGGGTTTATTCTGCGACCCCAGCAATAGGCGCTGGCAGCGCAGTTGCATGGCGATCGAATGAGGTACGAACACCAACCGGCGGGATCGATGCGCCAGCTTCAATTGATACGCTCGAACACCTTCCGCTGGGCCTCGGCGGTGGCCGCTGTCTTCGCCCTGTTCATGATCGTGGTGTTCGGCTTCATCTACTGGAAGATCGACGGCTACCTAATTGCGCGATCCGATCGCATGATCGCTCAACAGCTCAATTTCATGGCAACGCTGCCGCGGGATCGCCGCGCCGATGCAATCTCGGATCACCTTGGCCAGGATTCCCGCGGCGTTCAATATGCGGGATTGTTCGATCCTGCCGGCAATCGGCTCGCCGGCAACCTCAAAGAGCTGCCACGGGACTTCACCGTCGGTGGAGCGGCACAGGCCGTGAGGGTAGCGCCGGTTGGCCAACCGTCAGGTGGCGATCCACTGATTCGGGCGATAGGCCGGCGCCTGGAAAACGGCGATGTCCTCGTGTTAGGGCGAAACGTCGACGAGACCCGCGAGATATCGAGCGTCGTCGGGCAAGCTCTCGCGCTCGGGCTCTTGCCGGCGCTCTGCCTTTGCTTACTGGCCGGAGCCTGGCTGAGCGTGCGCGCGCAACGGCGGGTGGAAGAGGTAAACCAGCGCGTTCAGCGCATCATCGCGGGCGACCTCCGCGAGCGCCTTCCGCATCATAACGTCAATGATCCGTTCTCCAGACTGGCCGTGATTGTGAACAGCATGCTCGATGAAATGGAAACAATGATCAACGCGCTCGCTGGCGTTGGCAACGATATTGCGCACGATCTACGAACGCCGTTGACCCGCGCCCGATTGTCCCTGGAGCGCGGGCGTACACATGCAACCACCCTGGAGCAGCTTCAGAGCGTCACGGACAAGGCGATCGGAGGCATTGATCAGTCGCTCGCGATCGTCACCGCTCTCCTGCGACTGACGGAGATTGAGAACAGCCGGCGTTCGGCAGGGTTCGGCAATGTTGCGCTTCATGAAATCTTACGAGAGGTATGTGACGTCTACGAGCCGATCGCCGAGGACAAGAGTATCAAGCTTGGTGTGGATATCGACTGCAAGCTGCACGTTTGGGGTGACCGGGATCTTCTCTTCGAAGCCGTGGCGAATCTCGTCGACAACGCGATCAAGTTCACGCCGGCAGGCGGGAAGATCGGCCTGGAGCTTTTGCGGGGTGACAAGGAAACAATCGTGCGCGTGACCGACACGGGGCCGGGAATCGGCGAACAGGAGCGTGAAGCCGTGCTGCGGCGGTTCTACCGTTCTGACAAGATGCGCAACACGCCGGGTGTCGGGCTCGGACTTAGCCTGGTGGCGGCCATCATCAAGCTGCACGGCTTCCGGCTGGTCATCCATCCCGGCTCTGGAGGGCGGATCGAGATCGTCTGTTTTGACAAGGCAAATGGACCGAATTCGTCGCAGAGATGATTGATGCAACGGGCAGATGCGGCGCTACCGCCCAGCTTTGTCGAAAATCAAGTCTGATTGGGACGCGCCGCTCAGTCGGCCAATCATGATCGTGCCGTGGTTCAGCGCCTGGTGACAGGAGTTGCAGGCGTCGCTGAGCTCGTCATAGGCCTTGCCAAAATCGGCGTCGTCCCTCCGGTCGATCGCAACCTTCAGGTCCCCGAGCGGCTTTTGGATAACTGACCGATCATGTCGGGGAACGGAGTGCCCTCTTCCACTGGATGCGCGCGTCCGAGTCGGCCGAAGGCACCGCGGAGATTGCCTAGCTCGTAGGCGGCAAAATTCCAATCGCCGGTCTGTTCGGCTCGCCATATCCGCTCGTGCCTGGGTTGAATTGTGCCGATCATCATGTCGCTGATGCTCGGCAGGTACATTGTCGGTTGCGCGGAGGATGCGCCTGTCGCGCCGGCATGAGCGCCGGGCGGGCTCACAAAGACGGTTGTCAGCGGGATCACAATGGCAGCCGACAGCAGGCCAAGCGCCAGCGAGCTCTTCGAGATGGCAGAAAACGGACCGAATTTCATCGCGGCTGTTCCGAACGGGCAGGCCGATTGAAAGTGGGTCGGGGCCGGCACCATTTTTGGCCGGGAAACCCGCTCTGTTCGGACCTACCTGCCTCTTAGGTGCTGGCCTCTGGCGAGTGGCCGCTAACGAACTTCCCGTGGGTCATGTGTATGGCGTGATTTCAAAGCTCGCGCCGGCAGCGGCGAGGCTGTCAAGATATGGATCCACATCCAGGCGGTCATGAGGGGTAGGAGGATCATCTGCTCACCTCGCGGATTGTCATTGCTGAAGAACCAGAATTGGGCGTTCAAAGAGCTGAAGCCTTTCGCAATGGCACGATGCCATCGACAATTTGAAGGCTCTTCGAACTCGCAAGCTCGGTGGCTCCGTGGGCGGCGCTGGGCGCCTGGCGTGATTGTTCGCAATTGCACCGCCGTTGTTCCGCCCGAGAAGATTTGACTGACGGCGAGATCGCCGCACCGTCGGAAATGTTCACCGTCGAGTGTTGCGGAAATGGTGCCGCACTCAGAACAAAGCCGGCACCGCGCAGGTTCCGGATGAGAGGTGTCTCATTGGGGCCGTCCACCTTGCGCCGGAGCTTGCTCATGTAAACGTCGACGAGATTGGTCTCCGGCACGAATTTGTAGCTCCAAACCTCCGTCAAGAGAGTTGCCCGCGTAAGCAGCGTGTCGCAGCGTTGCATCAAGTACTTGAGCAGCTGAAACTCGCGCGGTCTCAGATCGATCCTGCGGTCGCCACGTTTCGCCGTGCGCTCAAGGAGGTCGAGCTCAAGCGGTCCCACTCGTAGCACGGTATCATTTAATGGCGGAGTGCGAGCCGAATGTTCCGCGCTCGATGCCGATCCACCGGTCGCGAGCGCCTGTCTCGAGGGGGCGTGATGTTGCAGCAGCGAGGCGCCCAACGTGTCAACCAGCTTCACGACAACAGCCGACAGTAGTGAATGAAGATCCGCCTCCTCGTCGGGAACAAAACGGGATTGTAATTCTGCGAGTATATCCGCGATGAGAAATCGTGCCGGCTCCGATAGGCCGTCGATATCCGTCGGAATCCCTTCGGCTTCATTCCGCAGCCTCGGCGCGGCCTGTGGGGTTGAGACAGAGTGACGATGTCGGCCTCGAGCACTTGGATAATGTCTCGACCTCGACTGCGTGAGGAACTCAACACCAGTGAGTGTCGTTTCCTCGCAGCCGGGCCGGCTGTGGATCGTGGCGTGAGTTCTCATGCGATGTCCTTTTCCGCCGCCCGTTGGCGGGCAAATTTTCACGAAACCGCTCCCTGACTTTCAAGTAACCGAATCGCGCTATTGCAGTGTTCTGCGTAGCAGTCGTGATTGCAGTAGGTGAGGTGCGTCCGGATTTCCCGCAGGTAGCCCGGGGAGATCGGCTTCTCGCACATCACGCAGACAGGCTGAGCGCAGGGCACTCGACCATTGACCAGAATGAATCTCATGTCGCGCCTCTCCACAGGATGAAGTGCTCTCAGGCCGCTCGAGGCCAGCACAACCACTTGCGGTCGGCCTCCTGACGGGCTTTGAGCCGCTCGACGCACCGCTTGGAACAAAGCGCAGTTTGCCAGCAATGGTGCCGGATCAGGCCAAATCGGCCATTGCAGATAGGGCAACGCTTGGCGGTGACGTCCTGACGATGTTGAGAGTTGCTGCGCATCTATGCCTCCTCTTCGTATCGCGTGGATGGTGGTTGCTCTGGTTCGTTCGCCGCTGGCTTTCGGTACGGGCGCTCGACTGATAGCGAGGCTAAGGGGAAACGAATGCCGCCTCAATCATGCGCGGGTAAGCGTCCGATATTCAAAAAGGGTCGGAAGAATTATACGCAGGGTTATGATGTCCTTCCCTTCCCGCCATCTGATGCGTGGCACGGTCGAGAGCACGCGCAAAAGGTTCGGGAGCCACCGGTCCGGCCATTCGCGACGAGCCAGCGGGAAGTGGGAAGAAAATCCGGGAGGCGCGCGCTAACAGCTCCGCCCAACCGGAAAAGAGGCGGACGGTTTCCCGCCGAGGGCCGGGGGAGGCGGCGTGAGACCGTCCGCTGGCAGACAGGCGATCCGCGCCAGGGAGGGAAACGCGGCCATGCTGCTCGCGCTGAGGCTAGGTTCGGCCAATCGGCATTTCAATTAAACGGAGGTTTAGCTGGGTTACCTCGCGGTTGGGGTGGATTGCCATCGCGATATCAACCTGGGTCGACGCCGAATTTCGCCGGACTCCTTCGCTGAAATGTACTAATATTCGCTTGCCAGGAGACCCGAATGCGCAGGAACGCCGCGCAGCCGGATCACGGAATTCCAGAAGGCGGCCGCAGCGTTCGATCTTCTGCAAGATGCTGTCCGGATCAACTGGAGCGGGACGAGCAGGCAGAATGACAAGATCTGATGTTCCCCGACCGTGGTCGATCTCGTTCGCTAGTGCGTTAGCGCTCTCGGTCTCGTCCGTTGGCGCTGCAATCATCGCTGCCGAGTTCCTGACACGTTTATTGAATGCCGAGGCCATCGTATCTTCGCTGTTTTGCGCGGTCATTTTCGCCGCCTGGTTCGAGGGGCTCGGCGCCGCGTTGTTAGCGGTCGTTCTCGGCGTATTGGCCTTTCATTGCTACCTTGCGCCACCGAGCAGTGCGTCGCTCTGGAAACACGAACTGTTCGTCGCAACCGTTCCCGGAGAGGTGCCTCGCCAAGTTCTCTTCTTCATCACAGCCACCGTCGTAGCAATTGTCATCTCGGCGCAGAGGAAGACTGCAAATGATCTCCAACGTTCGGGCAATGACCTGCTAGTGGCGATTGAAGATCAAGCGCGGACTGAAGCCGCGCTGCGACGCAGCGAAACATATTTGACCGCGGCGCAGAAGCTGAGTGCAACCGGAAGCTTTGGCTGGGATGTCAAAAGCGGAGATATTGTCTGGACCGATGAGACCTTTCGAATCTTTGGATGTGATCGCACGACGAAGCCGACCATCGCGTCTATCGTTCAGCGGACCCATCCGGAAGATCGCGCTGCTGTGCAAAGGATCATCGATCGCGCCTCTCGAGACCGCGAAGAGTTCGACTTTGAGCACCGCTTGCTGATGCCGGATGGCACGGTGAAGTATGTTCGGGCTGTCGCTCAGGCCGAGAAGGGAGCATCGGGAGGTGTCGAGTTCGTCGGCGCCGTGACGGATGTCACGGCTGCAAGGGAAACGGAACTGAAGCTTCGACGCAGCGAAACCTACTTGGCCGAAGCCCAACGTCTGAGCCGAACGAGCAGCTGGGCCTGGGATGCCCGCCTTGAAGAGTTCGTGTATCGGTCCCAGGAGGTGTACAACCTGTTTGGACTCGATCCGAAGAGCGACACCGTGTCTCCGCAGCCCTTCTACGATCGGATACTGCCGGGGGACAGGGAGCGGGTCATCGAAAAGGTGCACCAGGCGGTTCGAGGGAAAGCAGACCTCGAAGTCGATTTTCGCATCGCACTCCCGGGCGGATCGATCCGACACATACATTCCGTGGGACATCCGTTCCTCGGAGAAGACGGCGAAGTGGAGCAGCTGGTTGGTACGCATGTCGACGTCACCGAGCAGTACCTCGCCAAAGAAAAGCTGCAGACAGCCTTTGACGAGATCAAGAGATCGGAAGATCGCCTTCGACTGGTCGTCGATACGATCCCGGCGCTGGTTTGGCGCTCCACCCCGGAAGGCATCCCCGACTTCCTCAATCAAACGGCCCTCGACTACACCGGCCTCGCCCTCGACCAGGCCGAGACCGGCTGGCCACGTGCCTTTCACCCTGAAGACAAGAAAGGTATGCTGCAGAAATGGAGTGCGATACGTGCCTCCGGCACGCCAGGCGAACTCGAAGCTCGGCTCAGGCGGCACGACGGTGAATATCGCTGGTTTCTGTTCCGCGCCGTGCCGCTGCGCGACGAGTCCGGCAACATCGCCAAATGGTACGGCTCGTCCACCGATATTGAGGACCGCAAGCGGGCCGAGGAAGAATTGCGGCGAAGTGAGTCCAAACTGATCGAAGCCCAGCGGGTGAGTCAAACCGGAAGCTTCTTCTGGAATATCTCCACCGGCGAGCGCGTGGGGTCCGAGGAATTATTCAGAATTCTTGGATATGACCCGTCGCGTGTTCTCACGTTCGAAATGATACTAGAGCGCGTTCATCCGGAGGATCGCGCGCTCGTGGCGCAGGCACGCGAGCGCGCGCTGCGCGAGTGCCAGGATCTCGATTACGAGCATCGATTCCTGATGCCCGATGGGTCGGTGAAGTTTGCCCGTGTTGTCGCCCACGTTGGTAGAAATCGCGCCGGAGAGTTGGAGTACGTTGGCGCCGTGGTCGACGTCACCGAGACCAAACGAGCCGAGGAAAAGCTGCAGAAAGCACAGATGGAACTCGCGCATGTGACGCGCGTGACGATGCTGGGCGAAATGACGGCGTCGATCTCGCACGAGGTGAACCAGCCGCTGGCCGCCGTCGTCAATGCCGCCAGCGCCTGCCTGCGTTGGCTCGATGGAGCAACGCCAAATCTGGACGAGGCGCGCCGAGCTGCCGAATGGATTATCAAGGAAGGGAACAGGGCGGCCGAAGTGATCCGACGCGTTCGCAATCTCGCGAAGAATGCCGAGCCGCAAAAGGAGCTGCTCGATATCAACGGCATCATTGACGAGGTGATCGCGTTGGTGCAGCGCGAACTAACCACGCGCCAGGTTGGCTGGAGGCTGGAGCTGGCGCCGGCCCTTCCCGTTGTTCTGGCCGATCGTGTTCAACTGCAGCAGGTGATCATCAATCTGGTCATGAACGGTGTTGAAGCAATGCAGCCGATCGTGGGCCGGGCGCATGAGCTGGTCATCCGGTCCTATCAGGACGAAGCACGAAGGGTCGTGGTCGACGTCACCGACTCGGGCGTTGGAATAGCCGCCGACAGTGCCGATAGATTGTTCAATGCATTTTTCACGACCAAGTCCGGTGGAATGGGCATGGGACTTTCGATCTGCCGCTCGATCATCGAGGCTCACGGCGGACGGTTGGCGGCTGCTAACAATGCCGGCCCGGGCGCAAGATTCCAATTCACGTTACCAACGTATCAGGAGGAGGCTGCGTGACCGATAGCTCCAGATCGCAACGCGACCCCGCAGCCGCGCCCGAGCATGTCGTGTTTATCGTCGATGACGATGTGGCGATGCGCGAAACCCTAGGCAGCCTCTTCCGGTCCGTGGGGCTGCGCGTGGAGCTCTTCGGCTCCGCCCGCGAGTTCGCGCAGATCAAGATGCCTAATGCCGCAAGTTGCCTGGTGCTCGATATCAGGCTGCCGGGGGTCAGCGGCCTCGACTTCCAGGCCGAATTGGCGGAGGCCGGCATTCGCGTCCCGATCATCTTCATGACGGGGCACGGCGATATCCCGATGTCGGTCCAGGCGATGAAGGCTGGAGCCATCGACTTCCTGACCAAGCCATTTCGCGACCAGGAGATGCTGGATGCCGTCGCCAGAGCGCTCGAGCGGGATCAAAAACGACGCGACAGCGAGATGGCTATTGCAGAAATCCGGGTTCGGCTCGACTCTCTGACATCACGCGAACGGGAGGTGATGGCGTTCGTCGTCGAGGGTTTGATGAACAAACAGGTCGCGGCAAAACTGGGAGTCAGCGAAATTACGATCAAGGTCCATCGTGTCAACATGATGCGGAAAATGAAGGCGCGATCGGTCGTCGATCTGGTGGGAATGGCGGACTCGCTCGGAATCCGGCGCCCAAAAGCCTGAAGGCTGGAATATATACTCGGGTATCGTATTACGATCTCGATCAATGGTGCAATCTGAAGTCGCCGTGACGGGGGCGCTCCAGACCCTGTCTCCGCACCAAGGAAAGATCGTTGTGTCGAAGCCCCCACTTATCGCCATCATTGACGACGACGAATCCGTGCGCGTCACGACCGATAGCCTCGTAAGGTCGCTCGGATATGTCGTGCGTACATTTGCGTCGGCCGAGGAGTTCCTGAGGTCGGAGCGTGTCGACGACTTCGCGTGCGTTATCACGGATGTCCAGATGCCGGGTATGAGCGGTGTCCAATTGCAGGATCACTTGCGCGCCCAGGGGAGTCGCGTTCCTTTCATTTTCTTCACCGCGTTTCCTGATGAGAAGACCCGCGCGCAGGCGCTTGCGGCCGGGGCGATCTGCTACCTGACCAAACCATTCGACGGCGCCGGGCTTATCAGGTGTTTTGATGCAGCTCTGAAGACCCATGACGGTGGAGCCGAAGGCTGAGATCTCTCTGTCGGGCCACGGAACGGCCAGAAAAGTGCATCGAGGTCTCCGAGAGAACGGCGATACTTGGGTAGCAGTTACCCCAACAAAGAATTTATTCAATCGAAACGGCGGCAGAATGGAGCATCGCATAGCTCCAGCTATTCTCTATCGTACGCACCGGGCTATCGACAGAAGTGCAGAGGGCTCAAATCGATCCGTCGGCTGCGTTGCGGCCGTGAATTCGCTCGCAAGCAAACTGAGGTGACTATGCTCATTACACTTGTCGCCGTTCTCCGCAGGGCCACGCGGGCCTGGAGAAAGTCGTGAATCAATCATGTTGATCAAGGACCATTTTCCGATGGCGCGGGCCTTTCGCGCTGCCCGATATGCCGTTGATCAGGCCGTTGCATCCGGGCTTGAGGTGCTTGCCGAAGACTGCGAGCGCCTGAGCAGGTCGCGCATGTTGATCTGGCTGATGCCCAACCCTGCTGGGTGGTGCGGCAAGAATCTGCCGAGAGATGGGTTAATCAGCGTGCTTGCCCGGACGCGCGGCTCGAGGCCGTCGTCTCCGCCGGTCGAATCGTGAGTTGGGCCGCGGCGGAAAACGCGCGCGATCGCATGAGAACCGTTGCAACGAGACCCGTGATGCCGGAGGCGGCGAGGATCATTGCCACGATGATGAATTGGTAGATGCCCGCATAGACCGGACTGGCGCCCGAAACCACCATGCCGGCCATAACCCCCGGGATCCACACCAGCCCCAGAGATTTCATCATGTCGAGGCGGGGCAGAAGGCTCGCATACACGGCACTCTGGAGATAGGGTGCAACGATGACGGCGGGCTCCGCGCCGAGCGACAGGCCCGCCTCGATCTGGCCGACATGGGCAAGGAGCTCGGATCGTAGACGCTCAATTGCCTGTGCGCACGCATTCATCGCGTTGGCGATGATCATGCTGCCGACCGGGACGAGCATTGAAATGTCCGGCTGAAGACTACGGGTCGCGAGCATGGCTGCGATGACGATGCCTGCACCTGCGGCAATCGACCAGAAACAGAGCGGAAGTGCACCAGCCATTCCCTTGAGACGTTGGGCCGCCGTGATCGCTGCGGCGATCGTCATCATAAAGAGGATGAGGCAGCCGATCAGCAGGCGGCCGTGCAGCAGCAGGGCCAGTACCAGGCCGACCAGAACCATCTGCACGAGGCCGCGCGCCATCGAGATGACCGCCTCGCGCTCCACATGCACGGATTGCCAGCGACACAGCGCGACGACGGCCGCGCACAGCGCGATCGCCCCGCCGGCCTGCGCGAGGCCGGTCAACACGTCGTTGCCGATACTGTTCTGGAGTTCAGCCAGCATGCAGAACCTGCTCCGTGGGGCCGATCGTGACCAGCCGACCCGCTTGCATGACCATCGTCCGCCCCGCGAGCCGCTCCGCCTGGGCGCGATTGTGCGTGACGATGAGGCACGTCATTCGCTGTTCCCTGACGATGCCGAGAATGAGCTCCTCGATGCCGCGCACTGACGTCTCGTCGAGGGCGGAGGTCGGCTCGTCCAGCAACAGCACTTCGGGCTCGTTCGCAAGGGTCCGCGCCAGGGCGACGCGTTGCGCTTCGCCGCCGGAGAGGTTGCTGACGTCGCGATTGGCAAGTCCGGGCATGCCGACGCGCTCCAGAAGACCCCCGATTTGTGCAGGCGCCAGCATCCTGCCGTGTTGGTGCGGCCCAAACGCAATGTTGGCGGCGATGGTGCCTGGGAAAAGATACGCCGTCTGCATCACCATGCCAACCCGGCGCCGCAATTCCCGCGGGGTGATGGAACGGTAATCCTGCGACTTGAGCAGGACGGTTCCGGACGTAGGCTCGTCGAGACGATTGAGCAGCCGGAGGAACGATGACTTTCCGGCCCCGCTCGGTCCAACGATGGCGAGTATCTCGCCAGCCAATACCTGCACACTGACGTCCTGAACGAGAACGCGCCCAGCCACCTCCCGTGACAGATGTCTGGTTTCGAGGTCGGTGATTGCGGCAGTAGGCTCGGGCTCGATTGTGGCCTGATGAGAGGCGTCCGCTACTGTTCTGATGTCATTCGCGGCACCGTTCGGCCTTGTTGTCACGGAATGTACTCTCGACAGGCGCCACTACGAAAAGCCGGGGAGGTCCAACAACCACGAGACGGGGGATAGCCCGGGTCGCATAGGTCGGGTCAGAATAATATCATCATAGATGGCGAACACGAGACGTCTAGGCCGCACGTTTGGGAGTATACGGTCCAATCACGCATTTGTAGCCCTGTAACTTCCACTGGCTGTAAGGGCCATGCGAGAGCCAATCGGCGATTCCGGTCTGGGCACTGGTCTCGCATGCGCTCATGGTGATGCCGGATTGCTCGCTATTGGTGACGACCTTTTCCAGGCAGAGCGCTCCGTTGCAGAGAATTGCCACTAGAGTAATCAACATTTTCGCCTCCAGGATGATTGCAAAACAGCTCGATCAGAATTTCTGCAGCACGTTGGCCGGGAAGGTGGCATCGTCGGGTTGGCCGCTATCGTCTGTCCAAATGCACTTGACCTGGTCGTCCTTGACCGCGGAGACGGTCATCATCGGTCCTCCCGATCGCAACCTGACGAGTTCGCCCCGCTCGAATTGGACCATCGCGCCGCCCTTCGGCGATAAAGGTGCTGTGGAAGCGAGTGCGGGACTCGATGTGCCGATCGCAAGAAGCAGCGTCGCAACAGCGATGCGTCGTTTGGTTCGCGGAGACATGCCAAGCTCCATCCGTCCTGGGTTCGAGATAGGCGCTTGCAGCGCAGATCCGACTAAATTCGATGACAGGGGTTATCCCACGAGGGGCGAGGCGGGCCTGTTCCCAGGCCGTCTCGACCACACGTCGGTCCGGTCGCTACGAGGCCGGCTTGGGCGCAGCCGGGACACCAGCCGATGAGACGCGCCACACCGCATTGCCGACGTCGTCGGCAATCAGCAGTGCGCCACTGCGATCCACGGCGAGGCCGACAGGTCTGCCATGGGTGTGGTTGTTCGCATCAAGGAAGCCAGTGACGACGTCCTGCGCCGGGCCGGAAGGTTTGCCATCCCTGAAGGGGACGAAGACCACCTTGTAGCCGTTGAGGGGTGTTCGATCCCAGCTGCCGTGCTCTCCGACGAAGGCGCCGCTCTGATAGTTCGCAGGAAGATTATGGCCGGAGGACATGGCAAATCCCAGGGGAGCCACGTGGGAGCTGAGCGCGTAGTCCGGCACGATCGCTTTCGCAACCAGATCGGGCCGTTGCGGCTGAACGCGCGGATCGAGATGCTGGCCGTAATAGCTGTACGGCCAGCCGTAAAACCCGCCATCCTGCACTGAGGTGAGATAGTCCGGGACGAGGTCGGGTCCGATCTCGTCGCGTTCGTTGGCAATCGCCCACAGCTTGCCGGTCGTCGGCTCCCACTGTAGCCCCGTCGGGTTGCGCGTGCCGCTGGCGAAGATGCGGTGAGCGCCAGTGGCGCGATCGACCTCCCAGATGGCGGCGCGTTCGTACTCGGCTTGGAGCCCGTTTTCCGCAATATTGCTGTTCGACCCGACGCCGACATAAAGCTTGGATCCGTCTGGGCTCGCCAGAAGGCTTTTCGTCCAATGGTGATCGATCGGGCCACCCGGCAGATCGGTCAGCTTGGTGCCCTTGGTGGTGATGCTGGTCTGCCCGTCCTGATACGGATAGCGCATGATCGCGTCCGTATTTGCGACGTAAAGATCGTGACCAACCAGCGCTACGCCGAACGGAGAATTGAGGTGATCCAGAAACACCGACCGTACGTCGGGAATGCCATCGCCATTGGTGTCGCGGAGCAATGTGATTCGATTGGCGTCCTTCGCCTTGGCGCCGGCGAGCGTCTCTACCACGCCGGTGACCAGATCCTTGGGACGGAAAATCGGCGCCTTTGGACCGTTGCTCTCGACGACGAGCACGTCGCCGTTCGGCAGGACGTAAACCGACCGCGGGTGCTGCAGCCCTGTGGCAAGCGCATGGACCTGCAGCCCCTGCGGGACCTTGGGTGTCTCGGACCCCCACCTCACCGGTGTCGCGATCCGGATCGGTGGCAGCAGATATTGATGCAGCGGGGGTAACACGGGATTTGCGCCGATCTGCAGTTTCGGATCACCTCCTGTATCATTGCAGCCGGCCAGACCCAATCCGGCGACAGCGGCCATAATGGCAGCAACCCGCGGCAAGCTCGTCTTGACTTCCGTCATGCCTTTGCTCCGATGCGATAGCGATGGGTCAACGTCCAGCCTGGGGACATCGCGAAAAGAAGAACAACGAGGACGACACCCGAGAGGGTTAGCCCCGTGGGAACGATCGCGGTATAGCCGTCCCGGCTATGGACAAGGACATTGAGAATGGACAGCACGACCGCGGCCGCGTAGGCAAGTGCGCGGATCCATGCCGGTCTTTGGTTACGAAAGAGATCGACCACCCCGGCCAGCGCGACAAGCGCAGCCATGACCAGTCCCCCCGCGATCAGCCAGACGGAAAACCGGTACCACATCACCTCGGCGGTCCTCCAATAGGCCAGGTCGGTCGCGAATGCCGCCGCAAAGTAAGCGACTGGGAATGGCACCAGGATCTGGTGAATAGGTCGTCTGAGTGCACCTGCCCGTGGTCGATTGGCGAGACCAGTACTTTCCGGCTTAGTCATGCTCGTACGCTCCGTGCATTTAGTTCGCTGTCCTTAAGCCCTGAATGTTCACGCGGCCCTATCGGCCCGGTTGGGCTTGCCTCCGATATCGTTGTCCACCACCGAATGATCTTTCGAATTCGCACGCAGCAGGGCGAACTGATCGCCTAGAAGCGCTGTCGTGCGATCAAGAAAATGCGATCGCGTTACGAAAACATCAGTCGGGAGGCGAGGCTATCTGAACGGGTACGGTACCTGGAAGGAGCAGCAATGATCGGCAATGGTCCGCTTCAGCAGCGTGCGAAGCTTCTCTGGCGTGGTGGAAACCCCACGCCTTCATCGAGATATGTGGCCGAGGAGAGGGCGATTGCGCTCACCTTTGGCGGATCTACCAACGCAGTGATGATGGCCACGCCGGCCGATCTGGAGGATTTCGGAGTTGGCTTTGCCCTGACGGAAGGGATCATCGAGCAGCCGGACGAGATTGCCAGCATCGAGATAGTGGAGAGCAGCCTCGGGATCGAGGTTCAAATGTGGCTGGCCCGATATCGGGCGGACGAACTCTCGGCGCGCCGCCGGGCCATGACCGGTCCGGTCGGCTGCGGATTATGCGGAATCGAAAGCCTGGAGCAGGCCTGCCCCACGCCGCGACATGTATCTAGCACGGCGACCTTTCGCGCGCGGGACCTGTTGAACGCCATGAGCGCGCTGGCGCCCTTGCAAGAGCTCAATCAGAAGACACGGGGCGTGCACGCCGCCGCCTTCTGGCAACCCAACAGAGGCATAGGTCTGGTGCGGGAGGATGTTGGCCGTCACAACGCGCTCGACAAGCTCGCCGGTGCGCTCATGCGAGAGAACATGGCGCGGGCAGGCGGTGCGGTCCTTCTGACAAGCCGCGTTTCGGTTGAAATGGTGCAGAAAACCGCCTGGATCGGCGCTCCTGTCCTCGTCGCGGTCTCGGCACCGACCTCGCTCGCAGTTGAGACAGCCGATCAGGCAGGCATCACGCTGATCGCGGTCGCCCGTGCGGATGGATATGAGATCTTTACCCATCCCGATCGCCTCATCTTTTCCGACTGTCCGACTATCGCAGCGTGAAGGCTGCTCGCGTACGCGGGATCATGCCGTCGCTTCGGCCGGATCCCGCGTGCAAATGCGCAAAATCCGTCCACTCCGGAAAAGGCCGCCGTGAGGCGGCTCCTACATGCACAAAGGCGGGATCACGCAAGGCCCGTGAGGGAAAGGATAGCTCACATGGATGCAACGGCGCTTCTGCTGTCGCGGATACAGTTCGGCTTCACCATCTCATTTCACATCATATTCCCGGCCTTCACGATCGGTCTTGCGGCCTGGCTGACCGTCCTCGAAGCAATGCACATGCGAACGGGCCGTCCCGTCTATCAGGCGCTGTTCGAATTCTGGCTCAAGATCTTCGGCGTCGCCTTCGGCATGGGCGTCGTCTCGGGCGTCGTCATGGGATTCCAGTTCGGAACCAACTGGAGCGTTCTGGCGAAGATGTCCGGGCCTATCCAGGGTCCGCTTCTCTCCTACGAGACCTTCACGGCGTTCATGCTGGAAGCCAGTTTCTTCGGCGTCCTCGTGTTCGGACGCAAGCGAGTGCCGCCAGGGTTCTATCTGTTCTCCACCGCGATGGTGTCGCTCGGAACCACGTTGTCCGCTTTTTGGATCATGGCTAACAACAGCTGGATGCAGGTGCCGGTCGGCTACGTCCTCCAGAACGGCTACTTCGTGCCGGACGATTGGACGAAGATCATCTTCAATTCGGTCGTATGGTCGCGCTTTCCGCACATGCTGCTGGCGGCCTATCTCACGGGGGCATTCTGCGTTGCCGCGACCGGCGCATGGTACGTGCTGCGTGGCGACAATTACGCCGAGTCCAGGGTGATGCTGCGGATGGGACTGTTCCTCGCAGCGCTCCTGATCCCCGCGCAGCTCGTGTTCGGCCATCTGGTCGGCGACTACGTTCACGACTACCAGCCGGCAAAGTTCGCGGCCATCGAGGGGCGCTGGCATGACGAGCAGCCTGCGAGCGAAGTGCTGATCGGGCTTCCCGATCCGGCGACTGAAAGCAACAAATACGAGATCAAGGTGCCGATTCTCGGAAGCATCATCGCCAGCTCGAGCCTGACCTCGAAGGAAGTGGGCCTGGCCGATTTCGCGCCGCAGGACCGCCCGCCGGTGCTGATACCGTTCGTGACGTTCCGCATCATGGTCGGCTGCGGGCTCATCATGCTCGCGACCGCGTGGTTCGGATCCTATCTGAGCATCAAGCGACGCCTGCGCCGGAACCGCCTCATGCTCTGGGCAATCTTTCTCAGTTTCCCGCTTCCGTTCATCGCCATTCTCACCGGCTGGTATGTTGCCGAGGTCGGACGACAGCCCTGGGCGATCTACGGATTGCTGCGGACGGCGGACGCCGTGACGCCGTTCCTGACAGCGCCGGCGGCGTTGACCTCGCTCGTGCTGTTCGGAGCGGCTTATCTCTTCATCTTTTCGTTCGGCACATTCTACGTCTATCGGCTCTTGCGCACCGGTCCGACGCGCCTCGTCGTCGAGCCGCCGCACGGCGCCTCTCCAAACCGCCCGATGTCGCTCGCCGACCCGGAACCCATTCAGAGCGCAGGAGAATAGAGATGGTCTTGTTCTGGGTTGCTCTTCTTGCCATCAGCATATCGATATATCTGCTGCTCGACGGATTCGATCTCGGGGTCGGCATGTTGTTCGCTCTCGCCGGCAGCGAGGCGGATCGCGACACGATGCTCGACACTGTCGCCCCGGTCTGGGACGGCAATGAGACCTGGCTCGTCGTTGCAGGCGTGATCCTGTGGGGCGCGTTTCCTCTTGTCTATGCCACGTTGCTGTCGGCCTTCTATCTGCCGGTCATCATCATGCTGCTTGGGCTGATCCTGCGCGGCGTTGCCTTCGAGTTTCGCCACAGGGCGGCGCGGCAGTTTCGCTGGATCTGGGATGTGAGCTTCATGGGCGGGTCGTTCGCTGCGAGCTTCATGCAAGGGGTGACGGTCGGTGCCCTGGTGCAGGGCCTGAAGTTCACCGACGGGGTCTATGTCGGCGGGGTTTTGGGCTGGCTGAGCCCGTTCTCGCTGTTGTGCGGCATCGGGTTGTGTCTGGGCTACGCTCTTTTGGGCGCCAGCTGGCTGGTGCAAAAGTGCGAGTCGGGCGTTCGTGATACGGCTCGGCGCCAGATACCTGGGCTGGCGCTCGCCGTCCTGGCGTTCCTGATCATCGTCTTCGCGCACGCCCTGATCGAGAACCTTCCGATCATGCATCGCTGGCTCGACAGACCCTATCTGTTTGTATTTCCAGCCGTCGGCGCCGTGGCCGCAGTCGTGCTGGCCACCAGCATCCTCCATCACAACGATCGTTGGCCGTTCGCCGCTGTCGCCGTCATCTTCGTCGCGGCGTTTGGAACGCTGGCGCTGTCCTTCTGGCCTTACATGATCCCGTTTGCCATCACGATCGACGAGGCGGCGGCGCCTCACGCCAGTCTTGCCTTCATGTTCTGGGGCGAGGGCCTCTTTGTCTTCCCCTTGATGGTGCTGTATGTCGCGATCGGGTATCGGGTGTTCAGAGGCAAGGTGGGGGGCACGGCGGGACATCATTGATCACGGCGAAATCTTCTCTAGCGATCCGCTCTCGCAATTGTGCACGGTCAATCAGCATGTGCTCCCTACCTCCATTTAGGACCATGTGATCACTGATACATGGATGCGAATTGTGAAATCGCTTTCGTTGAAGCGGATAACCGAAGACGATCAAAGATGCCGATAGACCTGTTTATCACCTGGATCGTAATGTTTGGGGCTCTCACCAGTTTGGCCGTGTTATCCCGGTGAACGTCGGTCTCTCGCACTCATGCTCTCCACTCGGGGCCTCGAGCGTCGGCTGAGGTCGAACAAGTCGGCGGCGTGACAACGACTTTCCTCAGTTTCCGGGCTAATTTTTCTGTGTGTACCCATCCGTCAGTGTCTGCATGAACGCAACCAACGCGTCCTCTTCCTGGTCGGACAAGCCCAGATTTCCGGTCTTGCTCTTATTCAAGTTCTCTGTGCTTTCGGGCGCCGGCCAACAGCCGGTCCCTTCGCGGGGGTCGTGAGGTGCGCAGCGCGGCAGCGCGTCGCGCGTGTTGTAGAAATGGACGATCTGCTTCAGGCTTTTGAAATAGCCATTGTGGCCAAAGGCCTTGACGAAATCAGGCGACGGTCGCTTGTCAACATTGCGCAGTGTAGGGACTCGGAAGCGCCCTCGATTGTCCGATGCCAATGTCTTCCAGCGGGCATCAACGGCGGATGGTTGGCTGAGCGGATGGCCGCCGGAAAGAAAGGCTCCGACACCGCCGTCCACGAACGATGAGCCATTGTTGTTGGCGACGTAGCCGCGCGCGTCAGGCAGGCCCTCAGAATAGTAGGGAAGCTGCGGATTGGCGGGCGTACCGATGTTGCTCGCCGTGAAGTCCGTGAAGAGCGGCTCTTCGCCGGGACCGCCGTCACGGTGACATTCGTTGCACCGGCCCTTGCCGCGGAAGACTTCGTAACCTTGTTGCTCCTGTGCGGTGAACTGCGCCTTTCCGGCGAGCACAGCGTCGTATTTCGAGGTAAACGCCGTGACTTCATGCGAGGCTTCGTAGCCAGCGATCGCCTGCGCCATCTGGTCGAACGTCGTGGCCGCGCGGCCGCGATCGACAGGGCTCAGATGCATCGGCGCTGGATCGCCGGGAGCCGGCGGGCCGGGGGTATTGCAGACGTCTTCAGCGTTTACCGGCCAGTCGATCGCAAAGGCCTGTGCACCCCAGACGGTTTCGAACAGGCCGCGATAAGGCCGTTGCGAAGCGCGGTACACGGAGCACGCAATGTCGGGCAGGCCCATCTCTGTCGGATTGATGGGTGGACCTTCGGCTTGCTCAGCTGCGGGATTGCCGAGGCGGCGACCGGTCGCGCGCATGTCCCAAAAGTTACCTCCAACGAGATCGCCCTGCGCCTCGTTGTAGTGCAGCACCGGAGCGAGAGGCGCATAAGTGTGCGTTTGGGGCTTGCGTTCGCTGGACCGCGTCCGAACCGATCCGGGATATGAGCCGGTGGTCCGGTTGAGTTCAGAAATCGGTCCGGTAAATCCTGTTTCTGGCATGTGGCAGAATGCGCAAGCCTCGTTGCGATTGACCGAGAGCTCCTTGTCGAAAAGCATCAGCTTTCCGAGCAATTCGATCTGCTGCACCTGGTTATCCGGGACGGAGGTGAGTCGCTTCAAAGTGTCCGCTTCGATGCGGTCTATTTCGGCTTCGACCCGGGCGATCTCGGCGAGGACCGCCGGCGATAACGGTGCGACGCTCTCGCGCGCGGGCGGAGTTGCTGCCGCCAGGAAGACTGCAGCGCCTATTCCAGCCGAAACCGCCAATCCCGTGTGCAACAATCTCATGGCAGAACCCCCTAGCCTTGATCAAATTCCCTTGGCAGTTTCGCGTACGACTGTATCGGTTTGCGTGCGTCAGCACTCGTTCGCTTGCGTGCGAAATCAGGCTGAAGAATGGAATTTCCAGGCTCGAAGGCCGCCTTGAAGTTTGAGCTGGTCAGCACGTATCTGCCGTGCGACTTCGCGAAGGTTTGCTGGAGGCAACCGGAAGACCTGCAGAGCCGCTGCGGCCGATCACATCGAAGCAAGGAATAGTCGAGCCGGACAACGTGCGAATTGTTGTCGTAAGTTGCGAAATAGTGCCTGGCCTCGGCATCGGGCCCGCAACGGGATACGACGGCCCGCCTTATCTCCTGCGGCAGCTGTTCGATGCGTTCGGCGCTGAAAGGGGGATCAACCGGCGCAACAGGGGTCCCGTTTGCTGGTGAAATCGATGCCAATATAGCGAAGAAGAGGTGCGGAATTTTCATCTTTTCTTCCGGGTGACAGAAAGTTGGTCGGTTGCATTGCCGGTGAAGCGGCCTTATCGGCGGAAACGTTCGCGATATTCACTTGGGCCCGTGCCAATCCGCCTCAGAAAGGCTCTGCGCATCACGTCGGGATTTGCAAAGCCGCAGCTCGATGCGACGCGCTGCAACGGCTTGTCAGTATCCTCGAGCAGACGCCGCGCCGAATCGACGCGCGCCATCTCGACGAAGTCGCCCGGCGTCATTCCTGCCTCCTCTTGAAAAACGCGGGTAAAATTGCGCACGCTCATCGCGGCCCGCGTGGCAAGCGTCTTCACCGTTAGGTCAAGGGGCAAATGATCGAGGATCCAATGCTGGATCATCTGAATGCGCCGTTCGGTCGCGACCTGCGCAGCGAGATGGGCACTGAACTGCGACTGGCCGCCCGGTCGCTTCAGGAAGACGACCAGGCGGCGGGCGACGGAGAGCGCGACATCGCGCCCGTGATCGTCCTCGATCAGCTTCAATACGAGGTCGATTCCGGCAGTGACGCCGGCCGATGTCCACAGGGGTCCATCCTCGACGAAGATCTGATCGGATACCACGTTTGCGGCCGGAAATCTCTCCGCCAATTCACCGGCGTGCTGCCAGTGCGTCGTCACGCTGAAGCCGTCCAGCAGTCCGGCGGCGCCGAGAAAGAAGGCACCGGTGCAGACGGAGCCGTGGCGGCGGCTGCGCGGCGCGTGCCGTCGCAGCCAGGCATGGAGAGGCGAGTCCGTGTAAGCGCGGGCGTAGTCGGGGGTGCCGGCGACCAGCAGCGTATCGATCGGTTGCTCGTCTTCGAAGATCGAGCGGTGGGTCAAAATCGACATCGCTCCAGCCGTCACGGCTCGATCCGGACCGATCGACAGCAGACGCACATCGTAGTTGCATCTGCCGGGAGCCTGCCGATTGGCTTCCAGAAAGGCATCCAGAGGGCCGGAAATGTCCAATGATTGCGCGTTCGGCGGCACAATAATCGCGATCGGCGTGCCAGTCATCTCGTTCTCCCCCATCGCAAGGCGTGGGCGTCCCACAGGTCGCCCTACCCATTTGCGTCAGACCCAGCCGCTCAATTCACGGCGTACAACCGCCTCGATCACGCGCATTCCATGGTCGCTGTCGTTCAAACAATCGACGCGAGCGAATGCTTCGCCGCCTTCGTCGAAGAAGTATTTCGCGTTTTCCTGTCCGATCTCCTCGATTGTTTCCAGACAATCGGCCGAGAACCCGGGAGTTACGACTGCGATTCGCCTGGCGCCCCTCGCCGCAAGCGCCTTTATGGTCTCGTCCGTATACGGTTTCAACCATTCCGCCCGACCGAAGCGTGACTGGAACGTGACGATGAGGCGTTCTTGCGGTAGCCCCAAGCGTGTCCGAATGAGATCCGCAGTCCTGTGACACTGGGCATAGTACGGGTCGCCCGCGATACGAGTACTGAGCGGCATGCCGTGAAACGATGCGACGATGACGTCCGGGTCGAAACCGGCGCTAATGAGACGTTCGGTTAGTGAGTCCGCAATCGCATCGATATAGGTATCCTGATCGTAGTAGGGCGCGGCGACCCGCAATGCGGGTTGATTTCGCATGGATGCGAGCACCTCGAAGAGCTTGTCGCATGCCGTTGCGCTCGTGGCGGCCGAATACTGCGGATAGAGCGGGACGAAGAGGATGCGCTCGCATCCCCTCGCCACGAGCCGCTCGGTTGCGGCTTTCAGGGACGGGTTTCCGTAACGCATTCCCCAGTCGACGATGACGTTGGATTTCGTATCGCCAAGAAGACCGTCACGGATAGATTGTTGCAGCTTCTCTGCCTGCGACCTCGTGATGGTTTTGAGCGGACTCTCGTTCCGGTCGCGGTTCCAGATCGCTGCGTAATCCTTGCCCTTTCGTTGTGGTCGCGCAGTCAGAATCAGCGCATTCAAAATGAAGAGCCAGAGTAGTCTGGGCGCTTCAATCACCCTTCGATCGGACAAGAACTCGGCGAGATATCGCCTGACGGACCAATAGTCCGTGGCGTCCGGAGTGCCGAGATTGCTCAGGAGCACCCCCATCTTTCGGGAGTTCGCCGACCCATCGACATCGGAGTGCAGGATGGTCATATCCACCTCCTCATAGACTGATCCCGCGCCGGGCAAGACGGCGCGGCGGCTTTGAGTTCAAAAGGTTCGAATTCGCGATGATGCCGACGCCGCCGAGTAACCGGCCGCGGCGACCGTCAATTCGGGCCGGTCCAAAGGCCGATGCCGTTTTGTGAGGGGAAGACCGAGCTGCCGCCAGACCCAGACCATGGAGTCGGCCAATTGCTCGACCAGCCGAGCATCGTGTGCCGGGGTCGGTGTAATTCGCAGTCGTTCGGTGCCTTTGGGGACGGTCGGATAGTTGATCGGCTGGATATAGATGCCGCATTGGTCGAGCAAAAGGTCGCTCGTCTGCCTGCAAAGCTCGGGATCTCCTACCATCACCGGGACAATGTGCGTTTCGGTCGGCATCAAGGGCAAGCCGGCTTTGCGCAACGCGGATTTGGTGGCTGCTACGGACATGCGCTGCGCGACGCGCTCGCAGTGCGATGCCTTGAGATGGGCGATCGACGCTGTGGCGGCTGCAGCGACGGCCGGCGGCAGTGCAGTTGTGAAAATGAATCCCGGCGCATGGGATCGCACCGCGTCGATGACGGCGCTCCGCCCTGCAATATAGCCGCCAAGCGTACCGAAAGCCTTGGCGAGCGTCCCTTCGACAATGTCGATCCGATCCATGATGCCATCGCGTTCGGCGATGCCGGCACCGCGCGGGCCGTACATTCCGACCGCGTGCACCTCATCGAGATACGTCATTGCGTCGTAACGATCTGCGAGATCGCAAATCTGCTTGATCGGCGCGACGTCTCCATCCATGGAGTAGACGCTTTCGAAGACGATCAACTTGGGGCGGCCCGGCGCTGCGCGTGAGAGCAACTGCTCCAGGTGTTCGACATCGTTGTGCCGCCAGATCTCCTTGGCACACCCGGCCGCGCGCACACCCTCGATCATGGAATTGTGATTGAGCGCGTCGGACAGGATCAGACAGTCGGGAAGAAGCCTCGCAAGCGTCGCGATGCCGGTTTGGTTCGAGACATAGCCCGACGTGAAAACGAGCGCGGCCTGCTTGCCGTGCAAGTCCGCGATCTCGGCCTCCAGTTCGACGAGCGCACGGTTTGTCCCCGAGATGTTGCGAGTGCCCCCTGCGCCGGCCCCCATGCTGCGCGCCGCCCGGCACATTGCTTCGATGACTTTCGGATGCTGACCCATGCCGAGATAGTCGTTCGAACACCAGACGACGACGTCTCGCCTGCCGTCCGGTCCATTCCAAACGGCATGGGGAAACTGTCCCGCCCGGCGTTCCAGGTCGACGAATACACGATATCGCTGCTCGTGCTTGAGAGCACTGATGGCGTGTTCAAAACTGCTGATGTAGTCGAACATCCTCGAAGTCCTCCTGAGGGCTTGCTGCGCCCGCGCCGATCGGCGCGGGCGACTGGTTTCAGCGAGGTCTCGCTGCCTTCCGACGATGGCTAGAGCTTGCCGTCGGCGAACCTGGCGAGAGCATCCGCAACCCCCTTGCCGTAGGCTGGGTCCGCCTTGGCGCAGTTGGCCACGTGGCGTTCCTGGATATGCCTTGCTGCCTGGCCCACCTGGCGTGCGGTGTTGTCGAACAGCGTCCCCTTCTGCGCCGGGGTCATCTTCCGGAACAGATTGCCCGGCTGCTGCCAGTGATCGTCGTCCACCCGGTGATCCCAGTGCGCGGCGGCGCCGGTGATCTCGAGAGGCGGCTCGTTCAACTGGGGCCGGTCCGTCCATTCGCTGCGGCTGTTCGGCCAGTAGGTCGGCGTGCGGCCAAGATTGCCGTCGGTCCGCATTGCACCGTCGCGGTGATAGCTATGGAACGGGCACTTCGGCGCGTTGACCGGAATGTGGTGGTGGTTGACACCGAGCCGATAGCGCTGTGCGTCACCATAGGAGAACAAGCGCGCCTGGAGCATCTTGTCGGGCGAATAGCCGATACCCGGTACGATGTTGGCGGGCGAGAACGCTGCCTGTTCGACTTCGGCAAAGACGTTCTCCGGGTTCCTATTGAGCTCGAAATAGCCGACCTCGGTCAGCGGATAGTCGGCCTTCGGCCAGACCTTGGTGAGATCGAACGGATTAAAGGCAAAGTTCGTCGCCTGCTCGTCCGTCATCACCTGGATGCACAGGGTCCAGCGCGGAAATTCGCTTCGCTCGATGCTGCCGAAAAGGTCTCGCTGATGGCTTTCGCGATCCTTGCCGACCAGGGCCTCGGCCTCCGCGTCGGTCAGGTTCTGAATACCCTGCTGGGTGCGGAAGTGAAACTTCACCCAGACCCGCTCATTGTTCGCGTTGAGCAGGCTGTAGGTGTGACTACCGAAGCCGTGCATGTGGCGGTAGCTCCTGGGAATGCCGCGCTCACTCATGACGACGGTGACCTGGTGCAACGCTTCGGGAAGCAGCGTCCAGAAATCCCAGTTGTTGTCGGCGCTCCGCATGCCCGTATAGGGATCGCGCTTGATGGCGTGGTTCAGATCAGGAAAGCGCAACGGATCGCGAAAGAAGAAGACCGGCGTGTTATTGCCGACCATGTCCCAGTTGCCTTCTTCGGTATAGAATTTGAGCGAGAACCCGCGGATGTCACGCTCGGCGTCTGCCGCGCCGCGCTCGCCGGCGACCGTCGAGAACCGCGCAAACATCGGCGTCTGCTTTCCGATCTCGGAAAAGATCTTGGCCTTGGTATAGCGGGTGATGTCGTGGGTGACTGTGAACGTGCCGTGAGCGCCCGAACCCTTGGCGTGCATTCGCCGTTCAGGAATGACTTCCCGGTCGAAATGCGCGAGCTTCTCGATCAGCCAGACGTCTTGCAGCAATGCCGGTCCGCGCGGCCCGGCCGTTTGGATATTGACGTTATCCGTGACCGGCGCGCCGGATGCGTGCGTCAGATACGGTCTTTGAGCCTTGTCGTTCATTGGGGTTCTCCTGCATTGGTGTTGTGAGGAAATCTTGTCACCCTCGGATCAATAGGAGAATGACAAGAGTGCTATCGGATTGAGAGGCTGTGCCTCACAATCCGAGGTTCGTGAGTCGATGGCGATCGCTCCAGGCGGCCGCCCTCAAGTAACCAGGCTGACCCGACCCGGATTGCCTGTTTGCACGACGACGCGTTCAGATCGTCAGCCGCGCCGCTTGGCGCGTTCGTGGAAGATCGAGCCGATGAAATCGAGACTGACCCGTGCCGCGAGCAGTGACGTGATTCCCGACGGGTCGTAGGGCGGCGAGACCTCGACGAAGTCGGCGCCGACCACCTCGAAGCGCCATGCGATCTCCTGGAGAAGATCCTTGGCTTCGTAGTAGGTGAAACCGCCATGGCTGATCGTTGCCGTCCCGGGCGCGATCGACGGATCGAAGCTGTCGATGTCGATCGAGACGTAGACCCGCTCGCCATCCGGAATGTGGGAGAGAGCCGCGGCCGCACCGATCGAGCGGAATTTGCGCAATGAGACGACGTGCGTGCCGTAGGCCTTTGCCGCCTCGTAGTCCTTTTTGCTCACGGAGGCCATGTTGTGCGGGCCGAGCGTCGTGATGCCCTTCACATGCGCCATCTCCGAGGCACGGCGCATCGGGCTGCCGTGGCCCCAGCTGATGCCGTTGCGCTGATCGATGAAGTCGAAATGCGCGTCGAGGTGGACGATGTGGATGGGCTTCTCGTTCGAATACGCCGCGACGGTTGCCATGGTGATGGCGTGGTCGCCGCCAAGGATATACGGCACCGTCTTGGCATCGAGCAGTGCCCGAACCGCCAGCTCGGCGTTCGCCAGGCTACGCTTGGTGTCGGCGTAGATGACGTCACTGTCGCCGGCGTCGACGATCTTGACTTCCTCGGCAGTGAGATAGGTCACCTCGTCCTCGAAATCGAATACACCTTCCGGACCAAAGCCGTGGAACATAGACGCTTCGCGAATCGCGCGCGGCCCGAAGCGTGTTCCGACGCGATAGCTCGAGGCCGTATCGATCGGAATCCCAAGCACGGCGACATCGGCGCCGTCGAGCCTATCCCAATCGGTGCAGGCAGGCTGACCGGCAAAGGTGGCGAGCCCTACGAAAGGCAGGTTCATCCGTTCCGGCATGTTGCGGCTTTTGAACTGCGTTGTCATTGAAGAATCCTTCTAAGACTTGGATGGGGGTGACGCGATCACCACGCGGCGTCGTTGCGTTCAGCAGATTTCACCAGTGACGCCTTCGTGTTCATAGGCACGGCGGACTGCGGGCAGCGCCGTCACCATGTCGAGCAGCCGCGCGATGTGCTGCCGTGAACGGGGTGGATTGGACATCGGGCGCGCCCAGCGGGCGAGCATGACGAGGTAGAAATCAGCCGCGCTTAACCTGTCCCCGAGGAAGAGCGGTCCGTTCGCTTCCAGATGCTGCTCGATGACGTCCAGATAGGCGCCGGCTCGCCGCTCCGCGCCATCCCTGACGATCTCAGTCGCGGCAGCCTCCGTGCCCGTCAGGCGATCGGGGTACTGCCAGATCATAAGCTCTTCCTGCAGCGAGTTCGTCAGGAAGATCAGCCACCGATAGAACTTGGCGCGCTCCGGGCTACCGATCCTGGGTGCAAGGTTGGCTTCAGGATGCTGGTCGACCAAGTGGAGAACTATTGCCGCCGCCTCGGACAGCACGAGTCCGTCGTCGACCAAGGTGGGAATGCGCCCGTTCGGGTTGATCGCCAGGTACCCTTCCGATTTTTGAGCATTCTTGGCGCGGTCTACAAGTACAAGCTCGTACGGCTGGCCGAGCTCCTCGAGCACCATGTGGGGCGCTGCGTTGGCATTGCTTGGATAGTAGTGAAGTTGGTACATCTTTCTCTCCGCACTTGTGTATGTCCACCTACGGAAAACTAGAAATCGGGGCGTTTGGCCGCAACGAGAGATGCCCGTCGATCTTGGCCAAAGGTCCGTCGATCCTGGCCATCGTGTCTGGCACAGGGGGACGACGTTTCAGCAGAGGACGTGCGCGCGGATTGATTGACGTCGGCCTTGTGACTATCTGGTACGATGTTGCCCTGGAGCTTCGTGTGATGAATCTTAGCGGTCTGTCGTTGCGCGATCTCGAATATGTTGTGGCTATTGCGGACCACGGCAGTTTCGTCCGGGCCGCCGAGCATTGTCGCGTTGCGCAACCGTCGTTGTCCGCGCAGGTCCGCAAACTCGAAGCCTTGCTCGGCATGGTGATCTTCGAGCGCACCACGCGGCGCGTCATCGTGACGGTCGAAGGCAAGTCCTTTGTCGACCAGGCCCGTCGTGTTCTGGCGGAGGCGCGGCTTCTCTTCACCATCGTCCAGCGGTCGGACAAGCCGTTCGGAGGTGTATTGCGGCTCGCCGCAATTTCGACGCTCGGTCCCTATCTCTACCCAAGGATATTGCCGGCCCTTCGCAAGAAATATTCCGGACTCGCTCTCGTTCTGAGCGAGGGCCTCACCGGTGAGCTCGTGCCGAAGCTGATCGACGGCGAGGTCGATGCTGTGCTTCTCTCGCTGCCGCAAACCGACGCCGCGTTGGCAAGTACCGCGATATTTTTCGAACCGTTCCTGTTGGCGTGCCCGAAGGGGCATCCCGCGTCCCGCAAGGGTGGCCCGACGTGGGACGCGCTCGATGCCGAGGAGCGGCTGCTGCTGGAGGAGGGACATTGCTTGCGCGAGCAGGCGCTCGCCGGCTGCTCTGCTCCAGGCCGGACCAATCGCCTCGCCACCAGTCTGGAGACGCTGAAATACATGGTCGCGGCAGGAGAGGGCTGCACGCTGGTGCCCGCCCTTGCCGTATCCGAGCGGGACGCGGTTGCCTATTCGCGGCTGCCCGGCACCACCTTTTCGCGAAAGGTTGGGCTTGCCTGGCGCAAGAGCGATCCACGCGCAATGGAATTTTCGGCACTCTCGGAATCGCTGAGACAGATCGCCAAATCGTTCGACGACGTGAAGGCGACTTGACGACAATTGCATAGTCAGCGTGCTCCGCTCATAACTCTTTGCGCTTCAGACGCCGTCGGGTGAAATGTCGACTGATGAGAAAGCAGCCGATCAGGATCTGCTGATCGACGGCTTCCAGCATGTAGGGCCGAGCGAGGCGTCTGGTTTATCGCTTCGGCATGACGCCCGGCGCGTTTTCGGGCCAGCTCGCGATCGTTGCCTCATCTACGTTGAGATGCTGCGCCACGAGTTTCGGCGGCGTGTGCGCGAGCCAGTTGGAGAGGGAGACTTCCTCGTAGTGCGGCGCGCGAAAGACTCCGATGAACTGGAGATCGGTATCGCCGACGTTCTCGACATAATGGCCGAGGTTGCGCCGGACATAGCCGATGTCGCCGGCATTGAAGTCCATCGTCAGCGCGTTCGGGCCGGTGTCGAACACGGTCATGCGCGCCTTGCCCTTGAGATAATACTGCCACTCGTCCGCATTGGGGTGCCAATGCATTTCCCTTATGCCGCCGGGACGAACCGTGACCAGCGCGGCGGCCACAGCGGTTGAAACCTTGAAGTTGCTGCTGTCGGCAACCCGGATGCTTCCCGTATCGGACGATTTGAACGGCTGGGATGATCCGAGCGGGAATATGAAGGGATGCGTGGCGATGGGCGCGTCCTTCTGAATTGCGGCGCGATCGCCGGCAAGGTCGCCGGGCACGGCGCCCTGGAAAATCCAGAGATTGTGCAGCGGGATCTTTGCGAATGCGTCTGCCGGAACGCCGAAGTTCTTGGCCAGTATCTCGGGCGGTGTGTGGGCAAACCAGTCCGACACGAGCAACGTGTTGAATTCGTCGGCATGCCCGTCGTCAAAGCAGATGACGAATTCGCATCCATCCGGGCCCAAGCCCTGCAGTGAATGCGGCGCGCCCGGGGGGAAGTACCAGAGGTCACCCTCCTTGACGTCTGCGACATAGGGACGACCGTGCGCATCGAGCACCGTCACACGGCAAGTGCCGTAGGTCATGATGGCCCACTCGGCGGCCTGATGCCAATGCAACTCGCGGATGCCCCCCGCCGTCAGGCGCATGTTGACGCCTGAGATCTCCTTGGAAATGGCAAAATCGGCAACGGTGACCTGTCGCGCCCATCCTCCATTCTGAATTCGCTTCGGTGCGTTGTTGAAGGAGGCCAACGGTGTCGGCATGCCGCCGACATCGGTTGCCGGGGGAGATTGCGCGGAAGGAAATTGATTGCCAAGAGCCTCACTCTGCGGGCCCGGATCGCGTAGATTTCCTGGACCCTTCGCGTTGATGGCGCCCTGGGGCGGCTCGTCCGGATTGCCGAAGGATCCAGCCTTCGCCGCGGATACCGTCATGGCCGCGCCCATTGCCGAGGCCGCCAGCAGGTTTCGTCTCGAAATCATGTTTGTATCTCCAGGCGGATTGCACTGCGAAGCCGTCAATAGCGGTCTCTCTCCGTGGAGTTAGGAAAGCGCCGTTGTGAGCCAATCCAGAGAGGACGTCAGCCTTTCCAAAATGCACTACGACATCTGCAGATCGGACCCTTCGGTCTGCCGCGCTGGCAGAATCCGGCAATTTCGAAAGAAAGCCCGCGGTTGAAATCGCAACTGTTTCGTATCGGTACTGCAGAGGTTCTCGCGATGTCGGAACGAAAAGAAATTCGCCCCTATCATCATCCGGCCGGCGGGTGGGGTGCGCTCAAGGCCCTCAGCGAGCACCTGATCGAACAGCGGATTCCGATCAAGGGGGCGAACACGCTCCGGTGCATGAACCAGCCCGAAGGGTTCGACTGTCCCGGCTGCGCCTGGCCTGATCCGAAGCACACCTCGTCATTCGAGTTCTGCGAGAACGGTGCGAAGGCTGTGGCGTGGGAAGCGACCGCCAAGCGTTGCGCGCCCGAGTTCTTCGCTGATCACACGGTAACGGAGCTGTGCACCTGGAGCGACTACGATCTCGAGATGGTGGGCCGGCTCACGCATCCCATGGCTTATGATGGGGGATCGGACCGCTATCTTCCCATAAGCTGGAGCGAGGCGTTCTCGATCGTCGGTCGCCATCTGAACGCGCTGCCGGACCCGAACATGGCGGAGTTCTACACTTCCGGCCGCACCTCGAACGAAGCCGCCTTTCTGTATCAGCTTTTCGTGCGGGAATACGGCACCAACAATTTCCCAGATTGCTCCAACATGTGTCACGAGGCGACGAGCGTCGGCTTGCCGCACTCCATCGGCGTGGGCAAGGGCACGGTCCTCCTGGAGGACTTCGATAAGGCAGACTGCATCTTCATCTTTGGTCAGAACCCCGGCACCAACAGCCCGCGCATGATGACCAACCTGCGCGACGCGGCCCGGCGCGGTGCTTCGATCATCTCGTTCAATCCGTTCCGTGAACGCGCCCTGGTGCGGTTTCAGGCCCCGCAGAGCCCGATCGAGATGGCGACGTTGAGCTCGACGCAGATCAGCTCGAGCCTCTACCAGCTGCGAGTCGGCGGTGACGTCGCCGTGATCAAGGGCCTCATGAAGGTTCTGGTCGATCAAGACGCTGCGGCGCAAGCAAGAGGCGAGCAGGCCGTTCTGGACTGGGATTTCATCCGTGACCACACCCAAGGCCTTGATGACCTGGTAAGTGACCTGAGGGCGACGCAATGGATTGATATCGAGCGATACTCGGGGCTCAGCCGCGAAGAGATCGAATATGCCGCGCAAGTCTACATGAAAGCCGAGCGCGCGATTGTCGTCTACGGCATGGGCATCACCCAGCATCGGCGCGGCGCCCAGAACGTTCAGCAATTGGCGAATCTCGCGCTTCTTTGCGGCCACATCGGCCGTGAAGGCGCAGGCATCTGCCCGGTTCGTGGCCATTCCAACGTGCAGGGAGATCGTACGGTCGGCATCACCGAGGCACCGTCCGGCGAATTTCTTGACCGGTTGGAATCCTGCTTTGGTTTCAAGGCGCCTCGTGAGCACGGTCACAACGTCGTCACGGCGCTTGAAGCGATGATACGCGGTGACGCCAAGGTATTTATCGCGATGGGTGGCAACTTTGCTGCCGCCGTTCCGGATTGGCAGCTTACGCAAGATGCGCTCAAGCGACTCGATCTTACGGTCCACATCTCGACCAAACTCAACCGCAGTCATCTGATCCACGGGCGCGATGCCCTGATCCTGCCCTGCCTCGGCCGCACGGAGATCGACATCCAGGCGACCGGGCCGCAGTCCATCACCGTGGAGGACTCCATGTCGATGGTGCACGCGTCGGCTGGCCGCAACCAGCCCGCGTCCGAGCACCTTTTGAGCGAGCCCGCGATCGTTGCCGGCATGGCCCGGGCGACTCTCGGGCAGTCCTCCGTCGTCGATTGGGACGGCTTCGTCGCCGACTACGATCGTATTCGCGAGGCTATCGAGGCCGTATTGCCGATATTCGAGGCCTACAACGCACGAATTCGCGTGCCCGGCGGCTTCCACCTCGTCTCGACCGCGCGCGAGCGCGTCTGGGCGACGCCCAGCGGCAAGGCCAATTTTCTGGTTTTCGGGGGCCTCGGCGAGGATCCGAACGACGATGACCCGGAGACGCTCTGGCTGAGCACGATTCGCAGCCATGATCAGTACAATACCACGCTCTATTCGCTGTCCGACCGCTACCGGGGCGTCTATGGCCAGCGCGACATCGTGTTCCTCAATCAGTTCGAGATGGAGAAGCGCGGTCTTGCGGACGGCGATCGCATTGATTTGGTGACCGCGTCGACGGACGGACTGGAACGGAGGGTGCGCAACTTCCGCGTGGTCGGATACTCGTTTCCGAACGGTTGCTGCGCGGCCTACTACCCGGAGACCAATCCGCTGGTGCCGCTCTATGCGCACGATCCCCTTAGCTTCACGCCGTCTTCCAAGGGTATCCCGGTTCGGATCGAGCGCACCAGCGCCTACGTCACGAACGAGTCCCTGCACCAAGACTAGAGCGACCCGAGGAGTTGAGCCAGATGAAGCCGAGCGCGAGCGTCACCATCGGCATGGCTGCGGCCGTGTCGATTGTGGTCACCCCCGACATGACGGTCGGGCATTTCGTTCCGGGCATGCCGCAGGTCTACGCGACCCCGATGATGATCCTGCACATGGAAATGGCCGCTGGCCTCGCGGTCGCAGCCGCCCTGCCGCCTGGTTACGTCAGCGTCGGCATGTCGGTCGATATCCGGCATCTGGCGGCCACGCCGATCGGCAGTCGCGTACGCGCGCTGGCGCGTGTCAAAAGCGTCGACGCAAAGAGCCTGCTTTTCGAGATCGAAGCGTGGAATGACCTCGGAAGGATCGGTGCCGGCACCCATCGCCGGGGGATCGTGAATGTCCCCGAGTTCGAGAAACGGTTCGGCGTTCACAAGGCCGTTGCCTGACGCCTCAGCGCATTGCTCGACCGCAAAGCGGCCATCCCACAGGCAAGGAGGCTCGACATCGACGGCCTCGCGTCCCGCAGAAGATCGAGAAGGGCTGTCACAGGATCTCTGTGGCAGCCTGCTCGAGCTCGGATCGCGGGAGCATATGATTGCCGAGGCGCCAGCTCCGGGGAGTGCATCCCGTGAAGCGCTTGAAGACGGTCGTAAAGTGGGCCTGGGTCTGAAAACCAACTGTGAGCGCGATCTCCATGATCGGCATTGTGCTGTCCTTCATCAGCTCCGTGGCTCGCCGAATTCTCCGCTGCAGCAGGAATTCGTGCGGGCGCAGGCCGGTAGCCACGCGGAATTGAGAGGCGAAGTGCATGCGGCTAAGTCCTGCGACCGCAGCCAGATCACGCGAGCCAATCTTCGAGGAAATGTCGGCATCGATGTAGTCGATGACGCGTTTGAGTCGCCATTTCTGCAACCCCTGGACATGGCGGCCGCGAGCAGAGACTCGATCGGTCCCCTCAACGACAGTCCGTAAACCAAACTTCCGGACCGCAATCGCGAGCCGAAGCGATTCCATACATTGACGATCATTGTTGTGCGTCGCGACCTTTAGGGCCTCAAACAGTGACTGAACGACTTCATCTCCGGACCCTATCTCAGCGGGGGCCGACGGCAAGGTCGACTGGTGACCACTTGCAATGGAAACTAAACGTCCCGCCTCGTTCCCGCTTAGGGCGGAATGCGCGAACAGCTGCCGAAGGGGATCGTGGGTCTGGACGGACATCTTGAGTCGCTCCGAGATAAGGAATGCTGTCAGGTCTTCACGATGTAGCGAGATGCCGTCAATTCGGCGCGCGCGCGGCAATCTCGGCGCCGATCGAGGGCGTCAAATTGGCGGCGGCCGGCAACGCATGATGCAGGGACGAGGGCTCCTGATCCTGCTCGCTCACCATCTTCCTTGCGAGCCGCCGAAGTTCGTCGTTCCGGCCGTACTTGATCTCCGCACGCGCCATGTCGATCGTGCCCTGATGATGAGGGACCATCACATTGACGAAATCGCGATCGATGTCGTCGGTCGGCGTCATCAGCGTGCTGCGATTCATGTTGCTCATCGCAAGATCGATATCGAACAGAAACTGCTGCTCGTCCTGGTCCGTCCCCGTATGGGCTTCAGAGTTCTGCTTCGGATCCTGCGCGAGAGCGAATGAGGTCGCCATGACCGACAGACTGGTTGCCAGCGAGATAGCGCGCCTGCGTACGAATCCGCGGGAGAACAAGGGCACATCGAACTCCATGGCAGCTAATGTGATCGGTGTCACGCAGACGAGTGCGTGTTGTTATGAAGATGCCAAGGGGGATCGATAAGCTCAATTAAAAATGGTTTTAAGGTTCGGCGAGCGCGACGCGTGCCGGCTAAACCCGAATTCAGATTTCTTAAGTCCAATTTAGTGGCCGCCCCATCCACGCTCTTCCTACAGTTGAGGTGCCGGACCCAACGTAGGAGCAGTCAATGCAGGCTCAAAAGGCCACCGCCAATGTCACCGGAGTGCCAGCACTGCAATCGGCTGGTATTCTCGCCTATTCCGCAGCCATCAAGCGCTTCGATCTGCTCGAGCGTGGCCGCGAGCAGCAGCTCGCGCAGCGCTGGCAGGAGTGGCGGGACAAAAGCGCGACGGACGAACTGATTACGAGCCATCTTCGCCTCGCCGCCAAGGTGGCACGGGGCTACAAGGGATACGGTCTTCCGATCGCCGACCTGATCGCGGAAGCCAATCTTGGACTCGTGATTGCAGCCTCTCGCTTCGAACCCGGTCGCGGCGCGCGGTTTTCGAGCTACGCCATGTGGTGGATCAAGGCGACCGTCCATGAGTACATCTTGCGCTCGTGGTCCCTGGTCAAGATCGGCACGACGGCCGCGCAGAAGAAGCTCTTCTTCAGGCTGCGCGGTGAAATGAGGAAGCTCGCGGGCGATACGGCGGTACTGACGCCGGAACTTGCGCAACTCATCGCCGACAAACTCGATGTGGCCGCTGGCGACGTGATCGAGATGGATAGCCGGCTCAGCGGTGATCTGTCCCTGAGCACCCGTATCGGCGACGGCGAGCGGTCGACGGAATGGGAAGCCACGCTTGTCGATGACGCCCCGGGTGCAGAAGAGATCGTCGCGGACCACGACGAGACAACCCGTAGGTCAACGGCGCTGCGCACCGCGCTGGATGTCTTGACCGAGCGCGAGCGGCGCGTGTTCGAGGCGAGACGGCTCGCAGAGCCCGCGGTGACCCTGGAGCAGCTTGGTTGCGAACTGTCGATCTCGAGCGAGCGGGTGCGGCAGATCGAGACGTCCGCATTCGCCAAGGTCAAGCGCGCGACGATACAGGGCACCAGAATGGGCAGCGACGGAATGGCTGCGTGAGGCCTACGAGCATCGAGCCTGTGCTGTGGTCTGCACAGGCTCGCTGCCAGGTGAACAGGAAGCCGTGTCTGATCACGGCTGCGCGAAGCCTGGCCAAAAGGTGAAGCTGGGCAATGGCTTTGTCATTTCCCGTTGGAGCGCCCGAATTCCAACTTGATAGCGGCGGCTGGCCGATCGACGTGATGCCCCGCCGCGTTCTGAACCAGCAGGCACGCAGGGGTCTCGAATGGGAATTGTTCGATTTGCACTGAGGTTCCCGCACACCTTCTACGTGGTGGCGGCACTGATCCTGTTTCTGGGCGGTGCGGCGCTGTGGTCGATGCCGACGGACATCTTTCCCGAGATACGCATCCCTGTGGTGACGGTAATCTGGCAGTACACCGGTCTGTCCACGCCGGAGATGGAGCAGCGCGTCAGCACCTACAGCCAGTATTCCATCAGTGCCAACGTCAATGGCATCAAGAACATGGAATCTCAGACAATGGTCTGTCGGTGCAGAAGATCTATTTCCAGCCCGACGTCAATCTCGACCTGGCCATCGCGCAGATCGTTTCCGCAACGAACTCCATTCGTGCGTTGATGCCGCCGGGCATCCAGCCGCCGATCGTCGTGCAGTTCAATGCGTCGAGCGTTCCCGTGCTCCAGCTCAGCCTGAATTCGGACAATCTCAACGAGCAGCAACTCTACGACTTCGGCATCTATCGTGTCCGGCAGCAGCTTGCGCCTGTTCCCGGCGTCACCCTACCCACACCGGCCGGCGGAAAGTATCGCCAGATCATGGTGGACATCGATCCCGACAAGCTGCTGTCCCGAGGGCTGACGCCGCTCGACATCGTCAACGCGGTCAACACTCAGAATCTCACGTTGCCCTCCGGCACCGCGAAGATGGGAGACATCCAGTACACGGTGCGCACCAACGCGACGCCGGCGACCATCGACGATATCAACAAGATTCCAGTGAAGTTCACGAACGGCGCCACCATTCTGCTGAAGGACGTTGCCCAGGTTCGCGATGCTTCGATGGTGCAGCAGAACATCGTCCGCGAGGACGGTCGTAGCTCGGTCCTTCTCAGCATCATCAAGAACGGCAACGCCTCGACGCTGGCAGTCGTCAACGGCGTGAAGAAGGCGCTGACCGCCGTTCGCGCTGCCGCGCCGCCCGGACTCAAAGTCACGGAACTATTCGACCAGTCGGTCTTCGTGACGAATTCGGTGAACGGTGTGCTCCGGGAAGGGGCGATCGCGGCGGGGTTGACCGCCATGATGATTCTCCTGTTCCTGGGCTCGTGGCGCTCGACCCTGGTGGTGATGATTTCGATCCCGCTGGCGATTCTGTCGTCGCTTGTGGTGCTCTACTTTCTCAGGGAAACGCTGAACACGATGACGCTGGGTGGCCTTGCCCTGGCGGTCGGCATCCTGGTCGACGATTCGACCGTCACGATCGAGAATACCCATCGGCTGTGGACAGAGGAGGGGATGTCGCTCGCGGATGCGACCTTGCACGGAGCGGCCGAGATCGCGGTGCCCACACTGGTGTCCACCCTTGCCATCAGCTGCGTGTTCACGTCGGTGGTGTTCCTCGAGGGGCCCGCCAAATACCTGTTTACGCCGCTGGGACTCGCCGTCGTATTTGCGATGCTTGCGTCCTACGGATTGTCGCGAACGCTGACACCGATCACGATTGGGCTGCTGCTGAAGGGCGAGCGCCGGCATGTCCACGGCGAGGTCCCAGCCGGGCTGTTCTCGCGCCTGTCCGACGCCTTCGATCGCAGCTTCGAGCGGTTGCGTGAGAGCTATTCCCGGCTTCTCGGGGTACTGCTTCAACGCCGCGCCGTGGTGCCGATTGTTGCGATCCTGATGCTCGGCCTGGGCGCGGTGATGCTGAGCCTCGTGGGAAGGGATTTCTTCCCGCTGATCGACGGAGGCCAGATCCAGCTCCATGTCCGCGCGCCGGCGGGTACCCGGATCGAAAGCACCGAAGCCATATTCCAGAAGGTCGAGGACAAGATCCGCGAAGTCATTCCCGAGAAGGATCGCTCGCTCGTCGTGGACAATATCGGGCTGCCGGCGCGGGCGTATAATTTGGCCTTCGCCGACGGCTCGACCATCGGCATCAATGACGGTGTCATCCTGGTCTCGCTCCGGGACGGCCACAAGCCGACAGCGGAGTATATCAAGAAGCTGCGTCAGGTCTTGCCGGCGTCGTTCCCAGAGGACACTTTCTATTTTCAGGCCGCCGACATCGTCACGCAGATCCTGAACTTCGGACTGCCAGCGCAGATCGACGTTCGAACCGTCGGCTATGGAGCGGACAATTTGGCGATTGCCAAGAAGCTGCAGAAGCGGCTGGCCGCGATCCCGGGTATCGTCGATGCCCATCTCCAGCAGGAGATCGACGGTCCGGCGTTTTATGCGGATATCGATAGGACCCGTGCCGCCCAGCTCGGGCTGAACGCCAGCACGGTCGCGACCAACATCAATGTCAGCCTCAGCTCGTCGGTGCAGGTCTCGCCGAATTTCTGGACCGATCTGAGCTCCGGCATTCCCTACTATCTCGCCGTGCAGACGCCGGAATACAAGATCGGCTCGCTGAATGCGCTGGCCAATACACCCGTGTCCACATCACTGGCCGCGAGTGGCCAGACGGTGCCTGGCATGCTCGGCAACATCGCGACCTTCAAGCGCGACACGGTGCCGACCAATGCGAACCAGAGCAACGTCCAGCCGGTCTACGAGGTCTATGCGAGCGTGCAGGGCCGCGATCTCGGTGGCGTGGCAGCCGATATCGGAAAGGTCACCGCCGATCTTCAAAAGCAACTCAAGCCCGGCAATTCCATCCAGGTCCTGGGCCAGATCCAGAGCATGAACGACTCGTTCCGGGATCTCGGCATCGGCCTCGTGTTCGGGGCCGTGTTCGTCTACCTGCTGATGGTCGTCAACTACCAGAGCTTTGGAGAGCCCTTCGTGGTTATCCTGGCGTTGCCCGCGACGCTGTGCGGCATCGTGACCATGCTGTTCATCACCGGGACCACGCTCAATGTCCCGTCGCTGATGGGCGCGATCATGTCCGTCGGCGTCGCATCGGCGAACTCCATCCTGCTGGTGACGTTTGCGCGCGAGCAGCAGCTGAAGGGCCATTCCGCCCTAGAGGCGGCATTGAGCGCCGGACGCACCCGTATCCGGCCGGTGCTGATGACAGCCGCCGCGATGGTGGTCGGCATGATCCCGATGGCCATCGGCGGTGCCGGCGAGGAGCAGAACGCAGCACTCGCCCGCGCCGTGATTGGCGGACTGCTGTTTGCGACGCCGACGACCCTGCTCATCGTCCCCTATCTGTTTGCCATGCTGCGCAAGGGCAATGATGGAAAGCCGCAGCATGGCGTGTTCAAGGAAACGCAGGCATGACTGAGATAGATGTGCGGCCCGATCGGCCACTCCACGACCTCGATCTTCCGGACGATGCGGATAGGCCTCTGCTGCGGGCCGAAGGCCGGCACAAGCGGCGGTCCGGAGCAGCCGTGTTCGGGTCAGCGGCGTTGCTCTTGCTTGCCGGAGGGCTCGCTGTGGGTGGCTGGCGCCACTATCAGGCCGCGCGCGCTGGCCGCGACGTCCGAACAAGCGCGTACGCTTGTCCCGGAAGTCCGCGTCGCGACCGTCCGCGCCAGTGACAGCAAGATAAACGTCACCTTGCCGGCGACGACGGCAGCCTTCGAAGCTGCCAATATATTTGCCCGGACCAATGGCTACATCGAAAAGCGCTACGTCGATATCGGCGATCGGGTGAAGGCAGGAGCGTTGCTGGCCGAGATCGTCGCGCCTGAGCTGGACCACCAGATCGCGCAGGCCCAGGCCACGTTGGCGCAGACGCAGGGAACCCTGCAGCAGACGCAGGCGAGCCGTGAACTGGCCGAGGTCACCAACGCGCGCGACAGCGGTCTCGTCAAGCAGGGATGGCTGACCGCCCAGCAGGGCGATAACGACCGTCTGACACTGCGCGCACAGCAGGCGGCCGAGGCCGTGGCAAAGTCGAACATCGCGGCTCAGCAAGCTCAGATCCAGGTCCTGGAGCAGGACAAGGCCTATCAGCGCGTGGTGGCTCCGTTCGACGGCGTGATCACCCAGCGCAGTATCGACAATGGCAGCCTCGTGCAGGCCGGTTCGACATTCATGTTCACGTTGATGCATGCGAATGTCATCCGCACGCAGGTGTTCGTGCCGCAGGACGAGGCGGTCGGAGTTCAGCCGGGTGTCGCTGCGGTCGTCCGGGTCCCGGAACTGCCGGGCCGGGCGTTTCCAGGAAAGGTCACGCGGATTGCCACCGCCCTCCAGCCGGGGAGCCGTACGTTGCTGACGGAGATCGACGTCCCCAATCCGGATGGCGCGCTTCAGCCGGGCATCTATTGTACCGTCGAGCTGTACATTCCGCGCAAGACGCCGTCGTTGATCGTACCGGCCGACGCCGTTGTCTTCGATGAGAAGGGCCTGCATGTTGCGGTCGTGGAAAATGGCGTCGTTCACATGCAGAAGATATCGATCGCACGCGATTTCGGCACCCAGGTCGAGGTGCACGATGGCGTCAAGCCGGGCGATCAGGTGATCCTCAACCCGATGCTGAGCTTGACGGAGGGTCGCCGGGTTTCTGCCCACGGGCCGCAGACGAGCTAACTCGCGGCCAAAACCCGACGAGGCGCCGATCGACAGCACGGAGTGCTGGATCGCGGCCTCATATTCCAGCCCGCGAGCATGCTTCCGCGAACCGTCAATGGTGACCGCCAGGTGATCCGGCGCGAGTGCCTCCGTATTCAATGTCACCGAGGGCGGTTTCACAAATGAAGTGCAACACGTTGGACTTTTGAGCCTGGCCATGGCTAGCTAGGCTTGCCTCGCCGGTCGTGCATTGTTTCATGATCGGCGATGCCGTCAAGGGCGACCCGCACGAGCGGGGCGCAAGAGCGCACCCTTGACCGCAGCACCGATCATGAAGATCGCCTCCCATGCGGAGATAAGCATTGGAGCGCTTCGGTCTCTCAGGTGATCGCACTCTCGAGCTGGGCGCATTCGGCCGCGAAGACCTCCATCGGCGTTTGAAAGCCGAGACAGGCCCTCGGTCGTGTGTTGAGGCTTTCTGCTATCGCGTTGAGATCCTTCTGCGCGTAGATCGACAGGTCGCTTCCCTTGGGCAGATATTGGCGAACCAAGCCGTTCATGTTCTCGTTGGACGGACGTTGCCATGGCGAATGCGGGTCACAGAAGTACACCTTCATCTTCAAAGCCCTGGAAAGTTCATCGTGGCGCGCCATCTCCTTGCCCTGGTCATAAGCCAAGCTGGTGCGCATGGCCGCCGGCACTTTGCCAAGCTCACGCTTGAAGCCGGTCAACGCGGCACGTGACGAGCAATCTTTCATCTTGACCAGGATCGTGAAGCGACTTTTGCGCTCGATCAATGTGCCGATCGCTGAAGCATTGCCGGCACCTTTAATCAGATCACCTTCCCAATCTCCTGGAAATTCCCGGCCCAATACGTCGGCTGGTCTCTCATGGATCGAAATCATCCCGATCATGCCGCCACGCTTGTCGGTGCGGCGGCGCAGAGGCAATCGCTGACTGTGATGTTGACGCAGAAAACTCACCAGCTCTCTGCGAATTTGACCGCGAGGCAATACGTAGATCGCCCGATAGATCGTCTCGTGAGAAACCATCGGCAAACGAGGACCCTGCTGCTGTTCGTCGTCACGCTGCCGGCGGAGCTTGCCGGAAATCTGCTGAGGTGCCCATCCGCGCCGGATATGCGCGAACACCCAGGCCCGCAACGCCGAGCCTTCCCGCAGCTTCACCATACCATGGCGACGACGCCACCGACGCGCATATCCTGCAACACATGCATCGTACTCTTCGCCATCCTCGCTATTGCGTGAGATCTCTCGCGATAGCGTCGAAGCTGCTCGACCAAAACTGCGGGCGATCGACCGCAGGCTTTCTCCGTTCAAGATCCGGCTATGAAGATCGTTGCGCTCCGTCGCGCTCAATTGGCTGTAGTGGCGTCCCATGCTCACCCTCGATATATGTACGGGGTGTTGCACTTCAAATTGGAATCCGCCGAGGCACTCCGTGCCTTGGCTTCACCAGGTTCGCCGGATTAAAGAATCGTAAGCGGCTCACAGCTCATTGAGCGCCTGTGAGCAAGTCTTGCATTCGGCTCCCCTGCATCGATCCCCACGTCCTTCATAGGGCAACACGTTCGTTGCATTTGAATGGAGAAGGTTGATGACGATGCTGAAGATCTTGTCGGCGGGACTGATCGCGACCGCGATGTTCACCACGGCCGCCAGCGCACGCGAGACTTACACGAACCAACGGCACATCACTGAGCGCGCTGGGCACGCGAGCGTCTTTCCGTTTGCACGACCTCTTGGCGCCTACACCGCAGCGCCCTCGGAGCAGCCGGGCGGCACTTGTGATCACGGCGACAATCCGGAGATTTGCTGAGGGGCAGACCAAGGAGGCGCGGCGGCATAAGCGGACTGCGCAGTCACCGGCGACGCGAGCGTCTCCTTGCCAGCCTCCACATATTCAGGTCGCGCCCGACCCTCATCCTCGGGGACGAGATTTTGTCCGCCAAAATCCTGGAATGCTTGACTCACTCCGCTCGACCCGGACCGGCGCAGCGCGCCATCGAACTCGACCACTGGGTTCAGTCGACCGGGTTGTCGAGGATTGCAAGAATTGCGCTTAGCAGCCAGCAGGCGGGGATGGGCCTGTCGTCGCAGCAGTGCCGCTGGTGAGGCAACTAGCCGGAGCCGGATTGCGGAGGTCCATCGAAATGCTTTCGGGACACGCGCTCGTGTTCGGGGTGGGCATTACGCTCGGCGCGGGGCTGATGGTGGTGTCGGCGTCGATCGCCGGGGGTTGAATGGTGCCGGGGGCAGAGGTTGACGGGATATCAGGCGTTGACGCCGGCAAAGCCGCAGCATTGGTCAAGGTGCTTCCGGGTGCCGACGTGCACGAGCTTCCGGGAGTGGAGCTGCCGAGTGCGGGCGCCGTCGCCACAGTGCCTGTCGTACTGCCAGTGACCGTGCCGACGATGGTCACGGGCATGGCCGCCGACAAGGTCGGCGGCAGGCTTGTAACGGTCATCGGCGGAGCCAGCCCCGACATGCCAGTGATGGTCCCCATTGCGCCCATCGGGCTCGTTGTACTCATCGCCACGGTGGGGCTCGCAGAAACGCCGCTGCTTGTGGCAGTGACGCTCGCCACGGAAGGCGAAAGCTCCACCTCGGTCGGCGCACAATTCACGCTCGTTCCTGGAAGCGTCGGGTCTTGTGCCAGTGGGGGCGAAGCCAGCGTGGTTGCCGGCGCACTGGGAATGGTCGCGGCCGAGAAAAGGCTCGTGAAGGGGCTCGGCCCTGCCAGCGCGGACGACACAATCGCGCCCGGTGTTGTCGGAATGGCCATTGCGGTCGTTCCCATGGTCGAGACTTGCGCCAGGCAGCCGTTGCCGCTCAGCAGGAGGACGGCTGTCGCGCAGATGAGCGTACGCATTCAAAATCCCAGGCGTTCGATGGTCGAGACCAGACGTAAGTGCTGAGGCCGGTAAATCCAATTCACGTTCGAGAGCGACGATTGATGGCTCAAAGCAGTCGGGTGCCGACAGCGCCCGTGACGCGGGATACACGTTAAGTTCAGTAACCTCGCACGAACTCTCGATCAGAGAGTTTCAATACACCGTCATGGTCCTTGCCGGAGCGTGTCTACCGCCTAGTCTTTATCCAGGGCGATCCAATCGTCGGAGATCCGCTTCCGAAAGAGCCGCTGTTTGCGAAGGTGCTCCATGCAACGAATTCCATTCATACTGATCTGCATGGCGGTCTCGGTGTGGTGGGCGCCGGGTTATGCGGTGCCGGTCGTTCAGCCTGATCCACCAATGAGTGCCGAGAGGATCGCTCAGCTTCCGTCCGAAATCAGGAGGATTTTTTTGTCCAGATGCGGCGCTGACGCCGAGGCTGGACACTACTTCGCGACATACGACGACAACTCAAACGTCGTTCGGCTCGACTACTCGCTCCTCCAATGTCCGAATGCCCCTGAACATTGCGCAGGCTCCCGCTGCGTCCAGACGTTTTTTCGCCGCGCTGGCCAGTATGTGCTGTCCAAGCCCAGCGGCACTCACTTTCCACGACCGCGTCCGCGACGTGATCTGCGGTTGAGGCTCCCTTCGCAGGTCTATGTGACAGGGCGATTGGCTGCCGTCGAAAGGTAACTGTGAGGGGAATCTCAAGGCCGAATTGGAAATCCGTCATTTGTACGGGGAAATCGACCACCTGATGTCCGAGAAAATTTGCGACGGCCGGCCGAACGACAGCAAACCAAAATCGAGTATCTACGCAGGATCGCGAGTGACCCAGGATCTGATGCAGGAACTTCGAATGGCAAACAGGGTGCGCCGCAGGTTGCGGCAGCACCCCGTATGACGCTTCGCGACGCCCTGCGCTCAGTGGAATCTCGGCCCGATATGGACGTTGCGGCGGGCGAACACGGGAGCCGCGCCGCCGGCGCGCTCGAGGCCCATCCTGCCTGCCGGCGTCAGGGCGCCGCCGTTCAGGACGTCCCGATTCGGATACATCGCCGCGTAGGCCGCAGGCTCCTGGTCCGCGAAGGACCACGCCGCAAATGCGGATGGGATTGACACCACCGAGATCAACGCCGCAGCAATCAGTGTCTTGAACACAGTCATCATCATTCTCCATTGTCTCATTCGTGCGGAGAATTCGCGGCTCGCGATCACTGCTGCTCTCCTGGTTGCGTTTCCCGAACTGGATGTTCTTGATGTGTCGGATGTAGGCATTTCCGCTGGCGACCGTGCATCGTCGCAGATCACCCTTCCGAGAAGACGAAATACGCTTGGAGCTGTGAACGCGCCGGTGTCGAATCTGTATTCTTTGTCATGATCGCTCTCGCCATCGTGCTCGGTGCCGGACGTGCCTGACGCCTACTTCGAGCTAAGGTCATCTCAACGCCGGGAGTATGAATCATGAGGCTGTTGTCCTTGCTTTGCTTCGCACTTTGTCTCGTCCTCTCCGCCACCACGGCGTTCGCCCGCGGCGGCATGGGATCGATGGGATCACACATGTCGATGGGTGGCGGCGCGCTCGGCACGAGTGCTGCGGCGCCGGGAACGAATTCCCTGGGCACCGCACTGCCCTCATCCGGTACCGCAGGTCACGCCATCAAAGGCCCACCGCTCGGTACGAACCCTGCGATCGCCAAGGAGGATGCGCGGGTTGAAAAGATGCTGGAGGGGTCGATCTGTCGCGGATGCTGAACCCGCGCAGGTTGCGAGGCAAATGATGGTACCCGCTTTTCTCGTTCTTCTGGCCTGTGAGCTCGCCGGCAACGTGCTCCACCAAACACTTGGGCTTCCTGTACCGGGACCTGTGATCGGCATGGCAATTCTGGCTGCCGCGCTGGCTTTCAGAAGGGAAGGCACGGGCCCCAGGTCGCCGATCACCGACAGCCTGCAGTACACTGCTGAAAGCCTGATCCGTCACATGGGACTTCTGTTTGTGCCGGCTGGTGTCGGCTTGATTGCGGAGATCGGAGTGTTGCGGTCGGAATGGTTGCCGATTGCCGCTGGCCTGATCGGATCGACGTTGTTGAGCCTGGCCGTCACCGGCCTAGTGATGCACTGGAGCATTCGCCGTCGCTCTGTGCGGCGGTCGCCGGACACCGTGCAGGGCCTTGAGACGAGTTAACTGACGTCGGGCTGTTGCCAATGGTTGTAATTGATCATCTCTGGAGTTCGCCTGGCGCGATGCCGGTGCTTTGGCTCGTGGTAACGCTGACCGCTTACGCCCTCGGCAACACGCTGCAGCGGGCCTGTGGTGGTTCGACCGTCGCAAGCCCGGTGCTCACGGCATCATTCTTGTGGCCTCCGTCGTCGTTATGACCGGGACCGATTACAGGGTCTATTTTGCGGCAACCCAGCTCATCAATTTCCTGCTCGGGCCGGCAACCGTCGCCTTGGCCGTTCCGCTGGCGCGAAGCGCTAGGCTCGTAAAGGAGAACCTCTTGGGTGTTGCACTTGCGCTGTTGGCGGGCTCCGTCACATCGATCCTCAGCGGCATCGGCCTGGTGTGGCTCTTCGGAGGTTCACGTACGGTTGCGCTTTCCATGGCGCCGAAGGCCGCGACCACTCCCATTGCCGCCGCGGTTTCCAGCCAGATCGGCGGCATGCCGGCCCTGACAGCGACGCTCGCGATCGTTGGCGGCATCGTAGCGGCAGTTGTCGGTCGGAAAATGTTGACCGCGTTGAACGTCAATGACTGGCGAGCCCATGGTCTCGCCGCCGGAATCGCTGGAAGCGGCATTGCGGCCGCACAGGTGGCGGCGTGCAACGAGCTTGGAGCGGCATTCGCGGCAGTTGGCATCGGATTGAACGGCGTCCTGGTTGGGCTCGTTGTGCCGCTAGTTGTGCAGCTCTGGAAGTCATGAGAGGAGATTAGCTCCTGAGCCCATGCGCGCTCTCTCGTCACGCGTGTGCTCGTTTGGTGGCCGCATTCTCCAAACCTGCCTCCAGGAGGTGAGTCGCAGGCCTGACGTTAGTTGGTGCCCTTCATGCTGGCGAGGTAGTCGACGATCGCGGGCACATCGCTCTCGTCTATGGGAGCTCGGTAGGCCTTGATCATCTTGCGGACCTCGGAGGCCCAAGCGGACCTGGAGAGAGCAGGCTGGTTCAGCACCATATCTGCGGAGTGACAGGCCAGACAGTTGTTGTTGATAGCGTCCGCGCTGGATCCACCGGGGAATAGAGCATCGCCCGCTGGAAGCTCCACGGTCGTCGATGTGATCGCCGGGGCGGGCTGGACCCGGGCGGAGGTGGGCGTCAGCAGGGCGGCGAACGAGGCGCCCAGAGCAATGATGGTGTGTCGCATGAAATTGTTCCTAGATGGCGGTGATGTGAGCCGTCTCAACGGCGTTGAGCATGAAACCGCTGTTGTTCCAGTTGGGCATTGCGGGCTGAATGTCGCCGCTCAGATTCGTGCAGCGGACCATGAGTGAATGCTGGCCCTTCATCAGCTGGGGGATGTTCACCTGCCAACGGCGAAAGCTGTACTTTCCAAAGTCATCACCCAGTGTCGCGAGTTGCCAGGTCCGGCCGTCATCCATCGAAAGCTCGACCTTGGCGACGCCCGTGTCGCCCCCGAAGGCAATCCCGCGGATCGCCGCGCTGGCACCAGCCGGAAGCGACGCACCTTCCGTAACATTGGTGAAGAAGGATCGCGGCACCATTTGGCTGATGGGAACCATTTTCACGCCAGTCTGGCCAGGCGTGATGTTGGCGTGCGGCGTGTCCGGGATGGTGTACGCGGTCGCCATCCAGTAATCGTCGTCCGGGCGATCGAGGACTTCGATGTCGCTGAGCATCTTGACCCAATAGGTCGAATACCACCCCGGCACGATCAGGCGCAGCGGGAAGCCGTTCAGCAGCGGCATCTGCTCGCCGTTCATCGCAAAGGCGATCATGACTTCGCCATCGCGAGCATGATCGATGTCGAGCGACTTGCGAAAATCGGGTGCTTCGGGCACCACGGGCTCGTCCAGTCCGCTGAAGCGGACCTGTATCGCGCCGGACTTGATGCCGGCTCGGTCCAGCACATCCTTGAGCCGTACTCCCGCCCATCGCGCATTGCCCATCGCGCCATGAGCCCACTGCGCGCCTGGGACGCGAGGTGAAAAGAAGCCGCGGGAGTTGCCCGAGCACTGGTTGACGGCAGCGAGCTCAACGCGAGGCATCTTGAGCAGATCGCCGATGGACAAGGACAGCACCTGGTTGACGTGGCCGCGCACGGCGAGTCGGAAGGCGTCCACATCGACCGACGTCGGGATCACAGCCCAGTGCCATCGCACATAGAACTGGTCGTTCGGCGTGAACACGCCGCGATCGAACACCTCCATCGGGGTTTCCAACAGCGGCGGCCGGGTACGCTGCAGGATCATGGGTCCCTTCTGTGGGAAGTCAGGCGTGATCGGCCGTTGCTGCGGGCCGCTGGCGAACGGAAGGCGCACCGACTGATCGGCCCAGGCCGATGAGCCGGCGAGCGCCATGCCCGCGACGCCGATGGTCTTGAGCACGGCGCGGCGGGACAGAGCTCGAACGTGTCGATCGTTGCGATGTAGTGGCATCGAGATCCTCATGCTTAAATGGGTTCGCGTTCGATGCAGGGCCGGTCATCCGAGGTTGATGTCCGCGAGGGGATCTTCGACCTGCCGGCGGGGTGGCGCCTGGCGAATGCATGGAAGAGGTCCTGTCGTAAAACGAAGGTGCTCTCGCGAGTGAATGTTACTCCTGTTGCCCGAAGAATGCATCGGGCTTCTGGCGTGCGCGAGGGGCGCGCCGAGCATCGAACCGGCGGTGACGAGCAAGGTGATCGTGAGGAAAGCGCGGCGGGAACCGATCATTGTGAATCTCCATCTGTTATGGCAAGCAGAGTGTTCGACGTGCTTGCCGCTTCTCAAGGAGGTAGACCGCAATACGGCGGCAATCCAACGAGATGATCAGATCGTTCTGATCGCCGGCCACGATCGAATGCGCAAAGACGCTGCCGCGCGCTGACGACGCCTGCAGCATTGCCGACGAGGCATCAGTTCAATTGTTGCAATGGAATAGACGTGCCGCCTGCGGGCGCAGGTCGTCCTACGCAGCAGGGCTCGCTGTGATGCTGGACATCAACGCGGCTTCGGCCTTGCTCACATGCCGCTCCTTGTGGCGCAAGGCGTAGAACGAACGCTTCGCCATTTCGCCTTCCAGCTGGAATAGCCGCTTTGCCGCGATCGCGTTTTCGACCACCAGATCGGAGATGGCCGCGGCGCAGCGGCCCGTCTCGACGGCGGTTCGAATGGCCTCGTTCGAGGCGAGCTCGAGCTGCACTTTGAGATCCGAAAGTCGTACTCCGCGCTTCTTCAGAGCCCTTTCGAACATCGCACGCGTTCCGGAACCCGGCTCGCGAAGAATCCATGGTGTCGCGGCGATCCAGTCCTGAGGGAGCTTTCTCTGGTTCGCCAGAGGGTGTTGTGAGCCCACGACGGCGACCAACGCATCGCCGTCGACGCGGCGGGCGGACAGAGCGGCGTCGTCGATGTCGCCTTCGATGAAGCCGAGATCCGCCATGCCCTCGCGCACGTCGGTCGCGACATGCTCGGTGTTGGCAATCTTCACGTCAAGTTCGATGCCGGGATAGGTCGCCTGGAAAGCCAATAGCCGCGCGGGCAGCCAATAGCTGCCGACCGTCTGGCTTGCGGCGATCACAAGCTTTCCGGCCTTGAGCCCGGCGAAGTCCCGCAGAACCTGCTCGGCCGCATGGGCGCGCGCCAGCACGGCACGGGCTTCTCCGAGAAACGAGCGGCCCATATGCGTGAGCACGATGCCGCGACCGACCCGATCGAACAACTTGACGCCATAACGGCCTTCGAGCGCGGCGATCGCCGCGCTCGTGGCTGATTGGGTCAGATTCAGTTCGCGGGCGGCCTGTGTCACGTGCTGCTTGTCGGCGACCGCGGCGAAGATCCGGAGCTGTTCGAGCGTCATGGTCACCCCATGAATTTGATGAGAGCCAGGCTGAAAGTTGCAATGAACAGGAAGGCAAGCGCGCCCAATATAGCCGGACGCAGGCCCTGCGCGTAGAGTTTCGAGATATCGGTTTCAAGGCCCATGGCGGCGAGAGCTATCGTGAGCAGGAAGGTGGACAGAGTGATCGTGGCGTCCCTCATTCCCGTCGGAATGGTCACGACACTGTTGACGGCAGTCACCGCGACAAAGCCGATTGCGAACCAGGGCAGGGGTGCCCTTGCCGCCCTGCCGGGCGCGCCTCGGGCCGCAAGCCGGGGCCCGACGCTCAGGGCCAGCACCACAGGCGCAAGCAGCATGACCCGCGCAAGCTTGGCGACCGTGGCAATTTCGCCGGCGCGCTGGCTGTTCTGAAAAGAAGCGGCGGCCACCTGCGCAATCTCATGGATGGATGCTCCGCTCCAGAGGCCGTAAGCGCCGCCATCGAGATGCAGAAGATGCGGCAATACAGGATAGACGAACATCGCGATCGAGCCGAAGATCGTGACGCAGGCAATCGCATAGGCGACGTCCTCGTCGGACGCCCCGGTGACGCTGTTGGTCGCGACAACTGCCGAAGCACCGCAGATCGAGGTGCCCGCGGCGATCAGTTCGGTGAGCTTTCGGTCGACGCCCAACGCTCGGCCGGTCGCGAGGGTAAATGCGAACGTGGCAACGAGCGTGCCGACGACGATAAAGAGTCCCTTTGCACCCACGGCTGCGAGCTGGGTCAGCGTGATCTGAAAGCCGAGGAGAACGATCGCGGCCCGAAGCAGACGGCGCATGCTGAAAGCAATTCCCGGGGCGGCGAAGGACGGCGTGCCGACCAGATTGCGCATGGAGATCCCGATTGCGATGGCGAGGATCATGGGGCTGAAGGTGGCAATCCCTGGAACGCCGTGAAGCAATTTGGCGACGAGCGCGATAGCTCCTGCCAGCGCCACCCCGGGGACGACGGCGCGGGCTGGATTCATCCGCGATACGATGGTCTCGCGGATGACGGGTTTGACTTGAGAAGTGCGGAAGTCGATGGCAGAGGTCATTGGCGTTACTCCGGGTTACGCCAAACGTGGTCTGCGTTGAAGAATTTATCCAACAGATTGATGTTTAAGTTATGATCGATAAAATCGATCAATTGTCTGGAGCGCATTGCTGGGCGGGACGCTAACGCGTCTGTGATCGGGCCGAAGATCCTGCCTTAGTCATTGTTGTCGTTGGCTTTTTTGAAGGCCATCTGCCCGCGGCAGAAGAACCTTTGCGGCCATTTGGAATAGAACGCGTGCCGCTCCGTCAAACTCGCATGCGATCAACATGGGAGTTCAGGATGCACCAGCAGTCGCGCAGATCCATTGCGACACTCGCAAGCAGGTGTCGTTTCCGAAGACCAGGGCTCGCCGCGATCCTGTTGGGTGGGCGGGTCCTGATTGCTTGCGCGATCCCGCCGCTCGCGTTCGCGCATGAAGCCCATCCGGCCGATGCTCCGGCAGGGCTGACCGCCGAGGAATCCGCGTTCCTGAAAGAGAACGACGCGGCGATGACCAAGATGATGAACGCCATGGCGGCGAAGCCCAGCGGCGATATCGATCGCGACTTCGTTGCCATGATGAACCCGCATCATCAGGGCGCCATCGACATGGCCGTGATCGAGCTGCGCTACGGCAAGAACGAGCAGCTTCGGCGGATCGCGCAGGAAATCATTGTCGACCAGATGCAGGAGATCGCCGCGATGAAGCTCGCAATCGGCGAGCCGGCGACCGACACGACGCCCGCGCCGACGCAACCGCAGGCTCTCCCTGCCGCACACGATCACCATCATCACTCGGGCATGCAGATGGACATGTCAGCCGGAATGAAACACTAGGAGCGAAACATGAAAACGTGGAAAACTGTCTTCCTGGCGGCAACGATGCTCGCAACGTGGTCCGCTGCGTGGGCCGGGCAAGCGCCCGGCGCACTGTCCTCGCCTGACATTCCGATCAGCCATCACGACCGGATTTACGCGGCCGAGCAGTTCTCGAACACGGTCTCGGTGACGGATCCCGTCGACAACAAGCTGCTCGGCGTGATCCGGCTGGGTGATCCGCAGCCGCTCAATTTCAGCCCGCTCTACAAGGGTCAGGTGCTCGTTCACGGTATGGGCTATTCGCCCGATCACCACACGCTCGCGGTGGTGTCGATCGGCTCGAATTCGGTCACCTTCATCGACACCGCGACCAACGCGGTCAAGCATGTGACCTATGTCGGTCGTTCGCCGCATGAGGCATTCTATACGCCGGACGGCAAGGAGGTGTGGGTGACGGTGCGCGGCGAGAACTACATCTCCGTGATCGATGCCAAGAGCTTTGAAGAGAAGACGCGCATCACGACCCCGAGCGGCCCGGGCATGCAGATTTTCTCGCCCGACGGCAAGTACGGCTACATTTGCTCGTCGTTCAATCCGGAAACCGATGTCGTCACGGTTGCCGACCACAAGATCGTCGCCAAAGTGAAGCAGGATAGCCCGTTCTGCCCGAACATCGCCGCGACGCCCGACGGCAGGCAGGTCTGGTTCACGCTCAAGGACGTCGGCAAGACGCAGGTATTCGACGCACGTCCTCCGTTCAGCCTCCTCAAGACCATCGACACCGGTCCGATCACGAACCACGTCAACTTCGCGCAAACCGCCAAGGGATCGTTCGCCTATGTCACGATCGGTGGCTTGAACGAAGTCAAGGTGTTCCGCACCGACGACTTCTCGCAGGTCGCGACCATCCCGGTCGGCAATTTGCCGCACGGCGTCTGGCCGTCGGGCGATGGATCGCGCGTCTATGTCGGCCTCGAGAACGCCGATGCGCTGGCGGCGATCGATACCGCGACCAACAAGGTGATTGCGAACATTCCGATCGGTCAGGCACCCCAGGCGATCGCCTATGTGCCCAATGCCGCGCCCAATCCCGACGACCGCGAGAACCTGCAGCCGCTTGGGGTTGCCGGCCAGGTTGCCCATCTCGCCCTCGCACCCAAGCAGCGGACCGGCGATGGCACGGCGCCGACCAGCGTGTCGCTGTTCGACCAGGGCCTGATCCAGATCCTCCAGGCCTCGGTGACGGGTCTCCAGCCCAAGCAGAAATATGTGCTGGCGCTTTCCGAGCATGAGGACGGCAGCGGCGCGTTGCAGCCGCTCGCAGCGTTCATGACGAACCCGGCAGGATCGGCTATCGTGAACGCCGTCGGCCCGATCCGGCAGATCGTCGATCAGGGGGCAAAGGCCGACAGGCGATACCTTGTGATCGCGCCCGGCGAACCGACCATGCCGGGCGAGGCGATTCTAATTGAAACTCGGTGACGTTCGCTGAAGCGACAAGGGACGCAGGCGGAGGACGAGATGAAGGATATGTTGGTTCAGGTCGAGCCGCTGATCCCCGCCCTCCGCCGCTATGCCCGCGCCCTCGTGCGCAACCGCGCGAACGCGGACGATCTTGTGCAGGATTGCCTGGAGCGCGCTGTCAGCCGCTGGCATCAGAGGCGGGACGGGAGCGTGCGCGCCTGGCTGTTCACGATCCTGCACAACCTCGCGGCGGATCAATTCCGTCAGGCGTCGTCGCGCGGCAGGCATCTGCCGATCGAGGAAGCGGGTGAGGGCGAGTTTCGCGGGGCTGCCGCGCAGGAGCATCGGCTCATGTATCAAGACGTACTCGATAAGCTTGCGAAACTGCCGGGGGAGCAGCGGGCCGTGCTGCTGCTGGTTGCAGTCGAGGATCTCTCCTATGCGGAGGCTGCGAAGGTATTGAAAGTCCCGATTGGCACCGTCATGTCGCGCCTGTCGCGGGCACGCGAGAGGTTACAGCAGGAGCTCGACGGCGTCGCCCGTGCGCCAGGGAACGTGGTGACGATGCGGAGGCTGACATGAACAACCGGCCGATCACGGAAGACGACCTCCATGCCTATGTGGATGATGTGCTCGAGCCGGAGCGTCGAGCTGAAGTCGGCTCCTATCTTGCCGATCATCCGGACGTCGCCAAGCGCGTCGCCGGCTTTGCCGATCAGCGCGAGCTGTTGCGCGCGGCGCTGGCGCCGATCGCTGACGAGCCGTTGCCACCCGAGCTGAACCTCTCACGCATTGTCGAAGGTCGGAGGCGTCGTTCTCCGCCGGCATGGTGGGCGATTGCGGCGATGCTGCTGCTGAGCGTGGGCGGGTTTAGCGGCTGGGTCATGCGCGGCTCGTTGGAGGCGCCATCTCGCGGCCTGGCCGCACTCGCGCAGGAAGCGGCTTATTCCTACAATGTCTACGCACCGGATCGGATCCGCCCCGTCGAGGTGCGAGCATCCGACACCACGCAGCTCGTCCAATGGATCTCGAGTCGGCTCGACCGGCCTGTCAAGGTGCCGGATCTGGCGGGTTCAGGCTACCGTCTGATGGGTGGGCGCCTGGTCGCGACCCAGCACGGACCAGCCGCAATGTTCATGTATGACGACGACCACGGCAGCCGGGTTGTCGTGCTGACGCGGCCGATGAACAGCGCCGACCAGAACGCACCAATGACAGCACAGTCAAACGGCGGCGCCACCGGGTTTGCCTGGGCGGACGACGGCATTGGCTATAGTCTTGTGGGCCCGGCGCCGACGAACTCGCTGAAGGCGATTGCGAATGAGATTCGCAGGCAGGCGCGCGCAATCTGAATTGGCGGCCTCACGTGTGGCAGACCGCCTCCCGTGCGATCACCCTTACTGAACAAGAATTCAGGATGTCGAGCCGTGCAGAACGGACGTTGCTCCCTATCTCTCACGAGAGAGGACCGATCATGATGACAACCAAATTTGTGACTGCCGCCTTCGTAACTGTAGGGCTCGCGATTGCGCCCTTTGCTGCGGAAGGGAAGAGTTACACGTATTTGAGGCACGATGTCTCGACAATGCAATCTGCTGCCTACGGGACGTCCGGACTGTCGACGCCGCCATCCGAGACCTATGGGACATCCGGAACGTCTGTCGGAACTGTCACCGCTCCCTCGGTTGGGTCGTACAACTGGCCTTCGGTAGGCGTGACAAACGCAGCGCCCACTTGGCGCAACACCAACCCTCCTCTTCGCAGGTAGCGAGACGTGCTGCCATCGATGAGCGCGGATCGGCGTTGAGCGACGGTCTGGCCGAGACGCGACGCCTCGCATGCCGTGTGGTGTCATCGCCGCGAGCTGAGTCCTCTCGTGAGTTCGGCCGCCGTGCCGGCGAATAAATTCGTATTTAATCGAAATCTGAGCGCGGACTCATACTTCCACTCTATCGACAACGTTGCGCGCGGTTATCGCGCCGTGCTGTAGGCAGCCCAGGAGTTCTGGCAATGTGCTCTTTTCATCAATTCAGTGCCTTCGCGGCATCGCGCGGCGAAGGCCTTCGCCCGAAATTGCGCGCGCTGCTCGAACGGGCGGCCGCATCGCCGATTTCGGAGGTCTCGCTGCGTCATGATGGTCTGGTTCAGGCTGGGCCGGATCCGGAGTCGGAAATCGCATCGTCGCGCGCCAAGGTAGTTCTGCCCTTACGACAGCCGGCCAATCAGTAAGCGCGCCTAAATCGAGTTTTAGTGGTAACGGGTTGGCCACTCTCTACTTCCAAATTGTTCGTACAATGTAAGGAGACGACCATGACCGCCACCACATCGACATCCGCGTTCGCGACCAACCACGACGAATGGATCAGTTGTTCTCACTGGGGCATGTTTGCGCTGCCCCGAAAGGCGCGCTGACTTCGCGATCGCGCTAGTTCAAGGCCGGTCCCGGCGAACAGATCATCAGCATGTCTCGACCCAAGTTCCTGCCTGAGAATTTCACCCTGGCGTTGATCGCGACCGTCGTCGCGGCGAGCGAGCTGCCATGCCGCGGCACGACGGCGCTGGTGGTGGATCACTTCACCAACCTCGCCATTGCCTTGCTGTTCTTCCTGCATGGAGCAAAGCTGTCGCGCGAAGCCGTGATAGCTGCGGCAGGTCACTGGCGGCTGCATGCCCTGGTGCTGCTGACGACGTTCGTGCTGTTTCCGCTGTTCGGCTTGGCCTTCAGGCCGATCCTGTCTCCGCTTGTGACGCCGACGCTCTATGTCGGCATCCTGTTCCTCTGCACGCTGCCGTCTACCGTCCAATCCTCGATCGCGTTCACCGTCATCGCGAAGGGCAACGTTCCCGCGGCGATTTGCAGTGCCTCGGCCTCAAGCATCATCGGCATCTTCGTCACGCCGCTCGTGGCAGGTCTCGTCCTCTCGAACCACGGCGGCGCTGCCTCGGGCTGGGACGCGATCGGACAGATCACGTTGCAGTTGTTCATGCCCTTTGTCTGTGGACAACTGCTCCAGCCGTTCATCGGCGGATGGATTGGACGTCATGAGGGCATCGTCGGCGCATTCGACCAGGGGGCAATCTTGCTCATTGTCTATTCCGCCTTCAGCGCGGCCGTCAGCGAGAGCTTGTGGCATCAGGTTCCGCCAACTGCGCTCGCGGGACTGGTCGTCGCCGACGGCATCCTTCTTGGCGCCGCCCTGATCGTGACCGCAGTTCTCGGCAAATGGCTGGGCTTCGATCGTGCCGATCGCGTGGCCATTGTCTTCTGTGGCTCGAAGAAGAGCCTGTCCCAGGGCGTTACCATGGCCAAAGTGATCTTTGCTTCCCACGGGGCGGGTGCAGTGATCCTCCCGCTGATGGTCTTTCATCAGATCCAATTGATGGTCTGCGCGGCGCTGGCCCAGCGATGGGGTCGTCGTGCCGAGCTCTCTGCACTCGCCCCGGCCAGCGCCAGGTCGGTTGTGATGCGCTGACGAAAGCCGTCCCGGCGGGTTTCACCTGCCGATGAACGGGATAGGGCCCGGCGTCTTTGGGCTCCTGGACGGATTCGGGCAAATTGAGAAGGAGGCCGCCGACCCGTGCCTTACTTCTTTGGGCGGTAGTCACAATCGAAAACTCCGGCAAGCGCGATTGCCGGTGTCGCCGATCAGTGCAACGCGATGGAGATCGTATGACGTCTGCAGTCCCGGCCCGTCTTGTTGGGCTACCTGGTAGCCTTCGCAAGGGATCTTTTTCGCGCGCAACCCTCGCCGGTCTGCGCGACAGCCTTGCAAGCAGGACAAGCCTTGAGATCTTGAGTCCGGAGCTTCCACTCTACAATGAGGATGATGATGGAAATCATGCTTCCCTCGAGGTGCGGCAGTTTCGGAATGCGGTGGCGTACAGCGCCGGCATGATCATCGTCACGCCGGAATACAACCACGGCATGCCGGGGGTCCTGAAAAATGCGCTGGACTGGGCGTCCCGCCCTTATGGGAAGTCCGTTCTGATCGACAAGCCAGTCTTGGTGATATCGGTGTCCCCAGCCTTCACCGGTGGTGTTCGCGCCCATGCGCAGGTCAACGAGACACTGCTTTCAATCCCCGCCCGCCTCGTTGGCGGAGCGCAGGTCGTCATCGGGAACGTCGCGGAAAAGGTGTCGGACGGGGTACTGGATCAATCGTTCCTCAGCTTTGCAATGCAGTCGGTCAATCGATTGATCGAGCTTTCACGAAGCGCCACGGCACTGGCCGCAATCGGGGCGGTTCAGTGAATATCCCGGGTCGCCAAGGCTATCTGGAAGAACAGTAGGTTGAAGCAGAACGAATCTGACCTTTGCCTTCGGGGCAAGCGCCTACGCTTCCAGTCGCGGGACAACGCATTTAAACCATCGCAAGGATAGGGGTTGCCAGTCCCCGGAAGCCGCTCCTGGCTCGCCTTTGGGCTCATTCTTCTTGGGCAGCACCAGCGGTGTGAGGCGGTCCAGCGGGCTCATGACCTCGCGGATGGTGTTGGTGGCGACGCGGGCATAGAGCGCCGTGGTGTCGAGCTTGGCGTGCCCAAGTAGGACTTGGATCACCCGAATATCAATGTTCTGCTCGAGCAGATGGGTCGCGAAGCTATGGCGCAACGTGTGCGGCGTCACACGCTTGGTAATCTCGGCCATGTGGGCCGCGGCGTGGCAGGCGCGCGTGAGTTGGCGCGTGGTCATCGGGTTGGCCGGATTCTGGCCCGGGAATAGCCAGCCCTGCGGCCGCGCAATGCGATACCAGTCGCGCAGAAGTTCGAGCAACACGGGGGAAAGCATCGCGTGGCGATCCTTGTGACCCTTGCCCTGCTCGACGCGCAGCATCATCCGTTCGGAGTCGATATCGGACACCTTCAGCGAGACAACCTCGGAGACGCGCAGCCCCGCACCGTAGGCGACACTGAGCGCCGCCTTGTACTTGACGCTCGGCGCCGCCTCCAGAAAGCGCGCAACCTCCTCTGGGCTTAGAACAACCGGCACCTTGCGCGGCTCGCGCATGAACAACAGGTGCTTGGCGAGGTCGGGCCGATCGAGCGTCACATTGAAAAAGAACCGCAGTGCCGAGACGGTGGCATTGATCTTTGGTGTGCCTGCGCCGTTCGACGCAAGATGCAGCCGAAACCGGCGCACCTCCTCCGATTTAGCCGTGGCGGGAGAGCGACCGAGGAACGCCGCGAAATCCTTGACCCTTTGGACATAGTCATGTTGGGTCTTCGGCGCTAACTTGCGGATCGCCATGTCTTCGATCATGCGCCGACGCAACGGGCTGATGGCCTGACCGGTCATTGGGGATGCTCCTGTCTTGAGTGAGGTTGTCGAAACCCCTCAATCTCAAGACAGGACGCCTCATCGCGCTATCCTGTTGGCCGTGTCGCCCGCCGCAGCGCCCTACCGCGCGAGCGGTTTAGTCCTTTGGCGCAAAGCGGCCGGTCGATAGCATTCGATCGGCGAAGGGCTGAGCGCTCAGCGGCACGAAGACAAATATGCAGCGTATTCATCTACGCACAGACAAGGGCCGATGGCTTTGTGCCATCGGCTTTTCACCGCCCGGTCGCGGCAGGCGACCAAAGGCATGGTCTCGTGCTCATGTCATTCAGTCGGTGAGAGCCGGTCTCGATATTGCTCCGCCATCCAGTCGATGAACACACGCAGACGCGGCGACAGTTGCCGCGTGTGCGAGTAGAGCACATGGACGGGCAGCGGCGACGGCGGAAAATCGGCGAGCACCTCAACCAGCGCGCCGCGGGCCAGCTCCGCGTCGACGCGATACCGCGGCGCCTGGATCAGCCCGAGGCCCATGCACGCGCAAGCCACGTTGGTCTCTGGACCGGTCACCGTCACCATCGTCGGCAATTTCAGCTGGTGCGCGTTGCCGTCGGCGCCGAAGACCAGCGGCACGATGTCGCCGCTGTCGGGCGATAGCAATCCGACCATCTCGTGACCTGCGAGATCGTCGGGCGTCTGCAGCGTGCCGAAGCGGCCGAGATAGTCGGGGCTCGCGAACGTCCCCCGCTCGAGCAGCGCCAGTCTGCGCTTGATCAGCGGACTGTCGCTCAGTTCACCGGCCCTTAGGATGCAGTCGAAGCCTTCGCGGATCATGTCGAGCGGCTGGTGCGCTTCGCTGAAGTGCAGCCGGATGTCGGGATATTGCTGCCGGAAGCGCGGCAGGCCCGGAAGCAGGAAATAGCGCGCCTGGGTGCCGTGAACGTCAACACGAACCAACCCCGACGGCTGGGCGCCGACGAAGGCGCCCTCCGCATCCTCCATGTCCGCGATCAGGCTCACGCAGCGCTGGTAATAGGCCTCGCCATCCAAGGTCGGACTGACCTGCCGCGTCGTGCGCTGCAATAGCCGTACCCCCAACCGCGACTCCAGTCCCTTCACGGCATCGGTCACCGAGGATCGCGGCAGGCCAAGATCGTCGGCGGCCAGGGTGAAACTGCGCCGTTCCACGATGCGGGTGAAGACGCGCATGGCGTCGAAGCGGTCCATTGTTCGAACTTTCGAATGATGATGTCGGATTTTGCATCATTATCCGCACCATTGGAATGGGCATGTTGTCTCCATCCAGTGCCGGTCCCAACCCAAAGGACAACGATCATGACCACCCAAACCAACAAAGTAGCCATCGTTACCGGCGCCTCCGGCGGGATCGGTGCCGCGGTCGCCGGGCGCCTGGCGAAGGACGGCTTCACCGTGGTGGTGAACTATGCCGGCAACAGCGCTTCCGCGGCGGCCGTGGTCGCCAGGATCGAGAGCGCCGGCGGCCGGGCCGTGGCGGCTCAGGCCGACATCGCCGATGTCGCCGCCGTGGCGCGCATGTTCGATTCGGCTGAAACCGCGTTCGGCGGCGTCGACGTGCTGATCAACAATGCCGGCATCATGAACCTGGCGACCATCGTTGACAGCAGTGACGCACTGTTCGATCGCCACATCGCGGTCAATCTGAAGGGCACGTTCAATACCCTGCGCGAAGCGGCCCGCCGCCTGCGTGACGGCGGCCGGATCGTCAACTTTTCCTCGAGCGTCACCAGCTTGCTGCAGCCGACTTACGGCGTCTATGCCGCCACCAAGGCGGCGGTCGAGGCCATGACCAGCATTCTCGCCAAGGAGCTCCGCGGCAGGAACATCACCGTCAACGCTATCGCGCCCGGGCCGACGGCGACCACGCTCTTCCTCGACGGCAAGCCGCAGGAGGTGATCGAGCGCCTCTCCAAGCTGGCGCCGCTGGAACGTCTCGGCCAACCGCAGGATATCGCCGACGCGGTGGCCTTCCTCGCAGGCCCGGACGGCGCCTGGATCAACGGCCAGACGCTGCGCGCCAATGGCGGGATCATCTGACCCGCATCCCCTTCAAACTTCAACACGCTGACAATGGAGATTCCATCATGAGCAAGAAGATCATTCTCATCACCGGCGCTTCCAGCGGCTTCGGCCGCCTGACGGCCGAAGCGCTCGCCAAGGCCGGAAACACCGTCTACGCCTCGATGCGCGATATCGCTGGCCGCAACGCCAAGAACGCGGCCGAGATGGCCGAGACTTCGAAGCGCGATGGCGTCGACCTGCGCGCGATTGAGCTCGACGTTCAGTCCGAGCCGTCGATCGATGTGGCGGTCAAGAAGATCATGGCCGAGAGCGGCAAGATCGACGTGCTGGTCCACAATGCGGGTCACATGATGTTTGGCCCGGCCGAGGCGTTCCTGCCCGAGCAATTCGCGGCGCAGTACGACGTCAACGTGCTCGGCACGCAACGCGTCAACCGGGCCGTCCTGCCGCACATGCGCGCGGCGAAACAGGGTCTGCTTCTCTGGATCTCGAGCAGCAGCTCCGCTGGCGGAACGCCGCCCTATCTCGCGCCCTATTTCGCGGCCAAAGCGGCGATGGACTCGCTGGCCGTCCTCTATGCGCGCGAGCTGTCGCGCTGGGGCATCGAGACGACGATCGTCGTGCCGGGCGCGTTCACCAAGGGCACGAACCACTTCGCGCATTCCGGGCGTCCGGCTGACGAGGCGCGGGTCGCGGAATATGAAGCTGGGCCCTACAAGGGCTTCGGCGAAGAGGTGTTGAAGGCGTTCGCCGCGATCGTCCCCGACGACGCCGAGCCCAGCGGCGTGGCCGACGAGATCGTTAAGGTCGTCGACATGCCCTTCGGCAAGCGCCCGTTCCGGATCCACTACGATCCGACCGAAGACGGCGCCAATGTCGGCTTCACCGTGCTCGACCGCCTGCGCGCGGAGATGCTTCATCGGGTCGGCCTCTCCGACCTGCTGAAGCCCAGTGTGCTCGTCTAGTCATCCCTGCGGCCGGGCCGGCTCGCACGAAGATCGTTCGTGGGCCGGCCCATTAGCAGCAGTGACGGTCATGACATTCCAGCACGTAGGGAGACAGACAATGCAGACGTCAATCGACGCGGCGCGCGAAGCGCGCAAACCGACAAAGTCGTCACGCCTGGCCAAGGCCGCAGCCCTGGTCGCGGCGACCACGCTCGCGACACTGGCCGGCACGGCGATCGCCGCCGGCCAGCCCCAAGGACAGATGGCAAGCGATCTTGCCACCCGCGATCGGGACATCCACTGGCCGGCCGGGTTTGAGCCAGAGAAGGCGGACCTGTTCGCTCACAACGAAGCCCGGCTGAACGCCTCGTGCGACACGGTCTGGCGGCATATCGTCGACGCGCGCGCATGGCCCACCTGGTATCCCAATGCGCGGGACGTGACGCTCCTCGGCAATGCTGAGGCGCTCGCGCCCGATGTCCGCTGGCGCTGGACGACGTTCGGTCTCGCGATCGAGAGCCGCGTCCATGAGTTCGTGTCCGGCCGCCGGCTCGGCTGGTTCGGCGGCGCACCGGGCGAGGCGCCGGCCTTCTACCATACCTGGCTTCTGAAGCCCGACGACAACGGCTGCCGGGCCATCATGGACGAGGCAGGCGTCGGTCCCGGCGCCGCCGCCTTCCGCGAGGCCGACGAAGGCCGGATGCATCGCGGCCACGCGCTTTGGCTCGCCACGCTCAAGTGGGTGTCCGAGGGGCGCTAAGCCTGCCCGGACAGCCTCTTTCCACACTTCCAATCCATCTCGCGGCAACCGGCTCTCCGAGACGCCAACAAGGAGTGCGTCATCATGAACTTGATCAATAGCAGCACTGTCATCGACCAAGGCGGCACGATCCGCTCGCTCCGCGAAGCGCTCGTCGGCGCCTGGCAACTCGTCGCCTGCGTCGAGACTGACGTGGAGACCGGCGAGATCTTCCTGCCAATGGATCCACATCCCGCCGGTTTCATCCTCTATACGCCGGACGGCTATATGTCGGCGCAACTCAGCAGCCCGGACCGCGCCGATTTCGCCAGCGACGACATGTATCGAGACACCCCCGAAGACTATGTCGCGGCGGGCACGTCATATCTCGCCTATTCCGGCCCCTATCGGGTCGACGAGGCGCGCCGCACGGTCGAGCACGGCATGGCCGTGAGTCTCTTTCCCAACTGGCAGGGCCAACGCCAGCTGCGCATGCCCGAGTTCGACGGCGACACGCTGGTGCTCGCCACCGATGGGCCTACCCTGTTCGCCGGCAGCCTCAAGACCGCCCGCATCACTTGGCGCCGGGCGACGCCGAACCTATGAACACCCCCCGAACCAGGAGACCCGCCATGTATGCGATCACAGGAATTACGGGCAACGTCGGCGGCGCGGTTGCGCGCAGTCTGCTCGCTGAAAGACTGCCCGTCCGCGCCGTTCTGCGCGACGAGGCCAAGGCGGCGGAGTGGAGGACTCGGGGCTGCGACATCGCCCTGGCCGAGATGGATGATGCGGCAAGCCTGACTTCTGCCTTCAGGGGCGCCGCGGGCGTCTTCATCCTGCCGCCGTCCGAGTTCGATCCGGAGCCCGGCTTTCCCGAGGCTAAGCGCGTCATCGCGGCCGTGACGGCGGCTTTGGCCGAGGCTCGTCCCGGCAAGGTTGTCTGCTTGTCGACCATCGGCGCCGATGCACCGCACGAGAACCTGCTGACTCAGCGCACGTTGATGGAACAGTCGCTGCAGCAGATCAGCCTTCCGGTCACTTTCCTGAGGCCAGGCTGGTTTATGGAAAATGCGCTTTGGGACGTTCCTTCGGCGCGCGACGAAGGCGTGCTGCGCAGCTTCCTGCAGCCGGTCGACAAGCTGTTCCCGATGGTCGCGACGCAGGATGTCGGAGGCCTGGCCGCCGCGCTTCTCCGGGAGAACGGGAGCGGGACGCGGGTCGTCGAGTTGGAGGGGCCCGCACGCATCTCGCCGAACGATCTCGCCCGCGCCTTCGCCACGGTGCTGAAGCGCACGGTCCGGGTCGAGACGGTGCCGCGCGAGAGCTGGGAGCAGATTTTCCGCTCTCAGGGAGCGCGAAATCCATTGCCTCGGATCCGGATGCTCGATGGCTTCAACGAGGGATGGATCGACTTCAGCGAGCACGGCCGGTCGGCGATAAAGGGCACTACGGCACTCGAAAGCGTCATCGCCGAACTCGTCAGGGCGAGCCAGGCCGAAGCATCCACCCTGACGCCGCGGTCCTTGTGATGGCTTGCCGCCTGACAGCGGCACAAAAGGACCAGCGCACCGAGCCGAAACCCGGAAAGGAAAACATCATGGAGACGATCACGACACAGGGTGTCGCGATTCCCCGCCTCGGCTTCGGCACCTTCCGGATGCCGGGAGCCGGTGCCGAGCTGGTCGTCGAGAGCGCGATTGCGCTCGGCTACCGGCATATCGACACCGCTGCGATGTACGAGAACGAGGCCGCCGTCGGCGCCGCCATCACGGCGTCCGGCGTGAACCGGAACGACCTCTTCATCACCACCAAGGTCTGGCATGATCAGCTTGCGCCGGATGCGCTCTACCGCGCATTCGAGACCAGTCTGCGGAAGCTGGGGCTCGACCATGTCGATCTCTATATGATCCATTGGCCGTCACGAGACATGGACATGGCAGCGACGCTGGAAGCGTTGATGTCGCTGCGGGAGCGCGGCCTGACGCGCGCGACCGGCGTGTGCAACTTCAACCTGCCGATGATCCGTGATCGGCGCGCCAATTGCCAGCCTCCAGGTCGAATACCACCCGTTCCTGTCGCAGACGCCGATACTCGCCTATCTGCGCGGCAAGGAGATTCCGCTGACAGCCTATGCGCCCCTCGCGCAGGGGGGGCGGCAAGTGATCCCAAGCTCGCCTTCCTCGGCCACAAGCACGGTTGTAGTGCCGCTCAGATGGCGGTCGCTTGGCTCCTCGATCAGGAGGGCGTCATCGTGATTCCGAAAGCCGCCCGTCCCGAAAGCCAGAAGGCCAATCTTGATGCGGTCGGCACGCAGCTCGATGACGAGGATCGCGCCGCTATCGCCGCTCTGCCGAAAGACGAGCGCTTCGTCCGGCCGCCCTTCGCGCCAGAGTGGGACGCTCTCGGATGAAATTCATCGGCGCAGCGGCCTTGGCGGGGATAGAACGCGCGCTAAGTGAGAATGTCGGCCTCCGTGGAGAAATTCGCGCAGCGGCGTTCATTAGGTGCCGGAGCAGAGTTGTATCCAGCAAAAACGAGAATGGACTTCATTCAGGTGGGAGTTGATCTATCCTACCGTCACTGCCGGTGCGGAGACCCGACTTGGAGACGATAATTTCTAGCCTCGATGCGCACAAGCACTTGCGCGCCACAATGACGGCCTGCAGCTGGCGAGCCGGTTGGCGCTCGCTGCTGATCCGGGCCTACGAGGATCCTGCAGAGGCCGAGGAATTCGTAACTCCCGCTACTCGCGATCATTTGATCGTTCTCGTTACCGGTGGCTCCTGCGACGTGGAGGTCCGCTATCGCAACGGTTGGCAGCACGCTCATTCCGAGCCGGGTCACATTGGTATGACGGCTCCGGGACAAGCCGCTACACTGCGATGGCGGGGTAACACGACACACAGCACCCTGCAACTCCATCTTCCGGGCGCGACCATCGAACGCGTCGCGCGAGAATTCAGGCGTAAAGGTCCCGCGGCCCCGACCTTGCCGAGCGGCCTCGGAAGCAGCGATCCCTTGGTGAGCCAGCTGATGCTGAGTCTGAGCGCTGCGTTTCAAGAATCCGCGCCAGATCTTTATGCTCAGACTGCGGGAGAGATGTTGGCCGCCCATCTCCTGGTCAGGTACGGCCGCTACGGGGAGCCACACTACCGCAATGCGAGCGACGGCCGGCTGCGCAAGGTCGAAGACTTCATGCGCGAGAATCTCGCGTCCGCAGTGAGTCTGGAGGATCTGGCGCGCGAGGCAGGAGTCAGTCGGTTCCACCTGCTGAGATTATACAAGAAGCTGTATGGGCAGACTCCCCTGAAGCGTCTGACCTTCCTTCGCATGGAAGAGGCGAAGAGCCTCTTGAAGGACCGGAACGAAACGATTCCGACCGTTGCCGCCAGATGTGGATATGAGAATCCATCGCATTTTGCGACAGCCTTTCGGCGGGTGGTGGGGGTAACGCCGAGGTCCTATCGCCGATAAATCCATAGCAGGATCGACGAAACTGGGGGCAATAACGCGGGCATCAAAGCAATCCCGCGAGCGACGATCCCTTTGGGCTGCAATATAGATCTCGTTCCTCAACACTCTATTGGTGCAGGATGACATACGTTCTCAAGATAAATGGGAAGTCGCATAAGGTGGACGTGGACGGCGAGACGCCCCTGCTATGGGTGCTGCGGGACGTTCTCAAGATGACAGGAACGAAGTTTGGGTGCGGTATGGCGCTTTGCGGCGCTTGTACGGTTCACATAGACGGCGCCGCGACACGATCTTGCATCACCTCGGTCGACAGTGTCGGGGAGGCCGCAGTGACTACCATCGAAGCCATCGGCGAGACTCCTGCTGGCCAGAAGGTGCAGCGGGCGTGGCTCGATCATGACGTCGTTCAGTGCGGATATTGTCAGTCGGGGCAGATCATGGCGGCGGCTGCGCTGCTGGCGAGCAATCCACGCCCGACGGACTCGCAGATAAACGACGCGATGTCCGGCAATGTATGCCGATGCGGCACCTACAATCGCATTCGAGCTGCCATAAAATACGCGAGCGAGGGAGGGCATTAACAATGCGGAAAACTACCGACATGCTCACGCGGCCAGTATCAGGCGCAGACGAAGCAAGAGTCTCTCGCAGAGCGCTCCTGAAGGTCGGTGCGACCGCGGCAGGGGGACTCGCCCTGACGGTTTCCCTGCCGTCCTGGTCCATGGCTGCTGGAAGCGATAGCGGCGCGGTCTTGAATGCGTTCGTGAGAATTGAGCCCGACGGCCGCGTACGCTTGACCATACCGTCCGTCGAGATGGGGCAGGGGGTCTATACCTCGCTCTCTATGCTCTTGGCGGAGGAACTCGAAGTCAAGCTCGACCAGATCGAGGTCGAACACGCGCCTCCGAATGACGCCCTCTACGCCAATCCGATCCTATATTCACAGACGACAGGATTGTCAGCCTCGGTCCGGGGTTTCTGGTTACCCCTTCGGCGAGCTGGTGCCGCGGCGCGCCTCATGTTGATCGCGGCGGCGGCCGGGCGTTGGAAAGTCGACCCGGCGGCCTGCACCGTCAAGGATGGAGTGGTTCTGCATCCGTCGGGCGCTAGGTCGCTGCCCTATCGGGACTTGCTGCGATCCGCGGCCGAATCGGAGCCTCTCGCTCTCGATCGCATCAAGCTGAAGGGGCAAGGACAGTTCAGTCTCATTGGAACATCCCCGAAGAGACTTGAGGCTCCCGACAAGATCAGTGGACGAACGCAGTTCGGAATCGACGTGATGCCGCCGGGCCTGAAGGTCGCGGTGATAGCGATATCTCCGGTGCTTGGAGGAAGACCTAAGGCCGTGAACCAGAGCGCGGCACTCGCGATCAAGGGTGTGCATCAAGTGGTCGCGGTCGATGAGGCGGTAGCCGTTGTTGCTGACCATATGGGCGCTGCTAAGAAGGGTTTGGAAGCCGCCGCGATACAGTGGGACGACGGTCCTAACGCCTCGATAGATAGTAAGAAGCTCGTCGAGCAGCTCAAGAAGGCATCCGAAAGCCCGGGGGTCGTGGCGAGAAACGAGGGCCACTTCGAGCAGGCGTTCTCCGGCGCGGCTCGGCGTTTGGACGCGGTCTATGAGTTGCCGTTTCTGGCTCACGCAGCCATGGAGCCGATGAATTGCACGGTGCACTATCGGAAGGACATCTGCGAAATCTGGGTCGGCACGCAGGTGCCCACCGTCACGCAGGCGGCGGCCGCGACGCTCACTGGAATGCCGAAGGAAGCCATTGTGATCCACAATCAGTATTTGGGTGGAGGCTTCGGCCGTCGGCTTGAGCCAGATGGTACCCTTCTCGCGGTCAAAATTGCCAAGCAGATCGACGGTCCCGTCAAGGTGATCTGGAGCCGCGAGGAGGACATCCAGCACGATGTATACCGACCCTACTACTACGATCGGATATCGGCGGGTCTCGACGAGGCGGGAAGACCTATCGCGTGGCACCATCGGGTATGCGGCTCTTCGGTCGTGGCCCGGTTTGCTCCGCCCCTGTTCAAAAACGGTTTGGATTTCGATGCGGTCGAAGGGGCTGCCGAGCCGCCCTACGCAATTCCCAACATTCTCGTCGAATACGTTCGGGCCGAGCCGCCCGGCATTACGACCGGGTTTTGGCGTGGTGTAGGACCGGTACACAACGTCTTCATCGTCGAGAGCTTCATGGATGAGCTGGCCTCCGCGGCCAGGCAGGATCCCGTCGAATTCCGCAGGAATCTTCTAGCTCACAATCCCCGAGCTTTGGCGGTCCTGAATCTTGCCGCGCAGAAGGCCGGCTGGGGTCAGCCGATGCCTCCTGGAAAGGGCAGGGGCGTCTCACTTCAGTTCGCCTTTGGAAGCTATCTTTCGCAAGTGGCGGAGGTGGCCGTCGACGAGAATGGAAATGTGAGGGTGGAACGTATCGTCTGCGCGGTGGATTGTGGATTGCCGGTCAATCCGAAGATGATCGACGCACAAATACAGAGCGGAACGATCTTCGGACTCACGGCTGCGCTGCGCGGCGCGATAACGATCAAGGACGGCCGAGTCGAGCAAGGCAACTTTGACTCTTATCCGCCGCTACGCATCGATGAAACGCCACCAATCGAAACCTATATAGTGGCGAGCACGGCTGATCCTGGCGGCTTGGGCGAAGCGGCTACAGCCGCTGTGGCCCCTGCGGTCACGAATGCCATTTTCGCGGCGACGGCGCGCCGCATCAGAAGGCTGCCGATACAGCCGGCCTAAGAGCAAGGCCTGAGGTTGGCGGAATCACGACCACGTGACGCCGCGTAACAATCATCCCTTCCTTGAGAATATATAGATGCCTGAACGGCTCCGGCGAAAAGAATCACGGAGCGATGTTGCGAACAGCGACATTGTTCCCGGCATTCTCGTATCCAAGCAGTCGGCTCAAACCGAGCAAACTGCAACTCCACGCATGAGGTAACCAATGAATCGACGCACTTTTGCGAGCATGGTGGCTGCGGGGGCGGCAAGCACTCTTATCCGAGGCGCGAAAGCCGCTGCAGAGCCGGCGCCGATTGCCCAAAACGTCGTCCTGGTGCACGGATTGTTCGCCGACGGGTCATCCTGGTCGGAGGTGATTGCACGGTTGCAAGCAGCGGGCCTCAATGCCACGGCCGTGCAAAACCCGCTGACAACGCTGCCTGAAGCGGTAGCCTCGGCCGAGCGCGTGCTCGCGCGGCAGGATGGTCCGACGGTTCTGGTTGGGCATTCCTTCTCCGGAATGATCGTGACAGAGGCCGGTATGCATCCCAACGTGTCGGCTCTTGTCTATGTGGCGGCGCGGGCACCGGATGCGGGCGAGGACTACACAGCGTTGGCCAAGACATTTCCGACGCCGCCGGCGTCCGCCGGGATTGTGTTCGACGGCGATGAAGGACGTCTCAGCGAGGCAGCGTTCTTGCACGATTTCGCGGGCGACCTGCCGGAAGCGAAGGCGAAGGTCCTCTATGCGGTCCAGCAGCCGTTCCACAAGGCTCTGCTCACGGCCAAGACGACGCATGCGGCCTGGCGGTCGAAGCCAAGTTTCTATGCCGTTTCGACGGAAGACCGGACGATCAATCCCGATCTCGAACGCTTCATGGCCAAGCGCATGGGCGCCAAGACCGTCGAAGTGAAGGCGAGTCACCTGTCGCTGATATCCCAACCCGACGAGATTACCCGATTGATCCTGCAAGCCGCCGGACAGCCCGCCTAGCAGGTGGGCGGCAGTTCTTGTGCACCGGCTGTCGATGTGTCGCGGCGACAGTCCGGACGACCAGTCCCAAATTAACGGTCGGTTGGGCCGCCGGCGAGACGCGGAATCGCCGCGCTCTCGACCGGAGCTATCTGCTCGAGGACGGTCTCTTTGAAGCCGACATTCGGAGGTGACGGAGCAGCAATGGGCCTGCGGGATAACGACCACATCCAGATGGGACGCATGTAGGCCAGTCCCGAGGCGGTGCAACATCAGCCTAGCTGAGTTAAGGGGTTGATCATCTTGTTTCTTGAGAGTCTATCCAGCTTCGCAGCCCGTCCAGGGTATGAAATCCGTCCGCAGAGTAGCATCGAATGGACGGCTGAAAGGCTTGCATCATCTCTCCAAGCGCATGTCCGGGACCCAAGTCCAGGACCCTGCTTACACCTAACTCAGCGAGAGCCACATTGAACTCCGGAGCCCATCCGCCGTCAGGTTGCGGTCCCACAGTGATTGATCGATACGCCCCTGAATCAGGCCGAGGCGCTTGGCATCGATGGCCGCTCTTGTCCGAACAGCCGGACCTCGCGTGCGGTCCGAAATGTGCCACCAACGGAAGTCGCGAGGCTATTGGATCACCCGTCGCCGTGAGCGACCATCGTTGGTGGCACGATAATGAGAAAGCCGCAGGTCCCAAATGTTAGACAGCCTGCAGCAGCACGTTAGTCAACCAATCCGGCTCGTTGATCATAATAGAGTGGCCCGATGTCGTGTTCTCTAGGACCGTCCAAGATTTGTCAGCCTTGCACTCCCCAACTGCCTTGTCTAAGGCAGCCAACGGAAATTTGGGTAAACGGATGTAGGTTTTTTTCGCGACCTTTTCGTGGGCCCCCGAGAGCTTCACCGGCTGCAGCCACGTGCCGATTGGTTGTGGGGTTACTTTCGACAGGACCCAAGCAGCGTCCTTCGGGTCGGTAAAGGCGGTTGGAGGGAACGCCTTGGGAGCTGGACGACTGATTGCGCCATCTTCCACTTGAAAGGGCACCTCGTCATGAAATGATTGACCGCCCGCGGGCTTCAATGCATCGACCCAGACGATGGACGAGACACGGCTTCCGATACGTTCCAGCGCGCCAGACGCCGGAAATCCCGCGTACGAATGGGCTACAAGGCAAATGTCTGCGAGGTCTTCCCACTCGACGAGATTGGCGATGTCTGTGATGTGCGTGTCGAGATTTATGTCCTTGCTAAGGAGGTGTGAGCGGTCTGCCAACCCTGTAAGCGTAAGCGCGTAGACTTTATGACCCTGCTTTTCGAGCCGTCGGTAGCGCGATGCCAACACCAAGCTCCGTAGAAGGCGCCGCCAATAAGAACAAAAGTCTTTTGCGCAGACTGGGCGCGCGCGCCGCTGATAAAAGTGTCCGACGAGATTACCGTGGCGGCGCTTACTCCGGCGGCAAAACCGCCGATCATTCCACGGCGGGTAACGTTTGACAAAGTCATGAAGTCATCCCCTCTGTAAGAAACGGCAAAATGCGATGGCGAACAGTCGCCCTCAAAAAAATGAGAGCGCGGCAGTGTAGCCATCCAAAGCCGACATCTGGAAGACGGTCGAGACCGGTCCATCCAAATTTCTTTGGAAGTTGCCATGTTGCCTGTGGGCCATTCGCGTCAATTTGCCCCGCGTCTTCCTGATGTCCGGTCTGGCCTCGACTGCCGACGTGCCGGACACGATGGCGAGCTTCGCCTTCGGGCCAACAAGAGACATTGCTGAATGCTACACAAGCCGCATCAGGGTTTCTGTTAGCTCCGTTCTCCAGCTTCCTGACGACGGGAAACCCACGCCGATGTCGAGTGTTGTACGGTCGGCTAGGATTCGCATAGGAGAATGGAGATGGACCGTCCATATGGCATGCTTTTCATTTCCCGCCGAAACTCCGCCCGCAGCCTGATGGCGGAAGCTGTCGTCAATCGTCTCGGTGGTGGTCACTTTCGCGCGTACAGTGCGGCGGTCGAGCCCTCGAAAGTGGCCGATCCCCTGGCGCTGGAGGTATTGCAGGAGGCGGGCTTCCAGACCGATGGCTTGCGGCCTAAACACTGGCGCAATTTCACAGGGCCTGAAGCCCCTGTCTTAGATTTTGTGTTCACGCTATCCAATACGGCCTCTCGCGAGGCGTTCCCTGATTGGCCCGGCAAACCTGTCTCATCACACTGGCACTACCCCGATCCGGTGGCGGTGAAAGGAGACGAGTGGCAGAAACGGCACGGGCATAGCGAAACCTTGTCGGCTCTGGAACGCCAGATGCGTGCCTTCATGCTGCTTTCGCTCGCCTCTCTTGATCGCATTGCGCTGAAGAAGCGCCTGGACGAGCTGGGCACACTTGATGTGGTGTCGCCCAGCGAACTTCACCCCAACCAGCAGGCAATTCACGGGAAAATAAGATAAGTCGTCCGGCTTGGCTCCGTTAGCCAACACTTTGTAGGACGTGGCAACACTCGCGCCGCACTAGACTAGTGGGCTTTGATCTTATTCAGAGGAAGCCGCAGCTCTGCGGCGCGTTCCTCGCGATCCCTTTTTCGGAACTCATTCTCGCGCCGCTCGAATTCAGCAAGCTCCTTCCGCGCCGCTTCGAGGAGACGGTCACGCCGCTCTCGCACTTGTTGAGTGTGTTCCGTCACTGACCTACCCCCCGTCTACTTGCCAAAGCCCTACGGCAAAACTGGAACCACAAAATGGTTCGATGCCGTAGAATTACGGATTTATGGCGGCATCGTGTCTCAGTCTAGTGCCGCGTGGGTTCACTTGGACGGCCCACCCAAGCATCCTTTGGTTGCCAAAAATGGGTCTGTCCGCAACGCGGGCATTTGAGAGGGATCGCAACATCGGGCAGGGTTTCAAAAATTACAGTCTCGGTGTTCAACCCGGTCGGTATAATCTGAGCCGCGACAGGACAGTGGGTCAAAATATCTGGCATACGAAATGCTCTGCGAAATCTTGTGCGGCTTAGCTGCTAAAAGCCCGCGCGGCTCCTACAGCCGCGTGAGAATGGATTGGCGACGCCAGCGTTGCGCGCGGGTCCCGCTAAAATGTCGGAAGCGCGCGCACTTCTTTCACTGCGACCTTCATCAGCGGCCTTACCGCCTGATCCTCGCGGCCAAGCACCACGCCGGACGCAAAGGCAAGGGCACGCCGATGCTGACGCGACGCCTTGAGCACCGCATTGACAACCATCTCCCGGTGCGCAACAAAATCGTTGAGCGCTCCCAAGGCATCCTGAATCTTTTTTAAGTGGCCGGACAAACGCGCAAGCTGCTTTTTCTCGCGCTTGGAAGGAAAGAGCGTCTCGAAAAATTCGGCCGCATACCTGATCTTCTTCACCCTGATTCGCAATCTATGCCGCGCAAGGGGAGACATCTCGTCGAGATCGCGCCCGTCCTTGCGCACGTTCCTGATGCGGCGATGGAGCACCTGGGCGGCGAATTTGCTGATCGGCATACTCGCCTGATCGGTCGCGATGGTCTGTCTTGATTCGATCCATTGCAGCGTATCGATCAGGAGTTTCCGAAAGCGCTCCGAGTTGACCGCCTGTCCTGCGCGCGCGAATGCCTGATCGCGCCTTTCGGAAAATTCCTGCTTGATGACCTGGCCGCCCCGGCGCAGCAGGGCGTCGCGCGTCGCTGGCTCGATATTCTCGTTCACAAACACGTCGAGCTCGCGTGCCGGCGCCAGCTCGCCCGTCAACCACTTCAGCTGCGCCTTGATCTTCTGCGCACTGGCGCCAGACAGAAGTTTTGAAAAGAGCGAGATCTCAGCGCGCAGACGCCGCAGTCCGACCCGCATCTGGTGAATGCCTTCCGGATCGGAGTTGCGGACCGCGTCGGCGTTTCCCGAAAAATGCCGAACAGCGGAGCGCGCAATGGCCCGGAATGCCTCGTCCACGGTCATGTCGCTGTTCAGCTCGATCGCTTCGGCGAAGACGACGTGCTGGTCGTTGCCACCGGCGAGATCATACCCCCGTTCGGCTTTTGACTGCAGATCGAGTTCGGCTCCCGACTTTCGCTCGATCGCCTTTGCAACCCGGAACAAGTCGATGAGGTGACCGCTTTTCAGTTCCAGCTCAAGCTCCTTGACCGGACTTGATCGGCGTCCGGCAATGATGCTGCCAAGGTCGATCGCAAGCTCAATCTCGCTCCGTTTGGTGCGGACAGGTACCGTGATGCGATGCACGGACGTCTTGAAGATCGGCTTCAGCGTGCGGCGCAGCTTTTTGGGGGCGAACAGCTCGAGCGGCGTGCCGTCGGCCTTGCCGAGATCGGGCACATCGTCCGCTATCTCCGTTTCCCATTCACCTCGGCCAAACTGCGCAGCGTTCGCCCACTTGACCGTCTGGATCTGTTTCTCGCCATCTTGCCGCACGCGAAGCGAAAGGCCATGGCGCTTCAGCTTGTGCTTTCCCGTATCGAAATAGGTCGACACCAGATCGCTCTCGGTCCGCTCACCGACCTTGCCGCCCGCAATCTGCGATTTCGGTAGTGCCTTCAGGCTGCGCGCCGGTATGCGGAATTTCAGTTCCGTTTCGACCGCCATAGTGCCCTCCGCAGGGCTTCGTCAGGTTGGATCATATCCCCTACATCGATAACGCACGAGAGCCATTCAGGAGGACCTGCATGACGACAATTTTGTTGGGTCAAAAGGAACGGTCGATGCCAGCGCAACCCCTAGTCCGGTTTACCCTCGACAACTGACGTGGCGGCAGTCAGCGCATACTTCGGCGTCAGGCCAATACGGGACTTCGATTCGCCAACTAAGTCGGCCTCCGATGCTCAATTATTTCTACGCCAATTCCCGGCAGCGAAAAAAAGGCCCCGCCGCCGCAGGGCCGCCAGGAAGGGAGGAAGTGACGCAACTCCAAAGAGAGGCGTAAGCGTACGCAAATTGTGTGCGGAAGCCGACCAGAAGCACTGTCCTAATTTGTTCTGGCAAGTGCTCTGACCAAGACAGTGCCCCAGCCTAAGACATATCCCGTCCTAGTTCGCCACCCCACTTGGCGTAGTTCAGTCCGGACTCAGAACAGGCGGAGCGGGCGAATGAAAAAGGATGATGTAATTTGTGCGGAATGCGGAGCCGGATTTTGCAGGCTCGAATTATCTTCCAAGAAGGGAGCGGAGGGCCTTGTTAGCTCGCGCTACCCGAAACTCACCTCTTTCCGTACTCTCTCCAGTCCGAATCAAAGATGGAGGAGACCGATAGTGCCGCGCCAATCCAAAAACCTCCAACCGAGCCTGTTCGAGGACGAGGCGCCCCGCGTCATTTTGGCGGCCGCACCGATGGGCGATCTGGCCGCCCTGGTGGAAGCCCTGCTGCGCGAGATCGCGACCGCCCTGGCAAACGTGGAGAGCGGCGATGAGCAAGATCACGACTGAGCATCTTGCGCGCGGCGCCTATGTTTACATCCGACAGTCGACGGCCGATCAGCTGACGCATAGTCATGAGAGCCGACGCCGGCAATATGGTCTCGTGGATCGGGCCCGTCAGCTCGGCTGGACCACGGTCGAGGTCATCGACGATGATCTTGGCCGTTCGGGCGGCGGCATCGCTCGGCCGGGCTTCGGGCGCTTGCTGGCTGCAATCTGCGAAACCCGCGTTGGCGCGGTGCTCGCGATCGAGGTATCGCGACTGGCGCGCAACGGCCGTGACTGGCATACGTTGATCGAGTTCTGTGGATTAGTGGGAACGATCATCGTCGACGAGGACGGAATCTACGATCCTCGGCGCCCCAATGATCGGCTGTTGCTTGGGATGAAAGGGACGATGAGCGAGCTTGAGCTGTCGCTGTTTCGGCAACGTTCGCAGCAAGCGTTGAAGCAGAAGGCGCGCCGCGGTGCGCTAGTCCTCGGTGTTGCTGCCGGCTATATCAAAGTCGGGCGCGACCGGATCGAGAAGAATCCCGACCAGCGCGTCCGTAATGCACTGCAGCTCGTCTTCGCAAAATTTGCCGAGTTCCAGAGCGCACGTCAGGTCCCCATCTGGCTTCGCGACGAAGGCATCGAGTTGCCCGTGAAGTCGCGCGCTGGCGAGGCGCGCGGTGTCGTCTGGAGGTGCCGGCCTACAATATCGTGCACAACATTCTGACCAATCCGATTTATGCTGGCGCCTATGCCTTCGGGCGCACGACGAGCAAGGTGAGCGTCGAGCAGGAGCGCAAGCGCGTGAGGCGTGGCGTGCATCGACCAATGGGCGAATGGGATGTACTGATCAAGGATCATCATGAGGCCTACATCACCTGGGAGGAGTTCGAGAGGAACCAGCGCGTGATCGCCAACAACGCCACCGGCAAAGGCAGCGCCACCGTCAAGGGAGCGGTTCGGCGCGGAGCTGTTGCTGCCAGGACTCCTGCGCTGTGGTCATTGCGGCCGCAAACTGCATGTGTCCTACAGCGGCAAGCTCGGCCGCTACAGTGCTACGGCGCTCGCACAAATCACGGCACGGCGCGCTGCATCTCGATCAGCGGCTTAAGCATCGATGCTGCCGTTGGCACGGAGGTGCTGCGTATCCTGAAGCCGCTCGGCACTGATGCCGCCGTCAAGGCGATCGAGACCCAGACGAGCGAGACATCGGCTGCGCAAAGGCAGCTTGAGCTGTCGCTTCAACAGGCGCGCTACGAGGCCGCGCATGCCCGACGGCAATACGACGCAGTCGACCCCGCCAATCGCTTAGTGGCCGGCGAGCTGGAGCGCCGCTGGAATGAGGCATTGCAGGCCGTGCACCGAATAGAAGGCGAGATCGCTGCCATCGTCGCGGCCAAGCCTCCACCGCTGGGCGAAAGGGAGCGACAGCAACTCCTGCAGCTCGGCGCCGACCTCGAGCTGGCCTGGTCGCATCCAGGCGCCACAGCCGCTACGCGCAAGCGGATATTGCGCACGGCGCTCAACGAGATCGTGGTGCGCAAGGAAGGCGCAGTTATCAACATGGTTCTTCACTGGCAGGGTGGCGATCACACTGCCCCACAGGTCAAGCTGAGATTGAATGCTGCCGGCTGGCCCCATTTGGCCGCTGCGTGAAGATACGATTGCGCTGGTGCGCGAGCTGGCGCGTTTAATGCCGGATCGGCAGATCGCACGCCTCCTCAATCGTTCAGGCAAGCCGACCGGATATGGCAACGGATGGACGGAGCAGCGCGTGCGCGGCTTCCGCAAACACCACGACATTGAGGTTTACCGGGATGGCGAATGGGCTGAGCGTGGCGAGATCACGCTCGATGCGGCCGCACAGATCATCGGCGTCGCCAAGATGACGGCACTGCGTATGATTCGAACAGGCGATCTCAATGGGCGGCAGGCCTGCAAGGGTGCGCTCTGGGTCATCAAGGCGGAGGATGTGGCCGCATTCGGTGGCCGGAAGCGATCAACAGGTTCGGTAACATCAAATCCCACGCAGCAGACCTTTGAGTTTCAGTGAGACACGAGGATGCGTATTATGACTCATGACTGCTCGGCCACGCCAAGCTTGAGACCACGGCGCTCTACACGCGGGTTGCAACCAAGACGATCCGCGACGTCATGGGCCCGTTGGACCGTCTCACGCCGCTGCATTCAAGGCTTCGGCCGAGACCATGCTGACGATCGCCGCCGATCCGAAGCATCTGGGCGCCAGAATCGGCATCACCTCCGTGCTGCACACCTGGGGCTCGGCGCTCACCCACCACCCGCACGTGCATATGATCGTGCCAGGCGGCGGCATCTCGCCCGGCGGGCGGCGCTGGGTGTCCTGCCGGCCCGGATTCTTCCTGCCCGTGCGCGTGCTCTCCCGCCTGTTTCGACGCCTGTTCCTGGAGAAGCTCGTTGCTGCCCACCAAGCCGGGCGCCTGAGCTTCTTCGGCGATCACGTCCATCTCGCCGAGGCGCAATCCCTCGCGGCTCGTCTCGCCCCGCTGCGCAAGGCCGAGTGGGCGGTCTACGCAAAGCGGCCGTTCGGCGGACCTGAAGCGGTGCTGGCCTAACGCGGTCGATGCAGACTCATCGAAGCGGACCGAATGTCCGCGGGCCCTAATGTTATCCCCTCGATAAATTCAGACCGCCTGTCACGGTAACCCCCGCGTGACTTGCTCAGCACCATCGGCCGGGTCCGGTCGACCTGGTCGATGTGGCCTTATCGCAGCTCGTTTCGGCGGCGAAGTTTTGCTCGCAGTCCCGAGGCAGGATGTGCTTCGTCTAAGGCCGCGATAAGGTGGCACAAACTGTCACCGGCCCTCTTTTTGGATCGACCGAAGGTTTCGATTTCAGCAGGCTGCGCTGCGCGAAAGACTTCCATTCTGACACGACATCGTGCCTCGCACAGCATTTTGGGCCGGGCCCGCGCATGGCGGAGCTTCGCCGACTCATAGAAGGAAGCAGCATGGGCGGGGCGGTGGTTTCATTGTCGGCCGTTTCGTCGGCCATCGAGGATTTGGGGTAGAACGAACGCGGTCGAGATCGTTGCCCGAGATCCTTAGGGATAAGGCCGGGCCATAGACCTTCGGTCTGCATGGCCGGCGGGTCCGACAATGCACTGCGCTGCGATTACGTGAATTTCGAAGAATGCCGCGCGACTGCGTCTGGTGGTTTGGGCTATTGCGTTGCGAATCCTGCATCCGTCTTCAATGCGCATGCGAGCTATCGCGGATCGGCGCTTCGGCGGCGGAGCTCCGGCTTGTCCGGCCCAGTCACTCGCGAAGATCGCTCAGCGAGCGTTTCCCCCACCGTCCGTTATATTGACGGCCGTGTCGGCATTCGAGCGCCGCGCGCCGGCGCATTTGCCACACGGCCCGCGGCTGGGGGAGTTTGGTGCGACGTCGGCGATAACCCGTTCATGTGCTGAATGGGCGTTCCCTGCGAGCGACTGCCCTATGCAGGTAGTTCTGCCGCGCGCCGTTTATTCGCTTCGGCCTCCAGGTGGTGAAGGGCAGTAGCGAGATGCGCGACTAAACCAAGGTTTAGGCTCGCACGCGGGGCCGCAGGCGTTATTGAGATGGAAAGGAAGTATTCACTGCTCAGATTGTGGCAGCCCTGGATTGTAGCGAACGAACCGCCTGCGGTCAGGTTGACTTCCTTGGCTAGCTCATTGCCTCAGCCCTTATGCAAATTACGAAGCAAAGAGACGAAGTCGATGGTAAACTAGTCTTGGAGCGCGCCTAGCCAGCCGAGGCGAACACCTCGTTCGCTCTTAGCAAAACGGCGGCCATCGGTCTGCGGAGTACGTCATTGGACGCGCCCTCACGATTTGCCTCCGGCCGGATCAGCAGTCCCCGGGTTCTCTTGGAGGACACCGAACGTGTCTTCTGCAGAGGAATGAGCCACGGCGACGAGACTACTTCCGTGTTGGTTGTGCTCCCCGCCAATGAGCATCCTGCACCTGCTGTTCTGGATCGACTTGCTCACGAATACGAATTGAGGGACGAACTGGACGCGGCGTGGGCCGCAAGACCGCTGGAGTTCGTGCGCGAGCAAGGACAGGCCATACTCCTGCTTCAGGACCCGGGTGGCGAGCCACTCGACCGTCTTATTGGTCCGCCCATGGGGCTCGAAGTATTCCTGCGCCTGGCGGTCGCGCTATCAGTTGCATTGGGCCGGCTCCACGGGCGCGGTCTCGTTCACAAGGACATCAAGCCGACCAGTGTTCTCGTCAATGCTTCAGCCGACCGAGTTTGGTTGACGGGCTTTGGCATTGCTTCGCGCCTTGCGCGCGAGCGTCAGGTGCCCGTCCCTCCTGAGTTTCTCGAAGGGACACTCGCCTACATGGCGCCGGAGCAGACCGGGCGCATGAACCGTTCGATCGATTCTCGGAGTGACCTCTATTCGCTCGGGGTAATGCTATACCAAATGCTGACGGGGTCTCTGCCCTTCACAGCGTCTGATCCGATGGAGTGGGTTCATTGCCATATCGCGAGGAATCCGACACCTCCAGGCGAGTTGCTGAGGAATGTTCCGGCGCCCGTCTCTGAAATCCTCATGAAGCTTCTCGGCAAGGCGCCCGAAGAACGCTATCAAACTGCCGCCGGCCTCGAGCACGATCTTCTGCGTTGTCTTAGCAAAGTGCGGGACCAGATCGATGCGTTCCCGCTCGGCGAGCGCGATGTCCCCGACCGGCTGCTGATTCCCGAGAAGCTGTACGGGCGGGAACGCGAGATCAGCGCCTTGCTTGCGTCTTTCGATCGAAGCGTCAAGCGCGGTGCGCCGGAGTTGGTGCTGGTCTCCGGATATTCCGGCATCGGCAAATCTTCAGTCGTCAATGAACTCCACAAGGTGCTGGTGCCAGCGCGCGGGCTCTTCGCATCAGGCAAGTTCGACCAATGCAAGCGTGACATCCCTTATTCGACCCTCTCGCAAGCCTTTCAGAGCTTGATCCGACCACTGCTTGGCAAGAGCGATGCGGAGTTGGCCGGATGGCGAGAGGCTATTCGGGAAGCATTAAGCCGGAACGGGCGGCTTATCATAGACCTGGTTCCAGAGCTGAAGCTCATCGTTGGTGACCAGCCGCCGGTCCCTGAGCTGCCGCTCGATGACGCGCAACGCCGCTTTCAGCTGGTTTTCCGGCGCTTTCTCGCCGTTTTCGCCCGGCCGGAGCATCCGCTGGCGCTGTTCCTTGACGATTTGCAATGGCTCGACTCGGCAACGCTGGACCTGCTGGAGGATTTGTTAACCCAACCGGACGTGCGGCATCTGATGTTGATCGGGGCTTACCGGGATAACGAGGTCAATTCGGCTCATCCTCTGATCCGCAAGCTTGAAACGATCCGCAAGGCGGGCGCAGTCGTGCACGAAATCATCCTTGCGCCCCTCGCTTCTGAAGACCTGGGACGGTTGATTGGGGATGCTCTTCACTGCGAACCCGGACGCGTCACCGCGCTGGCAGAACTGATCCATGAGAAGACGACGGGCAATCCATTCTTCGCCAATCAGTTGATTTCTGTACTTGTCGAGGAGGGGTTGCTCACATTCGATTATGTTGAAGGGCGTTGGTCATGGGACCTCAATCGCATTCGCGCCAAGGGTTATACCGACAATGTTGTGGACCTTATGGTCGGCAAGTTGAACCGCCTTGCTGTCGAAACGCAGCAAGCATTGCAGCTACTCGCGTGCATGGGCAACAGCGCGGAGTTCGCCCTGCTGGAGATGGCTTCCCAGCAGTCGACCGAGGAAATGCATCGCCAGCTGTGGGACGCTATGAAAGCGGGTCTCATCTTTCGCACGGAACAATCCTATAAATTCCTTCACGACCGGCTCCAAGAGGCAGCCTACTCGTTGATCCCGCAAGAGCAGCGCGCCGAGATCCATCTGCGGGTCGGGAGGTTGCTAGCATCTCATATTCCTCCTGCGAAGAGGGAGGAGAGGATCTTTGAAATCGTGAATCAACTCAACCGTGGCGTGGCGCTCGTCACGTCCGCAGCAGAGCGGCTCCAGATCGCGGAGTTGAACCTCATCGCCGGGCGGCGTGCACGGGCGAGCACTGCGTACAAATCGGCCCTCGTGCATCTGGTTGCGGGAGAGGCGTTGCTCTCCGAGGACCATTGGGAGCAGTACTATGGCTTAAGGTTCTCTCTGGCTCTGCACCGGGCCGAGTGCGAGTTTCTGACCGGCGAGCCTCTCGCAGCCGACGAGCGTCTGTCGAGATTGCAACTGAGAGCCATCGGCTCGACAGATCTCGCCGCCGTCGTCTGCCTGCGGATGGCGCTCTACACCACGGACCGCCCCGATCTCGCGGTCGAAGTCGGAGTGGAGCAACTCCGAGCATTTGGAATCGAATGGTCGGCTCATCCCAGTGCGGAGGAGGTTCGCGCAGAATACGACGCTCTCCGGCAACGCGTCGGAGAGCGTCCCATCGAGACTCTCGTCGATCTGGCGTCGACGAAGGACCCGGATTTGCTCGCGCTTATGGAAGTCTTGCGCGGTATCCTCTCGCCCGCGTTGCACACTGAGAGGAAGCTCCACGACCTCGCCCTTCTCCGCATGGCCAACCTCAGCCTGGAGCATGGTTACTGCGACGGATCACCCCTAGCGTTCGCCCAGTTGAGCATGGCGTTCGGTCCCCACTTCGGCCACTACCGCGACGGGTTCCGCTTCGGCCATCTGGGTGCCGCGCTCGTGGAGCGCGAGGACCTCGCGCGTTTTCGCGGGAAGGTCTATTGCGTCGTCGGCTACCACGTCCTGCCATGGACCCGTCCTATCCAGGCCGCGTCCACGATGGTGCAGCGCGCGCTCAAGCTGGCCGAGGAAACTGGCGACCTGCTGTTTGTGGCCTATTGTCAGGCTCACTTGGTCTCGCTGGGCCTCGCATCGGGAGCCCCGCTGGACGACCTGGAGGTCGAAGCGGAACGCTATCTTCAGTCCTCTCGTCGAATGCGCTTCAGCCTTCTCATTGAGATCATCACAACGCAACTCGCACTGATTCGGACGCTCCGTGGCTTGACGGCGAAATTCGGCTACCTCGTTGATGTGCATGCTGAGCTTCGGATGGAGCGTCATTTGTCCGGCGACCCGCCGCTGGCGATAGCGGCATGCTGGTACTGGATTCGTAAAATGCAGGCCAGGTATCTTGCGGGCGACTACGCGGCGGCCCTGGACGCGTCATCTGAAGCGCGACCGCTGCTTGGCATCTCACCGTCACATTGGGAAGCGGCAGAGTTTTACTTCTACAGCGCGCTTTCCCACGCGGCCTTTTCGAATCACGCTGGTCCAGATGAAAAGCGACAGCATTTCGAAGCTCTAAAAGCTCACCACGACCAGCTCGAGGTTTGGGCGCAGAACTGCCCCGAGAATTTCGAGAACGGCGCAGCTCTTGTGGGTGCGGAGATCGCAAGGACCGAAGGTCGTGCGCTTGATGCCGAGCACCTATACGAAGAGGCTATCCGCTCAGCCCGCACAACTGGCTTTATCCACAATGAGGCGATCGCTTACGAATTGGCTGCGCGCTTTTACGCCGCGCGTGGGTTCAAGCAGATCGCGGACCTGTATCTGCGGAATGCCCGCTACGGTTATCTCCGTTGGGGCGCCGTTGGGAAGGTGCGGCAACTCGACGAGATGTATCCAGACCTCAGACAGGAAGAGCAGCTTCACGGCCCGACAAGCACTATCGGGGCGCCGCTTGAACAGCTCGATCTTGCAACGGTGATCAAAGTTTCGCAGGCCGTGTCGGGCGAAATCGCGATCGAGAGTCTGATCGATGCGCTCATGCATATCGCAATGGGACAGGCAGGTGCCGAGCGAGCCCTGTTGATTGTGCCGCGCGGGAAAGAGCCCCGTATCGAGGCAGAAGCTACGACCAGCGGCGATACGGTGACCGTGCGTCGGGTGGACGAGGCCGCGACCGAGCGCGCGCTGCCCGAGTCGGTGCTGCACTACGTCCTGCGTACCCGCGAGATTGTTGTTCTGGACGATGCTGCGGCCCAATCCCCGTTTGGCGTCGATTCCTATATCCGTCAGCGCCGGGCCCGGTCCATTCTCTGCCTGCCGCTGCTCAATCAGGCCAAACTCATCGGCGTGCTCTATCTCGAAAACAACCTGACGCCGCGCGTCTTCGCGCCAGCCCGGATCTCGATTCTAAAATTGCTCGCCTCGCAGGCCGCCATCGCGCTGGAAAATGCCCATTTGTATCGCGACGTTGCGGAGCGCGAAGCAAAGATCCGGCGCCTAGTCGATTCCAACATCATCGGAATTCTCATCTGGGATTTCGATGGTCGCGTTCTTGAGGCCAACGACGAATTTCTTCGCATGGTGGACTACAATCGCGAAGACTTGGTTTCGGGCCGCATAAGGTGGCCGGACCTAACGCCGCCCGACTGGCGCGACAGAAATAACGCAAGAATCGAACAGCAAAAAAGTAGCGGCCGGTTCAATCCGATCGAAAAGGAATACACGAGAAGAGACGGTAGCCGTGTGCCCGTACTGAGTGGTGGGGCAACATTTGAACAGGGCGGTAACCAGGGCGTCGCATTCGTGGTCGATTTGACGGAGCGCAAGCGTGCCGAACAAGCTCTGATGCGAAGTGAGGCTTATTTAGCCGAAACGCAGAAGCTAACCCACACCGGTAGTTGGGCATGGGACGCCCGTAGCCAGAAGGTGCTCTACTGCTCAGAGGAAATGTTCCGAATTTTCGGATTGGATCCACAGGAAGATTTGCCAACCCGCAAAACCTTTCGGCAGCGAGTCCATCCGGAGGATCGCAACAGGGTAGACGAGAGATTTGCGAGGGTAGTTAACAAAGGAGTTGACAGCTTCGACGAGTATAGGGTTGTGCTGCCTGACGGAACGGTTAAGCACGTGAGTTCATCAGGACACCCGGTTCTCGATGGGAACGGAGAACTTATCGAGTTCGTCGGCACTGCGACGGACGTAACAGAACGCAAGCGCGCTGAGGAAGCATTGCGGGTGAGCGAAGCGAAGTTCCGTGACTATGCTGAAACCGCTTCCGATTGGCTTTGGGAAACCGATCCGGACCACAAATTTATGTTGCTGACTGAGAATGCATTTGGTTCAGACCCGACGCAACGGATCGGGACGATGTGCTGGGATCACGCTCTCGACGTTGAAACAGAACCGGAGAAGTGGCGGCTTGTTCGGGCGACTCTTGATGCCCATAAATCGTTTCGTGACTTCGTATATTGCACGCCGGACGGCAGCGGCGCTCCAATGTACGTGAAGGCCAGTGGCAAGCCAGTGTTTGACAGTAGCGGAAAATTCCGCGGCTATCGTGGCACCGGTACCGATGTAACAGCAATCGTGCGCGGGCAACGCGCGGAGGCATCGCTGCGGACAGTACAGGCCGAACTTGCCCATGTCAGTCGGGTGATGACTTTGGGTCAGCTGACGGCCTCGATCGCTCACGAGGTGAACCAGCCAATCGGCAGCGCGCGTAACAACGCACGGGCCGCTCTGAATTTTTTGGACAGAATCCCTCCGGACTTGGGCGAAGTCAGCGAAGCGCTCGCCTGCATCGTGGCTGATGCTGATCGAGCCGGAGGCATTATCGACCGGATCCGAGATCAAATCAAAAAGGCGCCTCCCCGAAGCGATCGCTTTGATCTCAATGAAGCGATTGAGGAGGTCATTGGATTAGCGCAAAGCACGATTGCCGAGAACCGCGTGTCGGTGCAGAGGCGATTAGCAAGCGGGATGGCCCCCGTTCATGGGGATCGTGTTCAACTTCAACAAGTCGTTTTGAATTTGATCCTGAACGCGGTCGACGCAATGAGCTCGGTTGAAACGGACGAGAGAGAGTTGTTGATTAGCACTGACCAAAACGAGGCAAATGGTACGCTCGTCGGGGTGCGTGATTCCGGGCCCGGCATTGATCCGAAGCGTCTTGATCTCGTCTTCGAGGCCTTTTACAGCACCAAATCCGGAATGGGGATGGGTCTGTCAATCTGCCGGTCAATTATAGCTGCTCATGGAGGCCGGCTGTGGGCGGCCGCGACCGAGCCTAGAGGCGCCCTATTTCAGTTTACGCTGCCCAGCGCAGAAGCGAAGTCATCAATCGCCAGGCCGTTCACGATGCTGGAGAGCCGCAAGAAGACAGCACTTTAAATGCTTCTCGTCCACCGGCTTTCGAAGGTAACAAAGAACGCCATCCTTCAGCGCGCGGGACCCGACATCATCGTCGGCGTAGGCTGTCACGAGAATTGTCGGAATCGAATGACCTGAATCTATAAGGTGTCTGTAGAGCTCAACGCCAGTCATCACCGGCATGTTGACATCCGCGATCAAGCAGGCAGTCTCGCCAAGGCGAGGGAATGCGAGGAAATCGGCTGCCGACGCGAAAGCCTCAACTTGATAACCCAGCGACCTCATGAGCCTTCTCATTGACTCACGAAAGAACTGATCATCTTCAACGACCGAGACCAATGACCCTTTCGGCATACGGCCTCCCGCAGTTCGTCCAAACACGTCATACAGGCCTTCTCGAAGACCGTGCCGCGGTCGCATGAGTCTGTATAGACGTGAACCTGCGCCAAAGCGCGCCGCGGGGCAATCGCAACCTCTATAAACTTTGGCTTATGCTGCGCACGGGTCCATTTAAGAACGGTACTGTTCAGGTTCGCGGTTTGGGATTAGGTTGGTCGTTACATGGCTAATCTTACGAATGGAGACTGGGGTTCATTTCGGCAGTCATCTAACTCTGAGCGGCAGCTATGCTTGACGCGACTTCCACAGTCCTGGTCATCGACGACGACGTCGATCTTCGTAACTCGCTTGGGCGCCTCTTGCGGTCTGTCGGCTTGAAGGCCAAGCTATTTGCGTCCGTTTCCGACTTTCTCAAATCTGCGCCGACGGAGGGACCCAGCTGCCTGGTACTGGACGTGAGATTGCCGGGGCAAAGCGGTCTTGAATTCCAACGCGAGCTCGCAGCTGCGGGCAGAGAGCTCCCAATCATCTTTATCACAGGGCACGGCGATATTCCGATGTCGGTGCAAGCCATGAAAAGTGGAGCGATCGAGTTCCTCACGAAGCCAATACGCGACCAGGCGCTTCTTGACGCTATTCAGTTCGGGCTGACGCGTGATCGCATCCGTCGAGAGAATGAAAGCGCGCTCGCCGACCTCAGAAATCGTTTCGCGACCTTAAGTCCCAGGGAGCGAGAAATCATGATTCAGGTCGCGCGGGGCCGCCTTAGCAAGCAGATTGCCGGCGATATCGGTATTGCCGAAGGTACAGTGAAGGTCCATCGCAGTAAGGCGATGCGGAAAATGAATGCCCGTTCGCTTCCCGAGTTTGGCCAAATGGCGGCTAAGCTCAACCTGATACCCGAGAAATCGCAACGCTCCTAGTGTTCTCACGCTCGACGACGCGGTCTGCCTACCACGGTAGCACGTCGTGAGTAGCTTGCCGTAACATGCAGCGGCAACTGAAATCATCAAAGAGTGCTTCGTAAGGCGCTGCGCATTGCGGCCTTAAACCTTATTCTTTAGGGGGCGCAGCAGCATGAGACCGGAAATCGGATAATGAACCCTCATTCGCTGGACTTCCTAATTCAGGATGCGTGGCCTCAGGGCAAGCCGGGCACATGAACCGTTCAATCGATTCCCGCGTCGATCTCTATTCCTACGGATACTGATACACGAGCGCAGCAGACAGGCAGAACATTTGTTGAAAAGCGCTGCGACTGCAGGAACCACCGCTATCCACTTTTTGACACCCTTTACCTTGGCTTAGCCCGAGAAACTAGAGACTACCTCCGAGCTACCCGCGAGCAATTCATTGCGGCACGCGAAATCACCAGATGGGTGTTGAGCGATGAAACGCGGAGCCGGTCGCTATGTGCGTCGCACTCCGCCTGACGTAGGAGCCAATGGTGTCAGCCCGACGGAACGGAAACATGAAATTCGTTGCAGATCAACTCGCAGAAAGCCTCCAAACCAATGCAACGAACCCGCCGGCTGGAGCCGGTTTGCCACTTCCTTGTTTGGCAAGAAGTCTGGCGAAGCTCCTTGAGACGGCGCGACGCGAACTGGACAGCGATCGTGAGGCAGCAAAGGTGTCGCTAGTCACGGCGTCATCCATTCTACAGTCGGAAATTGAACGCAGCTCGGGCGCCAATGGCTCCAGGCCGGGAGCATTGGCGGCCTGGCAGATAGCCCGTGTGCGCGCATTTGTCGAAGAGAATCTACACAGCAATATCGACGCTAGGAAGCTCAGTGCCGTAGCGAAGCTAAGCCGGGCGCACTTCTCGCGTTCGTTCAAGGAATCCTTCGGAGAACCACCCCATGCTTACGTGATTAAGCGGCGTCTCGAGCGAGCTTGTCATTTGATGGTAACAACCTCAGAACCGCTAGGCGAAATAGCTTTGGGAGTCGGTTTTTCGGATCAATCGCATTTATGCAAGCTTTTCCGGCGAGCCTTTGGTCAACGCCCATCGATTTGGCGGCGCGATCACAAGACCCGGGCTTCAATCTCCATGGCCGGTATTGGGAACGAGTGCTCAATAACCGGCCGCTCGGACGATCCGGCAAACACACCGTAACGACCGAGACCTGATTTGGTATCCAATCGTCCCTCCATTGCACTGACATCAGCGCATCTGACAGGCTGGACGGGGTCCTTAGCAAGCACTCCCGCATAGGGGCATTTTTGTGCGGCGTTGTCCTGGTGCCTCGCGCTCCACTGCCGTGAACATCGATCAGCGGCAACGGGACGATTCACAGAGGGGTTTTGCGGCTGCAGACATGCGGACCGCGCGATCCCCGCTCGACTCGCTCCCGCGGCGTCTTCCGTAACGCTAACCGGTCGTAGACCGGTGCCCAAAAATATCCTGCGAGCGAAATGTTTAAGTGCGCGGCAAGGGATTAACCGCGCCGTGCGACAGCGATGAAAAAGCACAACAATTCCACCGACCGGCACACCCATTCAATACCGTGGCAAGTATTCGTGGCACAGTCGCGGTCAAGCGCTGACCGACTTCGCAGCAGATCGCAATACAGGTGTCACATGTCTGAAGCCGTCAAGAAGAACTATCGAAGCGCTGGCGCCAGCGCCGTCGCTCCTCGTCTCTTTGTGCTTGAGCTCAACGCCGGCCGCATTCACTGCATGAATACGGACGGTTCCGACCGCAAGACTATCGTGTCGGATTGCCAGTTGCCCGACGGCATCGTCATCGATGTCGACGCTGGCCATATCTACTGGACCAACATGGGCATCCCAAACTTGAATGATGGGTCCATCGAGCGCGCCGACATCGACGGCAAGAACCGCAAGACAGTCGTCGCGCAGAGTGAGACCCACACTCCGAAACAGATCATCCTCGATAAGAACGGCGGCAAGCTCTATTGGTGCGACCGCGAGGGCATGCGCGTGATGCGCTGCAATCTCGACGGCTCGCAGCTGGAAACGCTCGTTGAAGCCGGCCGCGGCGATGCCGATCGCCGGGATCAGGCACGATGGCCCGTTGGGCTGGCGATCGACCCGAAATTGGGACAAATCTACTGGACGCAAAAGGGCCCAGACAATGCCGGGCTCGGTCGCATCTTCCGTGCCAATGTCGAGATTCCGGCCGGCCAAACTGCAGCAACAAGGTCCGACATCGAGATCTTCTACGACGGTCTGCCGGAGCCGATTGATCTCGAACTCGACCACAAGAACCGTATTCTCTACTGGACCGACCGCGGCGACCCACCGCGCGGCAACACAGTGAACCGGGCCTCGATCGACAACAAGCCTCCCGAACCGGAGATCGTGGTGACTCATCTCATGGAGGGGATCGGTATCGCGCTCGACGTTCCAAACGATCGCATGTTCGTGACCGATTTTGCCGGCTCGATCTACTCCGCACGGCTCGATGGATCCAGCGAACGAAATTTCCTCTACGCACAGGGCAACCTCACCGGCATTGCATACGCCGAAATCCCGAAGGAGAAGTGATATGTCGCAAAACAAACCCATTCGCCGCGTCGCCATTATTGGCACGGGCGTCATCGGCGCAAGCTGGGCCACGCTCTTCCTTGCCAACGGTCTTGACGTGGTCGCGACAGACGTTGCGCCGGGCGCGGAAGCGGCACTGAAGCGCTTTGTTTCAACGGCATGGCCCGCGATGCAACGATTGGGACTCGCTCCCGGTGCTTCCCAGAACAGGCTTTCATTCACCGCAGCCCTGACGGACGCCGTCAAGGATGCCGATCTGGTCCAGGAGAACGGACCTGAGAAGATCGAGTTCAAGAGGACGCTCTATCGCCAACTGGACGAGCTGTTGCATCCCAGCGTCATCATCGCCTCAAGTTCGTCGGGCTTGACCATGAGCGAAATCCAGTCGGCGTGCGAAATGCATCCCGAACGCTGCGTGATTGGCCACCCGTTCAATCCACCCCACTTGATTCCGCTGGTCGAGATCGTCGGCGGGGTAAAGACCTCGGAAGCAACAATCGGGCGCGCGGATGAATTCTACACCTCGATCGGGCAACGGACGGTGCGCGTCAACAAGGAAATGCCCGGGCATGTCGCCAATCGACTGCAGGCAGCGCTGAGCCGCGAGATTTATTACCTCGTCGCCGAGGGTGTGGTGAGCGCCGCCGATGTCGACACCGCCCTGTCCTGGGGCCCCGGCCTGCGCTGGGGCGTAATGGGCGGCCTGATGCTCAACCATCTCGGTGGCGGTCCGGGCGGCATCGAGCATTTCTTCCAGCAGTTCACCGGCCCGATGACGGCCTGGTGGAAGACTCTCGGCTCGCCGGTGCTGACCCCGGAAGTGCAAAAGAAGCTCATCGACAGCGTCCATGCCGAGGCCGGCTCGCGCACTATCGAGCAGCTGGAGGCGGAGCGCGACGAAGTCCTGCTCGGCCTGATCGAGCTGCGCAACAAGGTTGCCAAGTCGAGCCAAGCAAGATTGAAGGAGCCGGTCGCCTGAGGGCGCCACCGGCGAGATCGATCAACCATCCGACACGTCCTTCAAATCTTTCGGCCTCCAGGCCGCAGCATCAGGAGCCCCAAATGCCTACCGCAACCACAGCAAGCAAGACCACCGCCCCGAAGCCGCTACCGCCGCCAAATAGCGACTTCTATGAGGTCTACGAGACTTTGAGCGCCGACGAACTCGCGACGGTGAAACGGGTGCGCGCGTTCATGGAAACCAAGGTCGCGCCTGTCATCACAGATTATTGGGTGAAGGACGCTTTTCCCTTCGAATTGCTGCCGGCGATCAAGGAGTTGAACATCGGTGGGCTTGCAATGCACGGCTACGGCTGCGCAGGTGGAAGCTTGGCGCTGTTGGGCTTTGTTCAGATGGAGATCGCACGGGTCGACCCGTCGGTCGCGACCTTCATGGGCGTGCATGGCGGCCTGGCGATGGGCTCCATTTATATCGACGGATCGGAAGAGCAGAAGCAGAAATGGCTGCCGCAGATGGCGCGCTTCGAGAAGATTGGCTGTTTCGGCCTGACCGAGCCGCTGGTGGGCTCAGGTGCCAGCGGCGGCCTGCTGACCACGGCGAAGCGCGAGGGTGACACCTGGATCCTCAATGGCGAGAAGCGTTGGATCGGCAATGCTCCATGGTGCGATGTTTCAATTATCTGGGCGCGCGATATCGCCGACAACCAGGTGAAGGGCTTCATCGTCGAGAACAAGACCGCGCCCGGCTTCAGCGTCGAGAAGATCGAGAACAAGATCGCGCTTAAGGTGGTCCAGAACGGTCACATCACGCTGAAGGATGTTCGAGTGCCGGAAACGAACCGCCTCCAGGGCGGCAACTCATTCCGCGACACCGCGAAGGTGCTGAAGATGACGCGCTACGCCGTGGCGTGGATGGCGACCGGATGCGCGATGGGCGCCTACGAGGCTGCGCTGAAGTATAGCCAGGAGCGCTTGCAGTTTGGCAAGCCGATTGCGTCGTTTCAGCTAGTCCAAGACCTTCTCGCCAAAATGATCGCCAACATCACGGCTTCGCAGTGCCTGATCGTGCGCCAGGCGCAGCTGCATGCCGAAGGTAAGCTGACGGATGCCCATGCCGCGCTTGCGAAGGCGTTCGCTACGGCCAAATGCCGCGAGACGGTTGCCTGGGCCCGCGAGTTGATCGGCGGCAACGGAATCGTTGCCGACTACAAGGCGGCACGCTTCTTCGCGGATTGTGAAGCGCTCTACTCCTACGAAGGCACGTATCAGATGCAGAACCTGATCGTCGGCAAGGCTGTCACCGGCCTCGGCGCCTTCGTGTGACATCTCAGCGGCCGGCGCTCCGACGCCGGCTGTCCCCAAGCAGGAGATATGACTATGGATTCCGAAGTTGCATCATTCACGCCTTCGCCCGCAATAGCACCCAACTCCTTGCCCAGGGCGGCATTGGCGCTTGCGAACGTCCGGTACGAGAAAAAGGGTTTGATCGCCTACGTGACGGTCAACCGGCCCAAAGTACTCAACGCCCTCAACACACCGACCTGGACCGATTTGAAGTCCGCATTCGAGGATGCAAAGACTGATGCTTCGGTGCACGGCGTGATCCTCACCGGCGCGGGCGACAAGGCTTTCATCGCCGGCGCGGATATTAGTGAGCTCGCGCATGTCGACGCCTTTGATGCGGAGGAGTCCAGCCGGTTCGGCCAAGGTGTGCTCGATCTGGTCGAAAATCTTGGCAAGCCGGTGATCGCAGCCATCAATGGTTTTGCGCTTGGCGGCGGCTGCGAGACGGCGATGGCTTGCACGATCAGGATCGCGGTCGAGCATGCCAAATTCGGGCAGCCCGAGGTCAAGCTCGGCCTGCTGCCCGGCGGTGGTGGCACGCAGCGCTTGCCGCGCCTGGTGGGAAAGGGTCGTGCCTTGCAGCTGATCCTCACGGGCGAGACGATTTCCGCGCAGGAAGCCTATCGCATCGGCCTCGTCAATGAAGTCGTTCCTGCGGCCGGCCTGATCGATCGCGCCGAGACGATCCTGAAGCAGATCATGGCCAATGCGCCGATCGCCGTGAAGTTCTCGCTGGAGGCGGCGAACAAAGGGATGGACACCAGCCAGGCCGAGGGGTTTGCGCTCGAAGCGTCCTATTTCGGCATCTGCGCGGCAACGGAAGACAAGAAGGAAGGTACCTCCGCCTTCCTCGAGAAACGTGCACCGAAGTTCCACGGTCGGTGAAGCAGCCCGCAGGCGGCGATTTGAAAAGGACAGCTCATGGCAAGCGACAATATTTTCTCCGGACTGAAAGTGGTCGATCTGGCGAGCTTCATCGCTGGCCCCAGCGCCGCGGTGATCCTGTCGGACTTCGGCGCTGACGTCATCAAGGTGGAGCCGCCGAGCGGCGAGCTGTGGCGACACGCGAACCATATGCCGCCGCAGCCGGTCGCTGACGATGCCTATCCCTGGCATCTGGCCAATCGCAACAAGCGCGGCATGGCAATTGATTTGAAATCTCCGAGTGCCCATCAGATTCTCGAGAAGCTGGTCAAATGGGCCGACGTTCTCGTCGTCAACACGCCGCATCCGGCCCGCAAGAAATTGAAGCTCGAATATGAGGATGTGGTGGGGTGGAACCCGCGGCTGATCTACGCAGACCTCACGGGCTTCGGCGACAAGGGTCCGGATGCGGATCTCCCCGGCTTCGATATCACGTCGTACTGGGCCCGCAGCGGCTTGCTGTCGATGACGCGTGACGCCGGTGCGCCACCGACCTGGCCGGTGGCCGGCAGCGGCGACAATGCCACCGCCGTCGGGCTCTATTCGGCGATCGTCACTGCCCTGTATCGTCGCGAGCGCACCGGGCAGGGGGCGCATGTCACCACTTCGCTGCTCGCCGAGGGCGTGTGGTCCGCCAGCGTCTCGATCCAGGCTGCGCTTTGCGATGCGAAAGTCTTCGGGCTGCACGATCGTATGCACCCCGCAAATGCGGCAATGAATGTGTATCGCACCAAGGATGATACCTGGTTCGTTCTCATCATCACGCCCGACAAGGTGGCGGCCGTGGCGAAGGCGATCGGCCGGCCCGATCTCCTGACTGATCCGCGCTTCTCCGAGCCGGCCAAGCTGATGGCGAACATGACGGAGCTCACGGCGATTCTCGACCAGACCTTCTGTTCCGAGCCGATGGCACATTGGTACGAGGTGTTCAACGGCGCCCACGTGACGTTCGGTGCGGTGCGCGGCCCGCAGGAGGTGATCAACGATCCCCAGCTCCAGGCGAACGACATCATCGTTCCGCTCGAGGGCGCCGGCGGCAAGCTGACGTCCACGATCAGCAGCCCGATGCAGGTGCACGGTGTCGCCAAAGTGCCCGCGAAGCGCGCCCCAAAGATTGGAGAACACAACGACGAGGTTCTCCGGCAGCTCGGATTTAGCGCGACCGAAATCGATGGCTTGCGTGCGAGCGGTGCCATTCCGCAAGCAAAGGAATATGCGGTCTAGCATGACGACACTGTCGGGGGCGGCGGGAGCCGCCCCAAGCCTCGACTTGCATGAAATTCACCAAAGGGACCAGGACTCCAAGCTCGACCTCGCGAGTTCGTCAAATTCCCAGCGACCTGCAAAACTAGGTGGGATTGAGTCCCAACAACCCCGAGAACGAAAATGCTTATGGATAAATCGCCGACTATCACCACCTCGTCGGGCGCACCGGTCGCCGATAACCAGAATTCGCTGACCGCGGGGCCGTTCGGCCCGGTCCTGATGCAGGACTTTCACCTCTTGGAAAAACTTGCGCACCAAAATCGCGAGCGCATCCCTGAACGCACGGTGCACGCCAAGGGCTCGGCGGCCTACGGCACGCTGACGGTCACGAATGACGTGACTAAATACACCTGCGCCGATGCGCTTTCGAAGATCGGCAAGAAGACCGAGGCCTTCCTGCGCTTTTCGACCGTCGCCGGAGAGCGGGGTGCTGCCGATGCCGAACGCGATGTGCGCGGCTTTGCGATGCGTTTCTATAGCGAGCAGGGCAATTGGGACATTGTTGGCAACAACACGCCGGTGTTCTTCATCCGCGATCCCCTGAAATTCCCCGACTTCATCCATACGCAGAAGCGGCATCCCCGCAGCAATCTGCGGTGGCCGACTGCGATGTGGGACTTCTGGTCGCTATCGCCGGAAAGCCTGCATCAGGTCAGCATCTTGATGTCGGAGCGCGGCCTGCCGCAGAGCTTCCGCCACATCGATGGTTTTGGTTCCCATACCTATTCCTTCATCAATGCGGCTGGCGAGCGGCATTGGGTGAAATTCCACTTCAAGACCATGCAAGGCATCAAGAACTGGACCAATGCGGAAGCAGCCGAAAGGATCGCGAAAGATCGCGAGACCCATCAGCGCGACCTATACGAGGCGATCGAACGTGGCGATTTCCCGAAATGGAAATTCTCTGTGCAGATCATGCCGGAAAGCGACGTCGGCAAGCACTGGTACAACCCGTTCGACCTCACGAAAGTCTGGCCGCACAAGGACTATCCCTTGATCGAGGTCGGTATTCTCGAGCTCAACCGCAACCCGGAGAACTACTTCGCCGAAGTCGAGCAGGCAGCACTGTCGCCGGCCAACGTGGTGCCAGGCGTCGGCCATTCACCTGACAAGGTGCTGCAGGCGCGAGTGTTCTCCTATGCGGACGCGCATCGCTATCGCGTCGGGGTCAATGCCGAACAGCTTCCGGTCAACAAACCGCGCTGCCCGGTCCACCACTATCACGCCGACGGCAGCATGCGACTCGCCGGCAACGCAAACCCGGATGCTTATTACGAGCCGAATTCGTTCGGCGGGCCGGTGCAAGATCCAAGCGTGAAAGAGCCACCGATCAAGATCGTAGGCGACGCCGACCGGTACAACCACCGTGACGGAAATGACGACTATCGGCAGGCCGGCGACCTATTCCGGCTGATCTCGGCTGCGCAAAAGGAGCGGCTGTTCGACAATATCAAGGCGGCGATGGACGGGGTGCCGACCGAGATCGTCAAGCGCCAGATCTCGCTCTTCTATCGCGCCGATCCGGCCTACGGCGTCGGCGTTGCCACTCGCATGGGGCTTGCGGCGGGTGATTTGCCAACCGCGCGGGCCGCCGAGTGAGGTGACGAGACCGGTAGTCCTGGTACCATCCTGACTTTCATCCCCTGGACAAATGCTCCGGCAGGCCGGCGCGGTGTTAGCGAAACGTGCCAGACTGCCTTCCGCTTGCCGCTGCGCTCAATCGGCTACTGGAAGGGGCGTTTCGTCGAAAAAACGGAATTCCCCACCAACTGGAAAACCGCTTCGGTCGGTCCGTGCTGCCTTTCACGGATCAAGATGGGATGGCGCTCGCACTCAGGCATCGCCGATGCCGAAAATGAGTCGGGCTGGAGCAACGAGGACATCCCCTCCAAGCATGCGATCCGAGGCTTGCAGGGCGCGACGCTGCGACAGCGCTCAGAAAACGGCAGCGATCCTGACCGATGTGTTTGGATTCCGCGAGGTCGCCCGTGAAGGATCGATGATGCGCTTCGCTGCGGCGGGTGACGTAAAAGGCAGGGTGGTGAACATCCACGAAACCGCGGGAGCGGTGCGGACACGGCATCGATCGTCCAACCGGCGTAGGCGCGCGGCTTGGTAACCGAACACTTTGTTCTTCATCCGGAACGGCGTGTTTCTCGCTCTTCCAAAAATGGTGCCAGAGCGGCCCCGCAAACAGATTGCCTCGGCGATACGCTAAGCCTATGCAGCGTCCGGGAAGCTCAAAATTGGTTTGACCGCAGCTCTTCGAATTCGTCGCGGCACGCGTCGCTGAAGCCTCGCAACAGATCGATCGTGCCGTCTATGGCCATTTCACGCAGTTGGACGAAGCTCTTGTCCGGCTCCAAATAGGTATCCAGGATTTTTCGGGCAACATCTTCGGCACAATGGACCACCGGCTTTGAAGACAGGGCCCGCATCCTGCTCAGCTTGGCGTAAAGACCGACCAGACCCGGAATGTCGGCATCATCGTGCTGGAGCGCATCAATGTAGCACCTGGATGCCTCCTCGATGAAATCCCTGTAGAGGATCTGCTTGCGGTTCTTCTCGTGATGCAGCCACTGGGCGCGGACCTGACTTCGGTGGTTCAGCCAATTCGCAATTCCACTCGTCAAGCCGCCAACAGCTGCCCCGGTCAGGGCGGCGAGTGCGGAGATGATGGAGGCGTCCACGGGTGCAGTCCCCAACCAGCTGTAGAATCCGGCAGTGATGACTACCGGGCCTGACTACTACGATGATGCGGACGACCGCGGCCCTTCGGAAATCAGCCGTGAGCTCCGTTGCCCCGACAGATACGACCAAAACCATTGCGTTTGAACGCGGAACCGGTTCTGAAGCTGCGGCAGTGCGAGCACGTGTAGCGCGGCCCACACCAGCCAGGTCACAAAGCCGCTGCTGCGCAAATAACCGGCCTCTAGGACGGCGAAGTTCTTGCCGACGACGGCCATGTTGCCTTTGTTGCGATACCGAAACGGTCGACCATCCTTGCGTCCTCTGACACGGTTGGCAATCGCATGCCCGACAAATCGTCCTTGTTGAATAGCTGCCTGCGCCACTCCGGGGACGGGGTGACCATCCTGGGTCATCGTGGCGGCGTCGCCCGCCACAAACACGTTCGGCGCCTCGGGTATGTCCATGAAAGCGCCGACCAATGCGCGCCCAGCGCGGTCGGTCTGCGTCCCGAGCATTTTCACAACCGGAGAGGCGCTGACACCTGCTGTCCAGAGCACGGTGGCGCTGGGAATCCGCACGCCAGCCGCGATCACGCCCTGGTCGTCAACCTTCTCGACCTTTACGCCCGTCGAGACTTCAACGCCGAGTTTGGTTAATCGCTTGGCTGCCTTTTGTGATAGCGACTCTGCAAAGGTAGGAAGAATACGGACACCGCCGTCCAGTAACAAAATTCGGCTCCTGGCGGGGTCGATCCTGCGAAAATTGTTGCGCAGGGTCACGCAGACCAGTTGAGCGATCGAGGCGGCGAGCTCGACGCCGGTCGGGCCACCGCCCACCAGCACAAAGGTCATCTGGCGGGCACGCTCTTTCTCGTCATCGGTCGATTCAGCCAATTCGAACGCACTCAGGATTCTGGTTCGGATTGTTTCAGCGTCGTTGAGGCTCTTGAGGCCTGGCGCGAACTGCGCGAACTCGTCATGACCGAAATAGCTCGGACGCATTCCGGTGGCGATCACCAGGAAGTCGTACTCGAGTTTTCGACTGCCAATCCCCGGGCAAATGGCCTCGACGGTGCGAGCTCCGAGATTAATGCCCTTAACCTCCGCCAGCAACACGCTGAGGTTCTTCTGTTTCGCCTCAAGCTGTCGGATCGGCGCCGCAATCTCGGATGGCGCGAGAACGGCGGTCGCAACCTGGTACAGGAGCGGTTGAAAAATATGGTGATTGCGCCGGTCGATCAGCGTGATCTCGACATCGGCTCGCTTTAGCGCCCGCGCCGCCGCGATACCGGCAAAGCCGCCGCCGACGATCAAGACGCGCTTTTTGTCCGTTACTGCCTTCTTTGCAGGCTGCGTTGCCGGCGGGAACGATTTGGTCAGAACTGTAGTCATGGATGCACCCGTTGTTTCAAGGGCCAGCCGACCCGATTAGCACCAGATACATCGGGGCTTCGGGCGAGTCTTGGATGGCGCTGCGGTGCAAAGAACGTCTGTGCCGCTCTTCATGCTGGCACGGGCAATACGCGCTCGAACAGAAGCCCTCAGCGTCGAAAGCGAATTGTTAGAACTGCCGAGCTTGCATCTCTTCGAACTCTTCCCGGCAAGCCAGACTCAATTCGTACAGCAACTCGCCCCCTTATGCGCGGGCACCCGCGGTAAGCCGGCCGTAGATGAACTGGTCCGCTGTATGATGGGCGATGTTCTGACCACAAACTATGGGTCGGTGAAGGAGCGCTCGTCTTTCTTGAAGCGCCCGGCGAAGAACTCGAAATGCTTGGGCCAATCAGGGTCAGCTGCGGGTCCCCGTTTTCCTGCTCGATCTCCAACAGCGCGATCTTGGCTGACTTGACCGCGGGCGACCCTCGCCAGAAGTGACCTTTGCCAACTCGCGAAAAGCGCGGAGTGCGGAAGCTGCTTGGACCCGCAGGAATAGACAAGCCCGGCGCACGCCGATCAAATCAATTGCGGCTCGTTTCGATAGACTTCCTGCCGACCGCCGAAAGCACACAGAAAGCCGTTTTGGACGGCCGAGCCAGCCAACTCGTCGATGTAGCGAAGGTCAATCTCTCGCGTTGACCGGAGTCCATGAAAGGAAACGAACACATGATGTGGACCGCGCTTCTGTTATCCCGGCTGCAGTTTGCCTTCACGGTGTCGTTCCACATCATCTTTCCTTCATTCACGATTGGGCTTGCCGCGTGGCTGACGGTGCTCGAGATATTCCATCTGGTCACCGGCAAGCCGGTGTATCGCCGTGTCTTCCAATTCTGGCTCAAGATATTCGGTGTGACATTTGGCATAGGTGTCGTCTCCGGAATCGTGCTCGCCTTTGAATTCGGCATGAACTGGAGCCGGCTGTCGGAGGTGACAGGGCCCATTCAGGGCCCATTGCTGACCTACGAGAGCTTCACGGCCTTTGCCCTGGAGGCATCGTTCTTCGGCGTGCTGATTTTCGGGCGAAGCCGGGTCTCGCCGCCGGTCTACCTGTTTTCAACCATGATGGTGGCGCTTGGCACGACCTTCAGCGCCTTCTGGATCATGGTGAACAACAGCTGGATGCAGGCACCGGTAGGCTACGCGATCGAGAACGGCATCTTCGTTCCGACCGATTGGAACGCGATCATATTCAGTCCAGTCGCATGGGTCCGCTTTCCTCATATGCTGGTCGCCGCTTATCTGACCGGCGCGTTTTGTGTCGCCGCAACAGGCGCATGGTACCGCTTGCGCGGCATATACGCTGCGGAGGGCAGGCTGATGCTGCGAATGGGCCTATTCCTTGCGGCCATTCTCGTTCCGGTTCAGCTATTTCTGGGTCACCTGAATGGCGACTATGTTCATGAGAAGCAGCCCGCCAAATTCGCGGCCATCGAAGGCCGCTGGCACGACGAACAGCCTGCCAGCGAGGTCGTCATCGCTATTCCCGATGAAGCAAAGGAAGAAAATCAACTTGAGCTGAAGATCCCATACCTCGGCAGCCTCATCGCCTCGATGCGGCTTGACTCGAAGGAGATCGGGTTGACCCGCTTTCCGAAAGAGGATCGACCGCCCGTCGCGATTCCGTTCTTTGCTTTCAGAGTGATGGTCGGATGCGGCCTGTTAATGATGGCAATAGCGTGGCTGGGCTCGTTTCATCTCTTGGTTGATCGTAGGCGAGGCGAGAGGCTGTTGCTGTGGGCGGCCTTCCTCAGTTTTCCGCTTCCGTTCGTCGCGACGTTAACGGGCTGGTTTACTGCCGAAGTAGGTCGTCAGCCATGGAGCGTATACGGGGCGTTGCGCACGGCAGATGCCGTCACACCAACGCTCACGACGCAAGCTGTAACGATCTCGCTGATCCTCTTTGCAGTTGTCTACCTCGTCATATTCAGCTTCGGGACATTGTATGTCTATCGTCTGCTGAAGGCTGGGCCCGTCGAATCCGAGAAGTTGCTTCCCGTCAATCCAAAGCGTCCGCTCGGTGTCACTGGCGCCAGTCCGGTTCTGGGTACGACGGAAGGAGGGAACTGAACATGATTCTTTTTTGGGCGGGCTTGCTTGCCGTAACTACGTCGCTTTACGTACTGCTGGACGGCTTTGACTTGGGTGTCGGCATCCTGTTTGCCTTCGCTGACGAGCCGAACCGAAGGAAGATGCTGAGTGCGATCTCGCCTGTCTGGGACGGAAACGAGACTTGGCTCGTTTTGACCGGCACAGTTTTGTTCGGAGCCTTTCCGGCCGCGTATGCAGCGTTCCTGTCAGCCTTCTATCTCCCCCTCGTGCTGATGTTATGCGCCCTTATCCTGCGCGGCGTTGCATTCGAGTTTCGATACAAGTCGATAGGCTTTCGCTGGTTCTGGGACCTGGGCTTCGCAGGAGGATCGTTGATCGCGACCTTCATTCAGGGCATGACGGTCGGTGCGCTGGTAGAAGGTCTTCCCATGAAGGACGGCCACTATGTCGGTGGCACGTTCGGCTGGTTCAGTCCGTTCGCAGCGCTTTGCGGGTTTGGGCTGGTGCTTGGCTATAGCCTCCTCGGCGCAAGTTGGCTCGTGCGGAAGTGCGAGGGGCCGATCAGGGAGCGCGCTTATCAATTGCTGCCTGTATTGACCGTTGGCGTACTTGCCTTTCTGGCTACCGCCTTTGCTCTCGCTCTGGCCATGCATCTTAACCTGATGACTCGCTGGTTGGAGCGTCCATACCTTCTCGTCTTTCCGCTGATCGGAGCAGTTTCTTCGATCTGCCTCCTGAAGGGCGTACAACGGCGAGATGATTGGGCTCCCTTCAGGTTCTCCGCGTTGATCTTCCTGGCGGCCTTCGGCACTTTGGCCGGTTCATTTTGGCCATACATGATTCCCTTTGCGCTCACCGTCGAGCAAGCTGCTTCGCCGGCGGCTAGCCTGACCTTCATGTTCTGGGGGGCAGGTCTCTTCGTCATGCCGCTCACGCTCATCTACACGATCCTGGTGTACCGGCTATTTCGAGGAAAAGTCGCCGACGCGGGCTACGAGTAGGCTTCCCTCGTGCGGTCGCTTCCCATACGGGCCCACGCTCCAAAGGAGTACCACTCCCAGTTTTCTGAAGGTCGGAGAGTGCCGTGAGCACCGTGGTAGACAGACAGCCGATGGTCTTTGCGGGATTGCCGCGAAGTTCCTGGGCCTTCGCGATCCGGACCTGGTTGGCGATCGTATTGGCGCTCTACATAGGCTTCTGGCTTGAGCTGGAAGCACCGTCGTCGGCTGCGTTGACGGTTACCATCCTAGCGCTACCAACCCGAGGGCGGGTTCTCGAGAAGGCTGTCTTTCGACTGATTGCGACCGTCATTGGCGTGGCGGCATCGATCACCATCGTTAGTCTTTTCGTCCAGACCGGCATCGTCCTTCTGGTCGCATTTGCGGCCTGGCTCGGAATTTGCGTCTATATTGTGGGATTGCTGGACGGCAATCGTGCCTATGCGGCAGCGCTCAGCGGTTACACAGTAGCATTCATCGCCGTTCAGCAGATCGACAATCCCCAACATGTCTTCGAATCCGCCATGGCGCGGGGCGCCGCCATCATGGTTGGAGTTCTAACGGTTACAGTCGTGAACGATCTGCTCATCGCACCGGATGAACATCCGCATTTGGTGACTCAACTCGAAGCCCTTCGTCGCCGGGTAGCCGACTACGCGCACCGCGTTCTTCACGGAGAAGCGATGTCGGCAATGACGGCGGTGGAATTGTTGCGCGAAATCATCGCCCTTCGCCCCGAGGTTACGAGTCTCGTCGCCGAATTGAACAGCGGCCCGGCGAGGAGCGCGGCCGCTCGCAATGCGATGGTGGGGCTTGTAGCCGAGTTGTTCGCAGCCCGCGCCTTGGAAACATTGCCTGTGAACGCTTCACCGTCATTGCGCGCGCAAATCATCTCCGAAGCGGACGCGAGTTCCGACGCAATTGCCCGATCGTCACGCGAGGCGTCTGCGAGCGGGCGGGGCAGGGCCTCTCAGGACTTGTTGGCGACATCGCTGTCTTGGTTCACCGACCACGTTCTTCGAATAGATGACGAGGTGCGAGAAAGCCTCGCGGCGCTCAGTGCCGGCAGGCGTCTGCCGCGGGCATGGCGTGCCCCCTTGTATCGTTCTCGTCGGATCGCGGCTGAAACAGGCATCAGGGCAGCCGTCTACTTTTTGTTGGCAGCGACCTTCTTCGCAGTCAGCGGTTGGTCCTCGACAGAGGTTTCGCTGTCGTTTGTCGCGGTCATCATCGGGTTGGGCGCTACGACACCTGATTTGCGCGCCTTCACGATGATAGCAGTTGTGGCTGCGCCCATCGCATCACTCATGGCCGGCATACTGGAGTTCGTCGTTCTCGATGGCGCCACGGCGTTTCCCTTGCTGGCGATCGGCCTGGCACCGTTCATGATCGGAGCAGCACTCCTGATGACTTTGCCGAACCGGATCCTGTCGACGCTCGGCCGGCTTAACCTGGTCTTCATCCTGGCGCTTCTTGCCCCCAGCAATCCGCAAACCTACAATCCGCAGACATTTTTGTTTTCCGGTCTCTTCCTGCTGCTCGCGACAGGCCTTCTGTTCGCGGCGGAGATCTTCATTCCTCCGACATCGAACGATCGTCGTCGACATTGGTTGCTGGCCTCAGCGCGCCGTGACCTCAGCCGTCTGCCGTTTCACGCGAAACAGGACCTGGCCCCCGAGGAGGCCATGTTTCGCGATGCCGGTCGGGTCGCGCAGATCCTGGCCGCCGACGGCAACGTCCTTCAGCATCGCCCGGCAATGGAAGAGGCCATGGCGATCTTTGACCAGGCGGCGACTCTTCGCCTGTGCGAGGTCGAGCTGGATCGGCTTGCCGAGGGTCCGCTACGGCTTGAAGTCGGCGCGGCGTACACGTCGCTCGTGAAGCGGGACCCCGGTGCCATCGTCGCCTCGACCCGTGCACTGAACGAGGCGGCGTCCATCCGAGACATTTCCGTGGCCGGCGCCAGCGCAGCGCTTGTCCTCGCAAGCGTCACGTTCACCTCGCCGCGTCCCGGCGCGGAAGTCTTCGCGGAGAGAAGATCATGACGCATAGCTATCGAGAACTGGTGATTGGCGGAGTTCTGATCGCGCCCCTCCTTTCCTACGCCGTAGCGACGATCGTTATCGTCGTGATATTGCGACCGGTTCTGCATCTCGTTGGATTTTCAAATTTGTTCAGCAATCCGCCGATTGCGGAGCTCAGTCTCTACATTGCGATCCTCGGCCTGTTGACGCTGTTGTTCTAGAGAGAGAATCATGGAAACAACTGCTTCTGAGGATCATGTCCCGACGCTCGATGTGCAGCTTGCCAAAACACGGGAGCATGCGAGCGCCGACCCGGATTGGTCCCCGGCGTCAGAACCTGTTGCGCGCAGCGAGCCCGAAGTCGAGCCAGATCTGTCCCAGGCTTCGTCCGCTCCGATCCCTTTGGTGGTCCAAGGTTCCGTCCGACCTTTTCTCGTAGGGCTTGGTAAGCGTCTTTCCACGCTTGCGATCGCGCTCCTTGCCATCTTGATCGCCCTTCTGACCTGGCAACACTACGTAATAGCCCCCTGGACGCGGGATGGTACCGTGCGTGTACAGGTTGCGAGGGTCGCACCTCAGATATCGGGCCAAATCAACGATGTGCGAGTTGTCGATAACCAGTTTGTACACCGAGGTGACGTCCTTTACACGATCGAATCGTTTGATTTTGAAGTTGCTCAGCTCACCGGGGTCGCAACAATGCAGCAGCGAGCGGCTGACCTCCAGGTCAAGCAGCTTCAATCCGAGCGGCGTCAGCATTTATCTAACTTGGCAACGACCCCCGAGGAGCAGCAGATCTATGCCGGCAATGCCGTTCAGGCGAAGGCCGCGCTCGATGCCGCTCAACAACAGCTCGCTCAAGCGGAGATTAACCTTCAAAGGACCAAGGTACGCAGCCCAGTGAACGGCTATGTCACGAACCTGCTTATGCGGGTCGGCGATTTTGCGCATGCCGGAACCAGCAATATCTCCATCATCGATGCCGACAGCTTCTGGATCGACGGATATTTCGAAGAAACGAAAATGGCGGGAATCTGTGTTGGAGATCGCGCGGAGGCGAAATTGATGGGCTATTCTCAGCCTATCATCGGGCATGTTGGAACGGTCACCCGAGGCATAAGCACGTCGAATGCGGCTTCAGGTGCCCAAGGCTTGCCCAATGTTGATCCAGTCTACACCTGGGTGCGGCTCGCCCAGCGCGTGCCGGTTCGCGTTCTCATCGATACGGTGCCGGCAGATGTGCCGCTTGTTTCCGGAATGACCGCCACGGTGACCGTGCGGTCGGCATCAGAGACTGATCATCGAAGCTGGCTCGACCTCATGCGTACCGACGTCCTGGACCAGCTCTCTGAGCTATTCAGGGGGCCAGTGCTGCGTCCAAATTGCCTGCCCGTCTTCACCCCGCAGCGCGCACCGACAGATTCGATTCCTGCTGAGTCTGCAACGCGCGCTACATCGCCGGAGCAGATCAATCCCGGCCTCGCGCCCGGCATGACCCTATCACCGCGCATTCGATGATCTCGTCCAACGGAACGCGGGTGCTCCAAGCGTCTCTATCGGAGCGCTTGGGGCGCGCTAATGCTATGCCGCGCACGGACGCCGCGTCGTCATGGCTTATGGAATGATGGGCGCTCAGCAGGCGGAATTGAAGGATAAACAGTTGCCGTTGCTGCGCACGGAATTGCGCAGTTGCCGCCTAAATGGATCAGGACTGAACAAGATCGACCGAAGTACATCCGCTACTCTATCCACCATCAAGAGGAGCAAGGTCAGCTTCTCATAGACACGTTTACTGCCGCCGCGCGTCACGTTCAAGTGACACGCGCGAGTTAACTGACATCTCGCATTGGGAGTAGTCGTTGCATGACCGAATACCTAGTCGGAGGCTTCCAGAGTATGAATCATATCGATGCTCGCATAACTGACTGAATTTCTTGACCTACGTGAGCAGTGGATATGAGCAGTTTCATGGAATCGATCGTCTAGTCGCCACGCGCGCTGCGATCATCCTCTGGACCAGGCTTGCAGTGATGCCAGTCGAGATCCTCTTTGAAGCGATCGAAGCCGAATTAGAGCAGCGCGGCGTCAAGCTATAAGGGCTGTCTGAGGCCATTTGTTGTGCGAGCAATCTAGAACGCATTGCTATCCGAACGAAACCGCGGCGGGCGCTTAGGTTCAGTTTTAGCCAGAGATCGTCGGAATCCGAAATGACAAAACACATTGTACAGTCACCGAACCCCGACGGATCACTGCTTCTTCGCGAGTTGGACCACAGAATAAAAAACGAGCTCACCTCCGCCATATGGTCACGCCTATGATTCTCCTCGATGGATTGGGTGCCGACGAACAAGCCAAGGCCTCGGAAATTCTACGACGCAGAACGACGAGAACTCGACTCCCACAACATCGGTCGAGTAGTGCCAGGGCGGCGCCGGTGTTAATGCCGCCTGACCGAATGGCGATTTCGGAACGGTAAAGCTCGTCAACATTCCGACCTCCTACGCACTTTCGTCGTTCAGCAGGAAGCCTATCGAAACGAGCTGAAATTGATTTGATCGGCGTGCGCCGGGTGGTTGATTCTGCGGCGGCCTTACAGGGCGGCGAGCGCCAGTTCGGCCAGATCCCCGATCTCACGCAAACGACGTCGAGCGGCGCGCTCGGCCAGCCGCGACAGCGATGAAGAAGCACAACAATACCCGCGACGATTTTCTCATTCAATATCGTGGCAAATCTTCGCGGCATAGTCGCGGTCAAGCGCTGACTGGGTTCGCGTCAGATCGCCGTACAGGTCCTGATCGAGTGAACGGACTCGGAGACTTCGTCTGGCTCTTGAATGAATGGGTGAAATCATGAACGCGGACGTTGGCAGCATAAATTGCTTCACGGGCCCGGCCTTTCGCCGCTCAGACTATGACGCCTTGTTCAATTCTGCCCTGAACCAGCTTCGGGACGAGCGCCGCTATCGTAATTTCGTCGATCTGGAGCGCCTTGCCGGTCAGTTTCCGCACGCGATCTGGCATTCACCGGTCGGTCCCCGGCAGGTCGTGATCTGGTGCTCGAACGATTACCTCGGCATGGCCCAGCATCCCGACGTGGTCGGCGCGATGGTGGAGGCGGCTTCGCAAATGGGCACGGGCGCCGGCGGTACGCGCAACATCGCTGGCACTAATCATTCCCTCCTTGAATTGGAACGCGAACTCGCCAGCCTGCACGGCAAAGAGGCCGCCCTGGTCTTCACCTCGGGCTATGTTTCCAACCAGACCGGTATCGCAACGATCGCGAAATTGCTGCCAGACTGCCTACTGCTCTCCGATGCGCTCAATCACAATTCAATGATCGAAGGCGTCCGCCATTCAGGCGCAGAAAGGCACATCTGGCGCCACAACGATGTGCGGCATCTCGAGCAATTGCTTCGCGCGACAGCACCTGACAGACCGAAGCTGATCCTGTGCGAGAGCCTTTATTCCATGGACGGGGATGTAGCGCCGTTGCATCAAATCTGCGATCTCGCTGAGCGGTATGGCGCGCTGACTTACGTCGACGAGGTTCATGCTGTCGGAATGTATGGTGCCCATGGCGGAGGCATCGCCGAGCGCGATGGCGTGATGGACCGTATTGACATTATCGAAGGCACGCTCGCGAAGGCTTTCGGCTGTCTCGGCGGCTACGTTGCGGCCAACGCCAATCTGATCGATGCCGTGCGTTCCTATGCGCCCGGCTTCATCTTCACGACGGCTCTACCACCGCCGATCTGCGCGGCGGCAACCGCAGCCATCCGGCATTTGAGGACCTCCCAACGCGAACGGGATCGCCACCAGGACCGTGCTGCGCGCCTGAAATCAGTGCTCCACACGGCAGGCCTGCCCGTCATGCCGAGCGAAACCCACATCGTGCCGGTGCATGTCGGCGATCCCGAGAAATGCAAAATGGTCTCCAACCTTCTCTTGTGGAAACATGGCATATACATACAGCCGATCAATTATCCGACCGTGCCGAGGGGCCACGAACGGCTCCGCATAACGCCATCCCCTCATCACAGCCATGAGTTGATGGATCATCTCGCCGAGGCGCTGATTGACGTTTGGGATCAGCTTAAACTTCCGCGGCTTGATCGGACTGTATCTGTGACTAAACCGAGGGATAGTCGGATCCATGTCGACTCCGTAGCCTGAGCTTACCTTGGTACGGATTTGCAATACCCGCGTGCAATGGCGCGGGCCGGCACCAGGTGGTACCGATCAAGTTGAAAGCGGTATGCGACGGAACCGGACCCACGAACCGGCAGTTGCAAGGCAAGGTCGGCGGCGTAACGCCCGCCGGCCTTTCTCTTGACCGAGCGGCGAGCCGAGATCATCCATAGAGTGCCCGCAAGAATTGCAGACGTCGACACATGCTGGACAAGTTTAGCAAGAGGCGGTCAGCTTCGGCTCATGTGATCGTACTGGGAATGAGAAAGATGGGTCGGGCAAACGGATGATTGCATCGTCAATCGGCCCGAAAATCCGGATTGCTGATCGAAAACCGAAAGAGCAGCAAGCCCGTTGCGAAGGCGGCAAGCCTCTAGACCGTTTGCCTACCCTGGTGCGGATCAAACGCCCGTCGGGCTATCGCTAGATTTGTGTTTCGCCGTTGCCGATAAGATAGGAGCCGAGCTCAAAACCGAAAGGCTGGAGATCTTGTACGTAGCGGTCAACGCTTCAAATCTTATTCGCCTACCCACCCGCTGGAGCAGGACACCGATGTCCGCGTGATTCAGGTGCTGCTAGGTCATTCTAAGCTCGACACGACCGCGCTCTATGCCCGCCTCGCCACCTTCGCGTCGGAGACAGGCCGGTAAGGCCGGGGTGATCAAATGGACCGCAAAACGGCGCCGAAGCATGAACCGCCCAATGTCATGTGGATCAAAGATTTGTCGTGCCGATCTTCGTAGGGACCCCACGTCGACTAGCACTCGAAGGCGCGGAATGACCCAACATTCAACAGAACTTGCCGGCACGTAGATCGATCCGGCGCGGCGGTCATCGGCCTCGAACTCGAGGAGGCTCTAGAAGTACTTGCTTTAGACCATCGGCGGTATCCACAACAACTACAAAGTACAGTGTCCCATCCTCATTCATTAAACCTCCGCTAATTGCCTTTCCGCGCGTTGATCGCTCCGCGACGACGACGGCGTCCGACAGCTTTTGCCGAACGGTCCTTAACGCCAATAAGCTACGCCGATCCCGTGCTTCAAGATCTTTAACAGACAGCGCGTGTTTGCCGCCTGTACTGCTGCTCCCTGTCCCTGCATCGATAGCATTCTCCCAAATTTGATTCTTTTGAATGTTCTTCACTCTATAGACCGGTGGGTGTGATGCGCCATCGAAACTGATGTCTACAACTCTCGATCCGGTGTGCAATTTCTCGGAAATCAGTAACGCTTGCTGTAGGGATACTTGCGCGCTTCGGAACAGCTCCAGCTCGCGATCTACAGTCTCTTCAAGTGCGAAATTCTGTCCGTCTAGCGCGTTAAGAGTTTCACTCGATTTGGCAGCCGCGCCCAGTGAACCGAACGCCAAGGCCGACGAAATCACAAGCGAGGCGAGTCTCGTTTCAAACATCAGTCAACTCTCGCGATAGTTCGCTTTCGTGGGGGGCTGGCCGGCTATCTGGGTCACGGAGGTCACTGGCGATGGGCACGTTCGGCACCACCACCTGCGCGGAACCAGCACCAGTCCGAGCCCATTGCGTTGATCGCATTTATGGGAGGTTTCAGATCAGAGCGCTTGTCAAAATGTGCTCCGATTGGTCTGGATCATGCGAATTTACTGTTTGGTAGTCGAAGGCATCCACGAGCAACCGAAGCGCATCTTTCACCCAAAGCCTCGCGCCGTAACAAGTATCGCCCACCGCGAAGTCAATCTAATCGTCGAAGAACAGTTGCAGGCAGCGACGCCATTTTGATTCGATAGTTCACGGCGATTCCGGTGGCATGTGTCGCGCCAGTGGATCTTATCGTCACTGATTCGCGAAAGTTTGAGTATGTTTGGTCCAAATCAAAGGCAGCCGCGTACAAGCACGAGTCTCGTTGAAGATGCATTGTCGGATTCGCTGACGAACTTAGCCGAGACAGGCCCGTACGGCGAGCGGTTCGCATTTTAGCTGGAGAGCATCGTGGTGAAAGAAGTTGCTAGTCTCGGTATGGTCGTGGTCGCGGCCCTATTATTCCTGGCGTTCTTACCGACCTTAAGACCAAGCGTGATCGCCGCGGTCGAGGGCGACAAGGTGATAGATGTCGCGGCAGTGAAGCGCTGATTGGCGCACTCCGAAGCCTGCTCACGAGCAGGACCCCACCCAAAATGCCGGAATTGATCAGGCGGCTGAGATGAGCTTTGCCATGACCGGACCGCTGACCGCTAATGTCGGTTTGCCGCCTGCGCCGTCTGGAGCGGGATTGGGTGTCCTTCACTATTTGCGCAGTCAGATGCATGGGCTCGCAGCCCAATACAAGAAAGGTCTCGCGGTACGATGCATACTAGGACCCGAACAGTGACTCTTTGCTCATCTGGAGAGGTTAGCTCACCGGTTCTCTGAGAGAGTGTACAATGGAAAAGTTTCGAATCGAAAGCGATAGTCTCGGCGAAGTTCATGTGCCTGTTGAAAAGCTCTGGGGAGCGCAGACGCAACGTTCGCTCGAGCATTTCAGCATCGGTCACGATCTGATGCCGCGCGAGATGATAAGCGCGTATGCCATTCTCAAAAAGGCTGCCGCCAATGCCAACCATGCCGGCAAGCGTCTCGATGATAATGTTCACGAGCTGATCGTCCGGGTCTGCGACGAAATTCTTGTTGGCCAGCATTACGATATGTTCCCGCTGCACGTGTGGATGACGGGGAGCGGCACCCAATTCAATATGAACATCAACGAGGTGATCTCAAATCGGTGCACGCAACTCGCTGGCACGAAGATCGGCAGCAAGACGCCGGTTCACCCGAACGATCATGTAAACATGTCGCAATCGTCGAACGATTCATTCCCCTCGGCGATGTATGTCGCTGCCGCCGTTGCTGTGAACGATCGCCTTGTCCCCGCCGTGAAAGCGCTGCGCGACGCGTTTGCCAGCAAGGCTGTCAAATGGGCCGACATCGTCAAGATCGGTCGGACCCATATGCAGGATGCGACGCCGCTTACCCTGGGCCAGGAATGGTCAGGTTATGCGGGCATGCTGGACGATGATCTTGAGCGGATCGAGGACGCTCTCAAGGGCACTTATCGGCTGGCGCTCGGCGGCACTGCGGTTGGCACGGGTATCAATGCGGCACCTGGCTTTGCCGACAAGGCAGCCGCCGAGATTGCTAGACTTACCAATCTGCCGTTCGTAAGTGCACCGAACAAATTTTCCGTGCAGGGTTCGCACGACGCGCTCGTGCAACTCTCCGGCACGCTACGCACCCTGGCGACTTCGCTTTATAAAATCGGCAACGACATAAGATTGATGTCCTGCGGGCCGCGTGCCGGCTTCGCGGAACTCCTGATCCCCGAGAACGAACCCGGCTCGTCGATCATGCCGGGCAAGGTCAATCCGACACAAGCCGAAGCTTTGACCATGCTCGCCGTTCAGGTGATGGCGAACGATGTGGCCGTGGGCTTCGGCGGCGCCGGCGGTTATCTCGAAATGAACGTCTATAAGCCGTTGATGATCGCCAATACCGCCCAATCAATCACCCTTCTTACCGACGGTTGCACGAACTTCCGAAAGTTTCTGGTCGAAGGGACGCGGCCGAATCTGAAGAAGATCGCCGAATATGTCGAGTGCTCCCTGATGCTGGTCACGGCGCTCGCGCCGGTGATCGGCTACGACAAGGCGTCGAAGATCGCCCACCATGCGCTGGAGCACGATCTTACGCTCAAGGACGCCGCTCTTCAGCTTGGCTTCGTCAGCGCTGAGGAATTCGACCGCGTCGTCAATCCGAAGAAGATGGTGAAGCCCTATGTCGCCACAGCCTTGTAAGGCGCGTCGGTACGGACCGTGATGCACTAACGCTGCAATTTCTCGCCGTTAGTTGAGAGCAAGGACACGGCACTGACGCTAGTGCGTCAGGTCAAACAGATCGTGCGACCGGGGCCGAAGCTGCTTTGAACGGCGGAGCCTTCGGAAGTGCGAGACAGGAAAGAGGTGAATTATGCGCATCGGACTTTTTATTCCTTGCTTCATTGATGCCGTCTTCCCCGACGTCGGCATCGCTACGCTCGAGCTGCTGGAGCGGTTCGGTCACGACGTCGTGTACCCGCGTGACCAGACCTGCTGTGGCCAGCCGATGGCAAATGCCGGATTCAACGCCGAATGCGCTGATACCGAGGCGCTGTTCGTGCGCAACTTCTCCGGCTTCGATTGCGTCGTCTCACCGTCCGGTAGCTGCGTCCACCATGTGCGGGACAATTTCGACGCGATAGAGCAGACCGACGAAGTCAGGGAGGTTCGCGCGCGGACCTTCGAGCTGGTCGAGTTTCTTCACGACATCCAGAAGGTCGACGCCTTTCCATGGGCCAGGTTTCCGCATCGGGTCGGACTGCACAACAGTTGCGGCACGCTGCGCCGGCTTAAGCACGCGCTTCCGTCCGAGTTGCACGAGCCCTTCTTCTCCAAGCCCATCGATCTGCTTTCCAAGGTTGACGGCATCGAGTTCGTTCGACCGGCTCGCCCCGACGAATGCTGCGGCTTCGGGGGGACCTTCTCGGTGTTCGAAGAGGTGGTTTCCACCAAGATGGGTTACGACAAGGTCCGCGACCATGCACAGGCTGGCGCCGAATACATTGTCTCGGCCGACAGCTCGTGCCTGATGCATCAGCAAGGCTGCGCCGAACGCATCGGCGTTCCGGTGAAGTTCATTCACATCGCCCAGATCCTGAACGGAGCCAGCGCATGAGCATGATTCGCGAGCGAACCGATGACGCCATGCTGCATCCCGAGCTGCGGGCCGAGGGCGATCCCGATGCCATCGTCCGCGACGGCCGCCGCCTGGATCATGCCGAGGGAACATCGAAGCCGCTGCGGCCGGCTCCTGAGCCGCAACCGCGGGGTGCCAAGGTCCGCGGCAACCGACCTATTGACCAGCAGGAGGCAGCCGCTCGCTTCATCGCCGCTACCGAGCACGAGAAGATGCATGACGAGCGGCTCTGGGATCTGCGGCAGAAGCGCGACCGAGAAATGCATGGCATTCCCGAATGGGAGGAGCTTCGCTCCCTCGCTTCGGCTATCAAGGAGCACACGCTCACCCATCTCAACGAGTATCTCGGTCAGTTCGAGGCCAATGCGAGATCGAACGGGATTCACGTGCATTGGGCACGCGACGCCGCCGAGCACAACCACATTGTGCACGGCATCCTGCGTGACCACGGCGCGAAATCGCTGATCAAAAGCAAGTCGATGCTGACCGAGGAGTGCGGCTTCCGGCATTACATGGCTTCCGTCGGAATCGAAGTGATCGAGACCGATCTCGGCGAGCGCATTCAGCAGCTTGACAACGAGGATCCAAGCCATGTGGTGGTGCCCGCCGTGCACAAGCTGCGCACCGATGTGGCGGGAGTATTCTCGCGTACGATCGGCACCGACCCGGACAACAGTGATGTCCACTATCTGGCGGAAGCACAGCGGGAGGCGACCCGCCCGCTGATCCTCAATGCCGATGCGGGTATGACGGGGGCCAATTTTGTGGTCGCCGAGACCGGGACATTCGTGGTCTGCACCAACGAGGGCAACGCCGATTTGTCGGCCAATGTGCCGAAGCTGCACATCGCCTCGATTGGCATCGAGAAGATCATTCCCCGCCTGGAGCACTTGGCGGTGCTCGTCCGCCTCTTGTCGCGCAGCGCCCTCGGGTCGCCGATGACGCAGTACACCTCCCATTTCCGCGGACCTCGGGCGGGGGGCGAGATGCATGTGGTGCTCGTAGACAACGGCCGGTCAGCCCGCCTGGGTCTGGACGAGTTCTGGACGTCCCTGAAGTGCATCCGCTGCGGCGCCTGCATGAACACGTGTCCGGTCTATCGGCGCAGCGGCGGCCTGAGCTACGGCGCCACCTACTCCGGCCCGATCGGCCTCATCATCGATCCGACCTTCAACGCGCGGAAATACAGCAACCTGCCATTTGCGTCGTCGCTCAATGGCAGTTGCACCAATGTCTGCCCGGTGAAGATCAACATCCACGAGCAGATCTATGCCTGGCGGCGCGTTCTCGTGAACCAGCATGAGGTGCCGCTTGCCAAAAAGGCCGCCATGAAGGCCGCCGGTGCATTGTTGTCCCGGCCGGCGGCCTACCGCGCCGCGATCGCTACGGCCGATACGGCGCTCGCCCATCTGCCGCGTTTCGTCATCTACAACGGCCTTAACGCCTGGGGGAAGCATCGCGAAGTGCCGCATCCGCCTAAACAAACTTTCCACAGTTGGTATCACGCGAGCCGGGGAGTGAAGGAATGAGCAGCCGCGACGACATCCTCGCTTCAATTCTAGCCAACCTGCCACGTGTAGACCGGCCGCTGCCGCACGTACCCCTCTTTGACAGCGACCCGCCGGCGTCGCTTCTGCCGGCTTTCAAGGACAGTCTGCACCGGATGGGCGGCAACTTCCTCGATCCGCCAGCTTCCGGCGACATGCTGGCGCCGGTCCGGGCGAAGATCGCGGACGCCAAAGTCGTGTGCTCTACCGTGCCGGAGATCGCGGGAAATCGGGAGGTCGCCGATGTGCGCGCGCCGCGAGATCTGGCGGATGTCGATTTTGCCATCGTCCGAGCAGCATTCGCCGTTGCGGAGACTGGCTCCGTGCTCTTGAGCGATGCGGACCTTCACGTCAACGGAGTCGCTTACCTCGCGCAGCACCTGATCGTGCTCCTCGATCCCGCCGACATCGTCGTCAACCTGCACCACGCCTATCGCCGACCTGAGTTTCGCGACAGGCACTATGCCAGCTTCCACACCGGCCCATCCGCGACTGCGGATATCGAGGGTGTGCTCATCCACGGCGCACAGGGCGTACGCTCGCTTTCCGTCCTGCCAATTGCTCGCGCAGTCGGCAGCCCGACCCACTGAAACAGAGGAAAACGTCTATGATGCAGATCACTAAGACCCATTCTCACAATGCTCTGCATGGAGTCGCGCTGCTGAATGATCCCGTTCTTAACAAAGGTACGGCATTCAGTTTGGAAGAACGCCGCCAACACGGGCTTGAAGGTTTTCTGCCGCCATCGGTGGAGAATATCGACCGGCAAGTCGAGCGTGTCATCGAACACCTGGAGGCGAAACCGAACGACCTTGAACGCTACGTTTATCTCACCGGGCTGTCGGACCGAAATGAAACGTTGTTCTATCGCGCAGTAATGTCCGATCCGGCGCGCTTCATACCAATCCTGTACGATCCGACGATCGCCGACGCGTGCCTCGCCTTCGGCCACATCTATCGCCGCGCGCGCGGCATGTATATCACGCGCGCAATGAAGGGACGGATTACCGAAGTGCTGCGCAACTGGCCCGAACGGGATATACGCTTCATCTGCGTTTCGACAGGAGGCCGCATTCTTGGCCTCGGCGATATCGGCGCCAACGGTATGGGAATCCCGATCGGCAAGCTGCAACTCTATACCGCGTGTGCTGCCGTGCCTCCAGACTGCCTGCTGCCGGTGTTGCTCGATATCGGCACGACAAACGAGTTGCTCCGCGCTGATCCGCTCTATCTTGGCTCGCGCGAGAAGCCTCCGTCCGACCAGGAACTGGACGAACTCGTCGAAGAATTTGTCCAAGCGGTGCAGCAGGTTTTCCCCGATTGCTGCATCCACTTCGAGGATTGGAAGGGCACTGATGCGATCCGATTGCTGAACCGCTACGCCGACAAGATACTTTGTTACAACGATGACATCCAGGGTACAGCCAGCGTCACGCTTGCTGGACTAACGACGGCATTGCAGATCATCGGCGCTCCGCTGGTTGACCAACGGATTCTGTTCCTCGGCGCCGGCTCGGCCGGGATAGGCATCGCAAAGCTGATCGCCGTGGCGATGCAGGCAAAAGGACTGTCCCAGCATGAAGCGCGCAGCCGCATCTCGATGTTCGACATTGACGGGCTGCTGGAGCCATCTCGCGCCAACCTGTCGGAAGCGCAGAAGGTTTACGCGCGCAAGGCGGCGCCGTCGAAGGATCTCGTGAAAACGATCGAGACCCTGAAGCCCACGGTCCTGATCGGCGTCAGCACCAAGGGTGGCGCGTTCAACCAGCGTGTTGTCGAGGCTATGAGCAAACTAAATGAGCGGCCGATCATCTTCGCGCTATCCAATCCCACGGATAAGGCGGAATGCACGGCTGAGCAGGCATACACCTGGTCGAAAGGCAAAGCGCTGTTCGCGGCTGGCGTACAATTTCCGGACGTGACGCTAAATGGCAGAACTTACCATCCCGGTCAGGCCAACAACTTTTACATCTTTCCTGCGGTCGGACTCGCAACGTACGCGGCGCGGCCGCGGCTGATCACCGACGAATGTTTCATCGTCGCCGCCCAGGCCTCCGCCGATCAGATTGGCCCGGATCTCAGCGCAAAGGGCATGCTATTTCCGGGCCAGGACAACATTCTGGAAACGGAAACCACAACGGCAACCCGAGTCGCCGAGTACATGTTCGATGAGGGTTTGGCTCAGGTGGAGCGGCCGCGGGATATCCGCGCATGGATCGAACGTCACCTCTACAAACCTCAATACTGAAACGCGTCGCCAGGGCGGCCCAAAGTGGCCGCCCTGGTTCTCGCGGAGGGCGAACTCAAGTTTCGACTCCGCGAAACACGCGGGAAGCCGAAGACCGATCATTGCGGAGCGACCCAGTGCGAGACGAAGCCACACCGGAAGTGAAAAGCCCGAGGCTGTCTTCATGGGTTGTCGCCTATGCCTTGAACATGGCGATGACGTGTCTCATCACTTATTGGGTAATGACCGATGCCCTGTCTCGATTTGTTGACGACTCTTTCGACTTCCTGGGCGGGATGTGGGCGGTAGTCGCCACCGTGTTCGTCTTCAGAGAAACCCGTCCCGGGAGCCTGTCCGCTGGTATCGCACGCCTAATAGCCACCTGCGTCAGCTTCGCGCTGTGTTTGCTCTACCTCTCGCTCTTCCCGTTTATACCGGTGGGGATGGCAGCATTGATAGCCATCGGCACATTGGTAATGGCGCTGTTGGGTCGGCGTGAGGACATTGTCACCGTAGGAATAACGACGGCCGACATGGTCGTTGCAGCAATGAGCCCCACGGACGCCTGGCAGCAGCCGTTGCTCCGTCTTTGCCGACACTGCGGTGGGGACCGCATTAGGTGTCGTATGTCAATGGACAGGCTCGCACCTGTTTCAACGCGTTATCCGAACGCCTAAGGCACAATGAACCTCCTCATTGGCGCAGACGTACCGAGTCCTATCGCTATCCCGTGGGGGCACGACGTTGCAGACAGGTCTGATGTTCCGCGTGCTTGGCCCTTGACGCCTTCGGTCGACACCTCGCTCGGCATGACGTTGCTGCCGTTCGTGCTCAGCGTGACCGCAGGAAGCGTCGATGTCATCACCTTCCTGAGGCTTGGCAGACTGTTCACCGCTCACATTACCGGCAATATGGTCATTCTGGCCGCGCATTTAGTCGACGGCGGGACCGCCCCAATGGCGCCGATACTGTCCGTTCCCGTCTTCATTGCGGTACTCGGCCTGACAAGGCTGCTGGCTGCGGGCCTGGAGATAATGCAAACCGATTCGCTGCGGCCGTTACTGGCGCTACAAGCCGTACTGCTTTCGGGCATGTTGCTTCTCTGCGTCACGGCAGGTGCTGAAAGAGATCCAAACGCGCGCATAATGATAACCGCAGGCATGCTCGGCGTTGCCGCCATGGCGGTGCAGAACGCCCTTGTGCAGATCTCGCTACGAGGTGCTGCACCGACAGCTGTGATGACCAGCAATATCACGCGGTTTGCAATGGATATCGGAACCGTGGTTTTCAGGCGCGATCCGCGCGACGTGGCCGCAGCCCGCAATCGAGCGCTACATACGTGGCCAACCATTCTCGGCTTTGCCGTTGGGTGCGGTGTTGGCGCCGCGTGTGAGGCTGCGGTCGGTCTCCTCTCCCTGGCGCTGCCCGCCAGCACCGCGTTGATCGCATTCGCATTGGGCTTTTCCTTCCAACACGGCGGGAGCGCGGGCTGATGGGGCCGGTTCCGCTTTCGCTGTCTGCAACGACCGCGCGGCCGGAGACTGGTCAGTCGCCGCGGCGGATACCGTCGCTGCTCTCTAATCTGCTCTTTGGCCTGCGCGTCTGGGCCGCAGCCTGCCTCGCCCTCTACATCGCATTTTGGCTCCGGCTTGATAACGCCTACTGGGCGGGCACGACGGCCGCGATCGTGTCGCAACCAAGTCTCGGGGCCTCGCTACGGAAGGCGCGGTTCCGCCTGGTCGGCACGGTGCTTGGTGCCGTGGCGATCGTGATCCTCACCGCTTGCTTCCCGCAAAGCCGTGCCGGCTTCCTCCTGGGTCTTGCTTTCTGGGGCGCTGCATGCGGCTTCGTCGCGACTATTCTGCGCAACTTTGCCGCCTATGGCGCCGCCCTTGCCGGCTTTACAGCCGTGATCGTCGCGAGCGACGAGTTCGGCGCGACCGGCGGGCCGAGCGGGGACATCTTCTTGTTGGCCCTTACACGGGTCAGCGAGATCTGGATCGGGTTGGCCTGCGCGACTGTGGTCATGGCTAGCACCGACGTTGGTCGAGCACGGCGTCGCCTCGCGGAGTTGTTCGCCGTTCTGCGGTCGGAGCTCACCCACGGATTGGCCCGCGCGCTCGCCGGAGCGGGTGGTGACGAGATGCGCATGAGACGCCGCGATCTCATTGAACGGACCATAGCACTCGAACCCGTGATCGACGAGGTGATCGGCGAAGCGCCGGATTTGCGACTACGTTCGCAGGAATTGCGGGCGGCGGTGCAAGGGCTGTTCGTTGCCCTTTCAAGCTGGCGCATGGTTTCCAATTATCTGGAGTTGGTTCCGAGGGAGCACCGCAGGCATGAAGCCGAAGCTGTTTTGCTAAGCTTACCTACGGCATTGCGCTCAACGTCTGTCGAAAGCGATCTGGCAAGCTGGGCGACCAATGCCGCCTACTTGCGGCGCACCTGTGCCGCCGCGGTGAAGGTTATGATGGCACTGCCGGTCCACACACCTTCAGTGCGGATGCTGGCCGATGGGGTCGCCGAAGCGCTGATCGGCATCACACGTACGCTCGACGGCATTACAATGATAGTTGGTCGGGGTCGATGCGAGCGGAAAGCTCGTACGGCGCAGCTACCGATTCCCGATTACCTTCCTGCACTGATCAATGCGGTGCGCATATTTGCGACCGTCTGCTGCGTCGAGTTTTTCTGGATCATCACAGCATGGCCGAGCGGAGCCATAGCGATCGCCTGGTCGACAATCTTCATCATCAGTTTCTCGCCCAATGTGGACCAGGCTTATGCCACCGCCAAGAGCCGCTGGCTCGGCGTTACAATGGCCGCCGTCTGCCTGCGGTCATCAAATTCGCCGTGCTGCCCGGCTGCGAGACTTTCCCTAGCCTGGCGATTGCGATCGGAGTGGTGCTGATACCGGCGGCGGCGCTGTCCACGCTCCCCTGGCAGCCGGCAATGTTCGGAGCCATCGCCTCATGGTTCCTCCCGCTCGTGAACCCGGAGAATGTGATCAGCTACGACTCGGTACAATTCTACAACTCCGCGCTGGCCATCATTGTTGGGGCGGGAGTGTCTACGCTTGCGTTCCGCCTGATGCCGGCAGCTTCACCAGCATTCCGTGCTGCCCGCCTCTTGGCTCTCACTCTTCGTGATCTGCGCAAGATGACGACAACAGGGACAATAAGAACGCGAAGTGCATGGGAAAGCGCAGTATACGCTCGGCTATCAGTTTTTCCCCAGCAAGCCGACTCGCTGCAGCGCTCCCGGCTGCTCGTTGCCCTTTCGGTCGGATCCGATGTTATCCGGCTTCGCCGTATCGCGCGCCGGCTTGGCGAGAGTGCGCAGATCGATGCCGCGCTTAAGCCCCTAGTGTGGGGCGAGAGCGCCCTTGCAAGAGAACGGCTCGAGCATCTCGACAACGCGCTCTCGACGCTTCCAGCTGCCGGCAGGAAACGCACGTTGGTGCTGCGGGCGCAAGGCTGCATCCGCGCCATCTCCGACGAGCTCCTTCGACACGCAGTCTACTTCGACTCGAAGGTTATCCATGAGCTTTGTTGAGATCGATTTGTTCGGCGTCTACTTGGCGCCGATCTCGGTGATGATGGTGGTGGCTTGGCTCATCCTGCTGCCGCTCCGCTGGGCTGCCGACAGAGGCGGCATCCTGCGGCTCGCTTGGCACCCGGCGCTTCTAGAGTTTGCCGTCTACGCTATCATCCTCTCATGCATCGTTCTTTTCGCAGCAAATTGAGCCTGCCCATGTTGGAAGTTGATTATAGCCGTGACGGAGCGCGCCGCCGAATCACCCGAACAGCTGTCACCCTCGGGGTGTTGGGGCTTGCGAGCCTGGCCGTCTGGGCGGCATGGAACGCTTATATGGAGACCCCTTGGACGCGTGACGCCACTGTACGCGCCTATGTCGTCGCCGAGGCGCCTGAGGTTGCAGGACGGATCGTTGAGCTTCCCGTAGCCGACAATCAGTTTGTGCGCAAAGGCGATCTTTTGATGGTCGTCGATCCGACGGACTACAAGATCGGCGTTAGCCTTGCGGAGGCGGCCGTCGAACAGGCTAGGGCGACCGCACAGAACGCGGAGGCGGAGTTCCAGCGCCGGCAAAGGCTGGACGATCTCGCAGCCTCGACCGAGGAAAAGCAGACCTTCGCCGCCAACGCAAGCTAGCTATCGGCGTGCCTCTGCCAATTTGGATCAGGCCAATGTGAATTTGAGGCGGACGCGGATCCTCTCGCCGGTTAACGGCTATGTGACTAACCTGCTGGTGCAGCTCGGCGATTACGTCAACATCGGACAGAAGAGGATTTCCGTAGTCAACGCCGACTCCTTCTGGGTCGATGGCTATTTCGAGGAGACCAGTCTGTCGAAAATTCACGAGAGCGACCCGGCGGCGGTCAAGTTGCTGGGCTATCGCCAAGTCCTTCGAGGTCATGTCGAAAGCACCGCACGGGGCATCACCGTCGCGAACGCGCAACCTGACGCCTCGGGCCTCGCATCCGTAAACCCGATCTTCACCTGGGTCCGCCTTGCCCAACGCGTGCCTGTTCGGATTCGTATCGATCACGTGCCAGATAATGTGCGGCTCGTGGTTGGGATGACGGCGACAGTGGAGATCAATTCCCGTTTTCAAAAATAACTTGTGAGATAATTCGCTCCCGACCTCTTACGAAACGCTGATCGTTGCGGGCCGCGACGGCCGCATTCCCGGTAGCTGGCTGGCGAAGGTCATCAGCGAAAACGCCGCAAAGGACGCGCTGTTCACGGCCGACGATGGAACTCCCGCCGCCTAGGCCTATCGTCATGTCGAAGCGAACGGCCAGCGCCGCATTTTTGCCAGCCTGCTGCACGGAACGATGGCTAATGGCATGTCGTCGCCGATGGGCTTTGCAAGTCTCTCGGCATAGATGCGCGCGCAATCGCCAAGTGGCGATACGATCATGAGCGCGGGCTATTTGCCCGGTGCCTTGTGATGAAGCGCCTTTCTTTGAGATCGGATTACAAATGAAACGGCGCACTTTCAGTAAAGAAACGGCATAACTGACCAAGACCGCGAGCGCGATATTATGGAATAGTCAGACAAAGGAGCATGAGAAGATAGCGCTTTAGAATTCTCGGAACGATCGCACTCCTGACGATCGGCGGTGAATGGACTCTGAGCAATTGAGCCTCCTGCCTTAGCACGGCCGGCCGTAACCAAACCGGCCGGGCGAACGAGCTAACAGAGATAAAGCAGGTATGGCGACCCAGGAGATTGAACTCAAAGCACTAATCCGGCCGAGTGGCCGGTGGAGGTTGACATTTCGAACCTCAATTACCTCCGCGGTGATGGTGTTTATCATCGCTCTAGCCGCGCTGCTGATTGCTATTCAGGTCCGGGCTCTTCGTTCTGCAACGCAGGAAGCTGCATCTGCCTATATGGACGCGACCAGCGCGAAGGCGTTGGGAATTCTTCAGACGGAGATAACCACTTTAGCATCGTTGGTGCGTGTGCTGGCAACCAGTTCCAGCGTAGCCGATTCAAATGAGGGGACCGAGACCGGCCCGGCGATTGCACTATTCAAAGCCGCACTGCAGGAACTGCCCCAAATGGACAGGATCTCTGTCGGCTTCGAAACTGGCGCTTCGTTGCAGGTGCGGCGCACCAGTGACCTCAGCGAGGAGCAGCGCGAGAGGTTACGTGCGACACCTCGCGCTGCTATTGCCATCGATTTGGTCCGCCCCAACCCCGGTGGCGAGCTGCCCCTGCGACGAATTTTTGAAGATCGGCAAGGCAACGAGGTTGGACAACTGGATCTATGGAAATACGGATACGACGCCCGCCAGCAGCCCTGGTATCACGAGACGATGAAAGCCGACCGGTCGCTTGTCTCCTTGCCTTATCTTTCGTTTAGTTTCCGCGTACCGGTGATTACGATTAGCGCACCCCTGCGAGGCAAGGTGCCGGGCGTCCTTGCCGCCAATCTCAAGCTCGACACCTTCAGCGATTTCGTCCAGACGCAACGGCCTGGAGAACATGGTATCGTCTTGATTTTCGACTCGACCGGCTCGCTCATCGCCCACCCCGATTTTGCACAATTCGTTACCAGCGCGATGACACATCCATCCCAACCGCAATTGCCCAACATCAAGGAGATCAACTCGGGGGTCGTAGCGGCCGTGTTGCGAGGGGCGCATGGCCGCGACCATTACGATGGAAATATCCGTGACGACCAAGGCAACGACTACCTGTTCAGGTTAGCGAAATTCACTCTGGGTGAGCAGCACAACGCTAACATATTGTTGCTGGCGGCCCAAGGAGACTTCGTCCAAGGTGTTCGGAGGCTCCAGTTCATCGGACTAATCCTCGCAACTATTGCCGGTGCTGCCTTTATTCCGATCGTTTGGATATTTGGTAGCGGAATGTCTCGTTCCTTGAAGGATATTACGGCGCAGGCAATCAGACTCCAGAAGCTGGCTGCACCCGACCCCTCGCCGGTCGCATCACGCATTAGGGAAATTCACGAACTTGGCAGTACGGTGAATCTCGCGCAGCGCACCATACGGTCGTTCGCTCGCTTCGTCCCTAGGGAGATCGTCCGAGGGGTGATGGACAATTCCGTATCTACAGAGCTAGGCGGAGTCAGGGAGGAGGTTACCGTCGTTTTCACCGACATTAGGGATTTTGCGACTATCGCCGAGTCCGCCGACCCCGACATGCTCATGCACCAAATGTCGCGGTATTTCTCGGTGCTGACAGAGGCCTTCCTCGCCGAAGGCGGAACAGTCGACAAGTTTATTGGTGACGCCGTGATGGTGTTCTGGAACGCACCAAATCCACAGCCCGACCATATCGAGCGGGCTTGCCGCGCGGTTCTTGCGGGCAGAATGGCGTGCGAAAAGCTCAACGCTCAGTTCGAAGCCGAGGGTCTGAAACCATTCTTCACACGGTTTGGCATTCATGTCGGGGAAGCCATCGTCGGCAATCTCGGCTCGACGGAGCGCATGAACTACACGGCCCTCGGCAATACGGTGAATCTGGCAGCGCGCCTCGAAAGCCTGAACAAGCAGTTTGGGACCGCTATCCTTGTGAGTGAGGACGTCTATTTGCGGGTCCAGCATTACTTCCAGTTCAGCCCCCTCGAGTCGGTCATTGCCAAGGGCATGACAAAGGGGATCCGCATTTTCGAACTGGTCGGGGCAGCGACATGACATCAACTTCAATGCCACGAGGTGTCATGCCGAGATTGTTTGGTTTGTGGCTTGTGTTCGTCGTTTCAACGGCTCACGCAGGGGAAGGCACCATCAAAATCGGAATTCTCCATTCTTTGTCGGGCACCATGGCAATCAGCGAGTCGGTGCTCAAGGACACCGTTCTCATGCTGATAGAAGACCAAAACAGGAAAGGTGGGGATCGTGTCCCGTAGCGTGGTGTAGCTGGCGGTGGATCACCGCGTTCGCCGGCGAGAGCCGGGCTGGTCAGCTGGCGATAGCCGTGAGGCTGACG